>NZ_JACZFQ010000024.1 GCF_014904755.1 Neoluteolibacter marinus
CGATCACGCGGTTGGAGTAGCCCCACTCGTTGTCATACCAGGACACGAGCTTGAAGAAGGTCGAGTTGAGCTCGATCGACGAGCCGGCATCGAAGATCGACGAGTGGGCGTCGTGGATGAAGTCGGTGGAAACCACTTCGTCCTCGGTGTAGGCGAGGATGCCCTTGAGGTAGGTCTCGGAAGCCTTCTTGAGGGCGGCCTTGATCTCGGCGAGCGAGGTTTCCTTCTCGGTCTTCACGGTCAGGTCGACGGCCGACACGGTCGGGGTCGGGACGCGGAAGGCCATGCCGGTGAGCTTGCCCTTCACCTCGGGGCAGACGAGGGCCACGGCCTTGGCGGCGCCGGTGGTCGACGGGATGATGTTGATCGCGGCGGAACGGCCACCCTTCCAGTCCTTCTTCGACGGACCGTCGACGGTCTTCTGGGTCGCAGTGTAGGAGTGGACGGTGGTCATCAGGCCTTCGGCGATGCCGAAACCTTCCTTGAGCAGCACGTGGACGATCGGTGCCAGGCAGTTGGTGGTGCAGGAGGCGTTCGAGATGATGTGGTGCTTGGCGGGGTCGTAGAGCTCGTCGTTGACGCCCTGGACGAAGGTGCCGTCCTCGCCCTTGGCCGGGGCGGAGATGATGACCTTCTTGGCACCGGCGGCGATGTGGCCCTTGGCCTTTTCCGCGTCGGTGAAGAGACCGGTGGACTCGATGACGACCTCGACGCCGAGTTCCTTCCACGGCAGGCCGTCCGGAGTGCGGGCGCTGACCACCTTGATCTCGTGGCCGTTGACCACCAGCACATCGTCTTCCTCGAGGTCCGGGGAGGACTTCTTCGATTCCACGGTACCGTTGAACTTGCCCTGGGTGGAGTCGTACTTCAGCAGGTAGGCGAGGTTGTCGGCCGGAACGATGTCACCCACGGCGACAACGTTGAAGGTGGTTCCGAGATGGCCCTGCTCGACGAGGGCGCGGAAAACGAGGCGGCCGATGCGCCCGAACCCGTTGATGGCGATGGTGGTCATGATGGTAGGTCGTGGTGGCTGCACGATGCAGCCGTTATGCCGGCAGTCAATTCGCCGCCGGGGGGCGGAATTGTGCACGGGCTCCCCCATGCGTCAATCCCCCCGTGAGTCAGGAAAAACAACAGGGATTGCAGCGGAGCAAAAGCCGTGCCGCTCAGTGTGAATCCACTGTCACGTCGCGGAATTCGATCTTCATTTTCACCCCGGGATGGACCTGCAGCCCCACCGGCCCCGACTCCCTGGCGGTGTCGGAGTGGTATTCGATCACCTGCGTGCCGTTGAGCGACACCGTGTAGGTGTCGCCCTTGGCCACGATCTTCATGTGGTTCCATTCCCCGGCCTTGAGCAGATCTTTCACGCCCTCGGCCTCCTGCGGGTAGCCGCCCTTGCTGCCGATGTAGGGCGAGCAGGTCAGGTCGCGCTTCAGCGAGCGCGAGACGCCGATCTGGATCTGGTCGACCTCGTGGCGAAGGAACACCCCGGAGTCGATGTCGCCCGAGAAACGGAAGTCGAACTCCAGGGTGAAGTCCCGGAACTCCTTCTCGGTCCACAGCACCGAGCCCTGCTTCTTGTCGTCGCTCTCCCCTTTCAACACGCCGTCGGCCGCCGACCAGTAGGCCGCACCCTTGGTCTTCCAGCCCTCGAGGCCGGTTCCGTTGAAGATCTTTTCCGGGGCGGCCGCGGCGAAACCCGGCAGCAGGAGGGCGGCAATGAGTGCTTTGTGGTTCATCGATGGCAAGAAGCCATGGCTACGGACCGGACCGCCGCCGGCCTATCGAAAAACCGGTCTCATTTCCCGCGACGGCGCTGGAGGAACAGGTCGATCCCGTCCACCAGGGCGATCCAGGAAGCTTCGATGATGTTCTCCGAAACCCCCACCGTTCCCCAGTCGCCCTGGCCGTCGGTCGAGACGATCAGCACCCGCGTCTTCGCGGCGGTGGCGTCGTGACCGTCGATGATCCGCACCTTGTAGTCGGCCAGCGAGACCTCCGCGATCTCCGGGAAAAACGGCAGCAGCGCCTTGCGCAGGGCCTTGTCCAGGGCGTTCACGACCCCGTGGCCCTCCGCGACGGTGTACTCCGCGACCTCGCCGACGTAGACCTTCACGGTCGCCTCGCAGACCGGCTCATGGCCGTCGCGGTACTGGCGGAAGCTGGTGTGGAATTCCTTCAGTTCGAAGGGCTTTTCGTAGCGACCCAGCTCGCGCCGGATCAACAGCTCGAGCGAGCCGCCGGCGGCCTCGAAGGAGTAGCCATCGTTCTCGAGCGCCTTGACCTTCTGCAGCACGGCCTTCGCCTCGTCGGAGCCCTTGTCGAGCTGGATGCCGAGCTGCTCGGCCTTGATCAGGATGTTCGACTGGCCGCTCAGCTCGGAAACCAGGATGTTCTGGCTGTTGCCGACGCTCTCCGGGACGATGTGCTCGTAGCTGCGCGCCAGCTTCTGGACGGCATTGACGTGCATCCCGCCCTTGTGGGCGAAGGCGGTCCGGCCGACGAAGGCAGCACGGGCGAAGTGCGGGTTGTTCGACACCTCGTCGACGAAATACGACAGATCCCGGAGTTTGGTGAGATCCGGCACGACCTCGAGGCCCATCTTGATCTGGAGGATCGGGATCACCGAGGTCAGGTTGCAATTCCCGGTGCGCTCGCCGTAGCCGTTGATCGTTCCCTGCACCTGCACCGCCCCGGCGGCAACCGCGGCGATGGCGTTGGCGACGGCCAGCTCGCAGTCATTGTGGGTGTGGATGCCCACGGCGACGCCGGGAATGCGGGCCGCCACGGCCTTGCAGATCTCGGCGACTTCGGCCGGCAGGGTCCCGCCGTTGGTGTCACAGAGGACCAGCGAATCCGCGCCGCCTTCCGCCGCCGCCTCGAGGGACGCCAGCGCGTGCTCGGGGGAATCCTTGTAGCCGTCGAAAAAGTGCTCGGCGTCGTAAACGACCTCGCGGCCGTTTTTCTTCAAGTGAGCCACGGTGTCGCGGATCATCGCGCGGTTTTCCTCGACGGTCGTGCGCAACACCTCGGTCACCTGGAGCTCCCAGCTCTTGCCGAAAATCGTCACCACCGGGGTCCCGGCTTCCAGCAAAAGCTGCACCTGGGCGTCCTCTTCCACCGGGGTGTTGGCCCGCCGGGTCGACCCGAACGCGGCCAGCTTGGCGTGGGACAGCTTGAGCTTCTTCGCCTCGCTGAAAAACTCGACGTCCTTCGGGTTGGAGCCCGGCCACCCGCCTTCGATGTAGTCCACCCCGAACGCGTCGAGGCGCTCGGCAATGCGCAGCTTGTCGCGCAGCGAAAGTTGGAAACCCTCTCCCTGGGTGCCATCGCGCAGGGTGGTGTCGTAAAGTCGGACCGGCTTGTCGGAAAGGACGCTCATGGTGGCGGGGCGCGGAGCCTAGGGTGGTCCGGGCCGCCCGGCAACCCGCAATCGGTACAGCGGAAAACGCCCGTTCCAGCCCTCCATTCACCGCAATTCAGGCAAATTGCACGCTTCCGTAAACCTGACCCATCCGGAGCTTCCTCTGATGCCGAATGCCCGATAGCGTCCAACTTTCACTTTTCCTGACATGATTTCCCTCCCCACCCGGCTGCTGCTGGTTTTCCTGGCAGTCCTCTGCATCGCCCGCGCCGAGTATACTCCCTCCATCCTGAACTTCACCATCGACTCCGGTGAGTATGTGATCAACTCCGACGCCTCAAGGGCGGGTGCTGCCTACGAGCGCGACCTGATCAAGGTGTCCGCCAATTTGTCGTTCACCTACACCGGCAGCGGCGCCAGTTCGGTCAACTATCGCTGCGACTACCAGCTGCTCGATTTCAACGACAACCCGGTGCTGCTCGACAACGGCAGCGGCGGCACGACGACGACCTATCAGGGCAGCGCCTTCAACATCTCCGCGTCGATCGGCACCACGGTCAACGACAGCTTCAAACCCGCCGAGTCGATCGGGTCCGACAAGCTCTACCGGGTCCGCATGCTGCTGAAACGCCAGGTCCCGCCGCTGGCCATCTACCAGCAGCAAGCCCAGGCGGACACCGCCCAGCAGCGCCTGATCCATTTCACCAACACCACCTCGAACGACGCCGCGGTCAATGTCCGCTGCTACATCGATTCGATCCAGTGGGTGAAGGCATTCGCCTGCGACACCGACCCCGCGAACGTCGCCTTCACCGCCTCCGCCACGCTCAAGCTGTTCCGCTACGACGGCTATCTTGCCGCGACGCCGGGCTCCGACATCGTCCCCCACCGGATCACCTACGAGCTCGTGGAAGCCTTCACCGGCAACATCATCGCGATCGCCGGCACCACCACCGGACCGGGCTACACGATGGAACAGCACGCGACCTCCGGCACCCTGGAAATTCCCTACACCCGCACGGTCACGCGCCAGTTCAACGTCAACCCGGATGTCCAGCTCGACCCCGTCAACAAGACCTACTATGTCCGTGCGACCTTGAGCCACGAGGAGGTCCCCGGCGATCCCCACGTCGAGGACAACATGCCCTACGCCGGTCCCGCGACCCGTCTGCTGCACTTCAATGGCACCGTGACCGCCGACAGCGGTGCGGACGCGATCGTGCTCACCTCGATCACCAACGACCCGTCGACCGGCTACCTGGTCCAGCCGAACCCGACCACGCCGACCCATCTTTCCACCGGCGTTGAAATCGGCGGTGCCCACATCTCCGGTGCGGACACCTGGAGCGTCGATTTCGCCGCCGGCGTCCCCTACACGCTGGAACTCTACCCGGACGGCACCGCGACCTACAGCTCGGCGACCACCGTCGACATCACCGCGCCGGACGCTCCCGACATCGGCACCTCGGCGGGAGTGCGCTTCCAGCGCGAGGCGATGTTCTTCAACAACGCCGGCATGCAGGGCAACGTGAAGGTGTTCCTGCCCGCGGGTCTGGGAGCCTACGCCGGCGATCCGACCGCTCCCTCCAACCACGTGCTCGACTCGGTGCTCGAAACCGGTGCCCGCCACTTCGACCAGGACCTCACCCCGGAGGCCGCCGTCATCGTCATTACCCCTCCCGGCCCCGGCGACGCCTGGCACATCCGCGAGGAAAGCAAACCCGTCGAGATCACCGCCCTGAACCTCCTCTGGAACGTCAATACCGGGGAGTTCGCCCCCGGCACGCCGGTCGGCGGGGTGGACCGCGCCCGCTACGTGCGCCGCTTCGAGGTCGATCTCCTCGACGCCGCCCCCATCGACCCCGCGGACAAGGAACTGTTCTCCAACGAACTCTACTACAACCACGTCAACCCGACTCCCGCCGCCCTGACCACCTGGGCCGCGGATGCCGACGGCGTGGCGGAAATGAACACCACCCTCGCAATCGATCCCGGCGGCTTCGCGGCGCATTTCCCGCTCGCGGCCGAGCTTTCCTGGACCACCCAGGGCAGCGTGGAAATCGACCGTGACGGGATCGTCCCCGCCACCTCGTCGCTGCCCGGCGCCGGCGTGGTGAGCATGAACTGGGCGCGCCAGTGCGACGACACCTGCGGTTCGATCGGCGACGCCACTGCCAAGCTCGATCCGACCATCACCGCGGCCGCGCTCCAGTTCACCCGTGACGGGGGGCTCGATGTCGCCGGTCCCTACATCAACTCCGGTTCCCGTCGCGACGTCGTGATGGGCTACATCGACGCCCTTTCCACGCCGACCGTCACCTACGCCCACGACACCACCACCTTCGACAACGGCCGCTTCCTGATGTCCGGCCATCACCTCGATGCCGGCGACTTTTCCCAGCCCGCCGACGACGGCCCCGGCGTGCTGCTCAACACCGGCTACGACCCTGCCGACCTCGACCAGGCCGAGCGCCCCGGTGACTCCGCCTATCTCGCCGGACTCGGCGACTATCCCGGGATGAACTACCGCGTCGCGGACGAAGCCGTCGCACCCACGGCGGTTTCGGTGCTCGGCGGTGAGCCCACCCCGACCTACACGCTGGGTTCCCGTTCGAAGTATTACACCCGTGCCGCCGGGGTCTCGGGGATCCACGAACCGACGGCCAATCCATTCACCGGACCTGTGCTGATCTACGGCTACGAGTTCGACTTCACCTCGTTCGGCCTGTCGTTCCTCGACAGCGAGGTCCACGACTCGATCACCGGGGGCAGCGTCGAGGTCCCCTACCCGTCGAACTTCACCCTCGCCTTCGACCCGCTCTTCTTCGACTGCCTCGGCGGCCTCACCACCGCCGAGATCCCCGGCGGATCGTTCCAGGACGACCTCGATTTCTGGAACGCGGACTTCACCGGTATCTCGGCGCACTTCCAGCCCGCCATCGGCGCCTCCTGCGATCCGTCCGAAGCCAACCTCGTCGTCGGCGTCCGGACCTTCGCCTCCAACATCGCCCCCGCCCTGGCCGGCTCGCTCGGTTTCCATCCCAACGGCAACCTCATCACCGCGGAGGACGGCCGGCTCGAAGGGATCGACTCCCGCCTCAACCTGCCCTCGGTCCTCGAGCTCGCCGGCCCCAACGGTGAAACCTACAACTTCTTCCCGACCCACGACGCCTACTACGAGAACCACGACCACTCGGCCGCCGGCGTCGGGCAGCTGTCATTCCCCGGATTGCTCGATGTCCCCTTCTTCGAGGACCTCGAGGTCCATTTCCAAACCGGAACCACCGGCGGCAACACCACCGATGCCATCCACATGATGGGCGGGTGGCCGGGAGACGGCGCGGTCACCGCCGCGACCTTCGATCCCGACAACCGCTCCTACCCGGCGGCGTCCAATCTCGCCGACTACCGCGCCGGCGTTTCCCCGGATCACCGGATCCACGCCCTGCAGGACTGGATCGGCGTGGTCCATTTCGACTACGAACTCGACTGGGACACCACGACGCGCTCGTTCCTTGCCGCCGCGCCGGTCGAGAGCGACCTCATGGTGGTGACCACCCGACACGAACTCACCTACCTCTCCGCCGAGAACGCGGAGATCGACTTCGGCGCGAACCTCGACCTCGGTTTCCCTGAAATCAACCTCTCGAACATCGCGATCGACCTGACCGAGAACACCGGGGTCCTCAGCGCGATCGAGTCGGCCATCTCGGAAAACGTCACCTCCGCCATGATCGCCGGCATCGACTCGTCCGCCGAGTTGCTCAACGACCGCATGGACGCCTTCTACGACCGCATCTGCGCGGAGTCGGTCGACCCGATCATCGACAGCCTCTACACGGAACTCGATGCCGTGACCGGCCTCGGCACGACCGCCGCGCGGATCGCATTGGTGGAGGACTACCTCTGCAACAACGCCGGTTCGGTCCTCGACACCCTGCAATCGATCGACGGCGCGGTGGGAGATGCCGGCACGGTCGTCGACGAGGTCGACCAGGCCCTCGCCCGACTGCAAATCGCCATCCGCACCGTCATCGGCCGGGTCGAAGTCCAGGGCGGCGAGGTGGTGCTCTCCACCGGAGAGATCACCGTTCCCGAAGAGGCGGTGATCACCGCCGGAGGCACCTTGGTCGAGGGCATCTTCGCCGACACCGATGGCGACGGCTACGATCTCGCCGAAGTCCTGACCGCCGCGCTGATCGAGGAACTCGCGCCGGACATCGCCAGCTCGCTTTCCGCGGTGCTCACCGACGTTGCCGGCGACCTCGCGGCGAAACTCCAGGACGAGCTCAACGCCCAGTTCGCGGACGCCGCCCCGACCCTCGAACAGGTGAAGCAAGTCCTGGTCGAGCTCCACAACGCCGTCCAACAGGTCCGCGACGCCGGGCTCCTCTACTCGGAGATCTCCGATGTCGTGCTCGCCGCGACCACCGAGATCGAGAACGCCGTCACCGCGGCCAAAAACGACATCAGCGACTTCCTCAACAGCGTCGACTTCGACGAATACTCGGCCGCGGAAGTCAAGGAGGTCATCCGCCTCGCGATCCGCGACCAGTTCAATGCCTCACCGGCCATCGCCGCGATCCAGGCGACCGTCAAGGCCTACGTCTACGACATCGACGCCGCGATCAACGAGGCCATCGCCTCGGCCTTCGGCGAGGTCAACCGGATCATCGGCCGCCTGCTCGACGACGCCCTGCCCGCCGACACCGCGCTGGCCGGGATGCTCGGCGACGTCGCCGATGTCGCCGCCGCCGGCAGCCTCGACGGCTATGCCCACATCAATGGCGACGCGCTGCGCACGCTGCGGCTCGACGCCAACTTCCAGCTCAAGCTCCCCGACGAGTTCGAGTTCGCCGGCTACCTCGAGATCAACCAGCTCGATTCCGACGGCGACGGCTCCTGCTCCTTCGCCGGCGAAGGGGAATACGCCGCCGAGGTCAAGCTGTGCGCCACCGACATCCCGGTCTCCTGGAGCGGCGACGGACTGCGCTTCGACATCGGCACCAAGTTCACCTTCGACACCGCTTCCGGCTTCGCCCTCCGCGGCTTCGGCGGATCCTTCGAGATGACGCAGGGTGAGATCGGCTTTGAAAGCATGGCCGTCACCTCGCTGGGAGCGGCCGCGATGTTCGGCATCGATGAAAACTACCTCGCCGCCGAGGTCGGACTGAAACTGGACTCCTACGAACTCGCCGGCGGCATCTTCTTCGGCCGCACCTGCTCCGTCGAGCCGCTCGAACTGGTCGACCCCGACGTCACCAAGGTGCTCGGCAGCCCGCCGTTCACCGGGATCTACGCCTACGGCGAAGCCCAGATCCCGATCGTCAACGCGTCGTGTTTCTTCAACCTCTCCGCCAAGGCCGGCGCCGGGGTGTTCTGGTTCGAGGAAGGCAACACCTTCGGCGGCAAGATGGTCGTCGGCGCGACCGGCCGTGCGCTGTGCGCGGTCGGTGTCGGCGGCGACCTCACGCTGATCGGATCGAAGAGCGGCAACAACTACTCGTTCTTCGGCAAGGGCCGCGTCTGGGGCGAGGTCGGCAAGTGCCCGATCTGCACCAAGTTCAGCGAACAGGTCGAGTTGACCTACAAGAACAACAAGTGGTCCTACGATTTCTAACACCCCCACGCTTCCCTTTCCGCCTCCCCGAGCCATGACCCGACTTCTCACCTTCCTGTTCCTGGTGCTGCTTCCGCTGGGCGCCGTGTCCGCGCAGAGCGACCTGCGGTTTCTCTCCGCGACCACCTTCAGCGACCCGACGAGCGACCACAACTACGCCTACCTGCTGTGGCAGGCAGAGGACCCCAACCAGCTCCGCGACCTCGACTTCGAGGTCTTCGCCAAGGCCGGCCCGCCGGGATCCGGGAACGCGTTCACCCGGCGCGGCCGAATGTCGCTGCAAACCAGCGTCCCCGTCATTTCCGCCCTGCTCGACACGACCCCGGACAGCCTGGTCCAGGCGACCCTGCTGGAAGAACGCATCGACGGCCTGTTCGGATCGCTCCTGCCGGCCATCGACCTTTCCCTCGAGATGAAAATCTCGGGGGTCCTGCAGGTCGCACAGACCGACCCCGATGTTTTCCGCCGCCTGCTGTTCTTCTCGCGCACCCATCCCTTCATCGGCATCGTGATGGGCACCGCCGGTGCCTACCGGATCAACAACAACACCGTCACCTTCGAGCTGCGCGGCGGCGACGGCGACGCCGCGGTGGTCGAAGGCCGGGTGATGGTCGACCTGACCAGCCCCACGGTCATCCCCAAACCCGGACCGCCGGTCCATGTCACCGACGACAGCGCCTCCGGCCACCTCAACGTCAAGCTCCGCTGGGGCATCCCGGACGGGCTCGCCCGCCGCACCGCGCTGACCTACGGCTACGACGTTTACCGGATCACCCGGAGCTTCGCCGAAGCCGGCGGGCTGCATGTCACCCCGCCGACCCCGGCGGCAATGACCGCGCTGCTCGGCTCCGATCCCGCGGACGTCGTTCTCGTCAACCGGGTGCCGATCATGCCGATCGCCATCCTCAGCCTGGCGGAGGCCGCCGACCTCGGTGCCGATCCCGACACCGCATTCATCACCGACGACAACGGCGTGATCCTCGACGGCGGCGTTCCCCTCGAAGACGGCGACCAGTTCTACTACTACGTCGCCGCCCGCGACCTGCTGGGCCGGCCCGGGCTGGTCTCGGATGCCACCCTCGTCACCTTCTGCGACCGCCACCGCCCCAACCCTCCAGTGCGGGTCCGCGTCAACCACATCCATGAGAACGGATCGACCCCCGGGGATTTCCTGCGTGTCTCGTGGGAGGCCCCGCCCTCCGGCGACACCCCCGACGCCTACTACGTTTATCGTTGGGAGAACCCGCAGGAGATGCTCGCCGCCGCGGCACCCTTCAATCCCGCGGCCAACCGCATCGCGGGTCCCATCCCCCACGATCCCGCCGTCACCCGCTACTCGGTCGATGACACCGGCGCCGGTTCCCCCTTCCTCGTCCCGGGTTCCTACCGGACCACCGGTGACGACGGGAAGACCTGCTGGTATTCGGTCCGCGCGGTGAAAGGCTCGGCCTGCGGCGACCTCGCCAGCGGCAACTCGAGCCCCGGCTGGGGCGTGCTCCGCGACCGCGTCGGCCCCGATGCCGTCGGTGCGAACTCGGTGGTGACGACCCGCATCGGACCGGAGATCACGATGGGGAAAATGACCACCCGCAACCTGCTGCCCGGCGAAACCGCGGCGGACTACCGCGGCACCGGCGACCATTACATGCGGATCACGGTGACCCAGGCGGACCCGCGCATCGAGGGCGCGATCGTTTACCGCGGCATCGACAACGGCAATGATCCGCCCTCGTTCATTCTGCAGGGCGCCAAGCAGTTTTCTCCGAGCGACGAAGTGCTCGAGGTCAAG
Source organism: Neoluteolibacter marinus (assembly GCF_014904755.1). GTDB lineage: Bacteria > Verrucomicrobiota > Verrucomicrobiia > Verrucomicrobiales > Akkermansiaceae > Haloferula > Haloferula marina. The sequence continues at coordinate 10,777 of NZ_JACZFQ010000024.1, forward strand.
GTGGCCGTCCCGGCGGACTACTTCGGCCGCACCGACGAGGGCCTGCTGGTCCTCGCCCGCGACATCGAGGGCAACTGGGCCTTCAAGGCACTCGTCGCGGAAGCCATTCCCAATCCCGACAACACCCGCGTCGTCGAGGTTCCCTTCTTCGCCGACATCGCGGAAAGCACCTCCGTCGTCAGCGGCGGCGGGGTCAAGGGAGACGACATCCACACCACGGTCGATCCGGGCACGGGTGCCGCCGTCCCGACGGTGATCACCTTCAACCCGTCCGACGACGCCCGGGAGTACAAGCTCTACAAGCGCATCGACGGCGGCCCCTTGTTGCTGGTCGAGCAGGACGAGGTCGTCGATGCCACCCTCGACGTGGTGATCGAGGACTATGCGCTGCCGGCGAATTCCTGCGACCTCTGCTACTTCCTCCAGTACTTCGACGAGCACGGCAATCCGAGCCCGCTGGTCCCGCTCGGCTGCGTCCGCACCACCAGCAAGGTGGACATGCCCGTGCCCATCCTTTCCCAGGCGGAGAAAGCCGGCACCGACGCCAGCCCGCAGGTGACCCTCCGCTGGTTCTGCGAAACCGAAGGTGTCGAGCGCTTCCGCGTCTACATCCACGACGGCGACACCCGCGTCCCCGTCAACTACTCGAACAAGCTCCGCCCAGCCACCGTGGCGACGTCGGTCGCCGTCCCCAGCGGCCCGCCGAGCTTCGGCTTCCCCACCATTCCGGAGCCTCCTTCGGGCTCGTTCGGGGGATCCGCCATGGGTTTCACCCCCTACCTGACCGGCCGGGTCGGCGGGGACTTCGGCAATCCCGCCGCGCCGAACGAATTCGAGATCACCCTCAACGTCGCCGCCGGCCGCGACTATGAGTTCTACATCGAAAGCGTTTCCCCGGCCGGCGACCGGTCCGATCCCTCCAATGTCGCGTCCTTCACCTGGACCTTGGCGGACCCGGCGACCGGCCCCCAGGTCCCCTGGCCGGCCCGCTCCCTGCCGCCGAAGGATCCCGGGTTCATCAACGGACTCGAGGCGGACTACGTCGAGAACACCAACGAGGACCGCTTCTACGCGGTGATCAAGATCGGCGAGGTGACCGCGGCCGACCAACCGCTGGTGGTGCCCGGGGTATCCGGCAGCGAGGCCGGGGTGCCCTTCCGCTACCCTCCTTACTACCGCGACTCCGACGGGGACCTGGAACTCTACACCAGCCAGGGCGGGGAAACCGCGCTGCCCTTCGTCCTCTACCGCTATCAGGTCGCAAATTCCTACTTCCCCGAAGTGTCGGGCGACGTCGTGCAGGTCTCGCCCAGGATCGACCGGATCCGCACCGGCCCCCACCCCGAAGGCGGGTTGCTGGTGGCAATCTACGATCCCTTCATCGAGTTGCTCTACGACGCGAAGAACGGCAACTACGGCGTCTACCTGAAGGACACCCAGGGCGTCGTCCGCGGCTCCTCCTACGTTTACGTGCTGCTCCGCTTCAAGGACAACGGCGAGATCGACCGCGCCGTCCCGACCAACGAGCTCTTCATCCCCTTCGTCGATCCCTGAACCGACCACCCCCGATTTCCCATGCGCTTCCTCTTCGTGCTCCTCCTCGGCGCGGCGCCCGCCTGGTCGCTGGACAGCCGCCACACCTACACCACGCCCGACGAACTCCAGGGTTTCGGCGACTTCAACCACGACGGACGCCTCGACGTCATCGTCGTCGAACGGAACTCCGGTCTCTACCGCCTCGGCAGCGGCCAGCCGGACGGCTCCTTGCTGTGGTCGAATGCCCGCCCCACCGGTTGTCCCGGCGCGGAGTCGCTGGCCGTCGGCACCGTGACCCCGGCGGTCAATCCCGTCTTCCTCGTGACCGGGCGATCCGCCAACCAGGTGTTCCTGATCGACCCCGCCACCACCTACACCCGCCCCCTGACGATCTCCCCGCCCGGCATCGGCCCGGCGTCGGTCGCCGCGGTCGACCTCAACCTCGCCGGCAATGATCCCGCCCTCCTCGACCTGGTGGTATCGACCCACTGGGATTCCCCGCCGAACCCCTACAAGCGCCATGTTTTCCAATCGCTGCCCGGGGGCATCAGCGCCGCCGCCACCATCAACACCGGCACCTCCCCGCTCGAGCGCATCTCCCGCGTGCAATTCGACACCGCGAGCGCGGAGATCTTTTCCGTCACGCTCCGCGGTGCCAGCGACACCTTCCGCTTGATCGACGCCACCAACCCCGGCCTGCCGGTGAAGGCATCGCTCACCGGACTTCCCGCCGGCATCGAATTCGTCCACTCCCCCTTCCTCGGCACCGCCCTGTCGCAGTTCGTTTTCTTCACCCCCGGTGCTCCCGGGATCACGTTCTCCGCATGGAGCGGCTCTTCGCTCACCGGACCGGACGCCAAGGTCATCGGCCCCGATCCAGTGCGCTCGGTGCACCTCACCGACAACGGCACGCGGATCGGCATCGCCGTGATCTACAACGACGGCAGTCACGCCGACCTGTTCACCTTCGACGCGGCGGGCAACCCGCTACCGGAAGGCACCGTCAATCCGCCCGCCGGCGAGACGCTCAAAGGCATCCTCGCCACCGCGCCGGGCCGATTCTCCGCGCTGTCGGGGCCGCCCGGTGCCTCGTCGACGACGACCACGCCCTTCAGCCATGACGGCTCCGGCTGGATTCCCGGCGCCGCGACCCCGCTGCCCGCCCTCGAGGCTGTCACCACCCGCGCCAATGTCTTCCTTTACGACAAGGAACCGGTGGTCAATGCCGACGCCAAGCTGGTGGAAGCCCTCCACATCCCCGACTGGACCAGCACCTTCAGCATCGGCGGCTCGCCGTCGGAGATGACCTTCTCGGTCGAGACCTTCGGCGGCGAAAGCATCGGCCTCGACAGCGCCCCCTCGACGGTCATTCCCGGGCCGCTGCCGGCCACGAACAAGGCGCTGCTGAACCAGAATCTCCCCGAGGTCTCGGTCAGCTCGACCTCGACATCGCTCGGCGTGGTGCCCTTGCAAATCTCCATCGACCCGCCAGCCGGCACCTACGCCCGGCATGTCGCCCCGCAACTGGTGGTGCCCGATGCCACCGGCATCAGCGCCTGGTTCCGCACCGATCCCGCCGCCGCCTGGAGCAGCTACACCTTCGGCACCCCGATCACGCCTCCCGGCGACACCTTGCAACCCTTCACCGTGTGGTTCTACGCCGAGGATAGTAGCCGGCGGTCCGCCATCCAAAGCGCGTCCTACACCTTCAGTGGTGCCCCGGGCGAACTCGACTCCGACGGCGACGGCGTCCCGGATTTCGTCGAGATCCAGAAAGGCCTCGACCCGCTCGCCGGCCCCGACAGCGACGACGACGGGCTCTCCGACCTCGAGGAACTGCTGCTGGGCTCCGACCCCGCGAACGGCAGCGAAACCGCCAGCTACGGCGGCGACATTCTCGATCTCCCGCCGTCGCGGACCAACGACGAGGACGGCGACGGCTTCTCCGACTTCGACGAGTGGGCATCCGGTTCCAACCCCTTCGACGCGGGATCCACCCCCACCGCCTCGTCGCTGGTGGAGTACCGCAACACCTTCGACCTGGACGTCCGCCCGCAGTCCCACTCCGGCACGGTCGCGACCCTTCCCGATCGCGATTCCTACCCCGAGGGCGATCCGGTGTTCTCGCCCACCGAGATCCGGGTCCACGACCTCGGCTCCTTCCTTCTCGGCGCAGCCCCGACCCGCGATCATTCCTCGACCTCCACCCCGGACATCCGCGCGCTGGTCCCCTCGCTGCCCGCCACCGGGCGAGACCTGTTCATGATCGCGTCCACGCCCACCGCCTTCGATTGCGAGCAGGACTCCAGCCTGCCCGGGTGGGGGCGCGAGCTGATCGGGTTGGTCCCGATTCCAACCCTCGACGCGGGCGCCGTCCCCTTCACCGCCACGGCAGCCTCGACCGCCGACGAGTGGATCACCGCCGCCCGGACCCACTATGCGGCGCTCCCGCACGAAGTGGTGTCCGGGTCGCTCGATCTTTACGACACGCTCGTCTACCTGCTCTGGGAGCGGATCACCGGCCTCAAGCTCGCCGAACGCGGAATTCTCACCGGCCCTCTCCCGCTGGGCCTGACGCCGTTCCGCGACACGGTTCCCGGCCAATCCCAAGCGGCATCCACCGGCCAGCTGTTGGATCTCCAGTCCTACATCGGGCCCGCCGATTCCGGCTTCCTGCTGCAGTCCATCGAAGCCGCAATCCGCTCCGAGATCCAGTCCCCGACCCACGTCCGCACGGTTGCCTTGAAGAAGCTGGCCAACGAGATCTACCGGATCTCCGTCGGGCTAGGCACCAGCACCCCGGGACTCTATCCATCGCCCTTCGAGACGCTGCGCACGGTGATCCGCGAGCTGCCCGCCGATGCCGGTGACGTGGACGGGATGATCGATTTGCCCGGGGCCGACGCGGTGCCACCGACCAGCTACGCAACCGTCCATGCCCTGAGTGCCACCGACATCAGCCGCGCCGACGCCGCGCTCGTCCATCTGCTCGGCCTGATCGCGCCGCGGCCGGTCCAGACCTTCGAAGTCACCGTCACCGGTTCCACCTTCGATGGTCCGGTTCCGGTCCTCCAGGACGATGCCACCCTGCTCGGCCTCCGCGCCTACGATGAGAACCGCAACCCCTTCGTCTTCCCGCAGTCGTTCGACCTTCCGCCCGGCACCACCCTTGAGATCCTCGCCTTCACCGACCGCACCGATCTTCCGGCGGGCGACGGGACCGCCATCGAAGCCATCTCCGCCGTCATCACCGGCTTCCCCGAGGGTTCCCCCGGTGACACCAACCAGAATGCCATCCCCGACGCCTACGAGGATTACTTCTTCGGGGGCGGGGTCGATCCTTTCGGCGACGCGGACGGAGACGGCTACATCAACCTGCAGGAAGCGCTCGACGGCACCCATCCGAACGATCCGGCCAGCATGCCCGCCGGTGATCCGTTGCCTGCCGGTATGCCACCGGTCGAGATTGCCCGGGCCGGCGGCAACCTGACCTTCACCCTCACCTTTCCCTCGGCCTATGGGGACCGGATCCATTTCTTGCTCCAGGATGCCGGCGGCACCTTGTCCGCGCCCTTCGTGGAGATGGTGGATGCGGCCACCGATGCAGGGTCAGATATCTATTCGCTGACCATCCCGCATCCCGGCAACACGCGGAACTTCTACCGCTTCCGCCTGGCGCTGCGCCCTTGAGTGATCTCCTTGCCGGGCACAAAAAAAATCCGCCCGGGCCATCCCGGGCGGACAAAATCAAGGACCGGACTCAGGGACG
>NZ_JACZFQ010000025.1 GCF_014904755.1 Neoluteolibacter marinus
ATCGACACCTGGATCTGCGGGTTGGTCTGGGTGACGTGGACCCCCGTCGCATTGGCGGGCATCGCGCCGAACTGCAGGTCGAGCTTGCGGATCGACTCGGGGAGGTCGGTGTGGATTTCGCCGGTCAGCAAGTCCTGGGTGATCTTCACCGCGAAGCCCTTGCCGTGCAGCACCTTGTAAAACGCCCCTTCATCCGGCTTGCCGCCGGTGGCGCGGGGTGCCGGGGCCTTCGCGGGACGCGCCCCGTTGCTGCGGCCCTGATCCGCCTCCCCCGTCGCCGGGCAGCTGCCGTAGGACGAGAGATACTTGCCGGAAATCCACAGCGGCGATTCGCCGGCCCGCCGGTAGCGCGGGGTATCCGCGAGAGTCCACTTGCACTTCGACTTCTCGATGTCGGCATAGACGGCGGTTTCCGTCGCCTCCAGACCGTTGCGCTGGCGCAGTTCAAGGACCTTGGCGAGTGTTTCCGGCGGGATCGTTTCCATAAAGTGGCGAGACCGTGGACGCGCCCGGTGGAGCCGGCAAGAGAGATCTCATCCTTGCAAGATCGGACCTTCTGGCGTTTCCTCCGGCCATGTTCAAACGACTGCTTGTATCCTTCTTTGCCACCGTCGCCATGGCCAGCGGCTCGCAGGCGCCGAAGATCCCGGCCAAGCGGGTGGTTCTGGTTCACGGCTTGTTCCAGAACAAGTGGCGTTGCTTCGGTTTCTTGAACAAGGACCTCGAGAAGCGCGGCGTCGAATGCCTCATTCCCTCCCTGAAGCCCGCCGACGGCCGCGACGGATTGCCCGGCATGGCGCAACAACTGAAGAAGGCGATCGATGACCGCTTCGGCCCGGACGAGCACGTCGTCCTGATCTCCTTCAGCATGGGCGGCTTGATCAGCCGCCACTACCTTCAGGAGCTGGGCGGGGCGCAGCGCTGCGACGGTTTCTTCACCATCTCGACCCCCCACCACGGCACCCGTGCCGCCCACCTCCTTTACGGCAAAGGCGGCCGCCAGATGGAACCGGAAAGCCCGTGGCTCGGGAAACTGGCGGCATCCGAGGACAAGCTCGGCGACATGCCCATCGTCTCCTACCGCACCCCGGCCGACCTGATCATCCTGCCGTCGGAGAGCTCGATCTGGGACCGCGCCGAAAACATCAGCGTGCCGTCGCCGCTGCACCCGCTGATGACCTTTTCCCCGACCGTCCGCCGCGACATCCTCCGCCGGCTGGAAACACCGGTGGCGATGGCTCAGGGGGCCTTGTAACCGAAGTAGTCGATCTCGTCGGCGAAGGTCCGCGCGATGAAGTCGCTGAGGTCCTTGTCGTAGTATTCCGCCACGTCGCCACGGCTCGAGCGGTTGCGCACCGGCAGCTCGACGGGCGGGATGCCGACGCGTTGGCAGACCGTGTTGAAATCCTCGCCGAGATGCTCGTAGCGGATAATGAAGTCGACGTTCGCGAAGGGCGACTTGTCGCCTTTATTCCCGAGCAGGAAGTAGTCGCGCAGCGGCCGGACTTCCTTTTCGACGAAACTGCGGAATTTCTTCGGCTTCCATTCGGTCTCCCGCCGGTGCGGCGAGAAATAGAACGAAATCGCGCGCTCCCACGGGCTCCTCACGCAGGCGAACTTGAACAAGCCGTCGGCCTGCTCCGCCCCCAGCTCGCGGTAGTAGTCCGCCAGCGTCGAATGCTTCACCAGATCCCGTCCCTCCGAGCGCACCTCGAAGCGCTCCACCCCGTCCTGGCCGCCGCTGGCTACGATGTGATCCTCGGAATAATCGCGCAGGATGTTCTGGATCGAGTTTCCCGCGGTCTTGGGAATGTGGACGAAAAGGAAACCGTGTTTGAGGGAAATCATCGTCGGATCGGACCGGCAGTCTTCTGAATCACCCTCCCCCGGTCAAGGCGCTTCCCGGCGCGCCGGGGGCCGACCGGATTCGCATCTGCCGACATCGGCACTGGATTCGCACCGCCGGGTGCATCATGAAGGCGGCGCGATGAATGGCGGCTCCTCCACCCGGCGATACGTGACGATCCTTTTCCTCGGGATCGCCGCGGCCACCTTGATCGCCGCCGCGGTGAACACCCGCGTCGACCCGTGGCGCGTCACCCGGTCGCCGTGGGCGGACCCGGCGCTCGAGCCCTTCCGCGACATCTCCGGCAGCACCCGCACCGGCAAGGCCGGCCTGGTCCGGGCCCGCGACGACTGGCAGATCGGGATCTTCGGCTCATCGCGAGTGATCAGTTCGATCGATCCGCAGGCCGCCGGCTGGGACGGCAGGAAGGTCGTCAATCTCGGGATGCCCGGCGCTTTCCTCTACGAAAGCATCGCCATGGCCGAGTATTTCATCGCCCACCAGCCGGCCGAGACCGTGCTGTTCGGCATCGACCCCGGCGACCTGACCTCGCCGATCGATACCCGGCCGATGAGCGATTTCATGTCGTCGCCCCTCAACCCGAACGGGGCGCTCGACCGCGAGCTCCGCTACGTGGTCGGCCTGTCGACCTTCGAGGAGTCGATGGAAACGCTCGGTCTCCGGGCAAAGAACCGGCCCGGCGAATACAACCCGCTCGGATTCCGCGACCGGCCGGGCCACGCGACCATGGACCGCGAGCGCCAGCTGAAATTCATCAAGGGCCGCTTCGTCGACGACGCGCGGCTCGCCTCCGACGTCGGCAAGACGGACCGGGTCAATCCGGACAAGGCGGCGCGACTCGAAGACCTGATGTCACTCTGCCGCCGGAAAGGCATCCGCCTGGTCCTCTTCCTCCACCCGAACCACGTGCTCCTCCAGGCCAAGTCCGCGGACGCCGGCCATCCGGAGCCCCCCTTCGGGACCGACCTTCGTGCCCTGGCCGGCATGGTAGCCGCCGCCAACGCCCTGCCATCGGACGGTCCGCCGGTGGCCCTCTGGGACTTCTATTCCTACCACCCGATCAACAGCGAGCGGGTCCGTCCCCTGACCGGCGAGCCCAGCGACCTGATCCACTGGCGCGACCTCGAGCATTTCACCAAGGACGTGGGCGACGGCATGCTGTCGCTGATGATGTCATGGCCGGTGGCCAACCCGGACCTCCGCCACTACGGCGAACAAGTGACCCCGGAAAACGTCGAGGCCCGGATCGAGGCCCTGCGCGTGGGCTACCGCGACTACCTCGCCCGCGAAATGGACGGCGACATCGCCTGGAAGGAGCAGCTGATCCGCGACGCTCAGCGGTAGGCCACGTGGTAGCCGCGCTTCTCCGCATCCCGCCGCAAGCGCCGCTTGCCGCCGAGCGGCCGCAACAGGCGGCGATGGATGATCCGCTGGCCATAAAGCCAATCGCGCAGGCCCTCGACCAGGCCCAGCGGCACCGTTCCATCCTTCATCCGCTGCGGCAGATCGTAGCCCAGCGAGCGGAAGAATTCTGCCCGCTCGCCACTGAAATACTCCTTCACCCAGCGCTCGCGGCACCAGTTTCGCACCGCGCCCTCCCATTCCGAGATGCTGTCGGGAGAGACTTTCTTGTATTTCTTCACCCCGGTCGGATCGCCCAGCTGCCCGTGGTTGCCGGCCTCCAGATCACGGTCCGCCACCTCGGCCAGCCCCTCGATGCCGAGATAGTCGCCCAGGGCGGCGAGTTCCTTGCCCGGATCCGCGGCGAGGTCCTCGTAGCGCACCTGGTGGACCCGCGGCCCGTGCGCCTCGCACAGCGTGCGCAGACGGTCCATGCCGTAGCGCAGGTCGAGATCGAAAGCCTGCGGTGCCCAGCGGCCGTGCCGGTAGGTGGTGTTCATCGAATTCACCACCGCCAGCGGATGACGCCACAACACGATGAATTTCGCGTCGGGAAAGGTCTCGATCAGCTCACGGGCGATCACGCTGTAGCGCGGGGTCTTGTCGATGAAGTACGGCGCCCCGTCCGCCAGCCCGCGGTAGATGGCATTTGCCAGGTCGCGGACCCCGCTGCGGTAACAATCGTCGAATCCCGCCCACGCCTTCCTGAGATCGCGCACCGCGGTCTCGACCAGCTCCTCGTTGTAGCTCGCCGCCCGCAGGATCGGATCCCCTTCCCCGAGCAGCCGGAGCAGGAAGCTCGGCTCGCCGACCGTCTTGCAGACGCCGCTGCCCATCAGCAAGCGCTGGAGCAGCGTCGACCCCGCACGCGGCATCGACAGGAGAAAGATGACTTGGGTCTCCGGCACGACGCCCCGGGGTATGCGCGGAGCCCCCGGTCCACGCAAGGTCAAAGCGTGCCGCCGGGGACCGATGCCGCAGGCTTTGGAGTGCGCCGGCAGAGGGAGCCTGCGACTGGCGACGGCGCTTTCGGGGCGGGTGGATCTGCAGGGTTGATTTAGCCCTTCCCCCCCTATGAATTCCATGCGGGCCGCATGGCGGACGCTTGTCAGCAGCGGACACACCCGGGTGCTACGAAAGCGGTGTCGCCGGTCGCAGGCTCCCTCTGCCACCGCACTCCAAGGATCCCCCGGCACGCGGATGCCCACGTCTCACCCCACCGGATCGGCGTTGACTTGCCGACCCGCCTCCCTAGACCCTCCGCGCATGCGATCCGGCCGCCGCTTCAATCTCCTGGTGCTCGGCGGGGTCGCGCTTGCCTGCCTGGTGACCGCGGCGGTCAACACCACGGTCGACCCCTACCGCGTCACCCCGGCACCGTGGCACAGCCAGGGCCTCGACCCCTACCGCGACCTGTCCGACCAGATCCGCACCGGCAAGGCCGGCTTGATCCGTTCCGGCGACTGGGATGTCGGCCTCTGCGGGTCATCGCGCGTCGACAATGCCTGGAACCCCGAGGCCAAGGGCTGGGGCGACCGCAAGGCGGTCAACCTCGGCGCCAGCGGCGGCTTCATCTTCGAAACCATCGGCATCGCCCGCTATTTCATCGAGCATCAGAATCCGGAACTGGTGGTGATCGGCATCGACCCGGGCGACCTGACCAGCCCCCTCGACACCCGGCCGCTGTCGGACTACTACAGCTCGCCCTTTGGCAAGCAGGACCGCCTGAACCGGGAGATCCGCTACCTGGTCGGCATCTCGACCTTCGAGGCCTCGCTCCAGGTGCTGGCCCGCGAGAAGAAAAACCAGCTGGCCGAATACACTCCCCGGGGCCTGCGCCTGCGCCCGGAGGTCGCACGCTCGCGGTCGCAGATGAAATTCATCCGCGAGCAGCTGACCCGCGAGGCCAAGGACCCGGAAAGCCGGTTGAACCCCGCCAAGACCGCCGCGCTCAAGGATTTCCTCAAGGACTGCGCCGCCCGTTCCTGCCCCGTGGTGATCATTTTCCACCCGGTCCACGCGCTGCTGCACGCGCGCAGCCGGGACCTCGCCGCAACCCCGGTCCAGTTCGAGTCGACCCGCCGTTTCCTGCTCGAGGCAGTGGACGAGGCCAACGCGCTCCATCCATCCCGCGAGTTGTTCCAATACTGGGACTTCTGCAATTTCCACCCGAGCCACTGCGAGCTGCTGCCCGCCGACAAGGAGGGCACGAAGCGGATGAGACACTGGAACGACCTCGGCCATTATGACGTCGAAATGGGCGAGTCGGTGCTCGGCATCGCCCTCGGCTGGCCGCCCGGTCACCCGGAGTGGCAGGACCAGGGAATCCGCATCACCGCCGGCAACCTCGACCGCTACCTCGAGGAAGTCCGCGCAGGCTATCACCGCTACCTCTCCGGCCCCGGTGCCGCCGACGTCGCCTGGAAGGAAACGCTCCGCCTTCCCGGCCCCGCCGATTGACCGCCGCGACCGCCGCGGCGGCCCCTTTCACTCTCGACAAAGCTCTCGCCGACCCGGAAAAACGCCGCCCCGGCCACTGGCATGCTGTTCAATTCGTACACTTACCTGCTGATCTTCCTGCCGCTGGTGGCGCTGGGTTTCCAATGGCTCCGCGGAGCCCGGCTGAGAGTGTCCTTCGGCTGGCTGGTGGTGGCCTCGCTGGTCTACTTCGGAGTCTGGAACCCCGACCCGACCAAGCCGTGGTCGCCGCTCTACCTCGGGCTGATCCTCGGCTCCTGCGGCTTCAACTACCTCGTCGGCTGCCGGCTGTCGGTGCTCAAGCACACCAAGCCGGGCAAGCTGCTGCTCGGCGTCTCGGTCGCGCTGAACCTGGCCTTGCTCGGCTACTTCAAGTACACCGGTTTCTTCGCCGCCACACTCAACAGCCTCACCGGCTGGCCGGCCAGCATCCCCCACATCATCCTGCCGCTGGCGATCTCGTTCTTCACCTTCCAGCAGATCGCCTACCTCGTCGATGCCTTCCGCGGCGAGACCGAGGAGTATCACTTCACCGACTACCTGCTGTTCGTCACCTTCTTCCCGCAGCTCATCGCCGGCCCCATCGTCCACCACAAGGAGATGCTGCCGCAGTTCCAGCGGAAGCATCTCCGCGGCCTGCGCTCGGTCGACCTCTCCGTCGGCCTGACCTGCCTGGCGCTCGGCCTGTTCAAGAAGGTCGTGCTCGCCGACTCGCTCGCCCGCACCGCCAGCCCGATCTTCGACATGGCGGCCGCCGACGGACGCGACCCGACCTCCGTGGAAGCCTGGGCCGCGGCGATCTCCTACACGCTGCAGCTCTACTTCGACTTCTCCGGTTACTCCGACATGGCCGTCGGCTCGGCGCGGATCTTCGGCATCCGCCTGCCGATGAACTTCCACTCGCCCTACAAGTCGGTCTCGATCGTCGACTTCTGGCGCCGCTGGCACATCACGCTTTCGCGCTTCCTGCGCGACTACCTCTACATCCCGCTCGGCGGCAACCGCAAGGGCCCCGCCCGCCGTTACCTCAACCTGATGGTCACCATGCTCCTCGGCGGCCTCTGGCACGGCGCCGGCTGGACCTTCGTCGCCTGGGGCGCGCTGCACGGTGCGCTGCTGTCGTTCAACCACGCCTGGGCGGGCTTCCGCAAAAAGCTCGGCATCCCGGCGCTGCCCAAGCCGCTGGCGATCGGCCTGACCTTCTTCGCCGCGGTGATCGGTTGGGTGCTGTTCCGCGCCGCCGACTTCGCGGCCGCCGGCCGCATCTTCGCCGCGATGTTCGGGCTCGACGGCTGGAGCAGCTGGCCGCCGGCCTCGATGCAGGTGGTCAAGGACACCCGCGCCTTCAAGCCGATCGTCTCCGGCCTGATCGTCGTCTGGCTCCTGCCCAACACCCACCAGTTCCTCAAGCGCTACCTGCCGGTGCTCGGCACCAAGGGATTCGACGACATGGCGCCCGGCCGCCGCCGCTGGTGGCACTGGCGGCCGACCGTGCCGTGGGCGCTCTTCACCCTGGCCCTGCTCTACGGCGTCGGCCGCGAATTCGACAAGATCAGCGAGTTCATCTACTTCCAGTTCTAACGGCCGCGCCGCCGTCACCGCGATCCCATGCTTTTCAACAGCTACACGTTCCTCCTGGTCTTCCTGCCGGTGACCCTGCTGGTGTTCCAGTGGTTGCGCAGCTCGAACCTGCGCCACGCGATGGGCTGGCTGGTGTTCGCCAGTTTCGTCTACTACGGCTGGTGGAACCCGAACCCGGAGAAGCCGTGGACCCCGCTCTACGTCGGCATCATCGCCGGATCCTGCCTGGCCAACTTCTTCTTCGGCCAGTTCCTCGCCCGCCACCGCGGCAAGGCCTCCGGCAAGCTGATGCTGGGCATCGGCGTCGCCGCCAACCTGACGCTGCTCTGCTACTTCAAGTACATCGGCCTGTTCGCGAAAACCTTCGCCGCCCTCACCGGCGGCGACGTCACGATCGCGGCGGTCATCCTGCCGCTCGGCATCTCGTTCTTCACCTTCCAGCAGGTCGCCTATCTGGTCGATGCCTTCCGCGGCGAGACCGAGGAATACCACCTGATGGACTACCTGCTGTTCGTCACCTTCTTCCCGCAGCTCATCGCCGGCCCGATCGTCCACCACAAGGAGATCATGCCCCAGCTGCAGCGCCAGCTGTCCTCGTCGCGGCGCTCGATCGACCTCTCTGCCGGCCTCACCATCCTGATCATGGGCCTGTTCAAGAAGGTCGTGCTCGCGGACAACTTCGCCCCGATCGCGACCCGCCTGTTCGCGCTCGCCTCGCGCGGTGAACGTGACCTCACCATGGCCGAGGCCTGGGTCGCGGCGATCGCCTACGCGCTGCAGATCTACTTCGACTTCTCCGGTTACTCCGACATGGCGGTCGGCGGCGCCCGCCTGTTCGGCATCCGCCTGCCGGTGAACTTCCATTCGCCCTACAAGTCCGCCTCGATCGTCGACTTCTGGCGCCGCTGGCACATCACGCTGTCCCGCTTCCTGCGCGACTACCTCTACATCCCGCTCGGCGGCAACCGCAAGGGCACCGGCCGCCGCTACGCCAACCTTTTCATCACCATGCTGCTCGGCGGCCTGTGGCACGGCGCCGGCTGGACCTTCGTCCTGTGGGGCGCACTCCACGGCTTCTACCTCTCGGTCAACCACGGCTGGCACTGGCTGCGCAAGAAGTTCACCCTGCCCGCCATCCCCCGCCCGGTCGGGGTGGCCCTCACCTTCCTGGTCGTGCTCATCGCCTGGGTCCCCTTCCGCGCCGGCAGCTTCGAGCTCGGCCCCAACGGCTCCACCGGCGCGGCGCTCGATGCCACCCGCTCGATCCTCGGTTCGATGTTCGGGATGAGCGGCACCTACGGTTGGCCCGACCGCAGCGCCATGGAGGTCAAGGACAGCCACGCCATCCGCGTCGTCTGCTGCCTGTTGCTGGTCTGGATCCTGCCGAACACGCAGCAGTTCATGCGCCGCTACCAGCCCGTCCTCGGCCTGCGCGAGGTGTCGCGCCGCTTTTCGTCGCCCGGCCGCCGCCGCTGGTGGCAGTGGCGGCCGATGCCGCTGTGGATGGCCTTCATCATCTTGCTCCTGCTGGGCACCCTCTACCAGTTCGACAAGCTCAGCGAGTTCATCTACTTCCAGTTCTGAGCCATGCCCGCCTTGAATCCCAAGCCCTACCGCCGCTTCAACCGCGTGCTGCTCGGCACCGCCGGCGGGATCGTGCTGCTCTTCATCGCGTTCAACACCTGGGTCAACCCGCTGTGGGTCACCCCGGCCCCTTGGACCAACAAGGATCTCGCCGAGTACCGGCCGATCTACCGCCAGCAGCGCACCGGCAAGGCCGGGCTGGTCCGATCGGTGCCGTGGCAGGTCGGCTTCTTCGGATCGTCGCGCGTCGACATCGCCTACGACCCGATGCTCCCCGGCTGGGGCGACAAGAAGGTCGTCAACCTCGCGGTCAGCGCCGGCACCTTGCCCGAAACCGCCGCCATCGTCCGCTACACCCTCGACCGCTGCCCGCTTGAAACCGCCATCGTCGGGATCGACCTCGGCGACCTCACCGGGGCCAACTCCGGCTACCGCACCACCGGTTTCATGGAGTCACCCTTCAACCCCAAGGGCGACGCCATCGAACGCGAGCTCCGCTACCTCGGTGGCATCTCGACCTTCGAGGCCGCGGTGAACACGCTCCGCAACAAGAGCAAGGGCAAGCTGCCGGAATACACCCCTCAAGGCCACCGCCTGCGCCACCAGGACAAGCCGGACGTCCGCAAGATCATCTACGACGACGCCATTCCGCATGCACTGCGGGCGACCCGCCGCCGCAAGCACGCCGCGCAGGTCCACCAGTACGCCGGCAATGAATGGAAGATGTCGCTGCTCCGGCAAATCCTCGACGACACCAAGAAGCACGGCGTCCGCCTCGTGCTGACGATCCCGCCGAGCCACGCGACCTACATCAGCGTCTACGAGTTCGCCGGCGACCCCGATCCCTTCTTTTCCCTCGACCGCGAGATCATGACCCGTCTGGTCGCCGACTCGAACGCCGCTCACCCGGACGCGCCGCCGGCCGAGATCTGGGACTTCAACGACTACCACCCGCTCAACTGCGAACAGATCCCCCCGCACGGGATCCGCATGCACTGGTGGCTCGACGGCACCCACGCCCGCAAGGCGCTCGGCGATGTCATGCTCGCCCGCATCATGGGCTGGCCCGTCCCGGAAGGCGGCGAAGGCTACGGTTTTCAACTCACCGCCGCCAACGCAGCGCAACGCATCGAGTCGCTGAAGGCGAACTATGTCCAGTTCGGGAAGGAGCACCGCGACATGTACGACTGGATGGTCGAGGGCATCGAGTCCTACCAGTCCACCGGTGATCCCGGCGCCGCCGAGCCCGAAGGCGCCCAGGCGTTCTAACCTTGGAGTGCGGTGGCAAAGCGAGTCTTCGAGCGGCGACACCGCTTTCGAAGCACCTCGATGTCCACCGCTCACCCATCCCTACAGGGTCGCGCCCTCCCACCCAGGGAACCTCATCGCCCCGAAGATGGTCGAGGCCATCGCGGCCTACCAGTCTACCGGCGATCCCGGTGCCGCCGAGCCCGAAGGTGCCCAAGCGCTCTAACCTTGGAGTGCGGTGGCAAAGCGAGTCTTCGAGCGGCGACACCGCTTTCGAAGCACCTCGATGTTCACCGCTCACCCATCCCTACAGGGTCGCGCCCTCCCACCCAGGGAACCTCATCGCCCCGAAAGCGCCGTCGCCGCTCGAAGACTCGCTCTGCCGGCGCACTCCAAAGCCTGCGGCCGTCAGCCGTCGTGATGCAAGGCCAGCCAGACCGCATCATCGCTGACCGACGCAACCCGGTTGCGGCACCCGGCGGGGATTAGCAGGAAATCGCCGGCTGTTAGAGCGAGCATCTCCCCGCCGTCGAACTCCAGCTCGGCGTCCCCCTGCAGCAGCGCGACCCACTCCGGCCGCTCCTGGTCGTACCAGTGACCCCGCGGACTCGCCTGTCCCCGCGAGACGATGCGCTCGAGGTCGAAACCACCACCGCCCAGCAGCGTCTCGAAGGTCTCGCCCGCGCCCCCGGCGTCAGCGAACAGATTGGTCACGGCAGGCAGTTTCATGACCCTATCGTCCCGATCCACACGACCCGGCGCAACGGGGAAAAATCTCACCACGCGGTCGCCTCGCCCCGGATCCGCGGGTCGTGGGCACCGTGAAAGCTTCCGCCGGGTCCCTGCCCGATTGCTTGGCAGGCACCGAAGGCATCCATCACCCGCACGGTGTGACCGCGGCGGCGCAACTCCTTGATCACCTCGTCGCCGAAACCTCTCTCGATCCTGATCTCGTCCGGACGCCACTGGTGATGGAAACGCGGACGCTTGAGCGCCGCTGCCGGTGCGTCGCCGAAATCAATGTGGTCGATTACCGCCAGCAGCGTCTGCGAGATGATCGTCGGCCCGCCCGCGGCACCTGCCGAGAACACCGGCTTGCCTTCCTTCAGCACCAGGGTCGGGCTCATGCTGGAAAGCGGCCGCTTGCCCGGGGCGACGGCGTTCGCCTCGTTGCCGACCAGGCCGAAGAAGTTCGGCACGCCGGGCTGCGCGGAGAAATCATCCATTTCGTTGTTCAGCACTATTCCTGTCCCGGGAACGATGACCTTCGAACCGAAGGTGGTGTTGATCGTGGCGGTGACCGCGATCCAGTTCCCCTCGCCGTCGGCGGCGGTGAAATGAGTCGTGTGCTTGAACACATCGGTCGCCGCGGCGGGAGGCGTGCCGTGCTCCGGCACCTCGATGGCACGATCCATCGGGATCCTCTCCGCCAGCTGCTTCGCATAGCCCCGATCGAGCAAGCCGCGTGGCACCGGGGCGAACTCCGGGTCGCCGAGCCACCAGGCGCGGTCGGCGAACGCCAGCTTCATCGCCCCGCTCACGACGTGGACGAAGTCGGCGGAATCCGCGCCCATCGACCCGACCTCGAAGTTCTCCAGGATGTTGAGGATCTGCGCGACGTGCACGCCGCCCGAGCTCGGCGGCGGGAAGCCCACGATCTCGTGGCCCCGGTACTGCGACCTCACCGGCTCGCGATCCTTCGGCCGGTAGGCGGCAAAATCTTCTCCGGTGAGCAGTCCGCCGTTCTCCTTCATCCATGCAGCCGTCGCGCGGGCAAAGGGACCGCGGTAGAACCAGCCGGTCCCCTCCGCGGCGATCGCACGATAGCTGGCCGCCAGATCCCGCTGCACCAGCCGGTGCCCGACCGGCCACGGCTTGCCCTCCGGATCGAGCAGCACCGCGCGGGACGCCGGCACCTTCGCCAGTTCCCCGCACACGGATTTCAGGCGCTCCACATAGGCCCGGTCGAGTTCGAAGCCCTCCTCCGCGATCTTCGCCGCCGGCTCTAACAAATCCGCCAGATCCAGCTTCCCGAAGCGCCTCAGCGCATCGTCATACGCAGCCAGCGCCCCCGGCACGCCGACCGCCAGCGCACCGGTCTGGCTCAGCGCGGGCACCGCCTTGCCGTCGCGCAGGAACATGTCGCGGCTCGCCGCGGCCGGAGCGGTTTCGCGGCCGTCGATGGCAACGATCTCCCCGCCCGCCGTGCGGATCAGGATGAAGCACCCGCCGCCAATCCCGGAGTTGAAGCCATCGACGACCCCGAGCGTCAGACCGGCGGCCACGGCAGCATCGACGGCATTGCCACCCCGGTCCATCGCCGACTTCGCCGCCGCGGTGGCCAGCGGATGCACGGTCGCGACCACCCCGTGCGTCGCCGCGCCCAACCACTGGATGCAACACCACCCCACAAGACACCGGACCACGGATATAAGACGCATGGCTCCAGCCTAGCCTGCTCTCCGCCGGGTTCAATCCCGCGCCAGCCACCCTTGGGCTTCCGCCTCGGCCAAGAGTCGGCTGAGGATCTTCCCGAGCTCCGGCGAAACCTCGCCAACGATCCCGTTGCGACTTTCAACCTGGTCCAGGGTGACCCCGTATTCGATCCAGCTGCCGCCGCCATTCGCATGGTTCTGGAGAAGCGGCAGCAGGCGGTCCATCGCGTTCGCGAACTTCGCCTCCTGCGTCTGCTTCGCCTCGAACTCTTCCCAGAGCTCGCGGAACTCCCGGCCACGCTCGGCATCCGGCAGACCGAAGATCCGCGTCGCCGCGGCCTCTTCCAAGCCCGCCTTCGCGCTCTGGTCGCCGTAACAGAAAGTGTCCCCGGCATCAATCTCCACGATGTCGTGGAGGATCAGCATTTTCAGCACCCGCAACAGGTCCAGCGCCGGATCCACGGCCGGCACCAGGGTCATCGCCATCAAGGCGAGGCTCCAGCTGTGCTCGGCCGAGTTCTCGCGGCGCGGCAGTCCGACGACCTTGGTCCGCCGCTCGATCCCCTTGAGCTTCTCACACTCGAGGATGAAGCGGAGGGCGGTTTCCAGTCCGGCCGGCGAGGGCGGAGGCTTCATGCCATCTCGGCGACGTGCCGGGCCACCAGCGCGGCGCCGACGGCCTGGGAAAGCTCGCCGAGCGTCGCGGGGACGATGCGCAGCTTTTCCTGCTGGGGCTTCCAGAGATACTTGAGGGCGGTCTCCTTGATGCGGCCGAGGTAGCGCTCGCGGAACTCGAGGGTGGTGGCGTCCGGATCGATCAGGCCGCCGCCGATGACGAAGCATCCCGGATCGACCGCCATCGCCAGTTCGGCCACCAGCAGGCCCATCGCCCGGGCCTGGAGGTCGAAGATTTCCAGGGCGAGCGCGTCGCCTTCCTGGGCGAGCCCGCGCAATTTCATCGCGCGCTGTTTCTTGCCCAGCGACGGGTCTTCCAGCACGTGGCCGGGGTAGCGCGGCAAGGCACGCTCGATCAGGCCGGGAAGACCGGCCAGCGCGGTGTACATTTCGTAACAACCCCAGTCGCGGCCGCAGCCGCAGGTCATGGCATCGACGCCCAACAGGTGCAGCGGTGCGGCGAGGTGACCGACTTCCATGCCGGCCAGGGTGTCGCCGTCCATCGGCAGACCCGCGGCGTCGACATAGGCACCGCCGAGACCGGAACCGGGAGCCAGCATCACCACCCCGCAGGCCTCGCTGCCGCGCGCGCGGTGGGCCTCGGCGACACCGCCGAAATTGCCGTCGTTGCCCAGCGCCAGCGGCAGGCCGCGGCCGCTTTCGTGCTCAAGGGCGACGCGCAGGTCGCGTTCGACGTTCCAGCCGTCGAACTCCGCGGAAAGGTTGGGCGAGGAATCGAGCACGCCGTAGCTGCGGCGCGGCCCGGGAACCGCCAGGCCGACCCCGTCGACCTGATCCCACTTCAAATCATGCAGCGCGAGGAACTCGTTGATCGCACCGACCCAGGCCTTGATGACCGCGCCGGTGCCCCCTTCGGAACTGGTCGGGCGCTGGAGCAGCTCGCTGGGGAAAATCGATCCGTCCGCGCGGACGGCCGCGATCTTCGAGGTGGTGGCTCCGCTATCAATTCCGATGAAGATTTTATCACTCATGAGCTGTGCGGCGGGACGCTAGCGGCCGGCCCGGCGATGAACAAGCCCGCCCGCCGACGAAGTGTGACAACGCCGGCGGAATCCGGGCTTCACGGCATGATCATGAAAAGCCCGCCACCGTGGACCCAGTTGGCCACCTCGAAGGGCACCCAGCGGAGTTCGTAGCGGGAACCCCAGGAGTCGCTCACCGCCAGCTCGTTGGTCTCGGAGTTGTAACCGATGATCATGCAGATGTGGTAGTTGCCGGGACGCGGCTCGCGCTTGGCATAAATCTCCGATTGGGAGGCAATCTTTTCCTTCCACTGGTCCCAGGAGGTCACCTGGGCGCGTTCGGCCGTGTTGGTGTTGGCGATCTCGTTGTAGTCGGGCAAGGAGTACATCGTCCACATCACCGGGGTGCCCTTGTCGATGTAGCGCGCCAGCTTGCCGATGGCCAGCTTGTCGGTCTGGTCCTCGCGCGTCCGCCGTGCCTTCCGGTAAACCTGCGACTTGACCTCCTCGATCAGCAGCGTCGGTGAGGTCCCGCCGCCGGCCGACGATTGGCCGACCATCGCGAGCAGGTACATGTCGGCGTCGATGCCCATGAAGCGCATCGCCCGCTCGAAGGTCGCGGGCACGCAGTAGCCCTTCGGCCCCTGATCGACCATCGGGATGCCGGTGATCAGCACGTCGCCGTTCGCCTCCCGCTTCACGCTGGTTTCCAACCGCGCCTTCAGCGAGGTGTCGTCGACACGGACCGTCTTGCCACCGCTGTCGGCGAGTTCCGCGGGAACAATCGACAAGGTGACGAATTCCTCGTCTTCCATTGCCAGCAGGATGGCGACTTCGTTCCAGTCCCAGCGCTGCACGGTGCGTCGCGACTTCCCTTCGCCGAAACGCTGCTTGGTCGCATCGCCGAGCGCCTCGGTCAGGTTCTTCGAGATGGTGTCGAAGTCGCGCTCCATCGCCTCGGAGAGATCGGCCGGAGCGCCGCCTTCGGACTCGGTGAAGTGCTGCTCGCCGAAGCCTGCGGTCGACCCGAAGTCGCCCTTGTTGGCATAGACCGCCGAAAGCTGGTGGGCCTTGCCGTCGGGGCCGGCATAGAGGGCGATGGAAAACGGCATCGCGCCGAACAAGCGGTAGCTCCCCGGCTTGCCACCGCGGAGGGCGGCGTAGAGACGCCACGAAAGCAAGCCGTCGGCCCGCGACTCGGCAGGCATCTTCAAGGCGGCCGCGACCTCGCCCGCCGGACGTTCGAGGAATGATTTTTCGCTGAACAACTCGTGGCCCGCGACCTCGTTGAGCGCCTTGTAGCGCTGCAGGTCGGCGAAGTACAGCTCGAGCAGGAAGCCACGGTCATTGTCCGAAAGCCGGTCGAGCGGCAGGTCGAAGGTCTTGCCGTCGGAGCGCTTCATCTTCACCGCGTCCGCGGAGACGGACACGATGTCCGCAACGATCTCCCGGCCCTCCTTGTCGACGAGGTTGCGGGGCTTGGCCTGGGCGGCCAGCGTCAACGCGGTCAGTGCAAGCAGGATCCTGCTCATCTTGGGTTGCAACATGTCGGAGACTTATCCGTTCCCCGGGGAAGGTCAAGGGGCCGGAGTTGGGCCGATGTCACCCTTTCTTCACCTTCAGTGCCGCTGTTTCGCCAGCAGGTTGCGGAACAAGTCGTGGCTGGCTTCCAGCTCCTGGAAGGTGCCGTCGCCGACGATCTTGCCGTTCTCGAAGACCAGGATGCGGTCGGCGATGCGGATGGTGCTGAAGCGGTGGGCGACGATGAAGGTGGTGCGCCCCTTCGCCAGGTCCGCGAGCTCTTCCTGGATCCGCGATTCGCTCTCGGAATCGAGCGCCGCCGTCGCCTCGTCGAGGATCAGCACCGGCGCATCCTTGAGGAAGGCGCGGGCGATCGAGATCCGCTGCTTCTGGCCGCCCGAAAGCTGGGCTCCCCGCTCGCCGACCTGGGTGTCGTAGCCCTCGGGCAGGTTCATGATGAAATCGTGCGCGTGCGCCTGGCGCGCCGCCGCGATCACCTCCTCCTCGCTCGCCCCCATCCGGCCGAGCCGGATGTTCTCGCCGATGGTCCCGGCGAACAACACCGCCTCCTGCGGCACGATGGTGATATGGTCGCGCAGATCCTTCAGCCGCAGGTTCTTCAAGTCCACGCCATCGAGGGTGATCGAACCCACCGTCGGATCGTAGAAGCGCGGGATCATGCTGGCGAAGGTCGTCTTGCCGGCCCCGGACGGACCGACCAGGGCGACGATCTGGCCCGCCGGGACATCGATCGTGATCCCGTTCAGTGCGGGGTTGTCGCCGTAGGAGAAGGACACCCCGCGGAAGTTCACCCGCCCCGTCACCGGCGGCAGTGTCACGGGATCCGCCGGATCGGTGACCCCTTCCTCCGCCTTGAGAATCACTTCCAGGCGGTCCAGCGACGCCTCGCCCTGCTTGAGCCGGTTGTGGATCTCCCCGAGCTTCTTCATCGGGTCGTAGCACATGTAGAGCGCCAGCACGAGCGGCAGGAACTGCTCCAGGGTGAAGCCGCGCGAAGCCGCGTAGCCGAGCCCCACCGCCACCACTCCCGCCGAGATGAACTCGATCAGCGGCGGCGACATGTAGCGGTATTTCACCACCTTGAGGTGGAACTTCGTCCAGCGGGCGATGCCGTCGAGGAAGCGGCGGCCCATCATGTCTTCCAGGTTGAAGGCGCGGATCTCGCGCGTGGCGCCGAGGGTCTCGGCCAGCACCGCGGAGTTGTCGCCGGCCTCGCGCTGCATCGCCGCGGCCTTGCGCATCAGCCGCTTGCCCAGCTTGCGGACCGGCAGGACCGCGATCGGGATGCTCAGCAGGCAGATCAGCAGGAAGAACGACTCGCGGCTCTTCCAGCTCTCGACGCCGAGGTAGCAGAGCGCCGCGATCAGGGTCAGCGGCTGCTTGATCAGGTCGTTGGAGATCGTCGTCACCACCCCTTGCAGCAAGTTGGAATCTGTGATCACCCGGCTGATCAAATCGCCGGTCTTGCGCCCGCTGAAGAAACCCAACGGCAGCTTCTGCAACTTGACGAAGACCGACTGCTGGATCTCGCGCAGCACATGCAGGCCCGCGGCGGTGATGAAGTAGGTGTTGAGGAATCCGGCGAGACCACGGATCAAGGCCACCAGCGGGATCAGGGCGCAGGCGGCGATCAGCAGCACCTTCGGCGCCCGCTCCGGCCCCACCCGGTCCGCCACCCACCGGCGGACCTCCGCGGTCGCCTTCTGTTCCTGCGCCTCCGCAGGGAAGGCCTTTTCCAGCATCGCGTCCGCATCTTCCTCGCTCCGCTGTTCCACCAGCACCGATCTCACCTCCTTGACGGCCTCGACCTCCTCGACCTTCGCGTTGCTGCTGAAGATCACCGGGAACACGGTCTTCACCAGCAAGGGCATGCCGAAGCCGCTGGAAATCGCGAACACCAGTCCGGCGGCGATTCCTGCCAGGTAGGTCGACTTCACCTGCACCAGGTAGCCGAAGTAGGGGTAGAAGCGCTTCATGCGTGGGGGCGGAGGTTCCCCTCCCCGCCCCGCGGCGGCAAGCACCGAACGAGCCGCCCGACCGTGCGAAAAGGCTTGCCTTCCCGGCCATTGCCAGTCCCGCCCCCGGCCGCTACACCTCGTCCCGTGACCCTCGAAGTCTCCACCCCGGCCCTGCTGTTCCCGGCGATCAGCCTGCTGTTCCTTTCCTTCACCAACCGCTTCCTCCACCTCGCCGCCCTGATCCGCCAGCTCCACCGCGACTGGCTGGAAAAGCAGGACGACACCCTGATGGCGCAGATTTCCAACCTCCGCAAACGGCTCACCCTGATCCGCTGGATGCAGTTCCTCGGCGCGGTCAGCCTGTTCCTCTGCGTCAGCTCGATGGTCGCCGTCACCGCCGAACTCCAACAGATCGCCGTCCCCAGTTTCGTCGTCGCCCTGCTCTTGATGGCCTCCTCCCTCGCCTGCCTGATGGTCGAAGTCTGGATCTCCGGCGGCGCCCTCCGCATCCTCCTCAAAGCCCTCGAAGACCGGGGATGAAGAGCAGGCAGATGGGAGATGGGAGATGGTGGATTATGGATGGCAGATTTCACGAGCCCCCAGCGATTCTCTCCTCCGCGACCTCCGCGTCTCCGCGACAAAACTCCCCAGACTCCGATCACAGACTCCGCCACTGATCACTTTCCACTGATCACTGATCACTTTCCACTTCACCATGGACCTCTTCGCCCCAAAACCCAGCCCCGCCCCGAAGGCCCTGTCCGTCACCCAGCTGGTGCGGCGGATGAAGAACCTGCTGGAGGTGGAACTCGGCGAACTGTGGGTGGAAGGCGAAGTTTCCAACCTCAAGAAGCAGGCCAGCGGTCACTGGTATTTCTCCCTCAAGGACGCCGGGTCGCAGATCTCCTGCGCGATGTTCAGCGCCCGCCGTCGCCCCGGGGCGGATGCCCTTGAGGACGGCGCGAAGGTCCGCGTCTTCGCCGAGCCCAGCGTCTACGAGGCCCGCGGGCAGCTGCAGATCATCGTCCAGAAGGTCGAGCGCGCCGGCGTCGGCGAACTGCAGGCGCGCTTCGAGGCGCTGAAACGCAAGCTCCAGGCCGAGGGTCTCTTCGACCGCAAGCGCCCTCTGCCCGCCTTTCCCCGCGTGGTCGGCATCATCACCTCCGACACCGGGGCCGCCATCCGCGACATCCTCAACATCCTCGAACGCCGCGCCCCGTGGGTGCAGCCGGTCCTGTTCCCGGTCCGCGTCCAGGGCAAGGGCGCCGAAGTCGAGATCGCCCGCGCCATCGAGCGGATGGGCAACCCGGAACCGCACGACATCCCGCGCTGCGACGTCCTGATCGTCGGCCGCGGCGGCGGCTCGATCGAGGACCTGTGGAACTTCAACGAGGAGATCGTCGCGCGGGCCATCGTCGCCTGCCCCATCCCGGTGATTTCCGCGGTCGGCCACGAGATCGATTTCACCATCGCCGACTTCGTCGCCGACCTGCGGGCCCCGACCCCCAGCGCCGCCGCCGAGCTGGCGGTTCCCGACGGCGAAGAACTGCGCAACCGCCTCGGCCTCCTCGGCCGGCGGCTGTCCCGTCGCATCTCCGACCGCACCGAGCGGCTACACTTGTTGTTAGAGAATCTCCGCCGTGGGGTCCTCTCGCGCGGCGGCGAGCGACTGCTGCGGGAACCGGCCATGCGCATCGACTCGCTGCGCGGCCGGCTTGCCAACGCCACCGTCAATGCCATCCGCGACCGCGAGCAGCGGCTCAAGGAACTCGCCCGCACCCACGCCGCCCGTCATCCGGCCTTGCAAGTCCAGCACCGTCTCGACCACCTCGCCCGCCTGCGCGCCCAGCTCGACCGCGCCGCCGCCCGCCGCATCGCCGACCCGGAAGAACGCCTGAGGCGCCTCGCCTCCCTGCTCCGCACGCTCGGCCCCGAATCCGCCTTCGAGCGCGGCTTCTCCATCGCCATGGACACCACCGGCGCCATCATCCGCTCCACCGCGGACGTGGCGCCGGGCGAGGAGATCCACACCAAGGTCAAGGACGGCGTCATCCGCAGCACCGTCGCCTGACGTCGCAACCGCGGGGTCGAACTACTGGCTGCCAGAGCGGCCGATTGATCGTCGCGCTTTGCCCTCATTGACCGATATGAGCGGGTTTCATCGCCATTACGAACCAGCTTCCGCCTGCTTCCGGCCTTTTCCTTGACCCTCCCCGCCGGTGACCTAGCGTCGCCGCGTTTTTCCGACGGCCATGAACATCCACGAATACCAGGCGAAAGAGCTCTTCGACCGATTCCAAGTCCCTAGCCCGAAGGGCAAGGTTGCCTCCACCCCGGAAGAAGCTTCCGCAGCCGCGGAGGAATTCGCCGGCGCCAAGCTGGTGATCAAGGCCCAGGTCCATGCCGGCGGCCGCGGCAAAGGTCACTTCAAAAACGGCTTCCAGGGCGGCGTGCACCTCATCGAATCGCCCGCCCAGGCCGCGGAATACGCCGGCAAGATGCTCAATGAAACCCTCGTCACGGTGCAGACCGGCGAGGAGGGCAAGCTGGTCCGCAAGGTGATGGTCGCCGAGGCGGTCGACATCACCCACGAATATTACCTCGCGATCCTGATGGACCGCGCCACCTGCCGGCCGGTGATCGTCGCCTCGACCGAAGGCGGCATGAGCATCGAGGACGTCGCCCACGACACGCCGGAGAAGATCATCCGCCAGTTCGTCCACCCGCTGCTCGGCCTCCAGGGCTACGAGATCCGCAAGCTCTCCGCCGCGCTCGGACTTTCCGGCGACATCGCCAAGCAGTTCGGCAAGCTGCTCGCCAACCTTTACAAGCTATTCATCTCGCTCGACTGCTCGATGCTTGAGATCAACCCGCTGGTCACCACCCCCGACGGCCGGGTGCTGGCGCTCGACGCCAAGTTCGGCTTCGACGACAACGCGCTGTTCCGCCACCCGGAGATCGTCGCGATGCGCGACACCAGCGAGGAAGACCCGCGCGAAGTGGCGGCTTCCGAGTTCGACCTCAACTACATCGGCCTCGACGGCAACATCGCTTGCCTCGTCAACGGCGCGGGCCTGGCGATGGCCACGATGGACATCATCAAGCACTACGGCGGCGAGCCGGCGAACTTCCTCGACGTCGGCGGCGGCGCTTCGAAGGAGCAGGTCACCGCGGCCTTCAAGATCATCCTCGGCGACCCGAACGTGAAGGGCATCCTGATCAACATCTTCGGCGGCATCATGGACTGCAACGTGATCGCCGAAGGCGTGATCGCCGCGGCCAAGGAAACCGGCCTGCCGATCCCGCTGGTCGTCCGCCTGGAAGGCAACAACGTCGAGGCCGGCAAGGCCACCCTCGGCGAAAGCGGCCTCAACATCGTGTCCGCCGACACCATGGCGGACGGAGCCCAGAAGATCGTCGCCGCCGTGCAATGATCCGCTTTTCCCACGGATCACTTCTCACCGATCACTTCACACTCTTTTCTTATGGCCATTCTCGTTGACGAAAACACCAAGCTCCTCGTGCAAGGCATCACCGGCAGCTTCGGTGCCCGCCACGCTTCCCTGTCCCTCGCCTACGGCACCAAGCTGGTTGCCGGCGTCACCCCGGGCAAAGGCGGCCACAACTTCGCCGACTTCGTGCCGATCTTCGACACCGTCGGACAAGCCGTCGAGGCCACCGGAGCCACCGCCAGCGCCATCTTCGTGCCGCCGCCGTTCGCGGCCGACGCCATCCTCGAGGCGCTCGACGCCGGGGTCGAACTGATCGTCGCGATCACCGAAGGCATCCCGGTCATGGACATGATGCGGGTGAAGGAAGCGATGAAGGGCTCCAAGTCGCGCCTGATCGGCCCGAACTGCCCCGGCATCGTGACTCCCGGCCACGGCGAGAAGTCCCACGGCGGCTGCCGCATCGGCATCGCCCCGGGCTACATCCACAAGCGCGGCAACGTTGGCGTGGTATCCCGCTCCGGCACCCTCACCTATGAGGCGGTCTGGCAGCTGACCCAGCTCGGCTACGGCCAGAGCACCTGCGTCGGCATCGGCGGCGACCCGATCAACGGCACCAGCCACCTCGACGTCCTGCAGATGTTCAACGAGGACCCGGAAACCGAAGCCATCATCATGATCGGCGAAATCGGCGGCACCGCGGAAGTCGAAGCCGCCCGCTGGGCGAAGGAGAACTGCAAGAAGCCGATCGCCGGCTTCATCGCCGGGGCCACCGCTCCTCCGGGACGCCGCATGGGCCACGCCGGCGCCATCGTCGGCGGCGAGGAGGACACCGCCCAGGCCAAGAAGAAGATCCTCGCCGAGTGCGGGATCGCTGTCGCCGAAACCCCCAGCGACATGGCCACCACCCTGCTCGAGCGCTGGGGCAAGTAAGCGCCCCGTGCCCTGCCACCTTCCGGCCGCGTTCCCGCCTCGGGTTCGCGGCCGTTTTCTTTTCAATCCCACCAGCCGCAGGTCTCGTCCTGGGGGGCGCAGGCGATCTCCCGCAGCGCCGGCACACCCGCCTTCACCGCCTCGATGGCCGTCCGCGGATTGTTGCAATCGCGGCTGAGGTGGCCCAGCACCACCCGCTGCAAGCCGGCCGGCACCAGTTCGGCCACCAGCGCCGTGGTCTGGGCGTTCGACAGGTGCCCGTGGCGGGAGGCGATCCGCTGCTTGGTTGACCACGGCCGCTTCATGTCTGCTTCCAGCAAGCCGTCGTCGTAGTTGGCCTCGACGAACAAGGACTGCACGCCGCGCAGGCGCTCGATGACCAGGTTGGTCACGTGGCCGGTGTCGCTGAGCAAGCCGAGCGAGCGCTCCTCGTGGCGGAACACGAAGCCGACCGGCTCGACCGCATCGTGCGGCACCGCGAACGATTGCACCGAAAGGCCGTCCAGACGGAACGCCGCGCCGGACTCGAAAATTTTCCAGGTCGCGGTATCCACGCCCCCGTCCCTGACCACCCGCGAGGTCGATGGCGTCGAGTAAACCGGCACCGCCAGCGACTTCATCAGCACCCGCAGGCCGCGGACATGGTCGCCGTGCTCGTGGGTCAGCAGCACCGCGCCGAGGCTGGCGGGATCGACCCCGCTGGCCTTCATGCGGACCACCAGCTGCTTGGCGGACAAACCGGCATCGACCAGCACCCGGGTGTCGCCGGCCTCGATCACCGCGGCATTTCCCCCGCTGCCGCTGCCCAGGATGATGAATCGCACGGCGCGAGGGTGGAGTTCCCGCCGCGGATCTTCCAAGCGCCAATTCCGGCAAGTTCGGGTTCGCGGACTGCCATCGGGGGCAATCGGGAAATGGGGCTGAAATGATCCACGCGCCATTTTTGGCACTTGGAAAGCTCCCCTCCCGACGCCAGCTTTTCATCGCGTGAGACACATCCGCATCATCCACAAGCTGAGGACCCTGGCGGCACTGCTGGGCTTCTGCATGGTGATCGCGGCGGGTTGCGGGCTGTGGTGGGCCAACCAGACCGGACTGCCCGACTCGTGGCGCGATGAGATCGAAAAGGCGCTCGCCGCCCAGGGTCTCCATGCCGACATCGCCGGTCTGCGCTACTGGCCGCTGCGCGGGATCGAAGCGGACGAGGTGGTGGTCTACAGCGACGAGTCGCGCCAGCGGGTGGTCGCGCGCGCCAGCGAGGTGCTGGTCGATGTCGATCGGACGAAGCTCGCACGCGGCAATGTCCGGGTCGAGCGCCTCGACCTCAAGAACGGATCCCTCTCTTTACCCGCGGATCCCGACGACCCGCATTCCAAGGTGCTGGAGATCAAGAATGCCAACGGCCGCGTCCTGATGCCCGGCGGACGGCGGCTCGAAATCCGCGGCGCCCGCGGCGAGGTCGAGGGCGTCCGGATGGAGTTCGAGGCACTGATGTTAGGCTATCGTCAGCGGCTCACCGCCAACCAGGTGGAGAACGAGGAAGCCCGCCTCTACCGGCAACGGCTGCTGACGCGGGTGATCGGCCTGCTCGAACCCTGGCAATTCGACCCGGCGTCCCCGCCCGTGATCCGCATCCGGGTGGAAGGCGACCTCGATGATCCGAAGTCGGTGCGGGCCGGGATCCAGCTCAAGAGCGATGGCCTGGAGCGCGGCGGCATTTTCATCAAGCGCCTCGAGGCAACGGGGGAAATGCGCGGCCGGCTGATGATCCTCGAGTCGCTTGAAGTCGAAGACGGCGGCGGCTCGCTGGACGGTCGCCTGGAGTACGATCTGGCCACCCGTTCCGGACACTTCAACGCCCGCTCGAACCTCGCCCTCCCCGCCCTGCTGCGGGAGTTCAAGGCCAGTGCCTTGCTGGACAAGGTGAGCTTCCAGTCACGACCCGAGATCTCGGCCCGTGGCACTTTCGAATGGCCGGAGAACGAGCCGCCCACCTATCACCTCACCGGCCACCTCGACGCCCGTGAGGTGAAGTTCAACGGCCGCACCGCCCAGCGGCTCGAGAGCAATCTCTCGTGGGACGGCACCAACCTGTTCCTCGACGAACTGGAGATCACCCGCCCCGACGGATCGCTGCGCGGCCGCTTGCTCGCCCAACCGGAACAAGTGCGGCTGGAAGTCGCCACCGACCTGCGCATCGGCGTCTGGCGGGGATTCTTCGACAAGCACCCCTTGGGCAAGGTGTTCGCGGATTTCGACGATTGCGACGACACCGAGGTCGATGCCCGCATCAAGGTGCGCTTCAACCCCCGCGACCACCACGACTGGGACGCGTCCGGCAAAGCCCGGGCCACCCACATGAGCTACAAGGGCACCCCGTTCCGCGTGGCGCGGGTGGACATGAACCTGAACCACGACTTCCTTGACTTCACCGGCGGCACGGTCGAGTTCGACTACACCGACTATCCCCTGCGCAAGGCTCACGGGGGCCCGATGACCGGCAAGGCCAAGGTCGACCGCGTGCGCTACGACCGGGAGCCGTCGACCCTCACCCTGGAGGGAATCGAAGGCGACTTCTGGCCGGCACCGGTCCTGCGGATGTTCCTCCCCAGGGTCGCGGACCACCTCGAGGAATATCGCTTCCACACGACCCCGCGGCTCAGCGGGGGCGGGGTGATCGGCCTGTTCGACGGCGCCCCCAAGACCGACTTCAAGGTACACGGCAAGACCCTGGAAAAAGTCTCCTATGAGTTCGCCGGCACCGACTTGCTGCTGTCCGGCTTGGAAACCGACGTTCAGGTGAATCCCCGCTCGACCGAGGTGCGCGACCTCACCTTCGAGGTGTTCGATGGCCCGGTGCGCGGAAAGTTCGATGTGCTTCCCGAAGGTGAGAGACAGCGGATCAAGGGCGAGCTCGACTGGACCCGCCTGAGCTTGCCGGAGATCTCGGTCGCCAGCGGCTTCGACAAGAAGGCGAAGGGCTTCATCACCGGACGCATGGATTTCGACTATCACGGCGAAGGCGCCCAAGGCCTGAATGGCACCGGATTGATCGCCCTGGAGGAGGGCGAACTGTTTTCGGTTCCGATCTTCGGGCCCTTGTCGCCGGTCCTGTCGGCGGTACTGGCGAACCGCAAGGCCGGCTTCCAGCAGGCCAAGGACGCCTTCTGCACTTTCAGCGTGACCGAAGGGGTTCTCAGCACCACCGACTTCCTCACCACCACCCCGTCCCTGGTCTTCACCGGCGATGCCAAGGCGAACCTGAACAAGATGTCATTGAACATGACCATCCGGATGAATGCCCGGGGTCTATTCGGTGTGATTACATTGCCACTGCGACCCTTTTACGGACTCTTCCAATTCCGCGGCACCGGTCCCCTCCGCGAGCCGAAATGGGACAACGTGATGTTCACTTCCCCGCCGAAGGCCGAGGAGGAAATGTTGTTCGCCCCGCCGAAGGCAACCGGAGTTCGCCTGCGGAACAAACCCTGATTTACCGCGATTCAACGGCCCCGGCACCACATCCTTCCTTGCGCCATCCACCCAACGGTGCCAGCTTTTTCCAGCGCGGTCGTTGGATACCGTCGCTTCATTCAAACTTCTTACTGCCATGTCAGACACTTTCGCCACCAACGCCGGTTCGCTCGATCCCAACGCGGGATTCTCTACATCTCCATCGGTTGGCCAAGCCGCCGACGACCTCCGCGCCGCTGCGGAAAACAAGGCGAAATCGATCGCCAACCAAGCCACCGAACAAGCCCGTGCCCTGAAGGACCGCGCGGTCGAGTCCGTCCAGCACGCCCGTGAGGTCGCCAGCGAAAAAGCGCTGGCCTTCAAGGCAGCCGCCACGGAAAAGGCCGGCACTCTCAAGCAAGCCGCTGGAGACAAGGCCAAGGAGATTCGCACGGCTGCCGACGAGCAGTGGCGCGAAACGCGGGTCAAGGCCAAGGAGATGCACATCACCACCGAAGACTACATCCGCCAACATCCGACCCGCTGCGTGGTCGGGGCTTTGGGTCTCGGGTTCATCATCGGCTTGATCGCACGCCGCTGATCGGGAGCGGGGATTGCCTCTCGCGGGCGTAGCGGTCTTTTTCAGGGCCGCTGGATGTCCATTGACCATATGACCGAAGCTCCAGAACCCGCGCCGAAGGGAGAGTCCTCATGGCGGGAATCCGTGCCGGAATTCATCTCGGCCCGGCTCGATTTGTTCGCCTTGGAAGCCAAGGATGCCGGTCAGGTGGCGGCGCGCAAAGGCGTCCTGATCGGCCTCATCGCCGGCTGCGCCGTATTGGCGTGGATTGCCATCGTCGCCGGACTCATCGGCTGGATTTCCGCCGCCCAGGAGAGCGTTCCGTGGTACTTCGTGACCTTGGGCGCCGCATTCCTTCACTTGCTTGTCGCCGGACTCGCCACCCTCGCCGTGCGCCGTCCATCCCCTCCCTCGTTTTCACTGCTGAAAACGGAACTCTCAAAAGACCGCGAATGGCTCGCCCATCTCAACGAGAAGCCGAAATCCTGATCGAGCGCATCCGCGCCTCGCGCCAGGCCTTGGGCTCCGACCTCAACACGCTCCGTCATCGCTTTGACGTTCCCGCCCGGGTCAAGGACTCGATTCTTTCCAAACCCTTGGCATGGTTCGGTGGATCCCTGGGCGCCGGCTTGCTCACCAGCATGCTCGTGCGGCGCCCCCGCAAACGTGAAGAAAAAGTACGGCGCGCATGGTGGAGCCTCGCTTTGAGCGGAGCCATCGCCTTGGCCCGTCCAACCCTACAAACCTGGGCCTTGCGAGCCCTGCAGAGTCGCTTCATTCCGCATGATTCCACGGTGAACCGGCCATCCTGAGACGCATTCGCACTTCCTGCTTTTCAAGCTTCCATCTTCCCGCTCTAACCCAAGTCCTCATGTCCGAGCACCGCGTACTCGATCACGTTGATGAATATCTCAAACTCGGCCGCGAGTATGAATGTTCCGACGTTCACCTTCCGACGGCCTACCCACCTGCATGGCGCCGATTTGGCCAGCTGATGCCCATCTGGGCCGACCATCCGCCCCTCACTGCCGAGGAAACCGAACACCTCGCGAAGTCCTTCCTCGGGGAACGGGAATGGAACCGCCTGCAGGAAAAGGGTGACGTCGACTTCGCCTACTACAACAGCGAAGGCCGTTTCCGAGCCTCGGTGGTCAAGCAACGGCTTGGCTACGACATGGTGTTCCGGATCATCAACACCAACATCCGCAGCATGGAGGACATCAACCTCCCCGTGGAGCACCTGACGCCCCTCACCCGTTACCACAACGGCCTCATCCTGGTGACCGGCGCCGTGGGCTCGGGCAAGTCCACGACCCTTGCCGCCCTGGTGGACTTCATCAACTCCGACCGCGAGGACCACATCCTGACGCTGGAAGACCCGATCGAATACGTCTTCGAATCCAAGGGCTGCCACGTCAACCAGCGCGAGGTTCACACCCATACCGAATCCTTCGCCAAGGCGTTGCGCGGTGCGCTGCGGGAAGACCCCGACGTGATCATGGTCGGGGAAATGCGCGACCTCGAGACCATCTCCCTCGCGCTCACCGCCGCGGAAACCGGTCACTTGGTGCTCGGCACCCTTCACACCGGCAACGCACCGCGGACGCTGGACCGGGTGCTCGACGTGTTCCCCGTCGACCAGCGCGACCAGATCCGGATCATGGTATCGGAGTCCTTGCGCGGCGTCATCTCGCAGCAGCTCGTGCCCCGCGCCGACGGCCAGGGCCGCGAACTGGCGCTCGAGCTCCTCGTCAACACGCCCGCCGTGTCCGCCACCATCCGCGATGGCAAGACCTTCATGCTCCCCGGCATCATGCAGACCGGCAAGAACGTCGGTATGATCACCATGGACGAGTCCCTCCGGAAGCTCTACATCAAGGGCTTGATCACGCAGGAAGAGGCGCTCTTCCGCTGTGAGGACAAGATCCAGATGCGCAATTTCTTCCAATCCTGATTTCCAAGAACGAATTCCATGGCCC
Organism: Neoluteolibacter marinus; assembly: GCF_014904755.1. GTDB lineage: Bacteria > Verrucomicrobiota > Verrucomicrobiia > Verrucomicrobiales > Akkermansiaceae > Haloferula > Haloferula marina. The sequence goes on from NZ_JACZFQ010000025.1 coordinate 28,147, forward strand.
GCATCGACGCCTATTTCCAGTACCTCGTTTCCTCCGGGGGCTCGGACCTCCATTTGACCGAAGGCCAGCCGCCGAAGATCCGTGTCCACGGGGCGGTCACCCCGATCCCTGACGAACCCGTTCTCGAAGGCAGTGCGTTCAAGGAAATGCTCGCCGAGATCTGCGACCCGAAGGCCTTTGAGCGCTATCTCGAGACGGGTGACCTGGACTTCGCCTACGCGATGGACGAGGACTCGCGGTTCCGTTGCAACTACCTCAAGCAGAACAACGGTCTCGGCGCGGTGTTCCGGTTGATCCCGACCGAGATCATGTCGCTGGAGTCGCTCGGCGTGCCGGAGGTCGTCAAGCAGTTCGGCCACATCCGTTCCGGCCTCATCCTGGTCACCGGTCCGACCGGTTCGGGCAAGTCGACCACGCTCGCCGCGTTGCTGGATTACATCAACACGAACTTCAACCGGCACATCATCACCATCGAGGAGCCGATCGAGTTCGTTCACCGCAACAAAAAGTCGATCATCACCCAACGCGAGGTCCCGATCCAGACCCCGTCGTTCTCCGACGGCCTGCGCGCGGCACTCCGTGAGGACGCCGACATCGTCCTCGTGGGTGAGATGCGCGACCTCGAAACCATCTCGCTGGCACTCACGGCGGCGGAAACCGGTCTGCTGGTGTTCGGCACCCTGCACACCAACAACGCCCGCAAGACTGTCGACCGTATCATCGACGTCTTCCCGGCCGACCAGCAGTCGCAGGTGCGCACCATGCTTGCCGCCTCGCTGCGGGGGGTTCTCGCACAGCTCCTGTGCAAGCGCTCCGACAAGCCGGGACGGACCGCGGTCCACGAGATCATGTTCGCCACCCCGGCGGTTTCCGCGATCATCCGTGAAGGCGCCACCCAGAAGCTTTATGACGTCATCACCGGCGGCAAGGCGGACGGCATGCAGTTCATGGACGAGTCGATTTGGACCAAGCTCCAGGCCAACATGATCTCCCCCGAGGAGGCGTACATGAAGGCCATCGACAAGACCCGCTTCAAAAAGTTCCTGCCCGAAAAGGTCTCCCACCTCGGCGATGCCTCGGGGGAAAGCCCGCTGGAACACTGAGGTCCACGCCAGGACCGGGAGACAGCGGATCGTTGACGCTCTCTCCCGGGTCCGTTAGCTTCCGGGGGGTCTGGAAACATTCTCCCCGATGGCGACGGAAACCCTCTCCTTTTGTTGTCCGCATTGCAAGGTGCGCCTGACGGTGCCCTCGAGCTTGGCGGGCGTGACGGGCCCTTGTCCCAGCTGCAAAGCGTCGATCACCGCGCCGCTCGTCACCACGATCAAGACCGCGTCGCCACCGCCGAAGTCGTTCGAAGTGCCGGCCCCAGCGCCCGCTCCGGTTCCGGCGGCCGGAACCAAGGCCGCGGGAGGATCCAAGATCCGCCCCGAGCCCAGGAAGCTTCCGGAGCGCCCTCCCACCGAGCCCATCCAGCCGCGGCGGAGCACCGACGACGACCAGCTGCGCCAGTCGATCCCGTTGGCACCGCCGGCAGATGACCCGCGCTCGTCACGGCTGGTTCACGCCTTGCTGCCTGCGAGCTTCTCGGCGCTGGCGGTCACCATCGTCTATCTGTTGCTCTACTTCTTCCTTCCCGACGGACCGCGGCAACGGATCAAGCAGGCCCAGCGTCCGCTGGATCTGTCGGCGGCGAAACCCGCCGCCACAAGCCCTGTATTTCCAGCCTCGCCCGCTCCGGCCGCGCCGCCGGAACCCACCGTGCCCGCAGAGGAAAATGTCGAGTCGGCCGAAACCGCCCTGAGGCCTGCCGACGAGTCACCCGCTTTGGCGGCCAACGCCTTGCTCGAGGCCTTCCTGAAGGCCCCCGACGCGGCCTCCCGGGTCGGGATGGTCGAACCCGCCGCCACGGAGCAAGAACTCGCGGGAACCCTCCTGGCGAGGCCCTTGCCGGAAGTCGCCCAGATCTTCTCGGAGCTGCCCCAGGAAAACCCGATGGAGCAACTGACCGAGTATCCCTATCGCGTTTCCTTCTTCGCCGAGGGCCAGCGGAACATCGACTATGCCGTGGTGGTTCGACAGCGCGGGAACCAGCCGCCAAAGGTGTTCCTCCCCGCTTTCCTCGACCTGGTCGGCGGCCGGCTTGATTCATTTGTCGCCACGCCGAATGATTCCGATCCCGCCAGGTTCCACGTCATCCTCGAAGCGGTCAGCGGGTGCCATGACAAGAGTGTTCCGAATGGCGATCACAAGTTCACCTTCAAGCTGCTTCCCAGTCCCTTCGGCCGCGAGACCGCGCGCTCCTATGTCTCGGTCGGTTCACGCTTCAAGGCGATGGTGGAAGATCCCTCTTCGTCCTTGCGTTGGGGCCTCCGGATTCGCGCGACCGTGACCCTGCAATGGAATCACATGGAGGATCCGGACCACCCGTACCTCGAGCTCCTGGACATCAATGCCCTGAGCTGGAACCCGTGACCATCCCGGCTTGTTTGAGCGCGTCCCAGCCACCGTGCAAGGCCCGGACTTCAGGAATCATCCCCAGCTCGTTGAGGCGCTTCACCACCTCCTTGCTGGTCCCACAGGCCGCCGTGCTGCAATAGACGACCACCCTCTGCGCCGTCGCCAGTTTCTCAAACGAGGCTTCGATCTGCTGGTCGAAAGGGATCTCGCTCACCGTCGTGAGGTGAATGGAACCCGGCACCCCGCCATCCTTCCACTCGCTCTCGCTCCGCGCGTCGATCCAAATGAAACTTCCCTCGGGCCACTCGGCGGTCAAGGTCGCCAGGCAGATCTCGTCGGCCCCGAGCGACGCCGGGTCGCAGGGCACCTCGCGCGATGGTGGCCCGCTGATCTTCCAAGTCGCCAATGCACCGAGGGCCGCCACGGCGAGGATCAGGACCAGCTCGGTGGCTGCCCTCATGGCTTCGCCGACGCTTGGGCCGGCTTCGCCAACGGCTGGCGCACCACCATGAAGATCCGCTGCGACTTGTAGCGCTTCAGCGGGCAATCGGTCTCGATGTGAATCACTCCCATGCCTACCGTGTCGGTGCTGGCCGGGGTCACGACGACTTCATACTTCTTGCCGTCCTCGATCGTCTTCAGCTCCTGTGAAAACCTCGAATCCGCGCCGGAGATCGAAGTGATCCGGATCGGCTCCGTATGTTTCATCGTCAGGGTCACCGTCTTCGGCTCCACCTTGCTGCCCTTCTCCCAGATCAAGGTCTTGGGATCCATTTCCACCAGCTCCGGAATCTTCACCCGGGTGGTCAAGGTGACCGAGGGCATGGTCTCCCGATCACCTTTCATCCACACCATCAGAGACTTGTCGACGGTGCCCGAGAAATTCGACATGTCGAATGAGGCCCGGATCACTCCCGACTCGCCGGGCTGATAGATGAGCTTGCCGCCCTTGATCTTCGCCTCGATGCAGGTGCATGCGGCATCATAGCGGTCGATCACCAGCTCCCCGTCGGTCTCATTCTTGAAATTGAAATCCATGGTGACGACGCGGGCATCGGGCCCGGCCTCGACCACCTTGGTCAACTCGTCAAAGGTCAATTCACCGGCGGCGGAAAGCACCAGGCAGCTGGCAAGCCAGCAGGTCGGGATCAATTTCATGGTGGGACTATGGATTCTTCGGGCGGCCGGGAGCAAGCGCTACCGAGATGATCAGGCGGCCGCCCCGCCACTCCGGTCCCAAGACCAGCAGCGGTTTGTCGGGCTGCATGGCAGCATCGGTCTTGAGGATCTTCTTCCGGCTCAACCACAATTCAACGTCCATCCGCATGACTTCTTTGGAAACTTTGCTCTGGGCCTCGAACCGCACCAGGATTTCGTCGCTCGGTGAGAGCGGCTGCGCCCAGTTTTCATAACTGCGGAATAGCGGCTTCTCCTCCCTGCCGAGCTCAAGGTACTTGTTGAACTTGAGCTTCTCCTCGCTCGCCAGCCGCTCCGACACCTCGTCGCTCACCGGCTTCGCGCGCGGTCCCGCCGCCTCCGGATCGCCATCGGTCCCGTAGTAGACGGTGGTGGTCACCACCCCGATGGTATCCTTCCCCGGATCCGTCTGGGCATTCGCCGGGACCCACGCGGCAAGCGTCAACCCCAGGAGCATCAACCGCCTTTTCATGGTGCGGGAAGGATCAGGCTGGCCGTCGAATCCATCGGTTCCTCGACCGCGGCGGTCTCGGGGATCTCAAAGCTATCGGGAATCGCCGCGACCCCGTCCAACACGATCACCATCGCATCCGCCGGCGCCGAGGCAAAATACGCGGCGTTCACGCCCTTCTCCGGCGTGTAGACGATCGGCATTTGCTCCGCGGGAATGGTCGCCGTCGCGTTGTCTGCCGCGACCGTTGGACCGAAGCGGGTCCCCCCCCAGAAGCACAAGGCCATTCCCGCCACCGCGGTGGCCGGCAGAAACCATTTCCAGAATCCGGAGGAGGGAGTCTCCCCCGGTGAGGCCGGGCCGAGCGCCGCCGCCTCGCGGGCGATCTCCCGTCCGATCCTGGCATTGAAAAACTCGGCGTAGGGCGGGTCTTCCCGTCCGGGCAGGGCCGCCTGCAGCAGCGGCTTTAACTGCCGTGCCTGTTCGCGCCGTTCGAGCCACTCCGGCTGGGAGGCGGCCCATGCTTCCACGGCAGCCGCCGACGAGCCATCGAGTTCGTCCTCCACCCAGAGGGCCAGCAATTCTTCATCGGGCATCGTATTCATCCTTGAGGAGGGATTGGAGTTTTTGTCGGGCGTAAAAAAGTCGGCTCATCACGGTGCCGAGCGAGCATTCCATGACCTCGGCTATCTCCTTATACGCGAGACCCTGGACGTCTTTCAGAATCACCGCCTCGCGATGTTCGGGAGACAGCTTTTCAAGCGCCGCCTCGATTTTGCCCCGCAGCTCGTCCCCTGCCAGCGCCTGGTCGGGGCTGCGCGACTCCGACGGGGTCGCCACCGCCGCCGGGTCGATCCGGTCACGGGTGAACAGCTCGTCGTTGATCTCATCGCCTCCCTCCGGACGGCGCCGGCGGGTGAAATCGTAGACCGTATTGTGGGCGATCCGGTACATCCACGTCGAGAACCGCGCCTTGGCCTCGAAGCGCGGCAAGGCTCGCCATGCCTTGATGAAGGCCTCCTGCGAGAGGTCCCAGGCGTCGGTCTCGTTTTTGACCATATTGCGGATCATGGCATAGATTCTCCCCCGGTGGCGGGTGACCAATTCGTCGTATGCCCGCATGTCGCCTGCTTGCGCACGCAGCACGAGGGCCTGGTCATCGTCCTCCGCGGACGCCTCCGGCACTCCGGAAGCCGCCCTGCCGGATTCGGCTGGTCCCAGCAGAACTTTCGACGCGAGGCGCTGGAAAATATTCATCGGCAATGACCTGACCGCGCCCGCAGGCTCCGGATCCAAGAAAACGGCGCACCGGTCCGCCGGCCCGCCACCCGCGCGACCATGCCCGCGGTACCGCCTACTGGCAACCTCATTCCAAGGGCCCGAACCGGGCTTCCAGGCGTGCAGGAAGCCCCTCGACAGGCTCCCCCCGGGCCGCCAGGACGGCCGCCAGACCCGCCGCCTGGCCGGTCGCGAAACAGGTCCCCATCACCCGCACCGACGCCTGCGCGTCGTGATCGCAGGAAATACAGCGTCCGGCCGTGAAAATGCCCTCCGGTGCCACCGGCTGCAGGCACCCCAGCGGGATTCCGGCGGCCCTGTCACCGTCCGGGTAGCGCAATTTCGGCCCGCGGTTGGTTTCCCGGAACTCCAGCGGCCAGGCCGCCAAGGCGATGTCGTCGGCGTGCCGGACCCCGCCCAGAACCTCGTCGCCGGTGAGCCGATAGCGACCTTGCCAGCGCCGGCTCTCCCTCACCCCCGCCCGCACCGGCCAATGGGAGATGTAAGCGCCGCCCCAACCACCGGCCTCGCCCTTGAGGAAATCCACCGCCGCGCCGGCGACCGAGCGGCCGACTTCCTCCAATCGCGACAAACAAGCCCCGTCGAGCGGGTCGTAGTCCCCTTCCTCCGCGCCGGACAGGTCGATCGTCCCGAACAACTCCCCCGCCCGGCCGCTGGCGCGAAAATGCAAGCCGAGCGCCGCCTGCGACAGGACACCCCGCCGGATGCCGTCGACGATCCTGCCGGCCAGCGCCAGCCCTTGCTCGCCTTCGATAACACCCTGGACGCCAAACACGTAAGCGGGACGCTGCAACTTCGCGGGCTCCGCCTGATAGCTAGCCCCGTCCAGCAGACCCGCCAGGACCGCATCGCCGCTGGCATCGACCACCGTCTTCCCTTCCAGCCGCCGGATTTGACCGCGACAGGCGTAGTCGACGGCCCACAGCCCGCCCTCACGCCCGGCCTTGAACGCCTCGGCATGGTAGATCACCTCGATCCCGCTCTCGCGCAGGAGTTCGTCGGCGATCCTCACAAAATCCACCGGGTGCTGTCGCAAGACCCAGACGCGGCCCATTTTCACCGGTCCGCCATCGCCCGTCGATGCCAGCATCCGCCCAGCCATCTCCGCCGGGAATCCCGGGTTCGCCATCACCGGCGGTCCCTCCCCCATCCGGTAGAGCCCGCAGAACGTGTGCACCAGCGACGCCGTGCCCATCCCGCCGGCATATCCGTGGCGCTCCAGCAAGGTCACCTGCGCCCCCTCGCGCGCCGCGGTCACCGCCGCCGCCAGCCCCGCGCTCCCGGCACCCAGCACGATGACATCTCGACTCATGGCACCTTGCTCGCGATCAATCGGGCCAACGCCGCCGGAGTCTCCAGGTTTTCCCGCCCCGCATCGGCAGGCCCGATCACCGCGCCGAACCGTTCCTCCGCCACCACGATCAACTGCATCACCGCCATCGAGTCCATCCCGGCGTCGAAGAGGTTCCCGTCCGCGGGAAAATCCACCGCCAGTTCCGCGATGCCCTCGTCACGCAGCATCTCCACAACATTCTCCGCCGTCGGCACCTGATTCATTCCGCCGCCACGGGAACAGAGCCCGGCCCGACCGGCAAGTCTCCGCAAACAAGGAGGCATCATCATGCAAGATGCATCCACCCGGGGCGCCCCCTCAGGCAAATCCCACCCTGACCCCTTCATAACCCGTTGAAAATGCGTCGGCCCACCATCTGCAATGAGAGATCACAAGCCGCTCCGGCCTGAACAACCAATCCGACCTCCATGAAAATTCCATTCATCATGTCCACCATCGCCACCGCCGTTTACGCCTTTTTCCTGACCTCCTGCGATTCGGAGCAAGAAAATCGCCGTCAGGATGCTCTCGAGCAAAAGGCCGACCAGCTTGAGGACCAGGCCGACATGACCCGCAAGCAGGCGGAAAAAGCTGCCGACGCCACCGAGGATGCCGCCGACCGCATCCGTGACGAGGCCGCCGGCGCTTCCGATGCCGCCAAGGAAACGGCCGAAGCCCGGGCGGATGCTGCGGAAGACAATGCCGACGCCCTGCGGAAGGCCGCCGAGGAGAAAGCGGACGCCTTGGAGGATGCCGCCGATGCGGAACGTGACGCGAAATAGATCACCTTTCCAACTGCCACCCACCGACCCTGACGGCGCCAAGCCGTCGGGGTTGTTTTATTTTTGTCCGATCCAACAACCGGCCGCCTGCTCGTTCCCGCCCAACGCAGTCACCAGAGCCCGGTCCGCCTCTTTCCGGCCCAAAAGCGCCACCGCCGCCACAAGCTGCAGGGCCGAAGTGGCACCATACGATTCGCCCAGTAGCTTCTTCACCGATATCCGTCGCCCCTGCCAGCTGGCGAAGGCCCTGTTCTCCGGATCATCATAGCGGGGCACCCCGGTCCTCGAATCGGCAAGCAAGGTCCGGCCATCGTCGCTGGCGCCGCTCGCCGCGGACAACTCCTCCAACGCCGCCGCGCGATCCCCTCCCGGCACAAGCGCCACCGGATCGGGGACCGACAACAGGAGCGGGCCCTCGGCCCCGGGTTCGAGATAAATGGCACCCGCCCCTTCCGACGGCACGTAGTGATCGGAGTATAGTTGCAGCGCCTCGGCGCTGAGCCAGTCGATCTCTTCCGGCGCCACGACCAGCACACCGTCGCAGTCGCCGCGCTGCAGCCATTCGGCCGCGAGCTCCAAGGCGGTGAAAACTTCCGCCCCGTCGCCCAGCAGGGTGTCGTTCGGGGCGGTCGAGGCAAACATCGCCGACAGGTGGCTGGACGGCGCGTTGAAGACCGTCTCCGGAAACAGGATCGGGCTCGCCACCGAAGGGTCCGACACCACCTCCCCGAAGAAGCGGTTCGAGTAATTCACGCAGCCGTTCATCAGCGAGCAGATCACCCCGAGCCGGAAATCCCCGGTCGCGATCCGCTCGATGCGCTCCGGACCGAGCGCCTCGATCGCAGCGGCCGCGGCGAACTTTGAAATCGGGCTAACCCGGCGCAAGCGCGGGTTCCTCGGCAAGCCGGACGGTGCCCCCGGAACACGCAGCACCGGCGTCACCACCGGAGGCCCGTCCCGGCGCTCGCGCGAGAGCTCCGACAACGGCGGCCGGACACCCGCATCGAGCATTTCCATCAAGGCCGGCACCCCCCAGCCCGCGGGACTGACGGCACCCGTGCCAGCGATCGCGATCGGCTTCATGCTTGGTCCTCCTTCCGGAAAATGAGCGTGGCATTGGCACCGCCGAAGCCGAACGAGTTGGTCAGCGCGACCTTCACCCGGGCGTCACGGGGCTGTTGCACCAGGTCGAACTCCACCACCGGGTCGACCTCGCGGACACTGAGGCTGGCAGGCAGGAACTGGTCGCGGAGCGCCAGCAGGCACAGGACCGATTCCACCGAACCCGCACCGCCGAGCAGATGACCGATCGATGACTTGGTCGAGGAAACGCGGATCTTCGCCGTGGCGGCCCCGGCCCAGCGCGAAATCGCGCGGGCTTCCGCGACATCATTGAGCGGCGTCCCGGTGCCGTGGGAGTTGATGTAGTCGACCTGCTCCGGCTCCAGGCCCGCCTGTCGGGTCGCGCGCGTCATCGTGCCGAGCGCGGCGTCTCCTTCCGGGTGGGGTTGGGTCAGGTGATGGATGTCGGTCGCGGCGGCGTAGGCGAGGAGACTGCCGAAGCTGTCCGCGTTCCTGGCCCGGGCGGCGTCGAGCGACTCGACCACTACGAAGCCCGCACCCTCGCCAATCGCAAGACCATCGCGCGCGGCGTCGAAGGGACGTGGAATCCCACTGGGAGAAAGTGCCTGCAGCGAATCGAAGCCCGCGAACACCAGTTGGCTGAGCGCGTCGTAGCCGCCGGCCAGGACCCGCTCTGCCTTGCCTTCTGAGACCATCTGGTAGGCGTGGCCAATCGCATTCGCGCCGGAGGCACAGGCATTGGAAATGATCCGCAAGGGCCCGCGGACTCCCAGCGCCCGCATCATCGCGGTCATCTGGTACTGGGCCTGGTAGGTCTCGACGCGCAGGAACTGGCCGCGCCGGGACGTTCCCTCGACGGCCTGCAGGTAGTATTTTTCACCGACCGGCATCGCGATCGCCGAGGTGCCCACAATCACCGGCATCTCACCGCCGGAGAGCCCCGCGGTTTCGAGCGCCTCGCGGGCGGAGATGAGCGCCATGCGGGTGCCACGGTCCATCCGCGCCCATTCCTTGCGGGGCACGTAGGGCAGGCTGTCCGGCAATTCGGCCTGACCGGCCGTGCCGACGCGCTGGCGGGAGACATCGAACAAATCGACCGGCCGGAAGGCCGTGCGGCCGGCGCGGAAGCCGGCGGCGTTCGCATCGAGGCCGCAGCCCATCGAGGTCAGGATCCCCGCGCCGCTGATGACGACGGGACGGGGTTGGGAGGAGAATTCGTGGTCGGCGTGAAAGGCCACGGGAAAAGAATTTCGAAAGTTCGGGCTCGTCGGGCGCGGCCCCGCGCAGCTAGGCAACAGCCGTCGAGCTTGTCAAATGCTGCTTCCCCGATGGACCGAAACCTGTGAGCGATTCCGCGACCGCACCGCGATCATCGACGGCCACGACGTGTGGACTTTCGGTGACCTCGCCGACCGCCTGGACGCCCTGCCGGTGGCCTCGCGACCGGTGATCGCGAGCGGCTGCGTGGCGGAGATCGCCACCGCGGTGCTGCGTGGCTGGCGCGACGGCCAGCCGGTCCTGCCGGTCGAGAAAAGCACCGCCGAACCCGCGTTGCCGGCCGAATTCCCCGAGGGAACCGTCCACCTCAAGCTGACGCCCGGAATCTGCGGGACCCCGCGAGCCGTGTTCTTTTCCGCCGGGCAGATCGCCGCCGACGCCGATCGCCTGGTCGCCGCGATGGGCCTGCGGCCCGAAGTCCCGAACCTGGCCGCGATTTCGGTGACGCACTCGTATGGATTCTCCAGCGTCATCCTTCCCTTGCTGCTCCACGGGGTGCCGGTGCATGCCGTCGAGGTGCCCTTCCCCAAGGTGATGGCCGACGCGATGGCCATGCACGACTCGGTCGTGCTGCCGGCCGTGCCGTCCATGTGGAAGGCTTGGCTGCGATCGGGCATCCTCCGCGCCGACAAAATCGCCCTCGCGGTCTCCGCCGGGGCACCGCTGTCCCTTGAGCTGGAGCAAGCAGTCTTCGAGCGCTGCGGGCTGAAACTGCACAACTTCTACGGCGCCAGCGAATGCGGCGGCATTTCCTACGACTCCAGCAGCCAACCGCGCAGCGATGCTTCCGACCTTGGAACACCGCTCGACGGGGTCACGGTGGCAGTGGATGCGTCCGGCCGATTCCTGGTCCAAAGCACCTCCGTGGCGCTCGGTTACGAATCGTCCCGCGAAACCGAGCGCCTCGGCAACGGCGAGTTCCTGACCCAGGACTACGGCAGGATCGAGAACGGCCGGCTGTTCCTCGAAAGCAGCGGCGCGGAATCGATCAACGTCGCCGGCCGCAAGATCGGTCCCGCGCGCATCGAGGCCGCGCTGATGGCCACTGGACTGGTTGAAAAGGCGCGGGTCTTCGGCGTGCCGAGCCACGACCCCGAACGGGTCGAGGAAATCACCGCCATGGTGGAGCTGAAGTCGGCATCCCTCGAGTCCCTGCGCCAAGCCGCCACCGCCGCCCTCGCCGGCTGGGAGATGCCTCGTCACTGGATTGCCGATGCGGACGGCTCCTGCTGGTCGCAGTCCCGGGCCGAGCTCAAGAAGCGCTGGTCATGACCATCTCCCGGAGAAGCTGGATCCATCTGGCGTTTGCCACCCTTTGCGGCTGCAAAGGCCGCAAGACGGCAGGTCCTACCCGAACCCCTCCCAACGACGCGGCCCCTCGACTTCTGGCGGGTCCTTTTGAAATCGACCTGCCGCCCGGGTGGAGAGCCTCCGCCTCAATCGAGAAGGTCCCGGCGCATGCGCTCTACACCCCCGATCAATTCAAGTGGCTTCAGCAGGCCGAGGCGGAGGGGGATCCTTCGCCCCCTCTGCTCAAACCACACTTCGGCGTCCGCCCCCAGCACTGGGCGATTCGCCTGCCAGCGGCGATACCGCCGGGATTCACGCTCTCACAAATGGACGCCGGGGATAATCCCACCGCCCCCCAGATTCTCATCCACAAGGCCAGAGAATGGGCCTCGATCTTCCGGGACGGCACCGAAGGGCTCCGAGACTCCACTGCAGTCATCCAGTCCATGCGGCAAAAACTCGATGCGACCATCCGGGGAGAAGGAGTGGATCCATGCCCGGCGGTGATGGACGGTTCCCTCACCTTCGATTGCCTGAAAAAGCGCCTCGACTTCGAAGGTGGCTACGGAATTCGAATGATCGCCCAACGGACCATCGAACCGCAAATGATCCGGAAGGGGCAGCTCCACTACCTGTTTGTGGGCATTTCGGACGATAACACCTGTCAGGTCCTCGCCACATTCCCGGTTACCCTCCCGGGATTGCCGGGAGAAGATTCATTGGAGCACCTTGGACAACGCTTCGAGCCGTACCACGAATTCGTTCAAGACTACGACTCGTATCAAGGCGACGCGATCACCTGGCTTGAGCAACATGCCACTGAGATTGATCCGAGTTTGGACAAGCTCGACAAGATGTTGGAAAACCTCGTGGTGCGCCAGTGGGAGTGAAGCCGATCAAGAAGCGTCTTCCTGCCCGCTGAGCATGATCTTCGCGGTCGCCAGCGGGCGGTCGCCGGTGCTGACTTCGCCCGAAACCTGGATCATCCCGCCGAGCCGGCCTTCCACCTCGGCCCGCAGGGTCAGTGTTTCACCCGGTTTGGCGGCGCCGAGGATCTTCGCACCGCGCACCCCGGTGAGCAGCAGATTCCGCAACGGCGGGATGGCGGAATCACTCTGTGCGACCACCCCGCCAAGCTGCGCGATCGCCTCGATCAGGATCACCCCTGGCATCAGCGGATTGCCGGGAAAGTGCCCGGCCAGGAAGGCCTCGTCGCCCCGCACCCGGTAACTCGCGGTGGCGGATTTTCCGGGATCGAGTCGGTCGATGGCATCCACGAATCGGAACTCCTGACCGTGGGGCAGCGCGGCGAGCGGATCTTGCATGGCGCCGATCCATCCCGCCCGGATCGCCCCTGACAAGCCCGCATCCACCGGCTGGTGCCGGAATTTTCAATCGACCGCCCCTGCCGCGGCCGGGTAGATTATGACGCCTGTTGATCCATGCCCTCCTTGGAAAGCCAGACGTTGAGTCAATCCGAAGCCCCCCCCACACCGATCCACCGCTGGTGGCGTTGGCCCTGGGACGCCGTGGCGACCGCAGGCGCCTTCATCTACTGGGGCGTCGCCGGCCTGCTGATCACGGTGATTTCGATCCCGCTGATCTTTGTCCTGCCCTGCCAGGTCGCGAGAAAGCTCGGCCGCGGCATGCTCCACCGGGCGTTCCGGATTTTCTGCGGCTACCTGCGGGTCACCCGCCTGGTGCAGGCGGACCTCAGCTCGCTCGACCAGCTGAAAGACCAGCAAGGCCCCGTGATCATCGCGCCGAACCACACCTCCCTGTGGGACGCGGTCTTTGTCATTTCCAAGCTCCCGCAGCCGATCTGCATCATGAAGGAGTCGATCCTCTGCAACCCCTTCCTCGGCGGCGGGGCGCGGCTGGCGGGCTACATCCCGAATGGATCCTCGGCCCGGATGGTGAAGGCCGCCGCCGCCGCGCTTCAGAACGGCGGCCAACTGCTGCTGTTCCCCGAGGGCACCCGCACCCGCCGCGACGCCCGCTGGATCAATCCCCTCCGCGGCGGCTGCGCGCTGATCGCCCGCTGCGCCGGCGTTCCGGTCCGCCCGGTGTTCATACGCAGCAATACCCGCTTCCTTGAAAAAGGCTGGCCGCTGTGGAAAAAGCCCGAGTTCCCGATCCGCCTCAGCATCGAGCTCGGCGATCCCGTGATGGCCGGAGAAAACGAGACCGCCCACGAGTTCACCAAACGCCTCGAGGCGATCTACATCGAGAATCTCTCCCGCGCCCACAAGCTGCGCCGCCAGATCGAGGAAAATTGAGGGGGCCCGACCCCCGGATTCCGCTTGTGACCCGCCCCGCCCGTCCCCTACGGTCCCGCCGCGCCGCGCGGGGCAGCCTTTCCTTCGCGGCCGATCCGTGCCCATGAAAGCCATTCTCGCCCTGGAAGACGGCCGCCTTTTCGAAGGCCGCGCCTACGGAGCATCCGGAACCACCACCGGGGAAATCTGCTTCAACACTTCGATGACCGGTTACCAGGAGGTGATCACCGATCCCTCCTACCGTGGCCAGATCGTTGCGATGACCTACCCGCAGATCGGCAACTACGGGATCAACCCGGAAGACGCCGAATCGTCGGCCCCGCACATCCGCGGCCTGGTCATCGGCGAGCTGTCCCCTGTCGCCTCGAACTGGCGCTCCCGCCAGACCCTCGCCGACTACTTTTCCGAACACGGCGTGCTCGGCATCGAGCACATCGACACCCGCGCCCTGACCAAGCACCTGCGCTCGCGCGGGGCGATGCGCGCCTGCCTGACCACCGAACTCGACAGCGCCGGTGCCATTGAGGCAGCGAAAGCGTCGCCGTCGATGGAAGGCATGGACTACGTCCAGGAAGTCTCGACCGACAAGGACTACGCCTGGGAGGCCGACTCGCGCCGCTTCACGCTGCCCAACGCCTCGGCCGGCCAGCTGGAAACCTACCTCGAACTGCCGCCGCTCAAGCACCGCATTGTCGCCTATGACTTCGGCATCAAGTGGAACATCCTCCGCCGCCTCCGCCAGGCCGGCTTCGAGGTCGATGTGGTGAATTCCCGCACCTCTGCCGAAGCCGTGCTGGCGAAAAACCCCGACGGCATCTTTCTCTCCAACGGCCCCGGCGATCCGGCGGCGCTCGGCTACATCCACGAGGAAATCAAGAAGCTGCTCGGCAAGAAGCCGGTGTTCGGCATCTGCCTGGGCAACCAGATCCTCAGCCACGCCTTCGGTGGCAAGACCTACAAGCTCAAGTTCGGCCACCGCGGCGGCAACCAGCCGGTCAAGGACCTGCGCAGCGGCAAGATCTCGATCACCTCTCAGAACCACGGTTTCGCGGTCGATGCCGATTCCCTGCCATCCAACGTGGAAGTGACCCACATCAACCTCAACGACGACACCGTCGAGGGAATCCGCCACAAGGAGATGCCGGTCTTCTCCGTGCAGTATCACCCCGAAGCAGCTCCCGGCCCGCACGACGCGACCTACTTCTTCGACGAGTTCGCCGCGCTGATCGACGCCACCAAGTGAGTCTCTCCTCCTGATCACGGTTCACTTCTTCATGAACACCATCGTCACCGGTCTCCAGTGGGGAGACGAAGGCAAGGGCAAGATCGTCGACTACCTCACCGAATCCGCCGACGTCGTCGTCCGCGGCCAGGGAGGCAACAACGCCGGCCACACGGTCATCGCGCGCGGCACCAAGTACGTCCTCCACCTGCTGCCCTCCGGCATTCTCTGGGATGGCAAGACCAACATCATCGGCAACGGCGTGGTCGTCGACCCGGTGGGCCTGGTCGCGGAAATCGAGCGCGTCGAGGGCCAGGGTGTCTCGATCACCCCGGAAAAGCTGCTGATTTCCGACCGCGCGCACGTCGTGCTGCCGCTGCACAAGGAGCTCGATGCCGCCCGCGAGGCCGCCCTCGGCGACCGCAAGATCGGCACCACCAAGCGCGGCATCGGCCCGGCCTACGCCGACAAGATCAACCGCTGCGGCCTGCGCGTCGCCGACCTGCTCGACGAGACCTATTTCCGCGAGATGGTCGGCCACCGCACCGCCGATGCCAACGAGGTGCTGGCCAAGTTCGGCCTGCCGACCTTCGACGCCACCGAACAGGCCGACGAGGTGCTCGCCGCCTTCGCCCGGCTGCGGCCGCACGTCTCCAACACCATCCCGGTCCTCCACCAAGCCTGGAAGGACGGCAAGACGATCCTTTTCGAAGGCGCCCAGGGCACCCTGCTCGACATCGACTTCGGCACCTACCCCTTCGTCACCTCGTCGAACACCACTTCCGGCGGCTCTTGCACCGGCACCGGCCTGCCGCCGACCGCGATCGACCAGGTGATCGGCGTCTGTAAGGCCTACACCACCCGCGTCGGCTCCGGACCCTTCCCGAGCGCCGACGAAGGCCTCTCGCAGTATCTCCACGACCTCGGCCGCGAATTCGGCGCCACCACCGGCCGCGCCCGCGGCTGCGGATGGCTCGATGCCGTCCTTCTGCGCCACGGCTGCATGGTCAACGGCACCACCGGCCTGGCCGTCACCAACGTCGACGGCCTCGACAACTACGAGACCCTCCGTATTTGCACCGGCTACGAGATCGACGGCACCGTCCACGAGCTCCCGCCGGCCGACCGCCACGCCTGGGACCGAGCCAAGGCCGTCTACGAGGAGCTTCCCGGCTGGCAGCAGGACACCACGGCCTGCACCTCCTACGAGCAGCTCCCGGAAAAGGCCAAGGCCTACCTCGATCGCCTCAGCGACCTCTGCGGCACACCGGTGAAATTCGTCGGCGTCGGTCCCGACCGCGTCCAGACGCTGGTCGTCTAAGCGAGACTGGCGAACATCGACCGCAGGTAGCGCAGCTCTTCATCGGCATCCTCGCCTTCGGCCAGGGTGTCGGAGATGCAGCTGCGGACGCAGTCCCGGAAGCGCTGGCGCAGCCGGTGCACCGCCACCTTCAAGGCTCCCTCCGACATCCCCAGCGAGGCCGCGAGCTCCGCATTCGCCGGGGACGCCTGCTGGACCTGCAGCATCGGCTTCAAGGCACGAAAGAGCCCGGCCTTTCCTGCTCCCGCGTAATCGGCCTCGAGCGCCTTCATCGAGGCATCGATCAAGTCCTGCGCCCACTGCCGGTCAAAGACCGCTTCCGGTGCCGATAGGCAATCCGGCATCGCCTGCAGGTGTTCCTCGAGCTCGCTGACATCGATCGGGATCGGCTGCCAGTCGCCACCCCGCTTCCGGGTCGCCCGCTTGGCCGCTTCGTCGGCCAGGAAGCGCTTCAGGACCACGCAGAGGAAAGATCGCAAGCGCCCCTTCTCAGGACCGTCGACCGCCCGCAGGTAGTGCCCGTCGAGCAGCTGGTAAAAGAACTCCTGGGTCAGGTCCTCGGCGTCATCCGGCCGGATGCCACGGCTGCGGATGAACAGGTAGACCGAACGCCAGTAGGTCCGGCACAAGTCCTCGAGCGCCGCCGGCCCTTCGCCCGCCTGCGAATCCTTGGCCGCCATCACCATGCTCCAGCGGGTTCTTGGAAAAAGGCCCCGGCTGGTGCCGCCGGAATTGCTGCGATCGAGGGGATCCACGATCCGATCAGTAGCCGCGGAGCGCACGGGTGGGGAGAACAATATCCCACTCGCCATCAATCTGTTGCCCATGATCGACTGGCTGCTTGCATTTTGCCCTGCGGAGGAGCCAACTGGCAGAGCGATGAGTGGGTTGCGGACATGCCAGCATTGCGGAGCGGTGCTCCAATCCACGCCAAACGACGGATTCTGCCCGGCCTGCCTGCTCGACCAGGTGCTGGAGACCAGCGGCGAGTCCCCCGCCCCGGGCGACTTTGTTCCCGAACAAGCCGGCGATCGGGTCGGCCGCTACACGCTGCTCGAGCAGATCGGCGAAGGAGGTTTTGGCGTGGTCTTCCGCGCCCGCCAGAACGAGCCGGTGCGCCGGGAAGTCGCCCTGAAGGTGATCAAGCCGGGCATGGACTCGCGGGAACTGATCGCCCGATTCGAGGTCGAACGCCAGGCGCTCGCCCTCATGGACCACCCGCACATCGCAAAAGTGCTCGACGCCGGCACCACGCCGCTCGGCCGTCCCTACTTCGTGATGGAGCTCGTCGACGGCATCCCAGTGACCGACTACTGCAATCGCGAGAAGCTGCCGATCCCCGATCGGCTCAAAAACTTCGCGGAGGTCTGCGACGCGGTGCAGCACGCCCACCAGAAGGGCATCATCCACCGCGACCTCAAGCCGAGCAACATCCTGATCTCCACCGGGGAAAACCAGCGGCCCTTCGCGAAGGTCATCGATTTCGGCGTCGCCAAGGCCATCTGTACCGAGGTGGCCAACGAGACCTTCTTCACCCGCTTCGGCCGGCTGATCGGCACGCCCCAATACATGAGCCCCGAGCAGGCCGAGATCCACGCCACGGACATCGACACCCGCAGCGACATCTACGCCCTGGGCGCGGTGCTCTATGAAATCCTCACCGGGGTTCCCCCGCTCGACGGCAAGACCCTCTCCTCGGCGGGTTACGACAAGATGCGGAAGATGATCCGCGAGCAGGTGCCGCTGCGGCCGTCCGCCCGCCTCCGTGCCAGCGAACCGGAAGTCCTGCAGGAAGTCGCCGAAGCCCGCGGCACCGACGGGCCGAAGCTGCTCAAGCAGCTCCACGGCGATCTCAACTGGATCGTGATGAAGGCGCTCGAGAAGGACCGCAACCGCCGCTACGACACCGCCCACAGCCTGGCGATGGACATGCGCCGCCACCTGCAGGGGCTGCCGGTGAGCGCGGGACCGCCCGGCGCGGGCTACCGGGTCGGCAAGTTCGTCAGCCGCAACCGCACCGCGGTCACCGGCGCCGCGCTGGTGATGATGACCCTGATCGTCGGGATCGTCGTCGCGACCCTCCTCTACTTCAATGCGCTCGAGGCCGAGAAGGCATCGAAACGCGAGCACCGCGCGTCCTTGCTCCGCGAGGCCACCGCGGACCGCTGGAGCGGGGACTCGGGCGGGCGGGCGAAGTCGCTGCAGGCCTTGGTCGAAGCCGCCAAGATCGAGATCGGCCGGGACCTGCGCGACGAGGCGATCGCCTGCCTCGCCTGGATCGATGTCCGGGAGGTGAACTCGCTCTCGGTGGAAAACATCATTTCCCCGCAAGCGACCTATGACCCGGAGCACCGCTGGTGCGCCGTAGCCACCAAAGAGGGCGATATCCGGATCCTGTCGCTGCCTGACGGCACTCCCGTCGCCACCTTGCCCGGAGCCGGCGAACCGCTGGCACTGAGCAGGCAGGGAAACCGGCTCGTCGCCTGCCGGAGATCGGAGGGCGAAGCCTCCCTGAACATCTGGGACTGGAAAACCGGCCGTCTTGCCGCGGCAGCCGGAGCCATGGTCCAGGACTGCTTTGAGGTGCTCGACGATGGCTCCGGCATCGCGGTGGGGCGGCCGGGAGGCGGGGTTGAGATCCTCGATTGGACTGGCTCCGTTCTGAATCGTTTCGAGCTCCCGGGCATCGCGACGGCGGTCAGCTATTCGCCCACGCAGAAAGTGCTGGCCGCGAACCTCCGGAAACGCAGCGACCACCGCGGAGACATTGCGGGATTGCTCCTCGTCGGACCCGACTCCGCCGAACCCGTGCAGGTGAACGAAGGGACCTCCGCCACCGCCCTCGACTGGGATCCGAGCGGTCGCTTCCTTGCGGTCGGGGAGGACAACGGCTCGGTCTGGGTGTTCGACCGCTCGACCGCTTCTCAGGCATTCCGGACCACCGGCCACCACGACGACAGCAAGGTCACGCGGGTCGAGTGGAGCCGCGACGGCAGCATGTTCGCGACCGGCTGCCTGGGCAGCGAGATCCGGCTGTGGGACGGGCGGCAGGGCACGATGTTCTGCAAGCACAAGGCCTGGGCCGGCCGCTTCTGTTTCTCCCCGGACGGCAGCTTCCTCGGCCCCATCGTGCGCCTCGACAAGATCAAGACCCTCGAGGTGCTGCAGTCGAAGGTCTGCCACCGCAGCGGCGGCCACCGGCGGACCGACGGAATCAATGCCGCGGCTTGGAGCACCAAGGCCGTGGTCCTGGCCACCGCCGCCACCGACGGCGTGCGGCTGTGGAACCGGGAAGCCCGCGAGCTGGCCTATCTGGACGGGCTGCGCGATCCCCGCGGCCTGGCCTTCTCCGACGACCGGCTCTACATCGCGGATGCCGATGGCATCGTCACCCGGGAATTCACCATGACTTCCCCCACCACGATCGCACTCGGCCCCGCGATCGCCTTCAGCGACATCAAGGACTGCCAGTCGATCGCCCTCGCCGCGAATCACGGTCTGCTGGCCGTGGCGAGCCGCTCGGGCATGTGGCTGGTTGATCTCAAGACCGGTGACGGGCGGCGACTTGAAGGCCCGGAGGGCGCTTCCGTGGTATCGATCACTCCTACCCAGGACTGGCTGGCGGCGGCACCCTCGCGCCCCGCTTCGGGAGCCTTCATCTGGAATCTCCCGGCCGGCGATCTGGTTGAAAAGCTGCCCACTGAAGGTCCCGCCAACCTCGCCTTCTCCACCGTCGAGCCAAGCCTGGTGACCGGGGATTCGAAGGCCTATCGCTTCTGGCGATTGCAGGGGAACTCATGGGCCGAGGACACCGGTCTCGTCATCCACAACGAGATGGCGGACCTCCCGGGCCGGGTGCTTTTCAGCCCGCGCGCCACGGCCCTCACCATCTCCTACGAACGCTCGCTGCTGCGCGTCCTCGATCCCCACGACCTCAGCATCCTGACCGAGCCGAGCTTCGACGAACAGTGGCCGCTTGCGATCAGCCCGGACGGCATGCTGATGGTGAACGAGGGCCGCGCCGGACGGCTCTTCCTGTGGGACCTCGCCGAGATCCGGCGGGAGCTCGCGCGGATGGGCATCGACTGGACGCACCTGCGCCCTTTTCCCCACCTGTCGATTCCGGTGATCACCTCCGCCACGGTCGCGGAGTAGGGGCGGCGAACTTTTTTTCACGCCGCCTGTAACCTCGCGGTACCGTTCCGGATCTCTCTCATGGGTGGACGACCACCCTTGGCCCCATGAAAGAGACCACTCCCCTGCTTTCGATCCTGCTGATCCTCGCGGCCTCCGTCTGCGGCGCGCTCGGCGCCTTCCTTTACAAGACCGCGGCCCAGTTCGCGGGACCGTCGGTGGCCTCGATCGCTGCCAGCCCGCGCCTCTGGGGCGGCGTGATCTGCTACGTGCTGGTCATGACGCTCTTCGTCGCCGCCTTCCGCAACGGCGGCGCGCTCACCGTCCTCTACCCCACCTACGCCAGCACCTTCATCATCGGCGCGGTGATCAGCCGACTCGCCTACGGCACCCCCATCAACCTGGTGAACCTCGCCGGCATGACCCTCTTGGTCGCCGGGATGTACCTCATGTCCTTCACGAAATGAACACGATCGCTCCACGACTCCCCTCCCAAGCCCGCCGTCCCCTCCGCGTCCGCGAGATCCGGGGATGGCGGGCAATCGCCCGATCCCTGGTCCACATCGGGGTAACCCCGAACCACATCTCGATGCTCGGGTTGGCCGCCGGGATTGCCGCGGGCGCCCTGCTTGCCGCCACCTCACTGGAGGCATCGAGGATTCTGTTAGGTGCCTCGCTCGCCCTCATGTTGCTGCGCGGTTTCTGCAACATCCTCGACGGTGTGATGGCCATCGAAGCCGGCGCCGCGACCCGCACAGGGCCGCTTTACAATGAAGTCCCGGACCGCATTTCCGACGTCGCCTTGATGCTCGGGGCCGGCTACGCAACCGGCGGGAGCCCCGGTCTCGGCTGGGCCGCCGCCACCGTGGCGCTCTTCACCGCTTACGTCCGTGTCCAGGTCGAACTCGCCGGGGCCAGCGCCGACTACCGGGGCCTCTTCGGCAAGCCGGGCCGCATGATCGTGCTGGCCGCCAGCATGATCTGGCTGATCGCGGTGCCCGCGGCCTGGCATTTCCAGATCGCGGGCCTGGGACCCATCGGCCTCGCCACTACCCTCATCGTAGTTGGAAGCCTTGGCACCTCCATGACCCGCCTGCAGCGCGCCGCGCGCGAACTGAGCTTCACCACCCCCGAGCCATGAACCTTGACCCCGCCGCCATCTGGACCGCGCTCGGCGTCACCGCCCTGCTCGCCGTCGCCACTCTCTGCGTCGCAATCCTCGACCGGCTTGGGAAGATCACCCGCCAGTCGCGGAAGGAGCTCTATCAGCGGATCCGCACCTGGGCCATTCTGGCCCCTCTCCTGATCCTTCCCTTCGTGCTCGGGCCCCTGGCGATCAAGGCAGGCTCGGGCATCCTCGGCCTGCTCTGCTTCCGCGAGTTCAGCCGGGCCACCGGGCTGTTCCGGGAACGAGCCATCAGCATCACCAGCTCGCTTTCGATCATCCTGCTGACCCTGGTCAGCCTGAGCGGCTGGCCGCAACTCTGGATGGCCGCCCCGCCGCTCCTCTCCCTTGCCATCGTTATCGCCGGGGTCTTCCAGGACCGGCCCGAGGGCTATCTCCAGCGCGTCTCGCTGGGGGTCCTCGGCTTCTTCCTGTTCGGCATCTGCTTCGCCCATCTCGGGCTACTCGCCGATCGCCTGCCCGATGGCCGGATCTTCCTTTGGCTGCTGCTCTGCGTCGCCCTCAACGATGTGGCCGCCTACCTAACAGGCCGGCTGTGGGGACGACGCAAATTGTGCCCGAACACCAGCCCGAACAAGACCGTCGCCGGCGCCGTGGGTGGCGTGCTCTGCACCAGCCTGCTGTCGGTGGCCGCGGGAAAGGCACTGGCACTTCCCATCCCGTCGATCCCGCTGCTGCTGCTCGCCGGCGCCATTTGCAGCGCCGCCGGCACGATCGGCGACCTGGTGATCTCCTCGGTCAAGCGCGACCTCCACATCAAGGACATGTCGGCGGCCCTGCCCGGTCACGGCGGCATCCTCGACCGCTTCGACAGCCTCGTGCCGGCCGCGCCCTGCACCTTCTACTTCCTCCTAGCCTTCGTTCTCGCATGACTCCCTGGCACTACCTCACCGCCGCCGACCTCGGGCTGCCCTTCTCCCGCCGCAACCTGAGCCTCGACTGCGAGCGCGGCCCGGCCCGCTGCCTCATCCAACAGGCGGCGTGGTCGTTGATCCGGGGCTATCTCGGTCTCGCCCACCCGCTTCGGATCACCGGACTCGAACATCTTCCCCGCCGCGGGCCCTTTATCCTGGTCTCGAACCACTGCTCCCACCTCGACACTTTGATCCTCGGGGCAGCCCTGCCGCCCCACCTGACCGCCGCGATCTCGCCGCTGGCAGCAGGCGACCACTTTTTCAACACCTCCCCCCGCGCGGCCTTCTCCTCCATCGTCCTCAACGCCCTGCCGATCTGGCGTTCGTCTTGCGGTTCCAAGACCCTGGCCGCCCTGAGGGCGAGGCTTACCCGGCCGGCGGATCATCCGGAGCAGCCACCCGTTTTCATTCTCTTTCCCGAAGGCACCCGCAGCCGCTCCGGCGAAATCGCCCGCTTCAAGGCCGGGATCGGCAGCCTGGTGGCGGGCACCCGCATCCCCGTCGTCCCGGCAGCCATCCACGGGGCCTTTGAAGCCTGGCCTGCCGGCACGCACCTCCCCCATCCCGGCCCGGCCAGTTTGAGGATCGGTGCTCCCCTCATCTTCAAGGACCAAGCCAACGATCCCCACGGCTGGCGAACCATCGCCGCCGAGCTCGAACGGGCGGTCCGCGGGCTGCACCAGCGGGGGCCGGTCCCGGGTGAAGGCCGGGCTTTTGCCTGTCACCGTCACGAAAAACTTCAATTGCTCATTGAAAATTCACCCCCTCTTCCTCCTACGTCTGTGCGGCAGCCGCCACCCTCCTCTCCATGCCAGCCCGCATGTCCGATTCCAGCAGCATCCCCCGCCACATCGCCATCATCATGGACGGCAATGGACGTTGGGCCAAAGAACGCGGCCTGCCGCGTCGGGCCGGTCACCGCGCCGGCGCGGAGTCGGTCCGCGAATGCGTCGAGGCCTGCAAGGAACTCGGTGTCGAGTATCTGACCCTCTACGCCTTTTCCTCCGAGAACTGGAACCGCCCCGCCGCCGAGGTCACCGCCCTGATGGCCCTGCTCGAGCGCTTCCTCGAGGAAAAGGCCGACGAGCTGATGAAGCAGGACGTCAAGCTGCAGGCGATCGGCCACCTCGACCGCCTGCCCGACCGTACCCGCGCCAAGCTCAATGCCGCGATCGAACGCACCGCACAAAACGGCTCGCTGACCCTGGTGCTCGCCCTGTCCTACGGCTCGCGCGAAGAGCTGGTTGAAGCCGCCCGCTCGCTGGCCACCGACGCCGCCGCCGGCAAGATCGACCCCGCCGACATTGATGGCGACCTTTTCGCCTCGCGCCTCTACACCGCCGGCATCCCGGACCCCGACCTGCTGATCCGCACCTCGGGAGAACTGCGGGTGTCGAATTTCCTGCTGTGGCAGATCAGCTACGCCGAGATCGTCATCTTCAAGAAGTTCTGGCCCGACTTCCACCAGGCCGACCTCTTCGAGGCCGCGAAGGAATACGCCCGCCGCCACCGCCGCTTCGGCGCGCTCTGAACCGATGACCGCGCCGCAGGCGCCCTCGGACTGCTGCGATGATTCGCAGCTCGTCGGATGGAGGGTCCGGCTTGAATCAGATTACGGCGGGAAGAAAGCCCGAAGCATCGCTTCAATCCCGCGAAGCAGCGCACCGCGTACTGAACTTCAAAGCTGCGAATGATCGCAGCAGTCCAAGGGCCTCCGGCTTTTGCGGGACGAGAGCCTTGAGGTGATGCGGGGCCACATTCCTGCTCGCCAGACCGGCTCTGTTTCCCCCAGGCTATCGCCAACTCGACCGCGCCATGAATTCCACGCCCGTTCGTCGCTGGAATTTCGGCCAAATCGCCGTGCGTTGGCGGCATGCTTTCCGGATTGTTCCACTCCTTGGGTTTTTGGCTGGAATCACGCTCGGATGGGAAGTCAGTGATCGAGCGAAAGTTGCCACGGGAATCATTCACCTACGATATCCATCGGAGCCCACCGCCGCCGACCTATCAATTATCGCTTCAACGGCCCGATCCGATGAAGTCCTGAGCGCAACTATCCGCGACCTCAAGGCAGAAAAGAACTGGGATCCCGATACCCGGGAGGACCTCGAACGCCTCTCTTGCTTGATCGGAATCAAGGAGCTCCACAACGACGCTTCGATCGAGATCAAGGTGAGAAGCATTGAAACTGCCGACAACGTGGCGCTCTGCAAGGCCCTGATGGCAAACCTTCGTGATCAGGAGAAACAACGGCATCTGGATCGGCTCGCCGGGATCCATACTGAGCTCAGCGCAAAGATCGAAGAACTGAAAGTTGAACTCGATCGGAACAAGAAAGAATGGTCCGCCAGCAGGCGGGACGGCCTGGAGTCGTCAGGATTGATCCACCCTCTGCACTACTTCGGGCTACCCTTAGCTGTCCTGAAGCATCGGGAACTCACCGTATTGATCCAAAATGAGATAAGCGCTGCGGAAATTGCCCTGCTCTCGTCGAAAATGCGGATCCAAGTCGGAGGACTTGATGGTCCCCTTTACATCCTCAAATACCCCGGACCTGCTCCAGATGGCCGATGGCAGCCCCTCAGCATGCCCGTTCTCCTTTCTGGAGCAGGGCTTCTCGTCGGATTCCTCCTGTCGCCCGCCGTCGCCTACCTGCTCGAAGCCGCATTCCCCCGACCCACCGCGGAACCCCGAAACCTGCCGACCTGACCGCGGCGGTGCATTCGCCCCGCACATGGATCCCCCGCGGGCTGCGCGAATCCACGAATGGCCCTGACTCATCCGCGCCTTGCGCTCGCGGGCCTCAGCCGTCACGTTCCCCCGCAGCAACCCATGCCCGACGCCCCGCCGGAACAGACGATCCTCATCGTAGACCAGGACCACGACTTTTTGGAGTGGGCCACCAAGCACTTGTCGGCGAACGGCCTGCGCATCCTCCGTTGCGACCACGCCGACAAGGCGGTGAAGGTGGTGGAGAAGACCCAGGTCGACCTGGTGATCTCCGACATCCAGCTCCAGCCCTTCGACGGGATCGAGCTGCTATCGCGGATCCGCCAGACTTCGCCGAACACCCTGGTGATCCTGACCACCGGCTTCCCGAGCACCGGCCAGGTGATCGAGGCGACCCAGCGCGGGGCCCACGACGTGATGCGCAAGGAAGCGCTCCCCTTCGAGCTCCGCCCGGTGGTGGAGAGCGCCCTGCAAATGGTCGAGGACCGCCGCTCCGCCGACCAGCCGGACGCCGAAATGCCGACCCTCGACGGGCGGGTGAAGATCATCGGCGTCTCCCGCGCCCTCCAGGACGTTTTCAAGATTGTCGGCCGCGTCGCCCGCTCGGACGCGCCTGTTTTGGTGACCGGAGAAAGCGGCACCGGCAAGGAGCTCGTCGCCAAGGCGATCCACGAGTATTCACCGCGCCGCCAGCAGGAGCTGATCACGATTAACTGCGGCGCCATTCCGGAAAACCTGCTCGAAAGCGAGCTGTTCGGCCATGAGAAGGGCTCTTTCACCGGCGCCATCGCGCGCCGCGCGGGACGCTTCGAGCAAGGCGACGGCGGTACCCTCTTCCTCGACGAGATCGGCGACATGCCGCTTTCGGTGCAGGTGAAGCTGCTCCGCGTCCTGCAGGACGGCACCTTTTCCAGGGTCGGCTCGAACGAAACCCTCAGCTCCGACGTACGCATCGTTACCGCGACCAACAAGACCCTGTCGACCGAGGTCGCCGCGGGTCGATTCCGCGAGGACCTCTACTACCGGCTGAACGTCGTCGAGATCCGCCTGCCCCCGCTCCGCGAGCGGGCCGAGGACATCCCGCTGCTCGCCGAGTTCTTCCTCCAGCGGATCACCCGCAAGAACGGCATGGCGCGCATCCGGCTTTCCGCCGAAGGCATCACCGCCCTCCAGCAACACCGCTGGCCCGGCAACGTCCGCGAGCTGGAAAACACCATCGCCCGGGCCTGCGCGCTCGCCTCGTCGACCGTCCTTTTGCCGGCCGACATCCCGCTCGCCGCGGCACCCGGATCCGAGAAGGGAGCGATTCGCCAGGCGGTCGAACGGCTTCTCGACTCCGCCCCCGCCGGCGAGAACGCGATCGGCTGGATCGCCCGCGAAATGGCCACTTGCGCCCTGGACCGCCAGTCGGGGGACCTCAAGGAGGCCGGTGCGTCGCTGGGAATCCATCCCAACGAATTGCGGAAGCTGCTCGCCAAGGACTTGTCGTCGATCCTCGCGACTTCCGACAGCGTCTGATGCCGCTGGTCAACGCGGATTGATCGTCCTAGGTTCCGTCCATGCTCCGCCGCACCCTGATCGCCCTGCCACTGGCGACGATGTTTGCCGCCGCGGCCGGACCGGATCCCGGGAAACTACCGGTTTTCAGGGAAGGCCTCGAGGCGCTGTCGATGCGCTTGTGGGAAGTCGCCGAGGCACGCTTCGAAGCGGCGTTGATCACGCCCGACCTCGATCCGGAAGCCCGCCAGCTGGTGCTGCTGCGCTTGGCCGAAGCCCGGATCCGGGCTGGCGACGCCGAGGGTGCCCTGAAGACCCTGTCGGAGCCCGTCCTCACCGGAAACGCCGAACTTCCTTTCTGGAAAGCCCAGGCATTGATCGTCGAGGGCGATTTCACCGCGGCGCTCGCCCTTCTGGATGAAAACTCCACCGCCCCCGGCGCCCCTCATTTCCGGGAATCCCGCTTCACCCGTGCGTCGCTGCTGCTGGCGCTCGGCGACCAGGCCGGGGCGCTTGAAGCCCTGACCCCGCTCACCAAGGACAAGGAAGCCGCGACCGTCTTCCGTGCCCGGCTGGAGACCGCCGCGATCCTGCTCGACCAGGGCAAGGCCGAGGAAGCGCTGACCTCGATCCCGCCGCCGAATGCCAAGATGACGCCGCGCAACTCGATGCGGGCCGAGCTCCTGCGCGGGCGGGCGCAACTCGAAAAAGGCGAACACCAGGCGGCCGAGGCCATCTTCTCAAAACTCCTCGAACAGGAAGGCCCGGAAGCGCGGATCTTCCAGAACGACGCCGCCGTGGGCCTTGCCAAAGCCCAACTGGCCGGGGGCAACCGCGTCGCGGCGATCGACGGACTGATCGCATTCATCGAGAAGCAGCGTGACTCCCCGCGCCTCGGCCAGGCACTGCCGCTGCTGCTTGAGTGCCTGCCGGAGAAGCCGGCGCCCGATGACATCATTCTCAGCCGGCTCGACGAATGGGCGCCGAATTCCCTGCCGAAGTCACCCGTTGGCATCGCCATCGGCAACGGCAGCAGCGCCGTCTGGCCGACAGCCCCGCCCGCCGCGGACGAACTCGGCACCCAGGCAATCTACCACCTCGCCCTCGGCCTCAGGCGCGAGGGATCCCCGGAATCAAAATCCAAGGCGCGGCGCTTGCTCGTCCAACTGCGGCTCGACTACCCAACCCATCCGCTCGCCGAACGGTCGCTGCTCGAACTCAGCCGCTGGGACCTGGCCGACGGCCGCAAGACCGAGGCGGCCACCGCCCTCGCCACCCTCGACGAGCAAGCGACCTCACCGGTGCTCCGCGCCGAGGCGTCGCTGTCCGCCGCCGCCACCGCCTTCGGTGCCGGGGACTTCACGCTGGCCGCCGGGGAACTCTCCAAGGCGGCAAATCTTCTCGACGGCGAGGCGCGCCGCGACGTCACCATCAACGAAGCCGCGGCACGCCTGGCGGCGGGCGACCTCGCCGCGTTCGATGCGTTGGCCGGGCACTCGAAGGACCGCGACGCGATGGCCGCCGACCTCGAACTGGAGCGGGCCCTCTACCTGACCTCCAAAAGGGATCCTGCCGCGACGCCCGCGCTTGACCGCTTCATCCTCGACCACCCTTCCCATCCCCGGGTGCCCGAGGCCCGGCTTGCCGCGGCGATCTCGGCCCTGCAGTCATCGCCCGCCGATCCGGCCTTCGCCAAGGCCCAGCTCGACAGCCTGACCGCGGAAGAAACCGCGACTTTGCCGTCCGCTGCCCTCACCTTGGCACGGATCCGTCTCGCCGGAACCGAACACCTTTGGGAAGAAGCCGCGGTCCTCGCCGAGAACTACCTGGCGGCCAACCCGGACGACCCGCGGGCCCCCGAAATCACCTACGAACTCGGCTTGGCCCGCTACCAGAACGGCGACTACAACGACGCCCGGATCAAACTCGAGGAACTGGCCACCACGCATCCGCAGAGCACCCTGGCGTCACCCGCCCTGTTGCTGGCGGCCCGCTCGGCGGCCCTCGTGGCCACGGCTCAAGCCAAGCAGGAAAGTGCCGTCCTCTACGACCGCCTGATCGAGGCGAAGGACCCGCTGGCCGATGTCGCCCGCCTTGAGAAAGCCCGGGTGCTCGGGGCGGCCGAGGCCGCCGCGGTGCTGCTCCCGTGGTTCGAGGGTATGAAAAAGGATCACCCGCAGCGCATCATCGCCGGCCTGGACCTCTGTGTGGCGCTCTACAACAGTGCCGGTTCCGACAAGGCCCCGCTCGAGCGGGCGCTGGGGATCTATGTCGATCTCTTGGCGGGGCTTCCCGAGAATTCAGCCTGGCGTTTCGAGATCCAATACAACCGCGGCCTGGTGCTCGAGCGCTTGCCCGACCCGAAAGTTCCGTCGAAAACCCGCGAAGCGGAAGCGCTCGATGTCTACTTCTCGGTTCTCGAGGAAGCCGCCCGGCAGGCGCCGGCCGACTGGACCTGGGTCCACCGCTGCGGCGTGCGGGCCCGCACCCTGCTCGAAAACGCCAAGCGCTGGGAAGCCGCGATTGCCGTCGCCGAGCGCCACGCCCAGCTGGACCGCGACAGCGAGCTGTCAAAGGAAGCCGCCGGCCGCGCCGCTGCACTCAAACTGGAGAATTTCGTCTGGGACAAGTGAGCTCGAGTCCGCTCTCCACATTGCACGCGTCGACCTGCTCGTTCAGGGTGCAGAAGTCGTAGAGCCAGCCGATGCCGACGAGCCCCCCTGTCAGCAACCAGAGCAACCCCGTGCCGATCTTTCCCATGTAAAAGCGGTGGATGCCCAGCGGTCCCAGGAAGGTCTGCAGCAGCCAGGCCACCGAATAGTCGACCGGGCCCTCGGCATATTTCCGCCCCGCCGACCGCTCCATGCCGGGAATCAGGAAAACGTCGACCAACCAACCGACGAGGAACAACCCGCCGGTGAAAAACCAGATCGCGCCGCTGATCGGCCGACCGAAGTAAAAGCGATGCGCCCCGGTGAACCCAAAGATCCAAAGGAGGTAGCCGATGGTTTTGCTGTGTGTCTTTGATCGCTCCATGCCGTGGTGACGAAACACCCGGATCCGCGGCCGGGCCATGGGAATTCGTGGTGGAATTTGCACCCGGAGGGAGATCGGCCGGACGATGCACGCCATGGGATTTGACAGCCCGGGGCCCGGAGCGAACGATCGGGTCATGTTCAAAACCATCCTGATCACCGCCATGTCCGCCGCGCTCGCCAGCTCCGCCCTTGCCGAAAACGAATTCCGCCACGTCGTCCTGTTCAAGTTCAAGCCGGAGGCCACGGCCGAACAGGTGAAGGAAATTGAAAAGGCCTTCGCCGAACTGCCGTCGAAGATCGACACCATCACCGGCTACGAATGGGGCCCCAGCGAAAGCGTGGAAAAGCTGAACGACGGCTTCACCCACTGCTTCCTCGTCACCTTCAAGGACAAGGCCGGGCTTGAAGCCTACCTGCCCCACGAGGCGCACAAGGCCTTTGGCGCGAAGCTCAAGCCGATCCTCGAAAAGGCACTCGTCTTCGATTACACCGCCAAGAAGGACTGAGGTCCGCGGAGGCTGACACGCTTGCGCGGTTCCACTGATGGAATCCGGTTCATTCCATCGTAGCTTGCCCCCATGAATCCTTCCGACCTCTCGCGCCGCGGCTTCGTCGGCACTGCCCTCGCCGGCATGGCCGCCCTCTCGGCAAGCGCCCGGGCTCAAGCCGCCGACGCCCCGAAGCCGTTCCGCGATCCCTTCGTTTATCGCTTCAAGATCGGCGACCTCGAGGCATTCTCGATCAGCGACTGCGACCTCAATCTCGGCGAAGGACTCGGGCTGATGTGGCCGGAGGAGGAGCGTCCGAGGATGAAGGCGGAAATGGACCGCCACGGCGAGACCCCGGGACCGATTGCCCTCTACGTCAATATTCTCGTCGTCCGCTCGGGCGATGACGTCGCGGTTTTCGACGCCGGCTTCGGCCGCGGCAACAATCCGAAGATGGGCTGGCTGCAGGAAGGACTCGCGGCCATCGGCATTTCCCCCGACCAGGTCACCGCCGGCTTCATCAGCCATGCGCACGCTGACCACCTCAACGGCTTCGTCGATGGCGACAAGCCCGCCTTTCCGAACGCGAAGATTTACCTGCTCGAGGAAGAGCTCGCCTTCTGGCGGTCGCCGGAACCGGATTTCTCCAAATCAAAGCGCGACAAGAACGCGATCCCCGGGATGATCCGCGAGGTCCGCCGCCACTTCGACACCCTGCAGGACAACCTGCGGCCGGTGAAGGACGGCACCGAAGCGCTCGGCGGCGTGGTTCGTATCGAGGCTGCTCCCGGCCATACCGACGGCCACGCCTGCTTCCGCATCCGCTCGGGCAAGGAGGAGTTGCTGCACATCGTCGATCTCGCGCACCATCACCTGCTGATGTTCGCGGACCCCAACTGGACGATCGCCTTCGACCACGATCCCGTCACTGCCGTGGTCACCCGCAAGCGCTACTGGACCGAGGCGGTGGAGAAGCGCACCCGCTGCTACGCCTTCCACCTCCCTTGGCCCGGCATCGGGCACATCGTGGCGGAAGGCAGCGGCTACCGCTGGTGCGCGGAACGTTGGCGCTGGGTTTGACGCCGCCTCAGCGCCGGAGCTGGGGGTCGAACCAACACCCCCAGTCGGAACTGATGCCGTCGCCGGCGTCTTCCACCCGCAGTTCCAGGGACTGCACCCCGCTGACGTCGACCTTGAAGGGTCGCAAGGAGCCGGGCTCGGTCTTCGGAGAGCGCCACAGCTCCTTGCCGTCGGCCAGCACCACGAACACGCAGGATCCGCCGCGCCGTACGTCCGGGAATCCGGCGTGGCCTGAAAGCGATTGCCACTTGCCGCCGAGGTCCCAGACGTGGCTCGACCGGGCATGGGCGTAGAGCCCGCGCGGAAACAATTTCGACTCGCAGATGAACAGCATGCCCTCCGGCAGGCGGTTCGGTGTGAATCGCCCGTAGCCAACCCGCGACGACTTCATCGCGGCGTCCGGCAAATGGCAGAGCTCGCCTTCCGCCTGCGCCGGGGCCGGACCGGCTTGAAAGCGGGCCGATTCCGCCAGCACCCTCGCCGTCTCCAGCACCACGGGATCCGCCCCTCCCGACTCGATCTTCGAGAGCGCCGCCCCGACCTCATCGGCCGATCCGTCCAGCGCGTTGATCAGGGGCACCAGTTCGAGCTGCGCCTGGACCGCGGAGAGATCGACGTGACCGTTCTTTGCCACCTTGTAGGGGTAAATGATCCGGCTGGTCGCGGAGGCGAAGGAATTCGCCGCGCCGTTCGCCTGGCAGACCACCAGGCGCAGCACTCCGGCCTTTCCGGCCGCCAACGCGTTCGCCTCCAGGGTGAAGCGGCCTTCCCCGTCGGGGATCGCCGTGCAGGTGGTTGCGTCGTAGTCGCCGCCACCTTCCGGATCCATGTAACCGATCACCGCGTAGGCCGGCGGATTGGCGGTCACCCGGCCCGACAAGGTGAAGCTCTGCCCCAGGTTGTGGATCTTCACCTCGTCGACCACTGCGTTCGCAGGCAGATCGATCCCCTTGCCGGAACCGCAGAAAATCGGGTGGGACGCCAGCCGCAGTCCATGGGCCAAGGTGAGGAACGATCCCTTGCCCTCCCCCCGGAGATCCTCGCCGTAGCTGCGATTCCCGCTGCCCATGAGGGCCGTGCCAAAGG
This sequence comes from Neoluteolibacter marinus, assembly GCF_014904755.1. Classification (GTDB taxonomy): domain Bacteria; phylum Verrucomicrobiota; class Verrucomicrobiia; order Verrucomicrobiales; family Akkermansiaceae; genus Haloferula; species Haloferula marina. The sequence continues at coordinate 60,295 of NZ_JACZFQ010000025.1, forward strand.
CCTCCTGCTCGTCCGGCCGCTGCTTGTTGTGGGGCAGGCTCAGGGCATGGCCGAGCTCATGGCAGACTCCGCCGATGAAAATCGAATTGTAGCGGCCGATCGAAATGTCGCCGTACTGACCGTCCTTCACCCGCGGCTCCTTCGCCGCCAGCGAGTCCAGGTCGAGGATCGGCGAGTCGACCTGCCAGGCCGTCCCCTGACGGTTCGAGCCGCTGGCGTAGTAGGGGCTGTTCTGGGAGATCGTCCGCTTGGCGGGGTCCCAGTTCGACATGTTGCAGAAGATCACGATCGTCTCCCGTTCAGGGTCGATCCCCGCCGCCCGCAGGGTCGTCAGGCATTCGTTGCGGATCTCGCCGCCGGATTGGACCTCATAGTGGGAGTACGGTTGGCGGCCCTTCACCAGGTGCACCTTCATTTTCCCGTCGTCGCCGTAATCCAGCCGGATGGTCCGGGGCCCGAATCCGAGACGTCGCATCTCCTTCGAGTAGAAATCCCGGATGTTCTCCAGGATCGCGCCCAGACGCTCGGCGTAGCGCGGCGACGGCTCGCGGTCGGACGGTGTCCAATAGACGATGTGCAGCTTCTTCTGAACCGCTTCCGGGTCCTTTGCCTGCCACGCGTCGAGGATCGCCCTCGCCTGGGGAACTTTGGTGGAAATCTCATCGGCAGGGGCCGCCCGAAGCGCTCCCGCCAGGCCGACGAGCAGAGCAAACACACAAAACGTCATTTTCACGCTCACAAAACGCGCTTTACCGCCTCCTTCGTTCAAGATTTTTCGATCCGGCGATTCCATCCTACCTGCGCGGCCCGCACCTCCCCCGCCGCCAGCCCGCAGGATCCCGGACGGCAGGGAAATCCCCCTGCTTTTCCCTTGCCAAGCGTCCTGCTCCCCCCTATTCCGCCACCCCCTTCACGCGCCGCCGCACAGCATCGGAAGACCGGAGGGGATCCCAAGCGGTGGGTCTTCCAGAATCGCCCGTCCTGAATCAAGGCGGGACAAACACATCCCATGATCAACGAACTCATCAGCGAAATGGTGGACGCCGGCGTCCACTACGGTCACCAGACCAAGAAGTGGAACCCGAAAATGAAGTCCTTCCTCATGAAGGACAAGGGTGGCATCTACATCATCGACCTCGAACAGACCGTCAAGCGTCTCGACAAGGCCGCTGATTTCCTCGCCGACCTCGCCGGCAAGGGCAAGAAGATCCTCTTCGTCGGCTGCAAGCGCCAGGCCCAGGACGCCATCCGCGAAGCCGCGGAAGCCACTGGCCAATACTACGTCAATCACCGCTGGCTCGGCGGCATGCTCACCAACATGAGCACCGTCAAGAAGTCGATCGAACGCCTGCGCTGGCTCGAGTCCATCGAGAAGCAGCCGGAGTTCAAGTCGATGTCCAAGAAGGAACTCTCCGCTCTCGGCCGCGAACGCGAAAAGCTGCTGCGCAACCTGCGCGGCATCCGTGGCCTCGAAGGCAAGCCGGACGCCATCGTCATCGTCGACTCCGCCCGTGAGTCGATCGCCGTGGCCGAAGCCCGCCGCCTCGAGATCCCGATCGTCGCCATCGTCGACACCAACGCCGACCCGTCGGTGGTGGAATACCCGATCCCGGGCAACGACGACGCCGTCCGCTCGATCCGCATCCTCCTTCAGAACCTGGTCGACGCCATCGTCGTCGCCAAGAAGGGCTGATTCGTCACCTTTCCCCGGCTGCGGTTCCTTTCCGGGTGCCGCAGCCTCTTTTTTCCCAACCTGCCAACTTTATCCAAGCAATGATCACCGCATCCCTCGTCAAGGAACTCCGCGAAAAGACCAACGTCGGCATGATGGAGTGCAAGAAGGCCCTCCAGGAAACCGACGGCGACCTCCAGGCCGCCATCACCTACCTGCGTGAGCGCGGCATCGCCAAGGCCGCCGGCAAGGCCGACCGCGAGGCATCCGAAGGCATCATCGCCGCCCGCCTTTCCGCCGACGGCAAGACCGGCATCCTCGCCGAAGTGAACTGCGAGACCGACTTCGTCTCCCGCAACGACGGCTTCGTCGCCTTCGTCGACCAGATCGCCGATGCCCTCGCCGCTTCCAACGCCAAGAACCTCGAGGAAGCCCTCGCCGTGAAGATCGGCGACCTTTCCGCCGAAGACTTCATCAAGGCCAAGGTCCTTGAGCTCGGTGAAAACATCCGCCTGCGCAAGTTCGAGCGCTTCGACCTCGCCGACAACGGCGCCATCGCCCAGTACATCCACATGGGCGGCAAGGTCGGCGTGCTCCTCGAAGTCAGCGCCGGCAACGGCGAGACCGCGGCCAAGGAAGAATTCCGCGACCTCGTCAAGGACGTCACCCTGCACATCGCCGCCGCCGCGCCGAAGGGCCTTTCCCGCGACGATATCTCCGCCGAGACCATCGAAGCCGAAAAGGACATCTTCCGCGTCCAGCTCGCCAACGAAGGCAAGCCGGCCGAGATGATCGAAAAGATCATCATGGGCAAGATCGGCAAGTTCTTCTCCGAAAGCTGCCTCCTCGAGCAGGCCTTCGTGAAGGATCCCGACACCACGATCAAGAAGCTGGTCGAAGCCAAGGGCAAGGAAGTCGGTGACACCCTCGAGATCCGCCGCTTCGTCCGCTTCGGACTCGGCGAATAAGATTCCCGCTGACAACCGGATTCACCCGGATCCTCCCCCTTTACCCACGCCCGCTGCCGGTTCTCCGGCCGCGGGCGTTTTTTTGTCCCCCACACGGCATGCCGGGTCATTCCCTTGCCAACTCCCCGCCGTTCCAATTATGTCACGAACATGAAACCCTCTCCCCGGCTCTTCATCTCGCTGATGACCCACGGCCTGGCGATTGCCGCTGGATGGGCAATCTATCAGGAGATGGGTCCGGGGGAGAAATCGGGCGCCGCCGCGGTCTCCGCACCGGCAAGCAAGCATCGGGATCGATCGTCCAAGGGCGCGATCTCAGCAGAGCGGATCCTCGCAACGGCCATGGAGTCGCCCCCCCTGGGATCCGGGGCCAATGATGATGCCGCCACGCGCTCGGACCTGCTCCGCATGGATCCGGAAGTCTTGGGACGGATTGATACCATTGCGGTTCCCGCCGATTTCGCCGAAGCGCTGGACGGACTTCTGGCCACGGCGGAAAACCCGGGGAAATCACAAAGCACGAGCATCACCGACTCGACCGCCCTCGGTTACCTCTGGATGTCAAAGGACCCACGGGCATTCTTTGCGTGGCTGGATGCCTCGACGCCCGAAAAGCGGGGTTTTGGCTCCTTCATCGCGCGCCTCGCTTTTGCCGAGACCTATCGACGCGAGGGGGCGGACGTGGTGATCCCGATGATCGAGATGACGAAAACCCGGAGCTACGAACTGGTGTCCCATCTTGCCACGCTCATGGGAACCGCAGCCGATGCCACCGGGGTGTTGAAATTGAAAGGGACCATTTCCGGGTCAAGCTGGAGATTCTTTGTCGAACGCATGGGAAGTGACTGGCCTCCCGGAAACCTAGAGGAATTGGCCGATCTCGCCGTGGCATGTGGTGAACCAAAGCTCCTGATCGCCTACCGCCAGGGGGAGGCCGACCAGGGCGCTTTCCTGGCAGAGATCCTTGGAGATGAGTCTTTGCCGGAAGAATTCCGCCAGAAACTAAAGGAGAGTCCGTCCGCACTTCAGAGCATCTGGAGCGATCCGCGGGTGCCGCTTGATACAAGGCTCAAGATCGGGGCAGGAGCAGCGGAGCTGGTCCGCAACGACGTCAATCACCTGCTCGCCGATGAACGGGACTGGGGCAATGCCTTCCGCAACGGCCAGGTCACCGCGCAGGAGGTCCTCGACCACGTGTATGCCGGCACTCCCGAGCTCGCGCAGCAGGAGCCGGATGCCATCCGCGAGCTGGTCTTCCGCGAGCTGGCCGAGGAAAACCCGGCGGAGGCCATGTCACTCCTCGCGGATCTCCCTGAGGCCGGGCGCAACGACCTCGTGCTCCACACCTCGCGCTCCCATTTCAACGACGTCGAGCCGCACAAATTCCTCGAAATGCTCCAGCAGGTTCCTTCCGACACGCCCGAACTGTGGGAAGGCCGCCTGGATGCCTGGAACCGGCGCGGTTTCACCAACCATGAGCGGCTGCGAGACGGCTACGTCGAATGGGTCCGGCACTTGCCGCCGGGAATCGACCGCGAAATGGGTCTCTATTCCCTCGCCCGGGCCGTCGATGGCGGCAATCCGGAGCTCGCCGCCTCCCTGCGCAGCGAGGTCACCGATACCGAACTCCGGAAACGCATCTCCCTCCACCGATGAAACCCGCCCTGAAAATCGCCACCCATCTGGGTGCCGCCGCCGTCGGGGTCGCCCTCGCTGCCACGGTCCTGCCGCACCTTTCCCCTTCCGGAATCTCTGGCCAATCCTCCGGAGACGCCCAGGCACACTCACCCGCGGAGGCCGCGGACGGGATGCGAGGCAAGAAGTCCGGGGGCCAACGCGGCGAAAGCCGCTCCGCGGTGTTCCGCGCCGCCTGGGCAGCCCTCGCCAAGGAACCTCTCGGCCCGCAAGCCCGATTCAAGGCCCAGCAGAAACTCCTGGCCGAATGGGCCCAGGTCGATCTGTCGGGAGCCATCGACGCGTATCTCGGCGAAGCATGGGACGGCAACGACTGGCAGTACAATCACCGCTCGCTGGGGCAGGCCTTCCTCACGGCCTTCAGTGAACAACCGCTCGAAGCGTGGAAGGTCCTGCAGAGCAACAAGATGGCCCTCCACCTTCTCGGCGACGCCTGGATCGCCGGCGTCGTCCGGACGGAACCCGGCCTTGTGGCATCAATGCTCGGGGAAATCCCGGCCCAGTTTCATGCCCAGGCGGTCGCCTATCTCACTTCCGGATTCCCGGTGACCCCGGAGGGAACCCATGAGGAGATGATCGCCAAGATGGCCGCCAGCGGCACGCCGCGACAATTGGAAGGCTGGATGAGCATGATGTATCAGAACCGGCCCGCCACCGGCGATCCCGCCCTCCTTCACGAAGAATGGAACGCCCTGCCCGCCGGCGGAGAGCGTACCCGCGGCATGGCCGCCTGGGCCAGCGCGCTGCGCGAAGCCGATCCGGAGGCCTTTGCCGCCGAGTGGGAAAAGCTCGCCCCGGAAGACCGCGGCCAGGCTTCGCGGCTGCTGCTCGCCCAGGTGAACAACAAGTCCCCCGCCCTGCTCGACGTGATCGACCACGCGATCGAGGCGGAGCAGTGGCAGGCCCTCTCCGCCGGCGTCGCCGACAAGCTGCGGGGCTTCCAGACCGACCGCAAGGCGCTCTCCGAATGGGCGCTGGAGCTTCCGGCCCGCGAGGAAGTGCGGGGCATTTTCAACCTCTCGATCTCCGAACGGCTTCTGGAAGATCCCGTGTCCGGCCGCGCATGGCTGGAGCAGCTCCCCCCGGGCGACTGGCACCGCGAGTGCGGCTTCATCGAGATGATGCTCGGTTCCCTGTGGGTTAAGAACGACAGGGCGGCGGCCCAGCGGGCGATTGACGGCATCACCGACCAACGCGCCCGCGAGGAAGCGATCAAGGCACGCTATGACTGGCAGTTGATCACCAGCCAGCCGGACGTGATCCGGGTCGACTGACCCGGCTTTTCCGCGTTTCTTGGATCGCCCGGCGTGTTAGAGCATGGCTGCACCCCATGAATGACCGCATCGCATTGATCGCCGACGGCCGCCTCCTGTTGACCGGAACCGACGGTGTCCCCCGGCGCCACGAGTGCGAGTTCGCCGCGGACATCGAACGCCGCGAGCAGCGTTCGGCCGAGAAAAACTCGTGGTTGCGCGGCGAAGAGGATGCCGGCGCGGGGATGTTCAACCGGTCCAGCCTGTGGGGCAGCCGCGGCAATGCAGGCCCGTCCTCGCGTCCGCGGATTGTCGCGGTTGCCGGCGGCGAATCGCCGGGTTCGATGGTCTACGCGCTCTGGACCGGCATCGTCGGTGCGGTGCTCGAATACGACTTCTCCGAAAGCTACGAGCGCCGGGTCTTTCACCGCGAACGCTTCCACGTCTCCGAGTTCGACCGCCATCCGCGCGACGGGCGCATTGCCTGCCGCTTCGGCGACGACGGCGTCTCGAACCTGGCGGTGCTGGATCCCGATGGCCGCAACGCCCGCCCGGTCACCGAGGGAGACTCGATCGATGCCGCCCCCTCCTGGGCCCATGGGTCGGACGAAGTGCTTCTCTATCACTCCGCCGGCCTTTCGCGCGACCCGAAGGGCTACATCCGCGGGCTCGGGCCCTACGGCATCCACCGGCTCGACCTCAAGAGCGGCGATTTGGAAACCATCGCGGAAAGCCCGGCCCATGACCTGCTCGCTCCGCGCCACGACACGGCGGGCAACCTCTACTATATCCGTCGTGATTACGAGGGCCCGGAGGGCGTCCGTCCCTCGGCCTGGCAGACCTTGAAGGACACGGTGCTGTTCCCCTTCCGGATGATCCGGGCCCTGGTCGATTTCTTCCAGATCTTCTCCCAGATCGTCAGCAAGAAGCCCCTCACCACTGCGGGCGGACCGAAGGCGAATGGCCCGGAGCCCGTGCGGATGTGGATCCACGGCCGGATGATCGACGTCCAGAAAGCCAGCCAGACCGGGGCTCCCGACGGCGCCCTCGCCCCGGCCGACTGGGTGCTGGTGAAACGCGCCCCGGACGGCAGCGAGGAGACGCTGGCGAAGCACGTCCTTTGCTACGACCTGTCCACCGACGGCAGGGTCGCCTGGAGCGACGGCAAGAACCTGCACCTCATCGAGGCCGACGGCCGCAAGCGGAAGCTTTGTTCGGAGCCGTTGATCGATGCCGTGAAATGGCTCGGCGAAGCGTGAGCCGGCTTGCCTGGCCGCCGCGCCGGGCTAGCCTGCGGGCGATGAAACCCGCGCTCCTTCTCAGCTGCCTGACCGCCGCCACCCTTGCCGCCGAACCCCCGACGATCCCCGCGGTCGAGACGGCGATGAAGGAAGCCATCGGGGCCAAGGAGATCGCCGGATCGGTGACTCTCGTCGCCAACAAGGAAAAGACGCTTCATCTGGCCGCCAATGGGCTGGCCGACATCGGGGACACGACCCCGATGAAGGAGGATGCGATGTTCTGGATCGCCTCGATGACCAAGCCGGTCACCGGCACCGTGGTGATGATGATGCAGGAGGCCGGGAAGCTTTCCGTGGACGACCCGGTGTCGAAGTTCATTCCCGAGTTCAAGGGCCTCAAGGACGCCGCCGGCCACCCGGTGGAGGTGACCATCAAGCAATGCCTCACCCACAGTGCCGGCTTGAGCGAGGTGTCGGCCGAAGAATCCGGCGATGTCAAAACCCTCGCGGAACTGATGCCGATGATCGCCGCCAAGCCGGTGCAGTTCGCGCCCGGCAGCAAGTGGCAGTATTGCCAGACCGGCATCAACACCGCCGCACGGGTGGTCGAGGTCGTCTCCGGCGAATCGTTACCCGACTTCCTCGACAAGCACCTGTTCCAGCCGCTCGGCATGACCGACACGACGTTCTACCCGACCCCGGACCAGGTGAAGCGGATCGCCACCTCCTATGCCCGCACCGGCACCGGCGATCTGGAGAAGGCGGGACTCCTGTTCCTCGGCAACAAGCCGATCAGCAGCCGTGACCGCTATCCGCGGGCGAACGGCGGCCTCTTCTCGACCGCGGGCGACTACGTGAAATTCGCCCGGATGATCCTCAATGGCGGCGAGCTCGACGGACGGCGTTACCTGAAAGAAGCGTCGGTGAAACAGATGACCGGCGTGCAGAGCGGCGACCTGGTGACCGGCTTCACGCCTGGCAACGGCTGGGGCCTCGGGTGGTGCGTGGTCCGCGAACCCCAAGGAGTCAGCGCGGCGCTCTCACCGGGATCCTTCGGCCATGGCGGAGCCTACGGCACGCAGGTGTGGATCGATCCCGTCAAGGAGCGGATCTACCTGCTGATGGTCCAGCGCTCGAACTTCCCCAACTCCGACGCCTCGGATGTCCGCAAGGCCTTCCAGGAGGCGGCGCGCTGATCACACCCGCAGGAACGCCTTTTTCCGCCAAAGGAACCAGAGCAGCAGCCACTCGACCAGCAGCACCCCGGCGGCGATCACGACGTCTTCCCAGGCCCCGCTGAGCCGGGCAAGGCCACCGAAGAAAAACGTGGAGATCTCCGGGAAGGAAACGATTGCCGCGGCAAGATAGATCGTGAGCGGGTTCATGCCCACCACCTGCAGGGGAAAACTCCAATCGGGCCGATCGCGGAAATCGATCAGCACGTGGAAGATGACGAACAGCCACAGGCAGATGCCCCCGGCGAGGAGATTGAAGGTCGTGGTCCAGGCCGACTTGATCGGCGGGTAGCCCGCCTTCCAGCAAAGCCAGCCGGCAACGATCAGGACGCCGCCGATGATCAACAGCCGGCTCGCCACGCTCAGCGACGGCTGGCCCCAGCCGCGCACGTAGTTGCCGGTCAGGATCCCGCCCAAGGTCAGGGCGGAGGCGGAAACAATGCACAACAATCCCTCCGGATCGAACACCACCCCGTGGAGCCGGCCGGGCAGCAGGCAGCGGTCGAGCCACGCGTTGACGATTCCCTCCTCGGTCAGGACTCCGGCCCCGTGGCCGGGCACCGGCACCAGCAACTGCAGGACGGCGATTCCCAACAAGGTGCCCGCGCACCAGGCGGCGCGGGCTTTCCATGACCGCAGGCAGATGAACACGCTGGCCGCGATCCCGTAGGCGAGACCGATCTGGCCGAGCACGCTGGCGTAGCGCTGGGTGGCGAACTCGAACGCAAGGCCGCCATTGTAGATGATTCCCAGCAGAACCAAGATCAGCGCCCGCTTCCAGACACCCGCCAGCAGCGCCATCCTGGTCGCTCCGCGCTCGAGTTTCTTGCCGACCGCATAGGGAACCGACATCCCGGAAAGGAACATGAACAGCGGGAAGATCAGGTCGTAGGCCCGCAGGCCGACCCAGTCCACGTGATGGAGCTGGACCGCCCACGCTTCGAGCCATCCGATGTCGGTCACTTCGGCGATCGCCCGGAACAGGCCGGCGAGTCCGATGATCCACAGCATGTCGAATCCGCGCAGGGCATCGAGCGAGCGCAAACGGGGAGCGGAGGCTTCAGCGTTCATGGCCGCCAGCAGGCTCGCGGGACCGGCCGCGAAATCAAGCACCACCTCGCGCCGGCCGCCTTTGGGTCGACAGTTCCCTGTTCACCGGCGATACCGGCGGCGGATGAAAGTCACCACCACGCTCGCTTCCTGCCACACGCCCGACGGCGCCCTGATGGTCCTGCAGGAGCACGACGGCCAGTATTTCCTGAAGATCGGCGGGGTGCAGCTCATGAGCACGACCGCCTCCGCTTCCGAGCAAACCATGGCCGAGCTCGCTTGCGCCGCCATGCCCGCGCGGCCGCGGATCCTCATCGGCGGGCTGGGTTTCGGCTTCACCCTGAAGCGAGTGCTCGAGCTCTGCCCGCCCGACGCCGTCGTCGAGGTGGCGGAACTGCTGCAGGAAGTCATCGACTGGAACCGCGAGCACCTCGCCTCCGTCAACGGCACCCTGCTCGACGATCCGCGCGTCACGGTGCATCTTCGCGACGTCCATGACCTGCTCGGCAGCGGCCGCTATCACGCCATCCTGCTCGACGTCGACAACAGCCCCGACCCGCTGGTGCAAAGGGGCAATGCCCGGCTCTACGACCGCGGCGGGATATCACGGGTCAAGTCGGCCCTCCACCCGGGCGGCCGCGTCGTCTATTGGTCCGCCAACCGTGACCGCGCATTCGCCCGATCCCTCGAGCGCAGCTTCAAGAAGGTCGAGTGCGTCGGCGCCAAGGCCTACCCCCAGGCAAAGAAATTCACCCACACCCTGTTCGTCGCCGACCGCGATTGAGGGCGCGGTATTCACCCGCAGCCGACTCAAACATCGCGCCGTCCGAGGAATCGCGTTAGACCATCCGCCATGAAGTGCACCAGCTGCAGCGGTCGCCTCGAGGGCACCATGACCTTCTGTCCCTTTTGCGGCGTCCGGCAGGACGTCAATCTCCGGCAAATCCATTTCCGCGATCTCGGTGCCGACCATTCCCTGCCCTGCCCGCAGTGCGAAACTCCCCTTGGCGTGATCGAATTCGACACGGACCCCCCCGTCCGAATCGAGCGTTGCCAAACCTGCTACGGGACCTTTTTCAATCCGGGTGAGCTCGAGGCGCTGCTCGACGCACAGACCAATCCGCTGGTCTGGCTCGACCCCGTGCAGCTCAAGCAGATCGCCACCGATTACGGCCACAACCACGAGGTGATCTACCGCAAGTGCCCGATGTGCGCGGAGCGGATGAGCCACCTCAACTTCGGCGGCCAGAGCGGGGTCATCCTCGACCGCTGCGGCACCCACGGCGTGTGGCTGGAAGGCAGCGAGCTGCGCCGCCTCACCGAATGGTGGCGGGCCGGAGGAAAACTCATCTATCAACAGAACGAGGCCGAACGGGCGAAGCGCCTTGTCACATCGCCGCACGAGGACCGCAAGGGGCCGCCCTTGGTCACCACCGAGAGCGGTAGGGACGGCACGCTCGACGGGATCGACATCCTCACCATCGTCGGCTCCTTGCTGTCGTGGATTGCGGATTGATCGCGGCGCGGATCCTTGATGTCTTCCAGTTGATGGAAGAACCCGGCACGCGACATCCCCTGTCTCCCTGGCGGTTGATCTTTATCGCGAGCTGCGGATGGATCTTCGGGACCTTCGTTGCCTGGGCCGTTCTGTCCATGATCCCGATCAAATACCTCGGCCGCGCCAAGGTGGAAGCCATCGAACATCGCTCCCACGCCAAGACGATCACCCCGCTCCGCGCCGCCTTCACCGTGCGGGAACTCGACCTCGAGAAACGCCGAGGAATCAGCTTCCAGGAAGCCTGCGGGATTGTCGCCAAGGCCGTGAAGCTGAGGTCCGGGGATGACGGCGTGACCATCGATGTCCTCCACGACGACCCGAAAGAGGCACAGATAATCGCGACTTCCATTGCCGTCGGTCTCGACTCGCCGCAGCGGGAAAAGGAAATGGCAGCCAAGGGCATCGCCATGGCGCCATACTCCGACGCGGAACTCCAGGACATCTATTCCCTGCAGACCCTTGAAAACATGCTCCAGGAGGAGGCGGTCCGGGCCGGCTACGTCGATTTTCTCGCAGCCATCGACCAAGCGTCCCGTGGCGATGAAAGGGCGACCGCCTTGGTCTCCGGAGAAGATTTCTCCCGCCGGTGGACGATGTTCAGGGATCTCGCCCCCAAGATTGGCTACTACAATCCTCCCGGCGAGCCGCTCCGCGCTCCCAACCGCCACATCTGGGTGGCGGATATCGCCCTCACCCCCGCGAGCCCCAAGACCCAACTCTGGATGCGCGGTGCCCAGCTGCTGGGCTTGGCACTCGCCGGTTTGTTGATCTTCGTGCAGGACCGCCGCAATTCCCCCTATCTCCGCCCCGCCCCGCCGGCCCCGCGCCCCAAGCTGCCGGAGGGAGAATACGACGACCCCTGGTAACGCGGGCATCACTTGCGCGGCACCGACACGTAGCCGAACACCGGCCCGGACCGCTTGATCGCCTTGAGGGCTTCGACCAGGGGCAAGACCTGCTTTTGCAGGCCATCGTGAAGCACCAAGGCGGGCCCGGTCTCGCCAGCCGCCGCCGCGTAGCCGATGACCACCCGCGGTTGGCTGCCGTCGAACCACACCGGGAGCAAGTCCCTGGAACCAATCTGGTAGCTGTTGACCGCCAGCTTTGAAATCTGCGCCAAGCCCTTCAGGTCCGCCGCCGGCAACTCCTTGTCGATCACGCTCACCAAGGTCGTGCCTCCCTTGGTTTCCTTTTCAAGAACCGCGAAATCGATCGCCGGATACGCCTTTGCCAGGGCATCCATCCCTCCGGGGGCCGGATCTCCCTTCGGCTTGAGGCTCTCCGCGACCGCCTTCAACTGCCCCGCCGCCAATCGCAGCTCGAGGGCCTCCGGCAATTGCCCGAGCGACAGGGGCTTCATCGATGGCACCCCGTTTCGCTCCAACGTCACGCGGTGGTAGCTGGAGAAATACCGCTTTTTGTTCCGCGTTCCCTTCTTCGACTCCGTCAGCATCCGCGACGCGAGACCCGGCAAGCCCAGGGTCCGGATCGAACCGGTGGTGGGATCGTGCACCAGATAGCGTCCGTCGCGGTGCGCCACGAGCAGGACATTGTGGGGCATGCCGAGCTCCCCGTAGACCCGCAACGAGATGAACTCACCGCGATTCAGGGCATCCTCGAAGACCCCCGTGATCATCTTGCCCGCCCGGGTGATCAGTTCCTTGTTGGCCGCATCCGGGTAGTAAACCGTTGTGCCGCGCGCCTTCATCCCGAACAGCTCGTAAAAGATCTGCTTGTCGAAGGCGCGGTGCAGCAGGAAGTCGCCCCGCCTCAGCCCGTAGACGCTGGTGATGAACGCCCGCGATTCCGGCGACCGGTCGGCCACGTGGATCCCGCTGACGTAGGTGAGAGCCGGCACATTGGCAAAGAAGGCACAGCCAACCCCAAACTGCCGGGCCCCGGGCAGGGCCGTCGCCTCGCGGAAATGCCGTTCCCGCTCGGCGTCCTCCATCACCCCGGGTGCCGCGAGATGGGCCGGAGCCGTCGCCGGGAGCAGTCCCATCCCGACCAGCAGGATCCATTTTCCGATCCACCGGCGGCCTCCCGGGCCGAACGGATACCAAGCAGGGTTCTTCGCCATTCAGCCACCCATTCAGCCGCATTCCGCAGGATCCCGCAAGCACTCCTCGACCAGCGCCTCCAATAAACCCTCGCCCCTGCATGCCCGCCCGGCCACGATGCGCCCGCCCATGCCGCTCGACCCCGCCAAGCTCGCCGATCCTTCGTCCTCCGATGAAATCCTGAGCGCGTTCCTCGACCACCTCGTCGAGACCGGGGTCGAACCCTACGATCACCAGGAGCAGGCGATCCTCGAACTCTTCGCCGGCAACAACGTCATTCTCAACACCCCGACCGGCTCCGGAAAATCGCTGGTGGCCATGGCCCTCCAGTTCAAGTCGGTCTGCCAGAAGCGCCGGTCCTACTACACCGTGCCGATCAAGGCGCTGGCCAACGAGAAGTTCCTCTCGTTGTGCAAGTTCTTCGGCCCGGAAAACGTTGGCATGATCACCGGCGACGCCACCGTCAACCCCGGTGCCCCGGTCATCTGCTGCACCGCCGAAATCCTCGCCAACCTCGCCCTGCGAGAGGGCGACCGCGCCGCAGTCGACGACGTGATCATGGACGAGTTCCACTATTACTCGGACGCGTCGCGCGGCTTCGCCTGGCAGGTCCCGCTGCTCACCCTACCGCAGGCGCGCTTCCTGCTGATGTCCGCCACCCTCGGCGAGACCGCCTTCTTCGAAAAGACCCTCACCGACCTGACCGGCGCGCCGACCGTGCTGGTGAAGTCCGAGCAGCGGCCGGTGCCGCTTGATTTCGACTACAGCGAAACCCCGTTGCAGGAGAAGATCACCGAACTGGTCGAGCAGGACCGCGCGCCGATTTACCTGGTCCATTTCACCCAGCGCGCCTGTGCGGAAACGTCGCAGAACCTGATGAGCGCGAACTTCTGCTCGAAGGAGGAGAAGAAGGAGATTGCGGAGATGCTTCACGGCGCCAACTTCCGCAGCCCTTATGGCAAGGAGGTCTCGAAGCTGCTGCGGCACGGGATCGGCATCCACCACGCGGGGCTGCTGCCGAAGTACCGCATCCTCGTCGAGAAGCTCACCCAGAAGGGCCTGCTCAAGGTCATCTGCGGCACCGACACCCTCGGTGTCGGCGTCAACGTGCCAATCCGCACCGTGGTCTTCACCCGCCTGTTCAAGTACGACGGCAGCGGTACCAAGACCCTCGCGGTGCGCGACTTCAAGCAAATCGCCGGCCGTGCCGGACGCCGCGGCTTCGACACCCGCGGCACGGTGGTCGCCCAGGCACCGGAGCATGTGATCGAGAACCTGCGGCTCGAGAAGAAGGCCGCGGCCTCCGGCAAGAAGAGCTTCGTCAAACGCAAGCCGCCCGAAAAGGGCTTCGTCAACTGGGACGAGAACAGCTACCGCCGCCTGATCGACGGCGCGCCGGAGAAGCTTGTCTCCAGCCTCCAGGTCCAGCACTCGATGCTCCTCAACGTCCTCGGCCGCGAACACGAGGACGGCTGTGCCGCGCTGCGGAAGCTCATCGCCGACAGCCACGAGCCTCCCGCGAAAAAGAAGGCGCTGAAGCGCCGCGCCTTCCAGCTGTTCCGCGGTCTGGTCGAGGGCGACATCCTGCGCATCATCCCGCCCGCCGAACGCAAGGGACCGGTCAAGGTGCGGCTCAACATCGAGTTGCAGGAGGACTTCTCGATGAACCAGGCGCTGGGACTTTACCTGCTGGACACCCTGCCGCTGCTCGACCGCGAGGCGCCGGACTACGCTCTCAATGTAATCTCCCTGGTCGAGGCCATCCTCGAGAACCCGGAGGCCATCCTCCGCAAGCAGGTCGACCTGCTGAAGGGCGAGCTGATCGCACGGCTGAAGAACGAGGGCGTCGAGTACGAGGAGCGGATGGAGCGGCTCGAGGAAGTCGAGTGGCCGAAGCCCGGCAAGGACTTCATCTACGATACCTACAACCGCTTCGTCGCCGAGCGACCGTGGATGAAAGAGGCGAACGTCCGTCCGAAGTCGATCGCCCGCGAGATGTTCGAGAACTGGCAGTCGTTCGAGGACTACGTGAAGACCTACGGCCTCGAACGCAGCGAGGCGGTGCTGCTACGACACCTATCGGAGGTTTACAAGGTTCTCTCCCAGACCGTCCCGCCGATGGCCAAGACCGAGGAACTGGTCGAGGCCGAGGAATACCTGGAGGACATCCTGCGCAACGTCGACTCCAGCCTGCTGGACGAGTGGGAGAAGCTCCGCAACCCGGACTACGTCCCCGAGTCCGAGAAGCCGGCCGCCGAGCGCAAGTCCGTCGCTTTCACCCGCAACCGCCCCGCCTTCACCCGCGCCCTGCGGAATGCGGTCTTCTCGCTGGTGAAGGCCTTTGCCGAGGAGAACACGGCGGCCATCCTCGACCAGGTCGAACCGAACGATTCCGCGGGCGAGGCATGGACGGCCCAACGGATCGAGGAGCTTCTCGACGGCTACTTCGCGGAGCACGAGCGCATCCGCCTCGACCCCGAGGCCCGCGCCGCCAAGCACAGCCGGATCACCGACGACGACCCGCGCCGCTGGACCTACGAGCAGATCCTGGTCGACCCGGAGGAACTGAACGACTGGAGCCTTCAACTCGTCGTCGATCTCGATCGCAGCGATGAGGAGTCCAGGCCGGTGCTGGTCCTGCAATGCATGGGGTCGATAGTTTAAAGCCAAGCTGAGCTGACAACTTTAATCATGGAGAGACCCCTCATTCCTCCACTGAACTATTCATTGTAGCGTCGAGAGTCACCCATTCTGAGCTCGAGGAAACCATTCACAGTCGATCCTCGACACATTCGAACCGCTCCAACTAGGCTCTTCACTACCATCTAAGCACCTCGCCAACTCAGGAATCAACGAGCGAAGTGTCAATCCACCTGCGCCCCAAGAAATGAAGGCCGTTACATTTGCAGCAGTTTCAATGCTGATTCTATCAGATGCGTCGTACACCGCTGACGACCTCGCGATTCCCGATCATCGGAGGAGCAAAGAATACAGCGTCGTGTCAATTGACGGCAGATTTGCCGCTTACATAGGAAGCACTCCGATAATCCTGACTGCCAAGCTTCGGGACAAGAAGCCGAAAACGTATATCGAAGCGATTGAAGCCTTCGGCCCCGCATTCATTTTCCGGGACTCTTCATCAGGCGTATGGGAGTGGCATTTCGATGACGGCATGGTCTACGGCGTCGCACCGAAATGGCATGGCGAGCTGACGTCACCGATTTCGCTGAAGCTCCAAAAGAGCGGCTTGATGGTTATCCGCTCCCAGGGATCGAAAGCCGTTCAAGGCGACAGTCGACAAGACGCCACTCGACCCGACACGGCACAGCCTCCTAAATAGCCACACGAAGATGCTCGCGAACGTCGCCCTGCCATCCTTTCTACCCCATAGTGCGGCGACCGCCATCGGGCTGCTGGTCATTGGCCTCATCGAAGGCTTCTTCCTGACGCGCGCCCTCAAGCAGCCGTTCGCCGATAGTTACCTCCTGGCGCTCCGGGCCAACTGGAATTCCACCATCATCGGCATCCCGGTGGCTTGGGTCCTGTGGATCGGCGGACTGATACCGGTCAGCTGGCTCGCCGCGAGAGCCGGCATTGAAGTCCACCCGCTGGTGACAAGCTCCACGATCCAATCGGCAATGTGGGGCGGCTTGATACCCACGGAATGGACCGGGGTTGGTCATGCCATCGGATCCCTCGTCCTGCTGGTGCCTTTCTGCCTCGGCTCGATCTGGATCGAGCGCCGCACCTTGTGCCGACACCTCCCGGAAGCCGACCGGAGCGCCATCCGCCGGGCGGTGATCCAAGGCAACCTCGCATCGTACGCCATCTTCCTTGTACTCGGCCTGCTCACGCTCGATGAAGCGATGAAGGAGTATCCCGCGGCAAAACAACGATTCGAGGAACGGCAACAACGGCTCAGGCACAAGCAGCCCTGACTGAAACTCCCGCGAGGTCTGGGGTCGGAGAATCCCGCTGCGGTCGCCTGGCGCCGAGGCATTTCAGGGGGGAGGCTCCGCCCATTCGAGGCGAATGAATCCCTTGCCCCGCGACGGCTTCGTGATCTCCGCCTCGATCAACTCCACCCTCACGCCGTCCCTTTCGACCACCCCGGTCACCCGCTCGCTCACGCTGCCGGGCGCTTCCCACCGGCTGAGGTCGTCGCTGATGCCATAGCGATAGGGACGGGTGTAGAATCCAGCCAGCCGCGGGAAGCGGATCCGCAGGGTATCCTCGTAAGGCAACGGCGAATCCATGCGAAGCGGCGATTGTCCCGGTTGGTCGGGCGAGGTTCCGAAGAGTTGCTCGAACACGTCGGTGGTGCCATCGCCGTCACGGTCCGACGAAGGATCCGGGGACCACGGTCCGGCGGCAAGTGAGGTGTCCGTCACGGGTGCGCGGGACGGGTACGGTTCAGCGCTCCAGCGGACAAGCATGATGCCGCCGGGCGGGTCTTCGAATTGATCCGTGGCCAGCTTCCCGAGCATGGCAAACCCGTCCGTGCCCCATCGGATCAGCTTGCGGGCGTCGTGGAACCCCAGCCCGCTGATCGAAGGACCGAGGCCGAGATCGGCAAGGGTTTCAGTCGAGAATGCCCGGATCCCTCCGGATCCCCCGAAATACGCGCGCCGGGTGGAGGCATCGATCCACGGCAAGGAAAGATAGGGTGAGGGCAGACCGGGGAAGACACCGAGCTGGGTCATGTCATCGCCATCTGCCAACCTACCACTGGAGCTCACCACGAGATCGCCGTCGGCGCGGATGTCACGGGCCAGGTAATCGCCGCCGAACGCCGCAGGACCTGACAGGAGAGAAACCCCGAGGTCATCGACCACGACCTTGCGCAATCCCCTCGCATAAGACGAAGGGTTGAAAAGGTAGAACACCGCGGGATCTGACGACGCTTCGATCCGCGCCCCCGTCCCATCGCGGGAAACCACCACCGACCGCGGCTCGACTCCATCGTAAACCACGAGACCCGACGACGGCCAGGACAGCTCGTCGTTCCGGGCCACGAGCAGGCTGGTTCCGTCACCTTCCAGCACCACCATGTCGCCCGCCCTGAACTGCCGCCGAGGACCATCTTCGCCAAGCGGAATCACCAGGTCCCGGACCTTGCCATCGAGATCGTAACGGTGGATCTCCGGCCGGTTGGTCAGGGCGGCGTAGAGATACCGGCCATTCTTCGAAATCGCCAGGGTGCCCGGATTGCCGGTGACAGCCATCGGACCGGAAACTATGCCGGTGTGGGGATCGACCGAAAGCAAGGAGCCGTCCCCGGCAGCCGACGAAGAACTGATCCAGATGACGCCGCGCGTGGAATCTTCGATCAAGTCGTTGGCCTGTTGTCGGAGTAGACGAGCCGAATCCGTGGCGGGAACCAATCCAGCAGTCACCGAAACCGAGGCGGTGTTGTTCGCCAGATCAGGATCCACGTGCGCGGAAGTCACTCCGACCTGCGCCGACAAGGCACCCGCCGACAAAGGAGTCGCCTCGACGATCAAGACCTTTGCCGCTCCTGCAGGCAATGCCTCGAGCGAGATCCGGACCCGTTGCCCGTTGATCTCGTGGCTGCCATTCTCCGCATGGAGCGCCGTGACCGACTGATGGGGCGACAGGATCGCCCCGATGACAAGGTCTTCCGCGGGGTTGACACCCTGGTTCGTGACCTCAATCGAGTAGCTCAACGGCTCTCCCACCGTCGGCGACACCGGATAGGCCTGAACGGTCACGGCGAGATCCGCCTCGGGGCCCGATGGCACCAGCTGGCTGCTACGGACGAAATACACCGAGCCGTCCGCCCGGAACGCCATCTGCCGCCCTCCGACCCGGATGAAGTCATCGGCTTGCCCGAGATTCTCCGGCAAAGGGAAATCGAGAACCTTGCTGCGGATTCTTGCATCGTGGGCACTGATACGGCTCCCCGGCGAACTACCGCCAATAGTACCGAGCTCGAGGAAAAACACCCGGTTCAGGTCGAAAGCAGGCACGACAAGACCCGTCGCATCGAAATGATCCTTCCCCTCCGCAACAAGCCCATCGACCACCTCCCCGCGGTTCCCGATCACCAGGTCGCCGGCAGACCAGATGTCGATAGGAAAGTTCGAGAACAGCGAGGCGGTTGAGTCCAAAATACTCACCCCGCTTTCGTCCACCCGAAGACGGCTGAAATGCGCCCAGGTTGTCCCACTATTAACCCCGTAGAAGTGCTCGGAGTCGGACGACGGAACGATCCGGCTGGCAATCGTCTGGTTGGGCCCGCTTTCGGAGGGCCGCCTGACGTCGTCATCGAACACCACCAAGCCACCGTAACCGACGCTGTCGTTGTATTGCTTCAACGAGACGAGGATGCTTCGGCCATCCCCCTCAAGGACTTCGATGTCCCCGGCATACAGGCCGCTCCCGAGCGGGATGAGCAAATCCGGCGACTTCACCGCCAGATCGATGCGCTGGATCGCGTTGCGATCGAGCAACTCCGCGTAGAGGTAGGCGCCGTTCTTCGCGATCGAAAGCTCACCGGGCATGTTTCGCAGCGGGATCTTGTCGATGATCCTGCCGCTCTCCGGATCGAGCGATACGATCAATCGCTCTGCGCCGGGACCCGCAAAGGGAACGCTGGCCCATACCAGCCCGCGCTCCGGATCATCCGCCAGGCCGGCGGTCGCGAGGTCGATCCGGTTCAGAGCATCGCCCTCCGTTTCAAAGCCGACCGGCACCACGGCCATGGCGGCATTGCCGGAAGCCGAGGTGTCGACCGCCGAGGAAATGGCAGTGGCCGAACAAATCGCGCTTCCGGCGAACTCGGCGCGTGCGGCCACGGTCATGACCACCGAATCACCCGGCTGCAGCTTCCCGGGTAGAAATGAAACCCAGCCGTCGGACTCGATATGCGGAACCCCTCCGGCACTCTCAAGCGCCTGTGCACCGGAAATGCCGACTGATACCAGGCAATCCGTTGCGGTGGCCGGACCGGAATTCTCCAACGTGATCCGGTAAACGATTTCATCCCCCACCGACACCGAGGCCGGTGTTGCCTCGACGGACACCGTAAGATCAGCCGCGGGCCCCGAAGGCACCAGCTGGGGATCGGAAAAGATCGCAACCGCGCTGTCGGTCCTGAACGCCAGTCCGTTCGCACCCCAGCGGATGAAACTCCGCGGATAGGTATAACCATGCGGCAGCGATACCGAGAACTGGTGCGTGAAGTTCTCCGAATCCCAAACGGAAATGGCATCGAAGCCTGTCTGGGAAGTCGTCGCATAATCAACGAAGTAGACGCGCCCCGTGGGGGCATCCGGAACCAGCGGGCCGCTGTTCCCGAAGGCACCGAGCCCTTGGAAATGCCTGCCGTCGACAACACTGCCGCCGGTGCCGAAAATCTTGTCTCCCGCGGATTTGATCTCACCGCCAAAACCGCCGACGAGATAGCGCCGCACCTCCACCTCTTTCACCCCGGTGGCATCCACTTCCAGATGGCGGAAGCCAAACTCGGTGCTGGCGTTGTCGTAACCGAAGAACAGGGCAGGATCAGCGGATGATTCGATGAGATTTGAACCGATGTGTCCCTGGGTCACGTTCGGTCGCATCGCCTCGTCGTCGTAGACCGCGACACCCTTGTGGTCCGGCCGAATGGACGGATCATAGCGGGCAACCATCAGTGTCCGGCCATCCCCCTTGATGACCTCCATGTCGCCGGCAAAAAGTCGTGCTGCTTCCGGACCGCTGCCCATCGGGATCGACCGGTCCACCCTTTGCGAGGGAAGGTGGATGCGCTTCACCTCCGGCTGGTCCAGAAGGGCGACATAGAGATAATCCCCGTTCTCCGAAATCGCCAGTTTCGCCGGTTCGGCGTTCAAGGGGATCGGTTCTCCCACCCGGCCCGTGAGCGGATCGACCGGCACCACGGCTTTCCCCAACCCCACCCCCACACTGCCCCGAAGCCCAAGCCAGATCGAACCGCGCGTCGGATCGTGCAACAGATCGGAAACCGGCAATTCGAGGTGATTGAAGGAATAGGCCCCTTGGTCGAATCCGATCATCCACATCGCGCGATCGCCGTTGTCGCCGGGCGTCTGCTCGCGGCTGGCGGCAAACACCCTCGCCGAACATCCGGCCAATGCGGGGGAAGATCCCGTCACGGTGAGAACGATACTCCTCGACGATCCCGGAGCCAGGTCGCCGGGTGAGAAAACCAGGGATGCGCCGGATTGCTCGACGGGAATTCCCGCTGCATCGATCTCCTCGATCTCGCACCCCATGAGCTCCACGTTCAAACGGCTATCCGGCGCAACCGCCGGACCGGGATTGGCGACCTCCACGGCAATAGAGAATCGCTCTCCAACGCCGACCGGATCGGCCGGGGCATCGATGTTCACCCTGAGATCGACGGCTTGCACGGAGGGCAGCGAGCGGGACCCGTTGAACAGGGTGATCCCCTTGTCGCTGCGGAAGGCGAGTCCGGTCCCGCCCCAGCGGATGAAGCTGCCCGGCTTGTCGTGGGATTCGGGGAAAGCGAGTTGAAAGAGAACTTCTGAACTATGTGGATCACAAGCGGCCAAGCGATCGAACCGATGGTCCGAGGGAGAATCCGCTTGCACGAGATAATACACGCGCCCGGCCGCGAGATCCGGCCGGACCGGACCGGCCAGGGGAAAGCCCTGCAACCGGCGGGGCAAATGCCCGTCCACCCGGCGGCCGTTCGTGTGGAAAACCAGCGATCCGTCGGTCACGATATCGCTCTCGATGCTCCAACTGCCGTCGATAACCGAATTTGCAAACAAACCCTGGTAGCGCTCCACGAAGCGGATGCCATTCCCCGTCAGCTCCAGCCATTCAAATCCGAATTCCGAGCTATCGGGATCATACGAGAAAAACCGGTTGGGGTCATCCGAAGGCTCGATCAGGATGGTTCTTCCACTCGACATCTCAATTTGCTCCGGCAATCCAACCCCCCGCTCGAATACCCGCGCCCCGCCTGCTGCCGTCGTGTGGGCCGCACGAAGCGTGACGATCAGGAGATCCGGGTTTCCCGCCGCCGTGCACATGTCACGGGTGATGATCAGGTTCCCGAAGAAATCCCGTCCCAACTCGAAGGTTCTCACCACTGACCATGTGGCGAGGTCGATCTGGGCAATCGTGCCGTTATCTTGCAGCGCGACGTAGAGGAATTCACCACCGCCGGTGATCGCAAGTTTGCGCGGATCATTCGCCAGGACCAGCGATCCGGTGACGGCTCCGCTTGCCGGATCGATCGCGAGGATCGTGTTTGAATATTCCGGCTGCTGCTTCGGGATCGCCGCATAAATCACGCCCCGCCCCGGGTCGTATGCCAGATCGGCCGCCTTCCACGGCAAGGTCCGGACGGCATCCATGGTCCTCGACACTTCCACTCCGGTGGAGTGCTTCACCACCAGTTCGACGGGAGTTCCCGCGCCGGATGGAGGCGTGATCTCGCCTTGCCAGACCCCGTCTTGCAAGGTCACCAGGGAGGGTGACCCGGAAAGGATCGACCCGTCACTGAACACCATCGCCAGCGGAAGCGATCCGCCCACGGTCTGGAGCGGTTCGCCGTCGGCGTCGAGAGCTTGGATCGACACCGGGAACGGCTGCCCCGGCACCATCATGTCCCCCAGGACATCGATCCGGAATGACGACGGTTCGTCATCCAACAGACGGAGAGAACTTTCAGCTGCCGCGTATCCGGCCGCGGTCGCCCGGACCATATCATGGTGCACCGGCCCCGCCACGCTGTCATCCGCGGCGCGGACGACGAACTCCGCCGTGTAGGGCGGCCCCGGAATCACCAGGGTCGCCGGTTCCACGGAAAGGAAGGGACCCGCATCCAAGGTCACGGTCACCGGCCCCGCGCTTGCGGCACCCAGACGGACGCTTCCAGCAACGGTGGAGCCTTCGGTGATCGACTCCGGAAGCGTCAGGCGCAACTCCGCGGCGTCATCGTCGACCGCCACCAGCGAGCCCGTCGCTCCGCCGCCCGGATAAGCGGCCGCGACCTGCACCACGACGTCCCCGTCAATCTCCCAATCATCGGCGGCAGCCACCGGGAAGGCGGCTTCCATCTCGCCAAAGGGCAGATCGAGCGAAGCCGGCAGCACGATCTCTGCGGAATCCGCTTCCAGCGTCACGGTCAATGCACTGTCCGGCGGACGGTTGAACAACAGACGGCCCTCTTTCGTCGCGCCACCTTCCCCCACGGAACCGGGCAACTCCATGGCCAGCTCCAAAGGCGTGACGTCCCCGACCCTGACCGCCTTGCTGCCGACAATTCCCCGCGAAACCGATGCATGGATCACGGTCTTCCGGTGCGGGTCCAGCACCCCGTCGTCCGCCGCCGACACCTCGAACCCGACTTCCGCGGCCCCCGGGGGAAATGTCACCGTCGAGGGCATGACCAGCACTCCCGCCGGTGACTGGCTGAGCGAAATCACGGTCGCCTGCTTGGTCACCAGCCGACGGGTCAAGCGAACTGCCACCGGGCCATCCCCTTCCAGCACCACGGGCGGAACCTCCACCTTCACCCGGTCGTCCCAGGTTCCCTCAAGGCTCACCTGATCGATCGCCAGCCCATCCGTCCCCGCAACACCGTCGCCGCACCAGGAGAAACGGATGCGGAATTTCTTGCCGAAGCCCCCCAACCGGGCGGCGGCCTCGTCCAGCGAAAGGTAGTAGCGCCGGGCCGTTGGTCCGACATCGGCGAATGACATGATGCTGATCCAGTGCTTGCCGTCATTGCTCACCGATACCCCGTCAAAATGGCGCAGGTCCTTCCCGAAGATCCCCTCCGGCGGGGCATCCGGTTGATTGCCCAGGCTCTTGACTGCAAAGCCGAGGGTCACCCCGTAGTAGTTCGAGAGCGGCCATTGAAGCGTGGCTTCCGCCACCGAGGCCACCCCCTGTTGCTTCGAGTCCAGAACAAGATGATGATCAAAGCTGTATGGCTGGAATTCGGTGCTGATGCGCGCCTGCCCTTTCGCAACTTTCCCGACCCTCCATCCCTTCCCGAGGGACTTGCCTCCGAACTCCGTCGAGTAGATTGCCCGGGCCGGGGCGGACATCGCCAGCACCACGGCCAGCAACAGAAGAAACGGCCTGCTGACCGGAAGCCCGACCGTCGCGGCAACAAGCGTTCGCAGAAAGTATTTCGCTGATATCATGAAGGTGTCTGTCGCCGAACCCGCGATGCAAGGGATCGAGACAGCGCCCGTTCCATCATTCAAGAGCATTCACCCGACAACAACCCTACAACTCCCCGCAGCAGCTCCGCCGGATTCATGGTCGCCGGCGAATTTACCCGGGTGATCCCCTCATCCATGGGCCTTCGGGCCACCGCCATCGCCACCATTGCCAAACCGGGCCGTTCCGGTCATACCCGGAGCCATGTCGGCCGCGACCACCCCGAGGAATCCCTTGCCACCGCACTATCCGCGCGGGGTCTGGGACGAAATGGTCGGTGCCGACGGCCGGGTGAACCCGTCGTGGGCCCACGTCGCTTCGTGGCTCGACGGACTGACGCCCGAGCGGGCGGCCGCGACCACCGCCGAGATCCACCGGCTGCTGCGGGAGAACGGCGTGACCTACAGCGTCCACGGCGCGCCCGGCGGCGAACACCGGACCTGGCAACTCGATGCCCTGCCGTGGGTGGTTTCCGAGCAGGACTGGAAGACCATCGAGGCGGGATTGATCCAGCGCGCCGAGCTGATGGACCACGTCCTCAGCGACTTGCACGGCGACCAGAAGCTCATTTCCGGCGGCTGGCTGCCGCCCGAGCTGATCCACGCCCACCGCGGCTACCTGCGGCCTTGCCACGGCATGAGCCTGCCGTCGAAGCGCCAGCTCATCCTCTACGCGGCCGACCTCGCCCGCGGGCCCGACGGCCGGATGTGGGTGGTCAACGACCGCACCCAGGCACCGTCCGGGAGCGGTTACGTGGTGGAAAACCGCGGCGTGATGACGCGCGCGATGCCGCGCCTGTTCCACCGCACCGGGGTGCGCCGGATCGCGGGATTCTTCCGCACCCTGCGGGAAACGCTCGAGTCCTTCCCCGCCCGTGCCGGCGCGCGCGAGCCGCGGGTGGTCATCCTCACCCCTGGTCCCCAGAACGAAACCTATTTCGAGCACGCGTTCCTCGCCTCCTATCTCGGCTACGCCCTGGTCCAGGGCGATGACCTGACGGTGCGCGACGGCTGCGTCTGGCTGCGCTCGCTCGGCGGCCTGGAACCGGTCGACGTCATCGTCCGCCGGGTCGACGCCTGGTTCTGCGATCCGCTGGAGCTGAAGCAGGACTCACAGCTCGGGGTGCCCGGCCTGCTGGAAGCCATGCGCGCCGGCAACGTCGCGGTGGTCAACCACCCCGGCAGCGGCGTGTTGGAGAACCCCGGCCTGATGTCGTTCCTTCCGGGAATCGCCCGCCACCTCCGCGGCGAGGAATTGATCCTGCCCGCCGCGGCCACCTGGTGGTGCGGCGAGAAGAAGGCCCGGGACCTGGTGCTGTCCAAGCTGAATACCCTGGTGGTGAAGTCGATCCACCGCGCGCCGACCTTCGGCACGGTGTTCGGCGGCAGCTTGGACGCCGCCGGGATCGCCGCCCTGCGCGAGCGCATCCTCGCCAGCCCGGAGTCCTTCGTCGGCCAGGAGCAGGTCAGCTTCTCGACCCAGCCTTGCCTGAACAACGGCGACATCGAAGCCCGCCGCGGCGTGCTGCGCGGCTTCGTCACCGCCACCCCCGACGGCCGCTACATGGTGATGCCCGGGGGCCTCACCCGGATCGCCGGCTCGCAGGACGCACTGGTGGTTTCCAGCCAACTCGGCGGCACCTCCAAGGACACGTGGGTCCAGGGCACCGAACAGGAACCTTTCGTCAGCCTCTGGAGCGAATCGGAGCAATTGCAGACCGAGCTCGATGCGCGCAACGTGCCGAGCCGTTCCGGCGAGAATCTCTTCTGGACCGGTCGCTACGCCGAGCGCGCGGAAGGATCCGCGCGCTTGCTCCGGCGGGCCGTCCTCAGCTTCGTCGAGGCATTCGGCGACGACGAGGACCAGCTCAGCCGCCACCGCGAGATCCTGATGAGCGGACTGGTCGGGATCACCAATGCCGCGCCGATCCACCCCGAGGAACGATTCTCGGCGGTCAGCGACGAGGAAGAAGTCATCTCGCTCCTTTCCGACGCCCGCCGGCCGGGTTCGCTCGCCGCCAACCTGCGGTCGTTCCGGAACGCCGCCTACGCGGTCCGCGATCTGTGGTCGCCCGACTCGTGGCGGGTCATCGAGGCCGTGATCCGGGAGTGGGTCGAGGAAGACCTGCCGTCGTGCAACGAGCTCGACGACTACACGGACCCGCTGAACCGCCTGATCCTGCACCTCACCGCCCTGCTCGGCCTGAACCTGGAGAGCATGACCCGCGACGCCGGCTGGCGCCTGCTCGACTCCGGTCGGCGGATCGAGCGCGCCCAGTTCCTGCTCGCCGTCATCCGCAATTTTCTCGTCGAAGGCCGGCCCAGCTCCGAAGAGCACCTGGTCATGGAAACCGTGCTCGCCGCATCCGACAGCCTGGTGACCTACCGCAAGCGCTACCGCACCCACCCGCGGATCGAGCTGGTCCTCGAGCTCCTGCTGCTGGAGCCCAACAACGCCCGTTCCCTGCTCTATCAGATCCAGCGGCTGACCGGGAACATCGAGGGGCTCCCCCGCCAGGACCAGGGAGCGAGGCTCACCCCGGAACAACGCATCCTGGTCGAAACCGGCAGCCGCTTGCGGCTCGCCGATGTCTCCCTGCTCGCCGCCACCACCAACGGGAAGCGCCAGCGGCTGGATGTGTTCGTCAACCAGATGAGCAAGTCGCTGGGCGAACTCTCGGAGGCCCTGACCCTGACCTATTTCCGCCACGCCGAACGACCGCACTTCCTGCGCGGTTGACCCCCACTTCCGACGTTCCATGCGCTACCGCATCCGCCACCGGACCACCTACCGCTACGATGTGCCGGCCAACCTGTGCCACAACGAGGCACGGCTGCGGCCGCTCGATCTCCCGGGGCAGCGGTGTCTGAGCTGGAAGCTCGTCATCGACCCCGAACCGGAGTTCCACCGCACCCGGCTCGACTCCTTCGGCAACCACATCGACTACTTCTCGATCCAACGGCCGCACCCCGCGCTGGTGATCGCCGCGGAGAGCGAGGTCGAGGTGCTGTCGTCCGGCCAGTTCTCCTTCGAAGCCGGCGGGCCGTGGGAGCAGGTCCGGGAAAACCTGCTCGCCTCGAAGGACCCGGCCGCCCTCGATGCCCGCGCTTTCGCCCTGCCGTCGCCGCTCATCCCCGTGCTGCCGGCGCTCGCCGATTTCGCCCGCGAGGACTTCACCCCCGGGCGCTGCATCCTCGAGGCCACCTCGGCCCTGAATTCGAGGATCTTCCGCGACTTCAAGTTCGACCCCGATTTCACCACCGTGGCGACCCCCGTGGTCGAGGTGCTGGAGAACCGCCGCGGCGTTTGCCAGGACTTCGCCCAGCTGATGATCGCCGCGCTGCGCTCGATCGGCCTGCCGGCCCGCTACGTTTCCGGCTACCTCGAAACACTGCCGCCCCCCGGCAAGCCGAAGCTCGTCGGTGCCGACGCTTCCCACGCCTGGGTCTCGGTCTTCGTCCCCGGCGAAGGCTGGCTGGACTTCGACCCGACCAACAACATCCGCCCCGGCGAACGCCACATCACCGTCGCGACCGGCCGTGACTACCGCGATGTTTCCCCCTTGCGCGGCATCACCGTCGGCGGTGCCAGTCACTCGCTGAAGGTGTCGGTGGACGTGTCACCGCTCTGAGCCGGTTGCGGCGGCCGGCCGTAGGTCCCGTCCTTTTCCTCGACGGGCAACACCGGCGCCGACCGGTCCGGCTGGTCCGCCGCGAACCAGCGGTTGCCTTCGAAGCGGCTGGTCTCCGGCGAGGTCCCGGGACCGATGTTGATCTCAGACTTCACCTTCGCCCGCTCGAAGAGGAAGGAGTTGTCCTTCACGACAATGTTCCGGCACGGTGCGAATCCCGGCTCCCGGGTCTCCTGGAGCATCCGGAAAATCCACTTTTCGGGTCCCCTCACCGTGTTGCCCGTGAACTCCGCCCCGTCCACCCCGGTGAAGGCGCAGGCACAGGTGCCGCCCTCGATGACGTTGCCACGGATGACGATACGGCGTGCCTCGTACTTCGCTCCCGGCGGCCGGAAGAAATCGAGCCCGGTCGAACCGCCGGCCTGGATCGGCCGCTCGCCGGCATCCTTGAAGCGGCACTTCTCGATGGTGACGTCCTCGCAACCGCCCTTGAACTGCGGACCGGTGTGCTGGGAAAAGCCGGGCTTGCCCGAGATCGAGCAGCCGGTGATGAGGACCTTGTGACAGCCAACCAGGTCGATCGCCTGGCCGCCCCAGCCCTGGATCTTGCAGCTGCGGATGATCAGCCCGTCGAGGCCGGAGCACTTGATGGCGTCGAAATTCCCGACCGGACCCGTGTCCTCCACCACCACGCCTTCGATTGTTACCCCGGTCACCGGCTGTTCGCGCCTGCCGCCGTCGTCGAGGTTAATGCCGTTCCCGCTCTGGCCGCGGCAGCGCAGGTTGCGCAGCGTCAGTCCGGGACACTTCGAGAAATGCCAGGCCTCCTTGCCACCGGTGAACTCCGGCGGCTGGTCCGGATCGCTCGCTTCAACCGTGAGGTTTTCGATGCCCGTCACGAAGTGACCGCCGCCATACTCCCCTGGCCCGATCTTCAAGACGTCGCCCGACGCGATCCCGCGCAACGCCGCAGCGAGGCCCGGTCGATCGCTTACCTTCACCTCCGCCGCCCGGAGCGGGTTGCCGGCGAGGAGAATTCCGACGAACAAGGTGCACCGCATCCTGAAGAGACGCGGTCGCGACCGTCAATCTTGCTCGCTCAGACCAAGTTCCGCTTTGCCGCCTCCCACGCGTCGTCCATCTGGCTCGCGGTCGCCTGCTCCAGGGAAATCCCGGCTTCCTTCAAACGCCGCTCCATCTCGTCGAAGCGCCGCTCGAACTTGTCGTTGGCCGCCGCCATCATGACTTCGGGATCCAGACTCCGGAACCGGGCGAGGTTGACCACGGAAAACAGCAAATCGCCCAGCTCCTCGTCGACCGCCTTCAGATCCTGGGCATCGACGGCCGCCTCGACTTCCTGCACCTCCTCGCGGATCTTGGCGAGCACCCCGGACTGGGTCGGCCAGTCGAAGCCGACCTTGGCGGCCTTCTTTTGCAGCTTGTTCGCCCTCAGCAGGGCCGGCAGTCCCTTGCCCGTTCCGTGAAGATAGGGCCGGTCCTCCGTGCCCTTCTCCCCGCGCTTGATCTCGTCCCATTGGCGCAACACCGCGTCGCTCGAATCGGCCGACGCCCTGGCGAACACGTGCGGGTGACGCCGCACCAGCTTGTCGGAAATCCCGCGCGCCACCTCGTCGAGATCGAACCGCCCCGTCTCCTGCGCCAGTTCGCTGTGAAAAACCACCTGCAGCAACAGGTCTCCCAGCTCCTCCTTCAGATGACCGACATCACCGCTCTGGATCGCATCGACGGTTTCGTATGCCTCCTCGATCAAGTTCGACACCAGGCTCTCGTGGGTCTGCTCCGCGTCCCAGGGACAGCCTCCGGGCGCTCGCAACCGGTGCATGATGGCGCGCAGGCGCTCCAGCTGCCGTCCCGGCTCGGGACAATCGATCATCTCGGCGTCATTCATTTTTCGTCGAAGGCCTTGGCTGCCCGCTGGAGGGTTTCACGTTCTTCATCGGACAGGCTCTGCAGCCCGTCGTGGGCGATCTTGTCGAGGATCCGGTCCACCTCGCTGTCCCCTGCCACATCGACCTCGGTCCGCGGGCGGAGCTTCGGCGCGCCACGACGTTTGAACTCGGCGGGTCGGATGATCTTCCTTTCCCTGTTGCTGCCGAGCAGCTGCGGGTGCTTGGACAGGAAGTAGCCGAGGATCGCGCCGCCCAGGTGACCGGCTTCACCGCCGCTGTTCTCGAACCAGCTCCCTCCTAACAGGATGTCGCCGAGGATCACCGCCACCGCGATGCCGATCACCGCGATGCAGAGCGTCCGCATCGTCATGGAGATCGGCGGGATCAAGAGGCGCACCATTGTTTTCGGTGCCATCACCGCGACGCAGACCAGCATCCCGTAGATGCCCGCCGATGCGCCGACCAGGGGGTTCTGGATCGCCGGATAATCCCCGCGGTGGGGAAGGATTCCGGTGACGGTCAGCAAGGTGAAGAACAAGGCACCGGCGACGCCGCAGGCCAGATAGAAGGCGGTGAACTTCCGGCTGCCCCACCAGCGCTCCACAAAGGGACCGAACACATAGATGCCGACACAATTCAGGATCACGTGCCCGGGGCTGCCATGCAGGAACTGGAAGGTGATCAATTCCCAGATCCTCCCTTGCATGAGGCCGGACTCGATCGTGAACGCACCCCAGTTGGTGATGGTGTACTTCAGGAACAGCATGTCCACGAAGTAGATCACCAGGTTGGAGATCAGCAGGAACTTGGTCACCGGCGGGACCGTCTGACGATCCATCTGCGTGTAGCGACGCTCCTCGTCGCGAAAGTAGTCTCGGTCCGCCGTTCCCATGTGCCGGAGGGTTAGCACGCGCTCCGCCCCTCCGCAAGGCCGCCGGACCGCTTAGCGTTGCTCGACTTCCCGCAGTGACTCCACCAGCTCCGCGAACACCTCCGGCTCCTTGCCGCGATCAGGCGAGCCCTTGAGGCAACTGCTGAACCACTTCTGGAACAGGGTCCGGCGCGCCGACGGGAAATCCCGGACATGGCGGTCCTCCATCCCCACCTCGAGCACCGCTCGGTCGCGCCGGCCGTGGGCGCGGTCGAGGATGCCGGCATGGCGGATCAACATCGAGTCCAAGAGCACCCATGGGAAATTCGGGCTTTCCGGCGGCCCCGCGACCATCGCCTGGCCGTCACCCCGGACGCGGCCGAGTCCGCCGACGATCCGCAACTCCGGCAGCGAGCCGCCTTTGAAAAAGGCCGCCGTCCCTCCGCCGATCGCCCCGATCACGGTGCCGGCACCCAGGCTGTGGACGCCAACCCCGAGGTCGAAGACGGCGCCCGCCGCACCGCCGGCCACTGCACCCGCCGCGGTGAGCTGCATCCGGCTCAGCCCCCACTTCTGCCAGGTCTCTGCCATCGCCAGGTTGAGGCCGGCATGATGGGCCGGGTCGATGTCCGGCTCGATCAGGTGATGCCGGTAGATCACCAGCAGCCGCTTCAAGCAGCGCTTCTCCAGGTCGACCAGCTTCTTGAAGTAGCGCGCGGCCAGATCCGACTGCTTGCGCTCGATCCGCGCCGGCACCCCGCGATCACGGAGATCGACCGGTTCGCTGACCCGCAAGATCAGGGACTTCTCGAGGAAATCCAGGATCGCTTCGGCGGCTTCCTCGCGGCGGCCGTCCATCTCGCGGGCCATCGCCTCGATCACCCGCTCGATCTGCCCCGCATGGCTCTCCTCGATCTGCAGCAAGGCCTCCAACAGCCGCTTGCGTTCGTCGAAGCGGGCCTCGTGGGCGTCGAAAGTCCGCACCAGGTTGAAGGCGGTGCCGAGGCGGTCGCGCCACTCCTTTTCCAATCCGGCATCGGCCTCCGACTGCGGGTTGAGCAAGGCCAGCCGCGGCCGGCCGGTCCAGCGCAGGATCTCGATCTCCGCCAAGAAGGAATCGCGCAGGGGCTTGCAGGGGTCCACCACGTAGATCACCCCCGCCCCTTCGACCAGCGGTTCTAACAAGCGAGCCTCGTCCGGGAAGCGCTCGCGGGATTCGCGGGTGAACCGGGCGATCTCGGCAGGCCCCGGCACCCCGCTGCCCGCGAGCCGCTGGATCTCCCGCATTGCCTCGACCGGCTGTTGGAAACCCGGGGTATCGAGGAAGCGCAGCAGTTCCTCGTCGTCGTAGCGCACCGGCAGCACCTGCACGCCCGTGGTCTCGCCCGGCGTCCCGCTGATCCGCAGCAACTCGTCGTCGTCGATCTCCAGCAGGGTCGCCAGGGTGGCGGTCTTGCCGGCATTGACCCGTCCCACAACCGCAAAGGCCGGGATGTCACCACTCAGCCAGTTGCCCATGTCCGGTCCTCCTCGTGAATGCTGAGGTCCACGTCGTGTCCCTTTTGCGAGTCGATGAATGTTTCCCAAGCCGCGCGCTCGGCGGCGTTCACCGTCTTCGCCCGCCCTTGCTGATCGAAATCCGCCACGTGGAGAACGATGCGCCGGCCGCCGGCCGCGTCGAGCACTCGTTTGAGCGTCTCTTCCATCCGCCGCGGCGCGAGCGACCAGCCCTCGGCCAGCAGAATCACCCCCGCCGGCGCCTTCTCCAGCGCGGCCTTCGCTGCCGCCTCGCGTCCGGCATCGAGCACGTTGAGCGTTTCCCACGACACCGGGTTCATCCGCAGGTGATGCAGGAAATACGGCCGCAGCGCCTCCCGGTCCGGGGAGATCCCGCCGAGATCGATCACCAGCGCCCCGTCGGCGGGTCCCTGTGGTTCGCCGCCGCGGCGCACCCCGGTCAACACCCGCCACAACCGGCGGTGCCCCGGCGACTGGAACTCGGGTGACTTCAGCGTCCGCCGCTCTTGGAACCGCGCAAACCCGGCCAGCAGCAAACGCGGCAAGATGCCCCAGATCGCCAGGGTCAGGATAAGGAACATCACCCAGCCTTGGCCACCCCCGTCCCAATCGCTCCCGCGTCGGGTGGACCCGACGTCGGGAAGGAACTGCGGAAAGCGCCAGGACCACGGGAAGGACAACACCCTCACCAGCCCGTCCAGGCTGCGCTCCATCGCCAGTTGCGTCGTCGACTCCCAGAAGAACCCGACCTTGCGGAAGAACACCATCGCCCACAACCCGACCACCGCCCCGACATGGAAATCCGCCGCGGCGCCCTGGGTTTTGGCCGCGATCCGCCAGCCCAGCGCCTTCACCAGCTCCGGATTCCCTTCGATCCGCGCCAGCACCTGCCGGCCCTTCTCGCCCGAAAGCCGGGTCGCCAGCCTCTTCAAGAACGCGCCGGCAAGCCCCGCCTTGTCGGGCCGGAACAGCCATGCGGTCACGCCCACCACCAGGACCAGCCAGGGAATGAACAGGCAGGCCGTCAGGAACACCACCACGTGCACTCCTTCCAGATGCCGGTCCAGGCAACCCCAGGCCGCCCCCAGGCCGCCCAACAGGGCGACCCACGCCAGGATGCGTCCCGCCCAGTTCAGCGCCGACACCCACGACTTGCCCGGCCCCGCTTCCTGCCCTTTCGCCAGCCACGCCTTGAAAACCCCGCTCCTGGTCCCGGAACCGGACAGGTCATCCGGCCGCGATTCGCCATCCCAAGCCGCCAGCGCGACTTCGAAGTCGATCAGCTCATCCAATTTCCATCGCTCTCCGGAGCCGCGCATCCCTGCCCCACCGTCATCCATCCGGTCCGGGCGGCCAAGGGAGAAATCCGTCCGGACCCGGCTTCCCCGATTGGGTAGGTGCCAATCACGACAGGAAATGACAGCCTGCCACGTCTTCTCTGCACGACTTCATGAGGAAAACCCTGATCCTTCTCACCCTCGGCCTGCAGCTCGACGCCGCGGAGCCGCCCCTGACCTTCAACAACCAGCCGATGGGAACGCTCGACCGCCCGCTGGTCCTGCGCACCTACGTCCCCGACCCCGGCATCGACGACGCCGTCTTTCCCCAGCACGACCGTGGACGCCCGGTCGCGAAGTACAACCCGGGGATCGGCCAAGACGTAAAGGGCGAGATCCAGCCGGTCGCCGGGATCGCCGGTGCCATCGCGGTCAATTTCGGACCGGCGCTTTCCTACGTTTTCGACACCACCGAATGCCGCCTGCTCTACGCCTGGCAGGGCGGATTCCTCGACATGACCCCCTACTGGGGCGAACCGGACAAGGGCTCGCGCATTTCCTTCGACTACATCCCGCGGCTCTCCGGGACCTTGTTCTGGCAGGCTTCCGGCAAGCACCCGGTCGAAATCGGGGGCAAGAGCATCACCGACCTCGGCCCGCGCGTTTTCACCGGCTATCACCTGGAGAAAGGCGTCCCCGTCTTCGAATACCGGGTCGGCGAGCAACACTTCACTTTCACCCTGAAACCGTCGGACCAACCGCTGTCGTTTGCCGCCACCCTCACCGGAGGTGAAAACACCGCGCTCGCCTACCACGGGATCGACGGAGCCGCCGGCAAGGGGTCGGTTACCTTCACCGTGACCGGCAGCCAGCTTGGGAAGTTCCAGGGCTACAAGCGCGTCAACAACATCGCCAAGGCGAGCGCCGAGGTCGGAGAGAAGCTCTTCAACCAATACGGCTGTGCGGCCTGCCATAGCACCGACGGCTCCGCCAGCCACGGTCCCTCGCTGGGCGGCCTCGCCGGGCACCCGGTCGAGATCGAGGGCCTCGCCACCGCGGTAACCGCCGACCGCGCCTATCTCCTCGAATCGATCAAGGCGCCCAATGCCAAGATCGTCAAAGGCTACCCGCCGAACTACATGCCGCCGTTCGGGCTGCCGGATGTCGAATACGACTCGCTGGTCCTCTACATCGAAACCCTTGGCAGCCCCGAGTAACCGACCCTTTGTCCATGAAGACCACTTTCCTACTCTTCGGCGCCCTCGCGACGCCGCTTTTTGCCGGGGTCAAGTTCGCCGACTGCTACAAGATCGAGGACATCAAGCTCCCCGCCGGTTCCCCCGCCGAAGTCGGCGCGATCGATTTCGCCGACGACGGCACCCTCTTCGTGGTGCTGCGCCGCGGCGACGTGTTCCGGGCCAAGCCCGCCGCCGACCCGGCCGGGTTCGACTGGCATCTCTTCGCCACCGGCTTCCACAACGGCTGCGGCATCGACGTGCTCTCGCCGACAAAGATCCGCGTCACCCAGATGGCCGAGATGACCGAGGCCGAGGACAGCGACGGCGATGGCACCGCCGACCGCTACACCCGCTTCGCCTCCGGCTGGGGGCTCAGCGGCAACTACCACGAAACCAACTCGCTCACCCGCGACGGTGCAGGCGGCTACTTCCTCGCCGTCGGCACCGCCTCGCACGCCGGCCCGACCTTCTTCCATACCCTCGGCACCTTCTCCGACGCCGGCCGCCGCGGACGCAACTACTCGTCGGTCAAGTGGAAGGGCTGGGTCCTGCACGCCGACAAGGACGGCAACGTCACCCCCTGGGCATCCGGTTTCCGCATGCACAACGGCATCTACCGCGACCCGCAGGGCGAACTCTGGTGCGGCGACAACCAGGGCGACTGGAAGGCCGCGACCCCGCTCTACCATGTCGAGAAGGGGAAGTTCTACGGCCATCCCAGTAGTTTGGTGTGGGACCCCGCCTTCACCAAGAGCAAGGACCCCCTCGCCTACTACCGCGAACACCTCGACGAGTACAACCGGGACCGGACGCCCGCCGCGGTCGAGATCCCGCACATGGAAATGAACCGCTCCGCCGGGGAGCCGATGGAATTCCCCGCCGGCAACCACTTCGCCGGCCAGATGCTGCTGCCCGACAACAACGGCGAGCGGCTCACCCGCATCATGCTCGAGAAGGTCGGTGACACCTGGCAAGGTGCCTGCACCCATTTCATCGACGGCCGCGGCCTGCGCTCCGGCAACCACCGCGCCCGCTTCACCGCAGACGGGAAGCAGCTCTACATCGGCCAGACCGTCCGCGGCTGGGGCATCCCCGCCGAAGGACTGCAGCGCATCACCTTCCTCGGCCCCACCCCCTTCGACATCGACCGCGTGACGATCACCCCGGGCGGCTTCAAGGTCAGCTACACCGACGGCATCCCCGCCGAAATGAAGGACCCCAAGCGCTGGAAGGTTTCCTCCTTCACCTACCAGCCGCGCTGGACCTACGGCAGCGACCCCGAGGACAAGAAGGACCACGCCGTCACCGTCGCTGCAGCCGGTGACAAGTCCGTCACCCTCCAGGTCGAGGGCCTCGCCGCCGGCCGCGTCTACCGGATTGAAACCCGGAAGTGCGACTCGACCGGCGGATCACCGCTCCAGAACAACATCGCCTTCTACACTGCCAACGCCCTGCCGAAGCCGTGACCCGGCAAAAGACCCATCATCGTATCCTGATACGACGATTTGACGCTTGCGATCGCCTCCGCCGGCCCTAGCCTCCGGGCATGCCGCGACCCGATCCCACCGCTGAACTCCAGCAAGCCCTCCGCCAGCGCATTCTCGTGCTCGACGGCGCGATGGGCACCACCATCCGCACTTACGGATTGGCGGAAAAGGACGCCCGCGGCCCGCGCTTCGCCGGCTCGAAAAAGGACCTGCTGAACAACGGCGACATCCTTTCGATCACCCGCCCCGACGTCATTGGCGACATCCACAAGCGCTTCTACGAAGCGGGCTCCGACATCTGCGAAACCAACACCTTTTCCGCCACGTCGATCGCCCAGAGCGAGTTCTTCGTCGATGACCCGCGCGAGCACGGCGGCATCAAGGATCCCGAGTTCTTCCAGAAGATCATCGACAGCGCCGAGCTCCGCGACCTGGCATGGGAACTCAATGTCGAGTCCTCGAAGCTGTGCCGCACTTGGGCGGACAACGTCGGCAGCGACACCGGCATCAAGCGCTACGTCGCCGGCGCGATCGGACCGCTCACCGTGTCGCTCAGCAACTCTCCCGACGCCAACGATGCCGGCTTCCGCACCGTGACCTTCGATCAGGTCAAGGAAGACTACAGCCGCCAGGTCCGTGCGCTGATCGAAGGAGGCTGCGACATCCTGATGGTCGAAACCATTTTCGACGCGCTCAATGCCAAGGCCGCCCTGGTGGCGATCCAGGAGGTCTTCGAGGCCGACCGGGTCAAGCTGCCGATCATCGTCAGCGCGGCCGTTGGCCGGGGCGGTGAAACCATGATCTCCGCGCAGAAGGTCGAGGCTCTGTGGAACGCCGTCGCCCACGTCGATCCGCTCGCGGTCGGGCTGAACTGCTCGCTCGGTCCCGACCTGATGAAGCCGCACCTCGAGGAGCTCGCCAAGGTCGCGGCCAGCCACATTTCCTGCTACCCGAACGCCGGCCTGCCGAACCCCCTCGCCCCGACCGGCTTCGACCTCGAGCCGCCGCACATGAACGCCTTCATGAAGGAATTCGCCAGCGACGGGCTCCTGAACCTCGCCGGCGGCTGCTGCGGCAACACGCCCGACCACATCGCCGCGATCGCTGAAGCCGTGAAAGGAGTCGCACCGCGGGAAGTTCCGATCGTGGAAAATTGAACGAACCGCGGAGACTCGGAGGTCGCGGAGGCTAGCGCAGAGCCAAAGGGACCGACGTCATCGTGCTGTTTCATCCCAATCCTTTTTCTTTTCCTTCATCTGCTCTCCCCTCGCCGCCTGGTTTTCTCTTCCGGTAAATTTACACAGCCCCTCCGCGCTTCTCTCCGCGACATCCGAACCTCCGCGGTTCGTTCCTTACTTCATCCCATGTCCACCATTCCCCGCGTCCTCCGCCTGTCCGGCTCCGAAGCCTACAACCACACGCCGGACAAGAACTTCCTGATGATCGGCGAGCGCACCAACGTCGCCGGCTCCCCGCGTTTCGCGAAGCTGGTGCGGGAGGGCAAACTCGACGAGGCGCTCGAGGTCGCCCGCCAACAGGTCGAAAGCGGGGCCAACGTCATCGACATCTGCTTCGACGACGGCCTGATCGACGGCAAGGCGATGATGGCCCGCTTCCTCCAGCTGGTGCAGAGCGAGCCCGAGATCGCCAAGGTCCCGATCATGGTCGACTCCTCGAAGTGGGAGATCATCGAGGAAGGCCTCAAGTATCTCCAGGGCAAGGGCATCGTGAACTCGATCTCGCTCAAGGAAGGCGAGGAAGCCTTCATCGAGCGGGCCCGCCACATCCGCCGCTACGGCGCGGCAGCGGTCGTGATGGCCTTCGACGAGAACGGCCAGGCCGCCACCTACGACGAGAAGATCCGCATCTGCGAGCGCGCCTACCGGGTGCTGGTGGACAAGGTCGGCTTTCCTCCCGAGGACATCATCTTCGATCCGAACATCCTCACCGTCGCCACCGGCATCGAGGAACACGACAACTACGCCCTCGACTTCATCAACGCCACGCGCTGGATCAAGACCCACCTCCCCCACGCCAAGGTCTCCGGCGGGGTCTCCAACATTTCCTTCTCCTTCCGCGGCAACAACGTCGTGCGCGAGGCGATGCACTCGGCCTTCCTCTACCACGCCACCATGGCGGGCATGGACATGGGCATCGTCAACGCCGGCATGCTCGAGGTCTACGACGAGATCCCGAAGGACCTGCTGGACCATGTCGAGGACGTGCTGCTCAACCGCAGGCCCGACGCCACCGAGCGGCTGCTCGACTTCGCCGAACAGTTCAAGGGACAGGACGGCAAGAAGCTCGAGGAGGACCTGAGCTGGCGCGCGGAGTCCGTCGAGAAGCGGCTCGAGCACTCGCTGCTCAAGGGCATCGACAAGTTCATCGACGAGGACACCGAGGAAGCCCGCCTCAAGTACGGCCGCCCGCTCAAGGTCATCGAAGGACCGCTGATGGATGGCATGGGCGTCGTCGGCGACCTCTTCGGCGCCGGCAAGATGTTCCTCCCGCAGGTCGTCAAGAGCGCCCGGGTGATGAAGAAATCCGTCGCCTGGCTCACCCCCTTCATGGAGGAGGAGAAGGCCGAATACCTCGCCGCCGACATCGAGGAAATCCTCGCCGAAAAGCCGGGCCTGACCCGCGATGAAGCCATCGAGATCGCCGGCCGCCGCCGGTCGGCCGGCCGCTTCCTGATCGCCACGGTGAAGGGCGACGTTCACGACATCGGCAAGAACATCGTCGGCGTGGTGCTCGCCTGCAACGGCTTCGAAGTCACCGACATGGGCGTCATGGTCTCGTGCGACAAGATCCTTGCCAAGGCCCGCGAGATCGGCGCCGACGTGATCGGCCTCTCCGGCCTGATCACCCCGTCGCTCGACGAAATGATCCATGTCGCCAAGGAGATGGAAAAGGCGGGTTTCACCGTGCCCTTGCTGATCGGCGGAGCGACCACCTCCGCGACCCACACCGCGGTCAAGATCGCCGGGTACTATTCCGGCCCGGTTGTCCACGTGCTCGATGCCTCGCGGTCGGTTCCCGTCACCACCGCCCTGCTGTCGCCGGACCAGAGGGAGAAGTTCATCGCCGAGAACGACGAGAAGCACCGCAAGGCCCGCGAAGCCTTCACCGGGGGACCGAAGAAGGAAACCATCGGCATCGCCGAAGCGCGCGCGCTGGGCCGGCAGACCGACTGGACCGGCTACACCCCGCCGGTGCCCGAATTCACCGGCACCCGCGCGATCCCCAACCAGTCGCTGCGCGAGCTGGTCGACTACATCGACTGGACGCCCTTCTTCCACGCCTGGGAGCTGCGCGGGGTCTGGGACCGCGAGACCGGAGTGCTCAAGACCCGCAACGAGGAAGGCGCCAAGGAAGCGGCCAAGCTGCATGCCGACGCCGTCAACCTGTTGGAAAAGATCATCGCCGAGAAGCGCTTCACCGCCCGCGGCATCTACGGATTCTTCCCGGCCAATGCCGACGGCGATGACATCGTCGTTTGGGAGAACGAGGACCGGACCCGGGAACGCACCCGCTTCCACACCCTGCGCCAACAGATCAAGAAGGAGTCCGGCAAGCCGAACGAGGCGCTGTCCGACTACATTGCGCCGCGCGGTGCGGGGAAAGATTACATCGGCGGCTTCGTGGTCGGCATCCACGGCGCCGACGAATGGGCGGCGGAGCTGGAGCAAGCCCACGACCCGTACAACTCGATCATGGCCAAGGCGATCGCCGACCGCCTTGCGGAAGCCTTCGCCGAACTCCTGCATCACCGCGCACGCGTCGCCTGGGGTTACGAGCGGCCGAACGAGTTCGGCGCCAACGAACTGATCAAGGAACTTTACCGTGGCATCCGCCCCGCCCCCGGCTACCCCGCCCAGCCGGACCACACCGAGAAGCCGATCCTCTTCGATCTACTACAAGCATCCGAGGCAAGCGGCGTGACCCTGACCGAAAGCTGCGCCATGCATCCGGGAGCGGCCGTCAGCGGCCTCTATTTCAGCCACCCTGAAAGCCACTACTTCGCAATCTCGGAGATCCAGAAGGACCAGCTCGAGGACTACGCCCGCCGCAAGGGAATCAGCACCGGCGAAGCCGAGAGGTGGCTGGGACCATGGCTCGGCTACGCCTGAACGGCGCGACTCACACCCCGCGCTTGAGGTCGAGGTAGCGGCGCATCGCCGCGATCCGGTTCTCGACCCCGAGCCGCTGGAACACCGCCTCGAGGTGCTTCTCCACCGTGCGCGGGCTGATGCCGAGGATGATCGCCGCCTCGGCGCTGGTTTTCCCCTCTGCGATCCAATCCATGATCTCGCGCTGGCGTTTGGTCAGGATGGCCATGGCCTCCTCGCTGCCGCCCTCTCCATCCACCGCGAACATCAGGATCACCTCGCCGCTCAACTTCGGAAAGGCATGGACCGTCATCTGACCGCCGCCGAGATCGAGACGGATGTCCTTCCAAACACCGGCCACCGGATTCTCCCAGGCGTCGTCCAGTTCGTCGTCGAGTTCGGCAACCCGCTTCGGAGTGAGCTGGCGGACCGCCTCGTCGGGCTCCCACCAATTCTCGGCCAGTCGGACCGCGGCGTGATTCAACGGGCAAAGCTCCGACTTGAGGTTCAAGATGAAAATCGCCAGCGCCGACTCCGCGCTGTTGGCAAACACCCGCTGCCGCACCGCGAGTTCAAGGCCGTGGGCCTCCATCCGGTCTAACACGCCTCGCGCGGTCAGCAGGATTGCATCGAAGCGCTCGCGCGCCTGATAACCGAACGTCCCGGCAGACATGTAGCAATTCAGGAAGGCCGTCCGTCGCTTGCCGTTGACCATCAGTCCGAAAAGAACGTCATTCGCCGCCTGGTCACCGAACACGCCGCGCGCGAATTCGCTGTTCTTGTAATCCTCCGGCGAGACGTGGTCGCTCATCGCAAAACCGAGGTCGCCGGGGTTCGCGAAGTCGACCTTCTGCGTCACCGGACTCTTGGGCAGCAAGCGGTTCAGCACGTCGATCCGTTCCGAAAGCAAGCGGGCACGCGGGCCGTGGTTCGTCACCGCGATCGCCCCGCGCATCGGAGAGTAGGTCAAAACCACCGCTTCATCCGCCCCGATCAAGTGCGGCAGCTTTGCCACGAGCAGGTCGACGAGGTCATCGAAACCCGACGCCCGGTAAATGGCGCGGGCCAAGTCGAAATAAGGCTTTCCAAGCATCACGGAGGGAGTGGGAACAGGTGCTGAGCATACGTATAGACCCGTAAGTATCAACACGCATTGTTGGCCGACCCGGTTCGTGGCATTACATTCACAAGTTTGCGGCAGGAATCCCGGCCGGGAAGCCACGCAAACAAAGATTTCCCTGGGGGGGGAAAAGATGGCCCCGTCGGTCCTTGTGGTCGGCGGGGCCATTCAATTCAATCCCCGCGGTCCCATGCTGATCGCCTTCCACAAGCCCTACGGCGTGCTCAGCCAGTTCACCCCGGATCATCCCGGTCAGCAGACCCTCGCCGCCTTCGGCTTCCCCAAGGAGGTGTTCCCGATCGGCAGACTCGACCAGGACTCGGAGGGCCTTCTTCTGCTCGGCAACGAACCCCGTCAGGTGGCCCGCCTGCTGGAACCAAACCGCGGCCATCCCCGCACCTATCACGCCCAGGTCGAAGGCCTGCCCGCGGACGATTCGCTGGCGCAGCTGGTGCGCGGCGGCATCCCGCTGAAGGGCCACCGCACGCTGCCATGCCTGGCGCACCGGCTCGACCCTCAACCCGACTATCCGCCCCGCGATCCCCCGGTGCGGTTCCGCAAGTCCGTCCCCGACTGTTGGATCGAGCTGACCCTCACGGAAGGCAAGAACCGGCAAGTCCGACGCATGACCGCGGCCGTGGGTCACCCCACCCTGCGCCTCATCCGCGTGGCCATTGGCAAGCTTCCACTCGACGGCTTGTCGCCCGGCACCTGGCGGGAACTCACGCGGGAAGACCGCGCGCTTCTCGGCTGAGGGGCTTCAAGGAAGGAACTCGACCCGCAGGCGCAGCGGGCGCCGGCCATCCGGAACTTCCATGTCCAGAGGGATCTGGACGCTCA
Source organism: Neoluteolibacter marinus (assembly GCF_014904755.1). Classification (GTDB taxonomy): domain Bacteria; phylum Verrucomicrobiota; class Verrucomicrobiia; order Verrucomicrobiales; family Akkermansiaceae; genus Haloferula; species Haloferula marina. The sequence goes on from NZ_JACZFQ010000025.1 coordinate 102,218, forward strand.
CCTCGGTGCATCCGTCATCCAGTCGGCGGCGCGAAATTTCACCGGCTCCGCGCCAGGCCCCGCGGCCATTCTTGCGGGCGATCTCCACCCGGCTGCCGGAATCCGTCACGACCTCGACCACATAGGAGACATCGCGGGGAATTTCCGGCGGGAGGACGAACACCATCACCGGTTCGGGCGGATCACCGATGAAGGCGAGCGAGGGCAGCTTTTCCCATGCCCCCGCGTCGTTCATCGGCGCGAGATCGAAGGCATAAGCCATCAGATTGGTGATCCCATCCGTGTCGAGATCAGCATCCGGATCGGCGAAAACCCCCAACAGGCCGTTGGCTTCCGCCCAGTCGAAGTATCCATCCTGCGCCGTCACAACAGCTTGACCTGCAAGCAGCAGGCCAATCGCGACAGCATAGGATTTCAACGACATGGGGCGGCAAGATAACTTCCACACCAATCCAGTCCAGCTCCGAATCCGGGGCCGTCGACCGGTCCTTATTCGTGTTCAGCGAGATATCGCTCCGCCTCGAGGGCGGCGGCACATCCCTGGCCCGCGGCCGTGACAGCCTGGCGGTAGTAATGGTCCGCCACATCACCCGCGGCGAAAAGACCCTCGGTCTTTGTCGAGGTGCGGCCGGGATTTTGCAGGATGTAGCCGTTCTCGTCCTTGTCGACGAGATCACCGAGGAAGGCGCTGTTGGGCACGTGTCCGATCGCGACGAACACGCACTTGAGTTCGAGTTCCTTTTCTCCCCCGTCCTGGAGGTTCTTCAAGGTCACGGCCCGGACTTCGCCGGCTTCGTCGGTGAGGTACTCGGTCACGGTCGAATTCCAGACCGGCTCGATCTTCGGGTTCTCCAGCGCCCGCTCCGCCATGATCTTCGACGCACGCAATTCGTCGCGGCGGTGGATCAGGTACACCTTGCTCGCGAAGCGGGTCAGGAAGGTTGCTTCCTCGCAGGCACTGTCGCCGCCACCGATCACCGCCACCGGCACGTCGCGGTAAAACGCCCCGTCGCAGGTCGCGCAGGAGGTCAGGCCACGGCCGATCAGGTCCTTCTCGTTTGGCAGCCCCAGGTGCTTCGGAGCGGCACCGGTCGCGATGATCACGGTCCGGGCTTCGTGTTCACCCGCCGAGGTCTTCACGAGAAAGGAACCGTCGTCCCGCTTCTCGACCGCCTCGACGTTCGCATACTCGATGCGGGCGCCGAATTTCTCCGCCTGCTTCTGCATGTTCATCATCAGCTCCGGTCCCATCACGCCTTCAGGGAAACCCGGGAAGTTCTCGACCTCGGTGGTCGTCGTGAGCTGACCGCCCGGCTGGGTGCCGGTGAGCATCAGCGGCTCGAGATTGGCGCGGGCGGTGTAGATGGCGGAGGTATATCCGGCACAGCCGGTGCCGATGATGATGACGTTTTCCATGATTTGTACAGAGAGTGGGGGCGCGGGAGTATTCCGGCCGATCCACGGTCGCGTCAACCGCTGGCGAGCGGAAGTTCCGCATTCAACCGCGGTTCACTGGATACCCCGCAGCTCCTTCTGCTGCTGGATCCACACCCGGTCGCCGGCCGAGACGTTCTTCTCCTTGGTCCTCGCGCGCTGGCCGTCCGGCTCCACCAGGATCATGTCGCCGTCCTTGTAGGCCGCCAGCTTGGCGAAAATCGTCCGCCCCTTGCCATCCGACCAGTCGCGGTAGCCCTTCCGCTTCAGCGATTCCTTCCAGGCCTTCTGGCGTTCCTTGGCGAGCATCACCCCCTGTTTGACCTGGCCGAAGATGAAGTCCTCCTTGCCCTTGCGATAGCCTTTGTAGCGACCGATCACCTCACCGGAGGGGGCCAGCACCATCAATGTCGGATAGCCCCGGGCATTGTACTTCTTTTTCAAGTTGCGGACGTAGATCTTCTTGCGCGCATCGTCGTCGATGTCCTTGCCCTTCACCGACTGGTCGACGATCAGCCGCACGGTGTTCTCCGAAGCCCACACGTCGAAGTCACTGGTCGTCAGCAGGCCCGCGCTCAGGCTCTTGCAGGCGGCGCTGCGATTGCTGTCGGTGAACCAGATCAGCACCGGTTTGCCCGACTGCTTCGACTCGCGCAGTGCCTCGTTTTCACTCTCCCGCCACGGGCCCCGCTGCGGAGCCACCGCCATCAAACCCTGCAGTTCGGGGATTTCGGCGTCCGGATCATCCGGATCGGTCCAAACCAGTTCGTCGGGATTGTAATTCGCCAAGGCCGCCGCCTGCACGTTGCCCCCGGGAGCCACGGCGGCACCGCCCTCGTCGCGCCCCGCCCGCAGTTCCGGCGGGATCCCGGTCGGCCCGAACGGGCTGTTCTCCAGCCCGCCCTGTTCCGCCTTGTCCCCGGCACAGCTCGAGAAAAGCCCGGTGGCCAACAGCATCGGGATCCATCGTTCACTTCGCATGGCGCCACGCTAGGAGGAACGGCCCACGGATGCAATCCGCTCGGTTTGCCTTGCGATGCCGACCTCCTCGGACAAACTCCTGCCGCCCGCAGCATCGCCATGAAATTCGTCCCGCTGATCGTATCCCTCCTGTTCCTGTTTTTCCTGCCGGATTCCGCCCCGGCGGCCGACGCCCACGCGCTCAAGTCCCCCGAGTTCGTCGAGAAAATGGCCGAGTTCCCCCAGCAGGAAGCCGCCGCCGGGCTGACCGGCATCGGCGAAAAGCTCTCGTTCCGCGCCAAGGAGCAGCCCTTCTTGCTGGTTGCCACGATCATTTTCGTGCTGGCCATCCTGCACACCTTCTTCGCGATCCCGATCACCAAGCTGTCGCACAAGGTCCAGCACGACCATGACGCGCGCATCCGCCGGGAAAACGCCGCCCGCGGCGAGTCGACCTACGCCGGCGACATGGTCTCCTTCAAGGCCACCATGCTCCACTTCCTCGGCGAGGTGGAGGCCATCTTCGGCATCTGGGTGGTCGCCCTCGTCAGCGCCATGTTCGCCTTTTACGACCTCGAGACGGTCAAGGGCTACATGATGAACGTGAATTTCACGGAGCCCCTCTTCGTCGTGGTGATCATGGCGCTCGCCTCGACCCGACCGGTGCTGCGCTTCGCCGAGTCCTGCCTCGGCTTCTTCGCCCGTTTCGGCAAGGAAACCCCCGCCGCCTGGTGGCTCTCGATCCTGATCATCGGCCCCCTGCTCGGTTCCTTCATCACCGAACCCGGCGCGATGACGATCTCCGCCATGCTGCTGGCGAAGAAGTTCTACAAGCTGAAGCCGTCGCCGATGTTCGCCTATGGCACCCTCGGCCTGCTCTTCGTGAACATCTCGGTGGGCGGCGTGCTGACGAACTTCGCCGCGCCCCCGGTCCTGATGGTCGCCGCGAAGTGGGGCCTCACCACCCCGGAAATGCTGATGCACTTCGGAGACAAGGCGGTCATCGGCATCCTCGTTTCGACGACCCTTTACTACCTCTTTTTCCGCAAGGAGCTCGCCCAGCTGTGCAACCGTGCCGGCGATCATGACGGCGACGGCGTCGGCGACGTGAAGAACCAGGAACGCCCGGTGCCCGTGTGGGTCACCCTCACCCACCTCGGTTTCATGGCGTGGACGGTCCTGTTCTCGCACTACCCGCCGATGTTCATCCTCGGTTTCCTGTTCTTCCTCGCCTTTTCCCAAGGCACCGCCCATCACCAGCACGACATCAACCTGCGCGGCCCGGTGCTGGTCGGCTTCTTCCTCGCCGGCCTGGTCATCCACGGCGGACTGCAAGGCTGGTGGCTTGCCCCGATCATCACCAGCCTTTCGGAAATCCCGCTGTTCCTCGGCTCGACGATTCTCACCTCTTTCAATGACAACGCGGCGATCACCTTCCTCGCCAGCCAGGTGCCGAACCTGGAGGCGCACTTGAAATACGCCGTGCTCGCCGGCGCCGTCACCGGCGGTGGCCTGACCGTCATCGCCAACGCCCCGAACCCGGCCGGCCAGGCCCTGCTCAGCCGCTTCTTCGGCGAAGGCGTTTCACCGGGCAAACTCGCGGCGGGCGCCCTGATTCCCACGATCATCGTCGCCTGCTGCATGCTGCTGTTCCCGGACAATGGCATCGACAAGATCTTCGAACTCGAGGCGGAAACCGCCGCCGAGGCTCCGGCCGCCCATCCCGGCGAAGCCCACTGAAGCGCCATGTTCACGGGACTCGTCGAAGCCACCGGCCGCGTACGTTCGCTGGCCCCGCTCGGGGAACAGGCGCGGCTCTCGCTCGAGATCCCTTTTGCCGCGGAACTGCAGATGGGCGAGTCCGTTGCCGTCAACGGCTGCTGCCTCACCGTCGCGGAAATCGATCCCGCCGGCGCAGCGTTCGATCTTCTCGCCCAAACCCTCGCCGTCACCTCGCTGGGTGACCTGGCCGCCGGATCGACCGTTAATCTCGAGCGCGCCCTGCGCGCCGGCGACCGCTTCGGCGGTCACTTCGTCCAGGGACATGTCGATGCCACCGGCAAGGTCGTCGACTTGGAACCGCGCGGTCAGGACCACGTCCTGGACATCAGCCTGCCGCCGGAAATCGAGCGCCTCTGCATCGACAAGGGTTCGCTCTGCGTCGACGGCATCTCGCTCACCATTGCCGAACTTTCACCGGGCGCAGCGCGGTTCTGGATCACCCCGCACACCTACCGCGCCACCCACCTGCCCGGCCTGAAAGCCGCGGCGCGGGTGAATCTCGAGGCCGACCTCCTCGCCAAGCACGTGGCCAAGCTGATGGACGGCTTTAGTGCGGCGCGAGGAGCGTAAGCGGCCACCACGGCAAGTTCCGTAACAACCCGAAGGCGATCACAAAGCCTGCCAGGAACCAGGCGAGCTTCGCGGGGAAGACTACCAGCCGCCCGCCGCGCCACTCCCGCCAGACGGCCCGTCCCAACACCACCGCCAGCGCCAGCGCGATCAATGTCACCGCGGCGTTCATCGCGAAGGCACCGGCCAGGTCCCCGTCGAGCAAGCAGATCGCGCAACGCGTCCCGCCGCATCCCGGGCAGTGGAGCCCGGTCATCTCATGGAACGTGCAGGCGGGCATGACCGACGGCCAGGCCGGCCATGCGAAGCGCAGCACGATGAATCCGACCGCCCCGACCAGGGCCAGCCAGGTCCAGGGACGTCGGATTCGCGTCATTTACGGCTGCTGCTGCTTCCGCGCCTCTTCCATCTTGTCGCGGAACTCCTGGCGCTGCTCTTCGGGGATGAACTTGATGATCTTCTCCTCCATTTCCTCGGGGCTCAGCGTGCTCATCCAGATACTCAGACCGCCGATGACGACCGCCGCGATCAACCCCAGGGCACCCGTGATCATCCCGGCCCGCGCCATTCCCTGACCGCCAAACTGCTGGGGCGCCGCCTTGATTTTCCCGGAAGCCACGACGGCCAGCACGATGGCCACCAGCGCCAGCGGCGCACTGACAAACCAAACGCAACATCCCACCAGCGAAAGAATCCCGCAGATCATCGAGCCGAGGGCCAAGCCCTGCGACGGCGGCTGGCCCGGATAAGCCGCTGCCGGCACCGGCGAAGCCGGGGCGGCCGGTGAAACGTAGGGCGACTGGGCCGGACGCTCGTCGGCTGACTCCGCGGTTTCCGCCACCGCAGGAGCGATCTTCAACTGCTCGATCTCGCTGATCGGCAACCAGTCCGCCATGCCCTCGCACCATGCGAGGTCGGTGGGCAAGAGTTCGCCCCTCGAAATGCGGCCCTTCATGTCCTCCATCGGGACAGGGCCCTGCTGACTTCCGTTCTTCGCGTAATACCAGTTCATGACGTCCGTTTCAGGGACTCTGATGCACCGACTGCAGGTAGACAATCAAGATAATGGTGATCATCGACGCCAGCACCAGCAGACCCAGGTATCCGGTGACCAAGCCCGCGATCGCCATCCCCCGGCCCGCCATCGGCACGGCGGAACTCTTGATCTGGCTCAGCGCCAGATGACCGCAGATCACCGCCGGGATTCCGATGATCCCGCCATACATGCAGAAGGTGACCATCGACAGGATCCCGCACACCAGGCTGGCCACGGCCAAGCCGCTGCTGGGGATCCCCGCCGGCGGATAATAGCCGGGAACTGCCGACGAAGGGGCGGCATAGGGGGAAAGCTGCCCGCTGAGCTCCGGGACGGATTGGATCGGCCGCCAATCGACCATTCCTTCCCGCCATACCAGGGTCCGGGCCCCCACCCCGCCCGACAGGATCATGGCGCGCAGCTCGTCCTCATCCACCGGACCATGCTGGCCGGCCTCCGATCCGTAGTACCACTGCTCCATGATCGGAAACGGGGAATCAGCCGATGCTTGGCACCGGACGCACCGGATCGGTCTCGGCCGCGTAATCGACGCCGTCCAGGCCGAACCCGAACAAGCGGTAGAACTCCTTCTGGTAGCCGGCGAAGTCCGACAACTCGTCGATCGTCTCCGTGGTCACCTTGTCCCAGATCCCGTCGATCTCGGCCTGCACCTCCGGGCGCATCTCCCAGTCGTCGATCCGGATCCGGCCCTTCTCGTCGAGCTTGGGTCCGCCGTCCGCGAGGTAGTGCTCGGTGAACAGGCGGTGGATCTGCTCGATGCAACCCTCGTGCAGACCCTTCGCCTTCATGATCTTGTAGAGGATCGAAATGTAGAGCGGCACGACCGGGATCGCCGAACTGGCCTGGGTCACCAGCGCCTTGTTCACCGACACCACCGCGGTGCCGTCGCCGAACTCGGCGTTCAGGTCCTTGGCGGTCTGCTCGAGGTGCAGCTTGGCCCGGCCGATGGTGCCGTCGGTGTAGATCGCCCAGGTCAGCTCCGGCCCGATGTAGGAATAAGCCACCGTCTTGAAGCCGTCCGCGAGCACGCCGGCCGCCTGCATGGCATCGATCCACAGCTTCCAATCCTCGCCGCCCATCACCTTGACGGTCTGGGCGATCTCGTCCCCGGTCGCGGGCTCGATGGTGACCGTTTCGATCTCCTTCTTGTCGGTGTTGAGGTTCTTGTTGGTGTAGGTTTCACCGGTCGGCTTGAGCACCGACTTGAAAACTTCCCCGGTTTCGGGATCGGTCCGCCGCGGCGAAGCCAGGCTGTAGATCACCATGTCGACCTGGCCGAGATCCGCCTTGATGGTCTCGATCACCTGCGACTTCATCTCGTTGGAGAAGGCGTCGCCGTTGAAGCTCTTCGCGTAGAGGCCTTCCTTCTTCGCCGCTTCCTCGAAGGCCGCGGAATTGTACCAACCCGCCGAGCCGGTTTTCTTCTCCGCACCTTCCTTTTCAAAGAACACGCCGATCGTCGAGGCCCCGCCGCCGAAAGCCGGCACGATCCGCGAGGCCAGGCCGTAGCCGGTCGACGATCCCACCACCAGCACCCGCTTCGGGGCGTTCTCCAGCGCGGGCTTCGACTTCACGTAGTCGATCTGTTCCTGAACGTGGGCGGCGCATCCTTCCGGATGGGCGGTCGTGCAAATGAATCCTCGGATTTTCGGCGAAATGATCATGTCGGCCCCGGATTTCTGACCGCTTTCGCGAAGTAGCGCAACTTTTCAAGTTGCGACCCCTGGCAGCCCGTCTCCCCATGAGAATCGCCCGCCACCTTTAGCGCAGCCCAAAGGAATCACCGGAGAAATGTGTTCACGAGAAATCAGTCCCCCGACTTCGGCACCTTGCTCTCGAACAAGCGCATCCCGAACGCCCGCCCGGCAGCGCAGATCGCGCCGCTCAACACCGGCAGTTTCTTCCCCTTCTCGATGCCAATCGTGGCGCTTCCCCCATTCCCATACTCAAGCACGAACATCTGACCGGTGAATCCCCCGGGCTGCGGCCGTTCGTCGGTGCTGACCCATAGCGAGCCGCCTTTCATCTTCGGGCTGAAGCCTTTGATGCGCATTTCCATCCACCCTTCCCACTCTTCCCTTTCACTGGCATCCAGGCATTCCCCGACCTCCGCTGAAATCGACTTCAGCACCTTGGGATCGTTCACCACGTAGCTGGTGACCCCGGATGCGCTTCTGGGACAGACGAACGCGATTTCTTCCGCCTTCGCGAATGCGTCGACCCACTCTTTCCACATCGCCCTTTCCTCTTTGCCATCCCCTGCCCCCTCAGGCAAATCGAGGAGCCCCAATCCGGCATCATCCGTCAATTCGTCACCGGCGACGACGGGGAGACAGGTCAAGCCGGCCAACAAGGCCACGAACAAAGCTCTCATCCTCCAGATGCATAACTCCCCCGAATCCCGGCCGGCAAGTTACCTTTGATCCGGATCTCGCAAGGTGAAGCCACCGTCCAAGTGATTTACCTGCGGTCACTCCCGGAATCAGCCCCACTGCGCCGGATCCATCCCGTAGAACTTCACCAGTTCCGCGAACACCTCCGGCTCCTCCCGCTTCAGCCCCTTCGCGCGCTCGAAGAAGGTCTCCGTCGCCACCGCGAAAAACTCCGCCGGATTGGTGGCACCATAGTCGTCCAGCACGCTGCGTTTGCCCGCTCCCACCCGCTCGCAAAACGCCTCGTACGCCGGTTGGAATGCCGCCGACCAGCGCCCGTAGTCCTCCACCTCCTCGAACTCCGGCACCCCGTCCGCCGAGCCGTCTTCCTGGTCCAGCTGGTGGGCGAATTCATGCAGCACCACGTTCAGGCCATCCTCCGGATTCAGGTCGCCCTGCTTCACGCTCTGCCACGCCAGCACCACGCTGCCGGTTCCCCATGACTCCCCCAGCCGGACGTCCTCGCCGCCGCGCTCGCCCTTTGCCGTGTAGGCGTCGGGATACACCAGGATGCTACGAAGCTTCTCGTAGTAATCCTGCGGCCGCCTCGAGATCAGCAGGCATGCCGGTGCCGCGATCGCCAGGCGCATTTCCTCCGTCACCACTCCCAGGCCACCGCAGGGCTCGAAGGACTTCTCCGCCAGGAACACCTGCATCCAGCCCTCCGTCTCCATCCGGATTTCCTCCGGGATATCGCCCCATAGCGGGAACATCTCCTCGACCACCGCGCGCTGGCGCGGATCCAGGCGCAGCGACCTCAGCGCGCGGCGCTTCCGTGCCACCCGGCCCGCATGATGCCAGGCAATGAGCGCCGCCAAGGCGATGCCGCCCAGGAGAATCCACAAGCCGGTCATGAATCCGCCCCGGTCTTGTGGCTCACCAGCCACACCAGCCCGCCGCCCACAATCAGCCCGCCCACGAAAATCACCCAGAACCACCCGTCGACGAAACCCGGCAGCCGCACGTTCATCCCGAACAGGCCCGCCAGCGCCACCAGTGGCAGGAAGAACCCCGCCAGCAGGTTCAGCCGGAAGGCGATCTTGTTCAGCCGCTCCGTCGATTCCTGCTGCTCCTCGCTGCGTTCCGCCATCCAGTAATCCATGTTCAGCTTCGCATCGTGCGAGAGCTGCTCCGCCGCCCGCTCGATTTCCCGCGCCCGGTCGCGGATCGACCTCAGCTCGCGGTTGTCCTCGTCCTGCGCCAGCGCCTGCTCGATCGCCATCGCCTGGTTCCGCGCCGCCCGCGCCAGCGGCCCCGTTGCCCGGGCCAGCGAGAACACCTCCTCCGCCGTCTCCGAGGTCTCGACCTCCAGCTCGTGGCCGTCAATGACCTTCGAGTAGCGGTCCTGCAGCTCGGACAAGCGCTTCAACCCACGCCCTCCCGAGTAGTCCGTCCACACCTCGTCCATCCGGCGCCAGAAGATCAACGCCTCCCGCTCCGGGATCCCCGGCTTCGGCACCTCGTGGACCACCAACAGCAACTCATCGCGGCCGACCACGCAGCGCTGGTTGCCCGGCCGGTTGCTCAGCTGGTCCAGCAACTCCTCTTCCAGATCAAATCCGGCAGGCAGGTAGGGAAAATCCGCGCACTTCGACATCTCCCCGCCATTTCAGGGCCGATTCCCCGAATCTCAACCCTCAAATCGCACGCCCCCGGAGCCGCCCGGTTGACCTCGCCTCCGCCACCCGTTAGGGAATTACAACCGGTCACCGGTTCCGTCCCCCTCACAAGAACATGTCCACCTTTCGTCATTCGCGGGAAATCCCGTCCAGCCCCGCGGCCGTCTTCGAGGCCTTCAGCGACCCCGGGCGCCTCGCCCGCTGGTGGGGGCCGGACGGCTTCACCAACACCTTCGAGACTTTCGAATTCCGCCCCGGCGGCCGCTGGCTGTTCACCATGCACGGCCCCGACGGCACCAATTACCCGAACGTGTCCGAGTTCCTCGAAATCGTTCCTCCGTCGTTGTTGCGCATCAAACACGACTGCCTGCCCTTCTTCGAGATCACGATCACCCTCGAAGCGGTGCCGGCCGGCACCCTGCTCACCTGGGTCGGCGTTTTTGAGAACGCGGCGTTCGCGGAACAGCACCGGGAATTCTTGGAATCCGCGAACGAACAGAACCTGAACCGGCTCGCCGGCGTGGTCCTCGGGACTTCTGCGGACGCCTGACCACGCCGCTAGCGCCCATTCCAAGCGACAAGTTCCGCGTAGGTCACGCCCTTGCCGCCGAAGATGTCGAGGGCCGAGCCCACGGTGACATCCACCTTGCCGACGGAAAGCTCCGCGACCTTTTCCACGTCCGCCATCGACGCGGCACCGCCGGCATAGGTCATGGGACGGCCGGCCCAGCCGCCGAGCATCGTCACCAGTTCGCCGTCGATCCCGCCGCACAGGCCTTCCACGTCCGCGGCGTGGATCAGGAATTCGCCGCACCACGGCGCCAAGCGGTCCAGCGTCGCGGGAGTCACCTCCAGGTCCGTCAGCGTTTGCCACCGGTCCATCGCCACCGTCCAGCCGCTGGCGGTGCGGCGGCATGAAAGGTCGACCACCAGCCGCTCCGCGCCGATCGCGTCCACCAGCTCCTTCAAGCGCGCTTCGGAAAAGCGCCCGTCCTCGAAAAGCCAGGACGTCACGATCACATGCGAGGCCCCGGCCGCGAGCCACTCACCGGCGTTGCCCGCATGGATCCCGCCGCCGATCTGCAAGCCTCCCGGCCAGGCCGACAATGCCTCCTTGGCCGCATCCTCGTTGCCCGGCCCCAGCTTGATCACGTGGCCGCCGGTCAGGCCGTCGCCGCGGAACATCCCCGCGAACTCCCCGGCCCCGGCACTGGCCACGAAATTCTCCCTCGGCCCGGGTCCGTCGTCGCGCAGCGTGCCGCCGACGATCTGCTTCACCTTGCCCTGATGGAGGTCGATGCACGGGCGGAACTTCGTCATGCGCGGAGCGTCCGCGCTTCGCCCCGCGAGTCAAGCCCGCTCCGGACACCCCGCCGCTCACCCGTCCTCCTGGACCGCGCCGGTCATCGCCGCCGCGTGGCCGCGTTTCTCGTTGATGAACAGCGTCAACAGCAGCGCCACCCCGAGGAATCCTCCTAACAGGACCAGCGACGGCGGCGTCCCCATCGTGTCCTTCACCCACGCGAACGGAAAGGTCATCACCGCCGCCACCTTGAACATCAGCCCCCAGATCCCGAACATTTCCGCCGCCTTCTCCGGCGGGGCCAGGTAGCTGACGAAGGCCCGGTTCGCCGAGCCCAGCGACCCGAGCCCGAAACCTAACAGGTTCCCGATCAACCACAGCGGCCAGGTCGGGTAGGCCGACCCGTCGCCCGCCGCGGCATGGCTTTCGTAAAGGTGCGCGTATCCCGCGAAACCGATCGCCGATCCCATCCACACCACCAGCAGGGCCGCCGTCATCCGCCGGTGGCCGACCCGGTCCTGGAACAGCATCGGCACGAAAGTCCCGACGATCCCCGACACCGTGATCACCGCCATGAAGATCACCAGCTTCTCCTGGTTGAAGCCGTATTCCCCCGCCAGCTTGCTCGCGAACGACACCACCACCGTCATCCCGGTTCCGCAGAAGAACGACGCGAACATCAACATCGCCAGATCGCGGTAACCCTTCAGGTGACCCAGCGTCTCACCCAACCGGACGAATCCGGAGGTGAGCAGGTTCTTCCCCGGATGGACCTCCCGCACCACCGCCGGCTCGCGCAAGCCGAGGAGGGTCGGGATCGTGAACAGGAAAAACCACAGTCCCGCCCCGACGAAGAACGGCCGCCACTGCTCCGGCGTCTCCAGGTGGAACACCGTCATGCACACCGCCGTCGCCCCCAGCAACAGCAGCGCCGCGAAGTACGCCAGCCCCCACGAGAATCCGCTCACCCGGCCCACCTCGTCGTGCCGTGCCAGGGTCGGCAGGAAGGCCGCCAGGAAATTCTCGCCGATCGCAAACGCGAAGTTCGCCGGGATGTAGAGCAACAGCGCCAGCCAGATCTGCCCCGGCTGCACCAGCGCCAGCCCGCAGGTGAAAAGGCTGCACATCAGCCCCGTCGCGATCAGCCCGCGCTTCTTCCACGCCCGCTCGTCCGCCGCCGCACCGGCCAGCGGCGACAGCAGGGCGGCGAGCACCATGCTGGAACCATAGGCGATCGACCACCAGCGGTCGTCGGTGCCGGTGTCCCGCACCACCACCGCGCTGAAGAAGATCGAGAACAACAAGGTGTTGACGATCAGCGTGAACGACTGGTTCGCGACGTCGAAAGAGATCCAGCTCCACAGCTGCTCCTGCTTCGGCAAGCCCTGCAGCGGATAGAAGCGGCGGAAGTTGATCATGGCGCCAAGTTTGCGATGCCATGCTGGCCGGATTCCCCGGCAATGCAACCCGCCGTCCGCCGAAACACCCCGCCCGCCTCCAGAAACTTCGTGCCCGCGGGCAACGAAACCGCCAGCCTGCGCGTAGCCACGGACTTCATGAAGCGACTCCTCTTGATCCTCGCCCTGCTGCCCTCCTGCAAGAAGGAGCAAGCCGCCACCGCGCCCGCCTCATCGCTTCCCCCGCAGGTCGCCGGCCTCGAGCGGCGGGACGGCATGGTCCTCCTTCCCGGCGGCCCCTTCACCATGGGCCACGACGGCACCTTCCAGACCCCTTTCGGCCCCAAGGAATTCCCCGAGGAAAGCCCCGCCCACAAGGTCACCGTGAACCCGTTCTGGATCGACGAGACCGAAGTCACCAACGCGCAGTTCGCCGCTTTCATCGAGGCGACGGACTACGTCACCTTCGCCGAGCGCGAGGTCAATGCCGCCGATTTCCCCGCCGAGGCCCGCGACAGCCTGCCGGCGGAAAAGTTCACCAACGGCGGCATCGTCTTCCGCGAGGACGCCGCCATCGAAGGCAACCCCAACCTCCCCGGCCGCGCGATCGAGTGGTGGCGCTGGGACCCCACCGCGAACTGGCGGCACCCGGCCGGTGGGGACAGCTCGATCGAAGGCAAGGACGAGCACCCGGTGGTCTGCGTCACCTACGAGGACGCCCACGCCTACGCGCAATGGGCCGGCAAGCGCCTGCCCACCGAAGCCGAGTGGGAATTCGCCGCCCGCGGCGGCCTCGAGGGGAAGACCTATGCCTGGGGCGACGAGCTGAATCCCGACAACCGCTGGATGGCCAACACCTGGCAGGGCGAGTTCCCGAACAGCAACACCGGCGAGGACGGCTTCACCGCCACTTCGCCCGCCCGCACCTACCCGCCCAACGCCTACGGCCTCCACGACATGGCCGGCAACGTCTGGGAAATCTGCAGCGATCTCTACGACCCGGCCTACTTCTCCGATTGCGACCCCGACAACCCGCAGGGTCCCGCCGTCTGGGTCAACCGCGACACCGGCCGCCGCGGCGAGGGCACCATCCACCGCGTCACCAAGGGCGGCTCCTTCCTCTGCCACGTCTCCTACTGCATGCGCTACCGCCCCTCCGCCCGCCAGTCGCAGGACACCGAGTCGCCCACCAACCACACCGGCTTCCGCTGCGTGAAGGACGCCAAGCCCCCGGGTGCCCCTTGATCCACTTCAGCCCCATGAAACAACAAACCCACCCTTCCCCCCGCCTGCCCGGCCGTCCGGTGCTCGCCGCCGCGCTGGTGCTTGTCCTCGCCGCCTGCCACGCGGCCGCCGCCGACACGACCGTGCCGATCCGGCCATCGCCCGCCCTCGAAAGCAAGGGTGGCACCGGCACCAAGGGCTATGTTCCCTTTCCCGACGAGGAACCTTTCCTCAAAAAGGTCACCGAGAAGGAGATCAGCCTCTGGCCCGAACTCAAGATGCCCAAGCCCGCGAACATGCCCGAAGCGGAATGGAAGAAGATCGAGGACCAGATGGCCGAGCATAAGAAGAACTCGATCCCCGTCGCCGATTACGAACTCACCGAACAGGCCGGCCAGTACGTCGGCTGGTGCGGCATTGTCCGGGAGATCGGCTACGATCCCGCGAAAGACCAGACCCGCCTGCTGGTTGAGCACAAGTACTTCGACGGCCTCACCGACCTGCACCTCCACATCGTCTCCATCTTCGGCGCCGGGGACTTCCAGGTCGCCATTCCCGGCAAGCTCAAGCCGGACCAGATCAAGCCGCTGTCGCTGGTCCGCATCTATGGCAAGGTGCTCGCGGGCAACGAGGCGGGCCCCGCGATCCGCGCCGACTACATCCGCGTCTGGGACTGGGGCTTCTTCACCTTCATGGACTACGGCAAGGACAAGGGCAACGCGAAGTGGCGCAAGCTGAGAACCGTCGATGACGACGACATCTACGACCCGCGCCCGGACCCGTCGTTCTACGAAACCCGCCTCGGCAAGCGATGAAATGGACTGACAATCCGTACCACCGCACCGCGACCGAAGCGGAGGATCTTTCCTATCCTCCATCGGGCGGGCGGGTGAAGCAGGTGATCCTCGGGGGCATCCTGCCAGCGGTGATCCTGTATTTCGCCGCACGGGCGTGGATCTCCGAAGAAGCCGTCTGGTTCGGACGCGGCCGTTCGGATCTCCTTCTCCAGGGACCGGCCGCCCGGGCGATGGCCGTGACCTACGCCAGCGCCGGTCTGTTCTGCCACTTCCGTTGGTTCTGGGGGCTCGTCCCGGTGTATCGGGTTTTCGAGATAGGGACGATCCTCTCGATCCTCGGCTTCCTGGGAGGGCTGGGATTTGCCGGTTATCACGTCTTGTTCTGAATCAAGGGCACTCAAGCCGCGGGCCTAATGGAAATCATGCGACCGCGCCGCGTGGCTCGTGTCGATACCCGGCAGCGGATGCACCGCCGTCACGAACACCGTCCGCTGCTCGCCTTCGGAAACCTGCACCCGGCCCTCGGCCAGCAGGAAGGGCTCGCTGACGATCACCAGCCGCAGACGCTGGAAGGTCTTCTTCGGCACGAACAGGTTCGTGATCCCCGTCTCGTCCTCCAGCGAAATGAAGCAGTGCCCCTTCGCCGTTCCCGGCCGCTGGCGGCAGATCACCAGCCCGCCCACCCTCACCGGCAGGCCCGACGGCAGCTCCTTGAGGCCGCGGGCGGTGACCAGTTCCAGCGCGCTCTTGCGCCGCCACAGGCTCATCGGATGCGGCCCGGTCGAGGCGCCCTGGGTCTCCATGTCGGCGGCCACCCGTTCCTCCATCGACATCGCCGGCAGCGGCTCCTCGGCGACCCGCGCGCTGCTTTCCAGCAGGTCCCCGTACAACGGCAGCTCCACCTGCCACATCGCCTGCCGCCGATGGCCCGCCGCGGGCAGGTCGTTCAAGGCCCCGGCCCGCGCCAGGATCCGTCGCTCCTTGGCATTCGGCCGGACCCGGCCGAGGAAATCGTCCAGCGAGCGGAACGCCTCCCGCCCCCGTTCCGCGACGATCCGTTCCTGCGTCTCCGCCGCCACGCCCTTCAGACGGTGCAGGCCGAGCCGGATCGTCTTCTCCGCCACCACATCGCTCTCTATCTTACTATGGACACAGGAGACCGGCAGCACCCGCACCCCGTGGCGCTTGGCATCCTGGATCAGCGAGTGGGTCGAGTAGAAGCCCATCGGCTGGTTGTTGATCAGGCCGGTGTAAAACTCCGCCGGATGATGGACCTTCAGCCAGCACGACCAGTAGGCGATCGAGGCGAAGGACAGCGCGTGGCTTTCCGGGAAGCCGTAGAGCGCGAAGTTGCCGGTCGCCTGCACCACCTTTTCCTGCACCTCCTCCGCCACGCCGCGCCCGGTCATGCGCTGGCGCAGCTTCACCACCACCCGCTGCATCCGCTCGTCGGAACGGTTGAAGGCCATCGCCCGCCGCAACTCGGTCGCCTCGGCCCCGTCGAAGCCGGCCAGGATCATCGACATCCTCAGCACCTGCTCCTGGAACAAGGGCACGCCGAGGGTGCGGCCGAGCACCTCGCGCAAGTCGTCGTGGATGTAGTCCGGCTTCTCCAGCCCGTTGCGCCGCCGCAGGTAGGGGTGCAGCAGCTCGCCGACGATCGGCCCGGGCCGGACGATCGCCACCTGGATCGCCACCTCGTAGAAATGGTCCGGCTTGAGGATCGCCAGCGTCGACATCTGGGCGCGCGACTCGACCTGGAAGGTTCCCACGGTGTCGGCGCGGTGGAGCAGGTCGTAGACCGCGCGGTCCTCGAGGTTGACCTCCGCCAGATCGACCGGCGTCCCGCGGCGGGCGCAGATTTCGATCGCGTTCTCCATCGCCGCCAGCATTCCCAGCCCTAACAGGTCGATCTTGACGATGCCGAGGTCCTCGCAGTCGTCCTTGTCCCACTGCACCACCGTGCGCCCGGGCATCGTCGCGGGCTGGACCGGTACCACCTCGTCGAGCCCGCGGTCGCAGATGACCATCCCCCCGGAATGCTGGCCCAGATGGCGCGGCATCCCGAGCACCGCATGGTAGAGCCTTTGCAAGGCCGGCAGCCGCGGGTGCGAGGGTGGCAGCAGGTTTGCGAGCTGCTGTTCGAAGGTTTCGCGTGCGTCCGCTTCCTGTTCCGCCACCGATTTCGTCCGGTCGTCCTCCTCCCAGCGCCCCTCCCCGCCGTGCCCGCCCTGGGTCGAAAAGCGGTCCGCCAGCGAGGGCGGGAAGCCGAGCACCTTCGACATCTCGCGAAAGGCCGAGCGCGGCCGGTAGGTGATCACGTTCGCGGTCATCGCCGCACAGCGCGCGCCGTACTTGCGGAAGACATGCTGGATGACCTTCTCGCGCTGGTCGCCGGACGGGAAGTCGATGTCGATGTCCGGCCAGCTCTTGTGCTTGCCCTGCGCGGCGAGGTGCTCGGACAGGAAGCGCTCGAAGACCAGCTTGTGCTTCACCGCGTCGACATTGGTGATGCCGAGCACGAAGCAAACCAGCGAGTTGGCCGCCGAGCCGCGGCCCTGGCAGAGGATGCCGTTGGTGCGGGCGAAGTCGGAGATTTCCTGGACGATCAGGAAGTAGCCGGAAAGCTCCAGCCGCCCGATCAGATCGATCTCCTTCCCGATCTGGCGGCGGATCTCGCCCTTGCAGTGGCCGTAACGGCGCAGCGCGCCTTCGTGGCTCTTCACCCGCAGGTACTCCGTCTGCTCCGCGGCGGACAAGCGCCGGCCGTCCTCCGCGGTGAAGTCGGGAAAGGCGTAGCCGAGGTTTTCCAAGGTGAACTCGATCCGGTCC
The DNA here is from genome assembly GCF_014904755.1 of Neoluteolibacter marinus. GTDB lineage: Bacteria > Verrucomicrobiota > Verrucomicrobiia > Verrucomicrobiales > Akkermansiaceae > Haloferula > Haloferula marina. The sequence continues at coordinate 119,625 of NZ_JACZFQ010000025.1, forward strand.
GCCAGCCGCCGGGTGTTGGCCAGCGCCTCCGGCAGGTCGGCGAACAGGGCCGCCATCTCGCGCGGCGATTTCAGGTGGCGCTCGCCGTTCGGCGCGAGCAGGCGGCCGGCGGCATCGAGCGGCAGGTGGTGGCGCAGGCAGGTGAAGGCATCGGCCAGCAGGCGCTCGCCGCGGGTGGCATGGAGCGGCGCGTTGCTGGCGAGCAGCGGCAATTTCAAATGCGCGGCCAGGTCCACCAGGTGGCGGTTCAGCCGGCCATCGTCGCGCAGCCCGTGGCGGAGGATTTCCACATACACGTTCTCCCGCCCGAACATCATCACCAGCCCTTCCGCGGCCCGCAGCGCCGCCTCCCGGTCGTCGGCTAACAAGTGCCGCATCACCGGCCCCTCGCGGTCGCCGGTCAGGGCGATCAGGTCGCCCTGGTTCAGCGCGCCGTGCGCGACGACCTCCTGCAGGTGGCGGTTGCTCAGGTGGCGCGAAAGGATGCGGTAGCCCGCCCGCGTCGCACACAGCACCGGCACGTGGGCACCGTCAATCTCCAGCGTCGCCCCGGCGATCGCGCGGATCCCGCAGGCCTCCGCCGCCTTGTGGGCGCGGGCCGAGCCGTAGAAACCCTCGTGATCGGTGATCGCGACCGCCTCCAGCCCCAGCTCCGCCGCCCGCCGCACCATCACCTCCGGATGGCTGCCGCCGCGCAGGAACGAAAACGCCGAGCGGGCGTGGAGTTCCACGAATGGAGGGTTGGGTTTCATGGGATGGGGGGATGGAACGAACCGCGGAGGCGCGGAGGTCGCAGAGGGAATCGCGGAGAGGAATGATGTTGTTCCTGGAAATTCCCTTCACCGGACACACTCCCCAACCACCGCGTCGCCACAGCTTCTGCCGCCGCCAAAAACACTCCCCAAAAAAGCTCCGCGCCCCTCTCCGCGACCTCCGCGCCTCCGCGGTTCGTTCCATCCAACCCCACCCCGGCAAAGCCTCCGCCGTCCGACCTCTCACTCATACTCCCCCTCCACCTCCCACCGTTCCGGCGGCAGGTACGCCAGACGCAGTAATTTCACCCCGGCCAGCCGCACATCCCACTCCATGCGCTGCCACGAGCGTTCCGGATCCCACCAGTCGCCCGATTGCCGGAAGGGCCCGCGCTGCTCGAGGATCTCGCCGCGGAACGGCCCGCTCAGCAGCGCCAGCGGCCGCGGCCCGGCCTCGAAGGCGACCGTCACCTCGTACGGCGGCCGGAAGCGCCGCAGCGGCACCGGGCATGCCGGGAAGGCGCCATCCGCCACCGGCACGCCGCCACCATCGCCGGGCAGCAGCTTGAAATCGTCCGGCCGGTGGCCCGACGGCGGCACCGGGATGCCGGTCCGCCCCGCGCCCAACAGCACCTCCAGCTGCGCCAGCGTGTCGGTCCAGCGCTCCGGCTGCGGCAGCTGGCGGATGAACCAGTCGCGCTGCGCCGCGCTCGGCAGCGTCGTTTCCACGTCGAGCGCCACCCCGGCCACCGCCGCCTTCAGCCGCAGGCCGTCGAGCATCACCTGCAGCGGCCGCAGCAGCTCGGCCTCCGCCACCCGCGGCTCCGGCAGGCGGATCACCTTGGCCAGCGAGGCGCCGGACTCGAGATGAAAGCGCACCCGCAGGGCCTTCACCGCGACGTGCCTCGCCGCCAGCCGCGCGGCCAGCGTGTGGAGCAGGCGCTTGAAGACGAACACCAGCGGCTCGGAGGAAACCACCGGCTCTTCGAAATCGAGCGCCTGCTCCAGGCATTCCGGCGCCCGGTGCAAGCGCAGCATGCGGCAGGTCTTGCCGTGCAGGAGATCGTGCCAGCCGCCGGCCACCGGCCCCAGCCGCTCGATCAGCGATTGCCGCGGCAGCTCCATGAAATCGCCCAGCCGCTTCAGCCCCCAGTCTTCCAGCAAGGGCAGCCATTTCGCCCCCTCCGGCAGCCGGCCCAGCAGCTCCAGCGGCAGCGCCTGCATGTCCGCCGCGGAAACCACCTTGCCGTGGCACGCCGGATGCCGCACCGCCAGCCGCGCGAGGTCCGGCGTCGCCGCGCGGACATGGCGCAGCTCGCCGTCCGACACCTCCAGCCAGGCGATCGCCGCGGCCTGCCTCGGGGTGGCGCGCGAAAGGTCGAGCAGCAAGGTGTCCCGCGCGGTGATCTCGAGGTCGGGCGTGAGACTTTCCGCCAGCGCGATCAATTCCCGCAGCAACTCCGCCTCGCCCTCCGGATGCGGGTCCAGCACCCGGAGGTCCGGGCAGCGGACCAGCGCGCGGTTGAGCGGCCAGCCGGCGTCGATCCCGGTGTCCCGCGCCGCGTCGTTCACCGCCAGCAGCGGCAGCTTGACCTTCTCCACCATCGCCTCCGGGTCCAGCGGCAGCACCGCACAAGGCCGCCCGCGCGATGCCGGGAAAGCCCGCAACGCAGCGATGACCGGAAGGTCGGGTAGATGGAGGGACGCGAACATGGCAAACAAAGGCAAAGTGCCGAGTGATCAGTGAGCAGTGCTTGAAAAACCGGACAGCGCGGATCGCTCATCTTCTGCCTTTCCACTGATCACTGCTCACTGATCACTCGGCACTTCTTCTCACCCCGCCCTCCTTCCCCGCTCCGCCCCCACCCTCAACCGCGCGACGAGCTCGCGGCGCGGGACCTCGAAATCTTCCAGCCCGAGCCGCGCGGTCAGCGCCAGCCGCACGCCGGCACAGGGGACCTGCGGCGCGGCCGACATCACGACCAATCGACAACCCCCGGTTTCCGCGGCGAGCTTGAGCCGCCACCAGACCGAGGCCGGCAGGGACTGCAGCTCGCGCCGGCCGATCCCGCAGGTATCCAGCAGGATGAAGGGCATGTTGCCGTCGCGCACCAGCAGGTCGGCCGCCTTGATCATCTCCTCCGCCGACCGGCAGCGCACCCACAGCAGCCGCGAACAGGCCTGCGCGGTGTAGGAGCCCGGATCGAAGCCGTCGCCGCCATCGACCAGCACGAAGTCCGGCAGCGGCGAGCTCTCCGCCGGCTCGCCAAGCAGGCCCGCCACCAGCATCCCGACGCCCGAACCGACGACTTCCGAAATCGCCGCCGCCGGGAAAAAGGCCGGATCAAAGGGCTGGTCCGGCTCCTCTTCCTCCGCCACCCGCGACGTCACGGCATGAGCCTGCGGGAATTTCTCCCGCAGCTTCTTGCGCAATTCGTCGATCACCGGAGCGGCCACGGCGGCCACTCTAGGCGGGATTTTTTAAATGTTCAACCGAACAGTTTAAAGTCGTTCGGAAAGAGCCAGCACCTTGACCGGCAGGCGCGGCTTGTCGCCATCCGCGGCGTAGATCAGGTAATCCTGGCGGCTGCCCGCCTTCACCTCCGCCTCGGTGACCAGACAAGGCCGCAGCCCGCCGTCCACCGGGAACTGGATGCTCAGCGCCACCGTGCGGGCCCCCGCGGGAGCCCGCCGGATCATCGTCGTCGCCGGGTTGAGCTTGAGCTTCTCGCTGCCCCAGGTGACGGCCATCGGCTTGGCGGTCACGTTGATGAAACGGAAGTCCCCGTCCCTGGCGGTGTCCGGGACGGTCAGCACCCGCGCCTTGTCCCACAGCTTGCCGCCGCGCCAGACCAGCGCGAGGCTGGCATCGGCCTTCGACAGGGGAATCTTCAGCCAGGCGCCCCCCGCCTCCGTCCGCACCGTCACCGAGCGCTCCTCCGGCAACGGGAAGCTCACCTCCGCGGACGGCGTCCCGAGCCGCAGCCGCAGCGCGAGTTCCTTCGCATCCTCCCCGCCGGCCGCCGCCGGGGAAAGCAGGACGCTCCGCGGCGGCACCGAACCCTCGGGTGCCGGCAGTTCATAGCGGACACCGTTGCGGACCTCCTGCACGAACGGCGGCGGATCGCCCAAGGGCAGGATCCGCAGCGTGTGCTTCACCGCTTCCCCCTGGGCGAAGAGCGGTCCGGAAACGAGAACTAACAGCGGCAGGTGGAATTTCATGAGACGCGGCCTGTAGGTCAAATCGAACCCCGTTTCACCGGCCCCAAAGTGACTTTCCCGCCCCATTCCGGAAGATCGCCCGGCCGGCCCGGAGCAGTCCGTTAGAGTTCAGCGCCTTACCGGAAGCGAACCCTCGTCATGTCACATTATCGCTACATGACATGTGTCACGCACGTCACGAAAGGCCACCAAAAGAATCATTTCCCGTGTCTCATCTGTAACCCTTGTTTTATAGCCGGCCGAAGCGGAGTTCATAGCTTCCGCGGCGTATGAAAAATACGCCCGCGTGCCTTGCCACGCTCCTCGCGATTTCAGCTCCCGCCCAGGTCTTCGGACTCGAGCACGGCAGCCTCGAGGTGGTGCAACTCAACACCACCAACAACAACCAGGACAGCCCGGAACCCGCCGTCGCGGTGACCATCAAGCCTGGCGCCACCCCCGCCTTCGCCGTCCGCGGCTACAACCGGGGTGACACCGACATGGCCTTCAGCGCCACGCCGGCGACGGATCCGCAGAACGGCGTGATGATCACCTCCGTCACCCAGAACGGCCGCAACAACGCCAGCGGCGGCGGTCCCGACGGCATCAGCTACGCCACCAGCCACGCCGACTTCGGCGCGACCGGCTTCTATATCCCCGTCCAGTGCACCTCCGGGGGCGTGGAAGGCAACGGCGGCGAATACAACATGAACGTCGCGGCCGCCTGGTTCCCCTACGCGGAAGGCTGGCTCGGCGGCCACGCCCGCAACGCCGCGAACGGCGGCGCCCTCACCCTGCTGGAATCCTCCAGCGGCATCCACCTCGGCAGCGAGTTCATCGACGAGGCCGCCGGCGGCATCTCGACGCTCGACCTGACCGCCCTCGACTCCCACGGCGTCCCCGCCACTTCCGCCAACGGCGTGCTGCTGGTGACCGGCGGCAAGAACGAGGACAACTTCGCGATGTCGCGCGACAATGCCGACGGCACCTTCACCCTCTCGGTCATGGACAACGGCTCCACCAACCCGACCGGCTACGAGCAGGATCCGGTCGCCTTCGTCTATGTCCCCACCGTCGCCGCCGGCCGCGGCCATGTGAAGGCGCTGGGCCGCATCCAGAGCGACGGCAGCAAGGAGACCGGCAGCGACAACTTCACCGTCACCAAGCAGGGCACCGGCGAGTGGCTGCTGGTCATCGCCGGCGAAGACGACAGCACCGGCACCCTGATCGTTTCCGCCGAAGGCGGCCTGCCGCCCGAGGCGACGACGCCGAACAACACCAACAATGTCGTCAGCTACGAATGGAACCCGGGCCTCGGCGGCTGGCTCATCCAGAGCCGCAACCTGCCCGACGTCGCGCTGGAAGACGGCGCCACCGCGGACGAGGACATGTTCAGTTTCGCCTTCCTCACCGCCGAACCCGCGCTCGCGCTGACCAGCCCGGCGCACGGCTCGCTGGAGCAGGCCGGCACCCAGCTCACCCTGTCCGCCGCCGCCACCGGCGCCACCCCGGCCGCGATCCAGCAGGTCGAGTTCTTCGTCAACGGGGTCACGGCCGGCGTCGACACCACCGCCCCGTATGAAAGCAGCTACACGCTGCCGCTGCCGGGCTACTACTCGTTCGAAGCCTTCGCCACGCTGGACGGCGGCGCCACGGTGAGCACCCCGCAGGCCCGCGTGCTGGTCGAGGCCGACGTGGATGCCCCCGCGCTCCCCGGCTACACGGTCGGCATCATCGACGGCGGCGACCCGGAGAGCACGGTCGACACCCCGCCCGCCCTCACCGCCGGCTGGGAAGTCGTCACCGGCACCCCGTCCCCGCTCGCCTTCAGCGACCTCGGCACGGCCTCCGGCGAACCGGCCATCCGCATCAACGGCGCACCCGTCCCGTTCGACTCCGGCATCCTCTTCGCCACCAACCACGCCGGCGACAACTACGCCGACACCAGTACCTGGGGCCCCATCGACAACAACCTGATCCCGCGCAACGACGGCGGCAACTACGCCCTCGCCGTCGAGGACAACGCCCAGGGCGGCGGCGACCCGGCGACCAGCAAGGAGTCCAGCCAGCTCGCGCTCGGCTTCTTTCCCTACGCGGACGGCTGGACCGGCGCCCACGTCGCCGCCGACGCCACCGTCTCCGCCAGCAGCAACCTGCCGGCGGGCATCGAGGTGACGAACACCGCCGAAGGCAGCTACGCCATCACCGGCCTGCCCCTCGCCGGCAACCTGATCGCGATCGCCACCGGCAGCGGCTCCGACAACATGATGTCGATCGGCCAAAGCGGGGTCAGCTGGCTCGTCAACAGCCGTGACAACAGCCAGAACCTCGAGAACGGCGACTTCGCCTTCCTGTTCGTCCCGCAGGCATCGACCCAGGTGCTCAGCGGCGCCGTCGCCAACGACGGCACGCTCACCCCGCTCAATGTCGGCCTCGGGGCGATCGGCGCGACCGTCACGGTGGTGGCCAACACCTACGAGATCCAGTTCGGCGACGGCACCCAGGTCAACCCGTCCACCGCGACCCTGTTCCTCACCGGCGACTTCAATGCCGGCAACGGGTTCGACAACATCTACTCCTACCATGCCAACGGCAACAAGTTCGTGGTCTTCTCCCACGACCTGCCCGGCCTGTCCGGCAACGCCCAGGCCGGCGGCTTCCGCTTCCTCGCCACCCCGCTCGCCCCGGCCGTGCTGAACGGCGACGAGGTCGAGGTCGCGGTGACCGACACCGAGGCCCGCGAAGGCAGCGACGACCGGACCCTGGAGTTCAAGTTCACCCGCTTCGCCGACATCGGCTCGCCGCTGACCATCCAGTACCAGGTCGACGGCAATGCCATCAACGGCACCGACTACGAAAGCCTCCCCGGCAGCGTGACCTTCGCCGCCGGCCAGCAGACCGTGACCGTGACCGTCACGGTGATCGACGACAGCGACTTCGAGCTCGATGAAACCGTCGGACTCACCGTGCTGCCCGGCAGCGGCTACAGTGTCGGCCTCAACGCCAGCGCCAGCGGCCTGATCCGCAACGCCGCCTCGATCGTTCCCGTCGTCGAGGTCTCGTTCCAGGACGGCAGCGACGGCTACGACGGCACCTTCACCAAGTTCGTCGGCAAGAGCACCCCGCGCCGCCAGGTCCCGGCGCTCGACGAGTTCGGCAACCCGGTCCTCGACGGCGGCGGCAACCCGGTGCTCGTCGACGAATACGATCCGCCGGTCTACACCGAGACCCTCGGCAGCTCGGTCGCCCAGGCCTACCTCGACGGTTTCCCCGGCCACAAGGGAGCCACCCCGGCCGACGACAGCCCGGACGTCAATGCCATGGTCCGCTTCGACAACCTCTTCGGCAACGGCCCGGGCCAGGTCCCGGTCGGAGCGACCATCGCCAAGGCCGAACTGAAGCTCACCACCGCCAACGGCGGCAACTCGCAGTCCGGCGGCCCTTACGTCGTCGACCAGCTGTTGATCCCGGTCGATGAGACCACCACCTATGCCGACCTCGACTTCGGTGAAGGCTTCGAGGGCGTCCGCGGCGCGTCCACCGGCATCCCGCTGGCCGCATTCGGCGCGATGGCCAAGCAGCAGGTCGAAACCGGCGACGTCACCGCGATCGTCCGCGCCTGGGCCGAAGCCCTCGCGGCGGATCCCGGCAGCAACCCCAACTACGGTTTCGCCGTCTTCACCGGCGGCACCACCGACGGCTGGGAATTCTGCACCGAAGGCAACGCGAACGTGGCGCTCCGCCCGAAACTCGTGATTCGCTACGTCGAGGCCCCGACCTCCACCTACACCTTCAGCGCGGACCAGTCGGCCCGCCTGATCGGCCAGGCTGCCACCGAGGACGGCTCCACCATCGGCGTCCAGTTCATCGACCAGGCCGCGGGCGCCACCCAGGAAGCGCTGATGCGTTTCCCCGTGACCTTCGGCGGCGAGGGCATCCCGCTCGACGAGGAGATCGTCAAGGCCGAGCTGGTGCTGGTCACCGGCTCCCCCCTGTTCGGCGGCAGCGCCAATGCCCAGTCGCCCGGCCCTGTCGCCGTCCACCGCGTGCTCGTCCCCTGGGACGTGACCACCGAGTTCGGCTTCTACGGTCCGCAGGTCGGCCAGGACATCGACCCGGCCATCAGCCGTGTCAGCGGCATGGGCCAGGGCAGCACCGCCTACCTCGACCTCACCGCCGCGGCCCAGGCCTGGCGGGCGGGTGAAGCGAACCACGGCGTCAACCTAAAGCCGGAAACCACCGACGGCTGGCAGTTCTTCTGGCCCGGCAGCGCGCTGGCCGGGACCACCCCGCAGCTGCGCATCGTCACCGCCAAGCTCGGTTCCGGCGAACCGACCGCCTTCGACCTGTGGGCGGAGAGCCACGGCGGCCCCGGCGCCCAGCAGGGTTCCGACACCGACCGCGACGGCATCCCGGCGCTGGTTGAGTATGCCCTCGGCCTCGACCTCGCGGCCGTCGACCGGCTCCCGGAACTCGCCGTCGCCGGCGGCACCGCCAGCCTGCAGTTCACCAAGGGCGCCGATGCCAAGGGCGACGCCGCCGTGAGCTACCAGATCAAGTCGAGCACCAACCTGATCGATTGGGAAACGGTGACGGAAGCCGTCGACGGACCGGACGACATCTCGATGTCGATTCCGCTCGGCGCGGGTAAGAAGTTCTTCCGCCTCGTGGTAACCTATCAGCCCTGATCCACGGCCATCGCCTCACCGGGGCGGCCGCCTGTCACGGGCGGCCGCCCCATTTTTCCCCGACCTGCATGAAATCCATCTTCCAACGCACCCTTCTCCTCGCCGCCCTGTTGCCGCTGGCCGTCTCCGGCCAGGCTCCGGAAGTCCACACCGACCGCGAAAGCCCGCAGCTGCTGCCCTTGCCGAAGAGCGAGGACGCATTCCACTTCATCATCTACGGCGACCGCACCGGTGGTCCGCCGGAGGGCGTGAAAGTCCTCGCCCAGGCCGTGAAGGACACCAACCTCCTCGATCCCGACCTGGTGATGACCGTCGGCGACCTGATCCAGGGCTACAACGGCGCCGCGCAGTGGCAGGAGCAGATGACCGAGTATCGCGGCATCATGAACGACCTGCGCATGCCGTGGTTCCCGGTGGCCGGCAACCATGACATCTACTGGCGCGGCAACGACCGCCCGGCCCTCGAACACGAGGAGGCTTACGAAAAGCACTTCGGCCCGCTGTGGTACTGGTTCGAGCACAAGGACTGCGGCTTCCTGGTTCTGTTCTCCGACGAAGGCGACCTCAAGGACCCGGCCAAGCCGCGCGACTTCGGCAATCCGGATCACCAGAAGTTCAGCGAAGCGCAGCTCGTCTGGTTGCAGAAGTCGCTCGAGGCGATGAAGCCGCTGAAGCACGTCTTCATTTTCATGCACCACCCGCGCTGGGCCTCCGACATCTATCCCGGCAACAACTGGGACAAGGTCCACCAGCTGCTGGTCGCCAACGGCAACGTCAGCGCCTGCTTCGCCGGCCACATCCACCGCCTGCGCTACGACGGCATCAAGGACGGCATCGAATACTTCGCCCTCGCCGCGACCGGCGGCCACATTCCCGGCGAGTATCCGCGGCTCGGCTACCTGCATCATTTCAACGTCGTCACCGTGCGCCCCGACGGGATCAAGGTCGCCGCGTTGCCGGTCGGCAGCGCCCTCGACCCGAAGCTCTTCACCCCCGACCGCCACAAGGACCTCGACCTCGCGCGGTCGGTCACCCCGCGGGCGGTCTCGGGTCCGGTCCCGCTCGGCCCGGACGGCAAGGCCTCGGTGATCCACGAGCTCAAGCTCACCAACCCCTGCAGCCGACCGCTCGAGTTCACCGTCGCGGTGGCCAAGCCGAACGGCTGGCAGATCACGCCGGACCACCAGCACGTCCTGCTCAAGCCAGGCGCGGAGCAGTCGCTGTCGTTCTCCGTCACCCGCACCACCGCCGGTTTCGGCGCGGACCTGCGGGCCCCGGTGCTGGCGTTGGAAACCGACTACCTCGAGGAAGGTGCCCGCACCACCCTGCCGGAACGCCGCCTGCCGGTGGCCGTTTCGTTCGGCGAACTGCCCGAGGAAGTCTTCGCCCCGGTTCGCCACCCCGCCGCGCTCCACATCACCGACCGGACCTCCGGGGTGAAAGTCGAGTCGTCGAGCTTCGACCTGCCCGACGGTCCCTTCACCCTCGAGACCTGGGCGCGCGCCGACAAGATCCACGACAAGACCGCCGGCATCGTCGCCAAGACCGAAGGCTCGGAGTTCGGGTTCCACGCCAACGACGGCAAGGTCACCTTCCTCGTCCACCTCGGTGACCGCTACGTCAGCGTGCAGTCGGAACAGGCCCTTCAGCCCGGTGTCTGGACCCATCTCGCCGGCGTCTACGACGGCCAGGCGGTGAAGCTTTATCTCGACGGCAAGCTCGCCGGATCGACCCCCGGCTCCGGCTTGCGCCAGCGCAACGACCTGCCGCTCTACCTCGGCGCCGACCCGAACAAGCAAGGTCTCCCGAGCCGGGCTTTCACCGGTTGGATCGACGAGGTCCGCCTCAGCCGCGGCGCGGTCTATCAGGCGGACTTCAGCCCCGCCCGCCGCCTCGATCCCGGCCCCGACACGGTGCTGCTCTTCCACGCCGACCGCCTCGTCGGCGGACAGATCCCCGACCGCTCGGCCTCGCACGCCCACGGCATCGCCGTCGGCAATGTCGCGCTCGGCAACGCGCCGGACTGACCGGCCGCCGCCCCCGTCCCACCTCCAACCGGATCACCGTCCCGTCACGGTGATCCGGCAGGGATCGTCGTTGCCCGGACCCGCGTCCCGATCCGCCGTTGTGTGACAGATTGCACACCCGTCCCGCTGCCCGCCGGGCACGGAACCGTGACAATCCGAACCTTCAATCCCCATGACTTTCCGGTAACTCTTATCGCCTGAAAAAGATGCTGACCACTCACTTCAAACGCACCCCGGACGAGTCCGGGTTCGCCTTGGTGGCGACACTGATCATCGTTCCCCTGCTGGTCCTGCTGGCCGTCTCACTACTAGGAATCTCGTCGATCGAACTGCGCAAGTCCTCGACCCAGCTCGCCCGTCTCGAAGCCCGCGCCAACGCCCGCATGGCACTGGAGATCGCCATCGGCGAGTTGCAGGCGAACCTTGGCCCCGACCAGCGCACCAGCAGCGATTCGCGGATCCTCGACGGCAGCCCCGCCGGCGTGTCCTCCTCCCTCACTCAACCTCACTGGGTCAATGTCTGGCGGACCACCGAGGAAGACGGCACGCCCTTCATCACCCGCGACGCCGAGGACGGCGGCCTCCGCGACTCGCGCGCATCCGGCGGCTGGGACGCGGCCTCGGATCGGATCGCGACCCTGGTCAGCGGCAACGAGGACGAGTTCCGCTTCCGTGACGGTCCCGACCCCGCACTGCCGGCCGAAGAGGAGATGATCGAACTGGTCGGCAAGGGCAGTGTCGGCGAAACCGATGACCGCGACCGGGTCAGCGCCCCACGGGTCGACCTGATGGAGGGCGAGGTCCAGCGCGGCTCCTATGCCTGGTGGGTCGGCGACCTCGGGATCAAGGCCAACGTCGCCGTTCCCGACGCCTCGAAGGAGTCGTCCGGCGGACTCGCCGGCCTGCGCTCGACATTGCTATCCCAGGATGCCTCCCTGACCGCGGTCGACGGCCAGCCCGACCTGGAGAACGACGTGCGCGCCAAGCTCGCCAGCCAGGCCCAGCTCTCGCTCGCCGCCAACGACAGCGAACTCGCGCGGCGGACCTTCCACGATTTCACCACCGACTCGCTCGGCCTGCTGACCGACGTCCGCGAGGGCGGCCTGAAGAAGGACCTGAGCGCCTACCTCGCCAGCGACGGCAACATCCCGGACCTCGGCAGCGGGGATTCGCAGCTGGTCGGGCTCAGCGACGGCGACCGCCTCGTCGGCCCGCGCAACACACGCGCCGACGCCCGTTCCGCTTCCCCCGGCCAGGCGGCCCGCTTCGACGAGGTCTCGCCCGGCTTCGGATTGCTGCGAGACTGGGCGAAGCGCGCCGAGGATGCCGGCTACGGCGCCTACCGGACCGCCATCGACCCGGCAGGCATCTCCGGCAAGTCGACCAACGGCCGCAACCGCGCGCCGGTCGAGTTCCGCAACCGCTCGAAAACCGACATCACCCCGGTGCTGGTCGAGGGATCGATCTACTACAACCTCAGTTACTACAAGCTGGCGAAGCCGGACCCGCGCAACCCCTACGGCATGCGCCTCCACCTCTACCCGCGGGTGGCGATGTGGAACCCCTACAACTTCGACCTGAACGTCGGCAGCTCGATGATCTTCATCCAGCTCAACGGCAAGAAGATGGTCGAGGTGAGCATGGCAGGCAACCGCACCCAGGCCTACCGGATGTACTGGGGACTGAGCGGCGGCGCGACCGGCGGCTCCCAGCAGGGCAGCCTCTTCTTCAAGCTCGAGGGCGCGACCCTCGGCCCCGGCGAGACCCTGGTGTGGTCGCCGCGCGACAACAGCCCCTACAACGAGACGGTCTTCTCCGCCAACGTGCTGTCCCCGTCCGTCGCGCCGAGCCCGGGCCGCAGCTTCTACCAGGACTCCCGTAGCGACGGCTACCCGCTGTTCCAGGTGCAGCAGTCCTTCCCGCCGAAGCCCGGCCTGATCAGCGACCGCCTGCCGGCGATCCCGGTCGAATGGCGGGAATTCGTCCCGCCGCGGCCCGGCGGCAACGTCCAGAGCGGCGGCTACACCCAGGCCGACGACTACGTGATGCTCTGGAAGCCGCTCAGCGGGAGTTCCGGCGCGATCGACCTCGCCGCCTTCGGCGAGCTGCCGCAGGGCCGCTTCGTTTCCTGCGCCTACCAGTATGGGGACGAGGACGAGATGCCGGTCGAATGGAACGTCGCCAATCCGGTTCCTTTCCTGCAGTCGTCGCTCGAGGAACCGGCGGTCTCGATGCCGCCCGACCGCCGCACCCGCGACGGCTTCCGGCTGCGCTGGTTCGACGAACCGGCCTCGAACCGGATCGGCTCCGGGAGCCTCGCCGGCACCGCCCACCTCGAGTCCGCCCCGGTGGCCAACTGGAACATGCGCGCTTCCTATTCCTTCCGCAGTCCCTTCGAGAACGTCACCGATGTCTCGCCCAACTTCTTCGGCATCTACACCCGCGATCTCTTCGACGCGGCGGTCGACTGGAGCGCGATCAATCCCCGCTACGAGCACGGGGTTTACCGGGGCGACCCCTTCGACCAGCCGGTCCGCTTCACCTCCCCCCGGGTGCTGTTCGACATCCCCCGTACCGGGGCGGAAATCTCGTCGCTCGGGGCCTTCCAGCACGTCAGCTTCTCCGAGTTCATCTGGCATCCGACCTACGCCCTCGGCAACTCGCTGGCCGACCCGCGCATCGAGTTGACCCGCACCGAGCCCAACCGCGGCCGCAAGATCAACAGCGACAAGGGCGGCTGGAACCAAGATAGCATCGGCTACGCCCTCGACGGCCGCTCCGACCCCAACGGCAACAATGCCACCACCCGGGAAGACAACTGGTCGTGGCACGCGCGCGCCCTGCTGCAGCACGTCGCGCTCGACCAGAGCCTCATCTACGACCTCAGCTACGAGCTCAACCACTCGCTGTGGGACGAGTTCTTCCTGTCCAGCGGCAAGCCCTCGGACAAGGCCTCGTTCCTCCTCGACCCCGCCGCCAATCCCCTCCCCAACGGCCGCATGCGCCTCTACCCGGGCCAGGGTGGCGATGAGGAAGACCTGCTCGATCTCCACCGCGCCGCCTCGAAACTGGCGGTGGAGGGCGCCTTCAACGTCAACTCGACCAGCGCCACCGCCTGGGAGGCGATGCTGCTCTCCAGCATCGGCGCCCAGTATGGCGACGGCACCATCACCTTCCCCCGCATCCCGGGAATCAAGGGCGGGCCCTGGGACGGCACCGACGTCCGCAGCGACGACGCCTGGTCGGGCCAGCGCACCTTCACCCGCGACGAGATCCGCCGGCTCGCGGAAGAGATCATCACCGAGGTGAAAGCCCGCGGGCCGTTCCTGTCGCTGGCCGATTTCGTCAACCGCCGCCTCAGCGACGACGAGTCCGGCCGCAAGGGCGCGCTGCAGGCGGCGATCGACCGCGCCGGGCTCAACGCCCGCTTCGACGCCGAGTGGCCGCTCGACAATTCCACCTCGCTGCCCGACTTCAACCACATCGACCACATCCAGGACCCGACCCGGATCGAGCAGCGCCACAAGCCGTCCACCACCGCCTGGGGCGCGCCCGGCTTCCTGACCCAGGCCGACGTGCTGCAATTCCTCGGCCCGGCCCTGTCCGCGCGTTCCGACACCTTCGTGGTCCGCGCTTACGGCAGCTCGACCGATGGCGATGGCAAGGTGCGGGCCAAGGCCTGGTGCGAGGCGGTGGTGCAACGTTCACCGGTCCCGCTGGCGGCCGACGACCTGGGCTTGAACCCGGAAAAAGACGGCACCATCCCGGACATGGGCCGGCGTTTCGAGATCCAGCGCTTCCGCTGGCTCTCCCCCGACGAGGTCTGAGCGCGGAGAAGTTTTGGCAACCCGTTGAAGGACCCGGGATACGGCCGCGTATTCTCCGGGTCCATGCAACGGTTCTTCCATCCGCTTCTCCTCCTCGGCCTGTCGGGCATCCTGCCCGCCCAGGACGCGCCGGCGACGGGTGACGCGATCTATGCGCAGCACTGCGCGAGTTGCCACGGCGACAACGGCGAGGGCAATCCGGATGAATGCGAGGACCCGCTCTACGGCGACCGCTCGCTGGTTTCGCTGACGAAGTACATCCACAAGCGGATGCCCGAGGACGAACCGGAACTCGTCGAGGACGACGACGCCCGCAAGGTGGCGGAATACATTTACGGCAAGTTCTACTCGGCCGAAGCGCGGGCCAAGACGATGCCGCCGCCGGAAGCGGCCTTTGCCCGGCTGACCAACCGCCAGTTCCGCGAGTCGGCGGCGGACCTGCTCGGCAGCTTCGGCGAATCCAAGCCGCCGGGCGAGGGCCGCGGATTGCGCGCGCATTATTTCGACTCCGACGGGATGAACAAGAAAGCCCGCCACGCCCTCGACCGCGAGGACCGCGAGCTCAGCTTCGACTTCGGCGAGGGACCGCCGGCCGAGGGCATGAAAGCGGACCAGTTCTCGATCGCCTGGGACGGCTCGCTGCTAGCGCCGGCGACGGGTTGGTACGAATTCAAGCTGACCACCCCCAACGGCGCCCGGGTCTATCTCAACGGCGACCGCCAGGAAGGCGACGGCAACCGCCGCGACGACAGCAGCGCGAAAAGCCAGGACACCTTGATCGATGCCTGGGTCAGCTCGGGAGCCGAGCCGCGCGAATCGACCGCCCGGGTCTTCCTGCTCGGTGGCCGCGCCTACCCGTTCCGGCTCGACTATTTCAAATACATGGAGCCGCGCGGCGGCGTGAAGCTCGAGTGGAAGCAACCGCACGGCGAGTGGTCCGTGCTCGCCGCCCCGTATCTTTCGCCGGCCGATGCCACGGCGGTTGCGGTGGTGGAAACCGCCTTCCCCGCCGACGATGCCAGCGAAGGCTACGAGCGCGGCACCGGGATCTCCAAGGAATGGCATGAGGCCACCACCACCGCGGCGATCGAGGTCGCCAACCAGGTGGTGTCCCGGCTCCGGCGCCTGAGCGGCGTGAACGACGACGCCCCCGACCGCATCGAGCGGCTCAAGGGTTTCCTCCACACCTTCGCCGAACGCGCCTTCCGCCGCCCGCTCGATGACGCCCAGCGGCAGCTCTACATCGAGCGCCACTTCGCCGGCGGGCTCGCGCCCGAGGAAGCGGTGAAGCGGTCGGTGATCCTGATCCTGAAATCGCCGCGCTTCCTCTATCCGGAACTCGGCGCCGAAAAGGACGACTTCACCGTGGCCACGCGGCTGGCGCTCGGGCTGTGGGACTCGCTGCCCGACCAAGCTCTCTTCGACGCCGCCAAGACCGGCCAGCTCAAGACCGCGGAGCAGGTCAAGGCGCAGGCTCAGAGGATGGCCGGCGACCCGCGGGCAAGGGCGAAGCTGAACGAGTTCTTCCAGCGCTGGCTGAAGATGGACGTCGAGGGAGACTTGCGGAAAGACCCGGAGGAGTTCCCTGATTTCAACGCGGCCCTGGTCGCCGACCTGCGGCGCTCGCTCGAGCTTTTCGTCGAGCGCGTGGTGTGGAGCGAAAAGTCGGATTACCGTGAGTTGATCGAGGCCGACTACCTGCTTTTCAACGAGCGCCTCGCCAAGTTCTACGGCGTGCCGGTGCCGGAAGGCGGCGGCTTCCAGCCGGTGAAGTTCGACCCCGCCCAGCGCGCCGGGGTACTGACCCATCCCTACCTGCTCGCCCGGCTTTCCCACCCCGACGTCACCTCGCCGATTCACCGCGGCGTCTTCATCACCCGCAACGTGCTCGGCGGCATTCTCAAGCCACCGCCGGAAGCCATCGCCTTCGAGAACCACAAGTTCGATCCGAAGATGACCGTCCGCGAGAAGGTCGCGGAGATGACTCGCAACGCCAATTGCATGACCTGCCACGAGACCATCAACCCGCTCGGCTTCTCGCTGGAAAACTTCGACCCGGTCGGCCGCTTCCGCACCACCGAGGATGGCAAGCCGATCAATCCGGTGTCCGACTACCTGACCACCGAAGGCGAGCTGCTGCGCCTCAACGGCCCCCGCGACGTGGCCAACCATGCAGTCAACTCGGCCGTGGCAAGGCAGGGCTTCATCCGCCAGCTCCTGCAGTTTTCCCTCAAGCAGAATCCCGCCGTTTATGGACCCGGCACGGTCCGCCGGCTCGATGACACCTTCACCGCCTCCGGCGACAATGTCCGGAACCTTCTCGTCGAAATCAATGCGCTCGCCGCCGTCCACGGCGTCCCGGGCCCCGACCAAGCCAGCCGATGAACACCTCCAGCCGCCGCCACTTCCTCCGCCAGCTCGGCCTCTCCGCCGCCGCCCTGCCCTTCCTGCCCGCGCTGCCGTCGCTCGCGCAAGGCAACGCCGGCACCAAACCGCAGCGGATCATTTTCATGTTCACGCCGAACGGCACGATCCCGCCGGAATTCTGGCCGGACCAGACCGGGCCGGATTTCCAGCTCAAGCGGATCCTCGCCCCGCTCGAACCCTTCAAGAACCGGCTGATGACCCTCAAGGGGGTTTGCAACAAGATCCGCGGCGACGGCGACGGCCACATGCGCGGGATGAGCTGCCTGCTCACCGCCGACGAACTCCTGCCCGGCAACATCCAGGGCGGCAGCGACAAGCCGGCCGGCTGGGCGAGCCACATATCCATCGACCAGGAGATCAAGAACTTCCTCCAGGCCCGGCCGGAGACCGCGACCCGCTTCGGCTCGATCGAGCTCGGCGTCGCGGTTCCCAACCGCGCCGACCCGTGGACCCGCGAATCCTATGCCGGACCGAACCAGCCGGTCACCCCGAACAGCGATCCCTACTCGCTCTTCGACAAGCTCTACGGCAGCATGAAGGACCGCGAGAACCTCGGCAGCGTGCTCGACGAGGTGCGCGACGACCTGAAGACGATTGCAGCCAAGGTCGACCCGCGCGAGCGCGAGCTGCTGGACCAGCACGCGACCTTCGTCCGCGACATGGAACGGGACCTCCAGAGCCCCGCCACCGAGAACCTCATCTTCCCGCCGCCGGCGCTGGAACAGGGCGTGGCGCTCGACAACGACGGCATCCCGAAGATCTGCAAAATGCAGACCGACCTTCTCGTCAGCGCCTTCGCCAACGGCATGGCCCGCGTCGCCTCGCTGCAGTTCACCCGCAGCGTCGGCCAGGCCCGGATGCGCTGGCTGGGCATCAACGACGACCACCATCACCTCTCCCACGAGCCCGACGACAACGCCGAAGCGCAGGAGAAACTGGTGAAGATCAACACCTGGCTCTGCGAGCAGCTCGCCGACCTCGCCCGCAAGCTCGACGCCATCCCCGAGCCCGGCGGTTCGGGCAGCATGCTCGACCACACCACCATCGTCTGGACCAACGAGCTGGGCAAAGGCAACAGCCACACCCTCGATAACATCCCCTTCGTCCTGCTCGGCGGCGGGCTCGGCTTCAAGACCGGCCAGGCGATGCAATTCGACAACGTGCCGCACAACCGGCTGTGGCTGTCGGTCGCCCACGCCTTCGGCCACCACATCCCGCTCTTCGGCAAGCCGGAGTTCTGCGAAGGCGGCGCGCTCGCGCTCGGCTGACAATCCGCGGGCTCAGTTGTCGGCGGTGATCGCGCGGATCTCGTCGACCGACTCGCCGGCAAAGAACAACACCGAGACCGTCCGGCGGTTCTTGGAAAGCCTGACCCGGTCGGAGGGCCGCGGCCGCTGCTCGCTTTCAAGGCCACGCGTCCTCGGTTCGACGGCGCTGGACGGCGGCAAGGGCGCCTTCGACAGCAAGGTGTCGGTGCGGTTGAGCTTCTGGCTCGAGGTGATGATCGCGAGCACCGGCCGGTCGAAGGTCACCGTGCCCTGGATGCGCTTGAGCTTCCGTTTGCCCGGAACGGCAACCGGGTTGTAGCGCAGGAGGTAGCTGCGGACCTTGCGCTTGCGCTTCGGTTCGAGCCGCTGCGAGCCGACGATCGCCTCGCCCTCGTAGACGCCGGGAGCGGTGATGTCGCAGCGGATCGGTCCGCGCGGGATGAAGTCGCGACGTTCGGGGATCACCAGGATGTGATCGTCGTTCTCCATCAGCGCGAGCTCCTCGGGCGTCCCCGGCGGGGCGGGGATCACCTCGCCGCGGGTCGAGCGGATCCCCGAGGCCACCGGCCAGGTGAGATGGAAGGGCTTCGGCTCGTAGGCGAGTTCGCTGAATCCCTGCTGGCGGACAGCCCGCAGCGCGGCGCCCTTCTTCAAGGTCCTCTTCT
This sequence comes from Neoluteolibacter marinus, assembly GCF_014904755.1. GTDB lineage: Bacteria > Verrucomicrobiota > Verrucomicrobiia > Verrucomicrobiales > Akkermansiaceae > Haloferula > Haloferula marina. The sequence continues at coordinate 138,480 of NZ_JACZFQ010000025.1, forward strand.
CGCCGTCCCGGACGATCTCGACCTGGCCGTCGAGGACCACGAAGTCGGCGGTCCCGTTCTTGTCCGCGGACACCCCGAACGAGGTGCCGAGGTCGGTGAGCGTCGCCGACACCGTGGTCACCTGGAAACCGTGCGCGGATTCGGGGCACCACGCGTTGAGCCGTCCGTGGTCGAGGATGATCTCGTCCGCCGAGGAGACCGTGAGTGCCGCCGGCGCCTCCACGGCGACCACCGCGCCATTGCCGAATTCGAGGCGCGAGATCCCTTCCGAAAGTTCGAAGCGGTCGCTGGCCCGCACCTTTTTCCCCTCCTCGCTGCCCGCGGTGTAGAGGGTGGCCACGCCGGCATCGCCCCTGACCAGCAAGCCGGCGAAAGTGCCGAGCAGGGCGATCGCCGCGGCCATCGCCAGTGCCATCCGCCGCCGCCGGGTGAAGCGGATGCTGGTCATCACGCGGCCGGTGAACTCGTCGGCGGATTCTCCGGCGACGCATCCCAGATGGGGCAGCACCGTGCGCACGAAATTCTCGTCGCTCCGCTCGGGCCGCAGCCGGGCGAGCGCTCCCGACACCCGCAGCTGCCGCCGCAGTTCCTCGCGCACCCGCGGGTCGGCCCCGAGGATCGCCATCAGCTCCTCGCGCTCGTCCTCCGCCAGGTCGCCGTCGAGGTAGACGGCAACCAGCTCATCGAAGCGTGGATCGGGCTCGCTCATCGGGATCATTGGAAGGAATGGACGCTCTTCGCCGCGAGGCATCCGGCGAGGGTTTTCCTGGCGAGGAACAAGGCCTTGCGCACCGCGGCCGGGCTCATCGACATCTCCTCGCCGATGTCGCCGGCGCGCTTGTCGTGGTAGTAGCGGGCATCGACGATTTGCCGTACATGCCGTGGCAGTTTCCCGAGACACTCGCGGAGGGCATCGTGGCGGATCTCGCGATCCTCGATCACCCCCGGGGCGGGGTCCGAGCTTTCGGTCTCGATCAGCAGGCCGCTGACCTTCTCGTCCAGCAGCCGCTGGCGCCGGCCAGACTTGGTCAATTCGTTCATCACCAGGTTGCGGGCGATCTTGCGCAGCCACATCCCCGCGTTCTCGGGATCGTCGAGCTCGTCCCACTTGCGGTGCGCCACCAGGAACGCCTCCTGGGCGAGATCGTCGACCCAGGCCTGGTTCACGCCCAGCGCCCGGATGAAATAGCGCAGGCCGGAGTGATGGTTCCGGACCACCTTCTCGATCTGCCGGTCTTTTTCGTTGCGGGTCATGCGCTTGCGGGAGGTGACGACCCTACCCGTGGATTCATTTTGCGAAAGTCCGGTGCGTTCCGACATTCCCCGGATTCCCACGCCTCCGGAGGGCCCGATGACCGACTTTCCCGCAGAAATCCGCAAACACTTCCCGGACTCGCCACATGCCTTGATATACTAGGCCGGCGCGCCACCGCGGCCCGCCGGCGACCGAACCCGATCCCGCCCTGCCATGAAAGCCACCATCCTTGCCTTCCTCGCCGCCTGCGCGCTGCCCCTCGCGGCCGCCCAGCGCCCGAACTTCATCATGGTCTTCATCGACGACATGGGCTGGGCCGACTTTTCCTGCTTCGGCAACAAGGAGGCCCAGACCCCGAACATCGACCGGCTGGCCGCGGAGGGGATCCGCTTCGAACAGTTCTACGTCAACTCCTCCATCTGTTCGCCGTCGCGCTGCGCCCTCACCACCGGCCAGTACCCGCAGCGCTGGAAAATCACCTCCTTCCTCAACAACCGCGCCGACAACGAGCGGCGCGGCATGGCCCAGTGGCTCGACCCCGCCGCCCCGACCCTCGCCCGCTTCCTCCAGGACGGCGGCTACGCCACCGGCCACTTCGGCAAGTGGCATCTGGGCGGCCAGCGCGACGTCGCGGAGGCCCCGCCGATCACCCGCTACGGCTTCGACACCAGCCTCACCAACTTCGAGGGGATGGGGGCCAAGCTGCTGCCGCTGGCCATCGCCCCGGGCGACGCCAAGCCGCACAGGATCTGGGCGGACGCGGTCCGGCTGGGCGAACCGGTCACCTGGATGAAGCGCTCGGAAATCACCACCGGCTTCATCGACGCCGCCCTGCCCTTCATCGACAAGGCGGTCGCGGACAAGAAGCCGTTCTACGTCAACCTGTGGCCCGATGACGTCCATTCGCCATTCTGGCCGCCGGTCGACAAATGGGCCAACGGCAAGCGCGGACTCTACCTGTCGGTCCTGCGGGAGATGGACCTCCAGTTCGGCAAGCTCTTCGACCACGTCCGCAATTCCCCTGAACTGCGCGACAACACGGTCATCCTGATCTGTTCCGACAACGGCCCCGAGCCGGGTGCCGGGTCCGCCGGCAAGCTGCGCGGCCACAAGGGATCCTTATATGAGGGCGGCATCCGCTCGCCGCTGATCGTCTGGGCCCCGCGGCTGATCGCGGATGGCAGCGCAGGCAGCACCAACGACACCTCGGTCATGGCGGCCTTCGACCTTCCGCCCTCGCTGTTGAAAATGGCGGGCATCACCGCTCCCGCCGGCGTGAAGTTCGACGGCGAGGACCACTCGGCCGCGTTGCTCGGCAAGGAAGCCACGGTCCGCACCTCACCGGTCTTCTGGCGCCGCCCGCCGGACCGCAAGCTCGTCGGTGAGCCGGCCAAGCGCCAGCCTGACCTCGCGGTGCGCGACGGGAACTGGAAGCTGCTCTGCAACTACAACGGCAGCCGGCCGCAGCTCTTCGACCTGGCGGCCGATGCCCCGGAGTCCAAGGACGTCGCGGCCGGACATCCGGAGGTCGTGAAGCGGCTCGCCGCGGCCGTCACCGCCTGGCACCGCTCGATGCCCGCCGACAAGGGGCCCCAACTCGGGAAGCCGAAGGACAAGGCGAAACGCGGCGGCTGACGCCGCGTGGCGCGGAGCCGGCGGGATGAACCCGGCCGCTCCGCGTGAAGCAGCCGTCAGGGCTTCTTCTTTTTCTGCGGGGCGGCCTTGAACTCGGCGGGCGAAAGCTTGCCGTCGCTGTCCTTGTCCTTCTTCGCGAAGGCCTTCCCGGCGCGCTCGGCATTCTTCGCGCCCTTGGTGAACTCTTCCTTCGAAAGGAAGCCGTCCTTGTCGGCATCTTTCTTTTTGAAGATCTTCTCCGGGTTGGGCTTCTTCTTGGCACCGTCGCCCTCCGCCGCGTGGAGAGGGAGCACAAAGGCGGCGAGCATCAGGGCCATCAGGCTGGCTTTCATATTCGGATCGTTCGTTGGTTGTTAGGTTCCGCGGGATGCGGGAAGCTGCGATCCGCCGCCGTGGGCGCGGCAATAATCACACATTCAACCCCGTGATTTCGCGACCCGGGGAAATGTTCCTGCACGGATGCTTTTGACGTGCTGCCGGACGACCCGAATGTCGTCGGCGAGGACTGCGTGCGATTTGAAGTGTTACTTCCAATCGTCGACCACACTTCCCTTTCCGAACGCGGGCATCGTCGCCTCGTTGAAAACCACGACCCCGCCACCGCGGATGCGCCGTGAATTTCCACCCAGCTACATGAGTTCCAAGATCCATTTCCCGACCCTGTTCGCGCTCGTCCTGTCGCCGGCGCTCGGCGCCCCGCTCGAGCTCTCCGGCATCTACCCCTCGCTGGCCATGTTCAACGAACAGAACGAATGCGGCACGGGGGCCGTCGTGCCGTGGGCAGACCGGCTCTGGGTCATCACCTACGCCCCCCACGAGCCGAACGGGAGCGACGACAAGCTTTACGAAATCACCCCTTCCCTCGACCAGATCATCCATCCCGAATCGATCGGCGGCACGCCGGCCAACCGGATGATCCACGACGAAAGCCGGCAGTTGTTCATCGGCCCCTATGTCATCGGAGCCGACCGCCGGGTCCGCGCGACGCCCTACCGCACGATGTTCGGCCGCCACACCGGGAACGCGCGCCACCTGACCGATCCCGCCGGCAAGATCGTCTTCGCGACGATGGAGGAAGGCATCTACGAAATGGACGTCAAAACCCTCGCGGTAAAGGAACTCTGGGGGGACGAGCAATCCAAGAACAGCCCGCGCAAGGCCAACCTGCCCGGCTACCATGGCAAGGGCTTCTACTCCGGCCAGGGCGTCTATGTTTACGCCAACAACGGCGAGCACGGGACGGCGGCACAGAAGCGCCCCGACGTGCCTTCCGGGGTCCTTGCCGAGTGGGACGGGAAGTCCGACGCCTGGACGATCGTCCGCCGCAACCAGTTCACCGAGGTCACCGGCCCCGGCGGCATCCACGGCAACCCGCACCCGGAGACCGACCCGATCTGGGCATCCGGCTGGGACTTCAAGTCGCTCCTCTTCGGCGTCCGCATGCCGGACCAGGGCTGGACCTTCTACCGCCTGCCCAAGGGCTCGCACTCCTATGACGGGGCCCACGGCTGGAACACCGAATGGCCGCGCATCCGGGACATCGGCGAGGACCAATTCCTGATGACCATGCACGGCACCTTCTGGAAGTTCCCGAAGACCTTCACCCCGCGATCTTCCACTGGCATCGAACCCCGCTCGAACTACCTCAAGGTGATCGGCGACTTCGCACGCTGGAACGACCGCCTGGTCATGGGCTGCGACGACACCGCGCGGAACGAGTTCCTCAACAAGCGCAAGGCCAAGGGCAAGATCACCGCGCCACAGTCGCAATCCAACCTCTGGTTCGTCGACCCCGGCCAACTCGATCACTTCGGCCCCGCCATCGGCCGCGGGGCCGTGTGGGTCGGCGAGAACGTCGCCGCCGGCACTCCCTCCGATCCTTTCCTGTTCAGCGGCTATGACCTGCGCTCGCTCCATCTGCGGGTCGACCCCGGAACACCCGCGACCGTGCGCATGGAGGTGGACGTCGAGGGCCATGGCCAATGGTCGACGCTCCGCGAGGTCGCCATCCCCGCCAGCGGCTACGCCTTCGTCGAGTTCGCCCCGGAGGAAAAAGGCGCCTGGATCCGGCTCGCTTCCACCACCGGACTCACCAACGCGTCCGCCGTTTTCACTTACCACGACCGCGACCCGCGCGACGAGACGGCCTCCGGCATCTTCGAGGGCCTTGCCGGATCCGGCGGCGAGCTGACCGGCGGCCTCGTTCATGCCCGCGACGGCAACAAGCGCAGCCTCGCCTTCGCCGCGGTCGACCAGGACGGCAAGGACATCGGTTGCTACGAGCTCGATGCCGACCTCAAGCTCACCCGCAGCGACGATCCCGGCCTGCACACCTTTTCGGAGGACCGCGCCACCCTGCCGACCGGCGTGCTGGCCGAGGATGCCGCCTCGATCATCTACACCGACGATCACGGCAAGCGCTGGCGCTTGCCGAAGGGCTCCCCCGCGATGAGCCGCCATCCCCTGGGCACCAGCCGGGTGGTCCGCGAGGTCGCCACCGAGCGGGACCTCTTCAACGCCCACGGCACCTTCTACGAGCTCCCCGCCGAGAATGCGGGCGGCTTCGCCAAGGTCCGCCCCGTCGCCACTCACAACCGCTTCGTCCACGACTTCTGTTCCTACCGGGGGCTGTTCATCGTCTCCGGCATCGCCACGAACGCCCCGCTCGACAACGCCCACATCATCCGCTCCAGCGACGGCAAGACCGCGCTCTGGGCCGGCGCCATCGACGACATCTGGCAACTCGGCAAGCCGGTCGGCCGCGGCGGCCCCTGGCAGGACAGCCCGGTGAAGGCCGGCATCCCCTCCGACCCCTACCTGATGACGGCCTATGACCGGAAGGAGCTCACCCTCGCCTCCCGGGAAGCCGTGAACATCACCGCCGAAATCGACCTGACCGGCGACGGCCGCTGGGCTCCCTACAAGAGCTTCGGACTCAAGCCCGGCGTCACTGTCACCCATGAGTTCCCCGACGCGTTCCATGCCTACTGGATCCGTTTCGTCGCCGACCAGGACACCACGGCCAGCGCCCAGCTCCGCTACCGCTGATTCTCGGTCGCGGGGGGTGAAAAGTTGTCAGAAAATCAAAAAACGTCGCTTTTCAGGGTAACAAAGTGACGGTGGACGTCATTATCTGTACGGCCGGTGCTCAATCGACGCCGCCCCCGTATCCGACCGTCCCCGAGACCCTGAAATGCGCCACCATCCCAGCCTTCTCCTCGCCGGCCTCCTTGCCGCCACCGGCATCCCGTCCCTCGTCGCCGCCGAGCGGCCGAACATTCTCTACATCCTCTGCGACGACCTCGGCTACGGCGACCTCGGGGTGACCTACCAGAACCAGCGCGCGGCGCAGAAGGACCGCGCCATTCCCTTTTTCACCACGCCGCGGATCGACACCCTCGCCCGTGACGGCGTGATGCTGGAGCAGCACTACTGCGGGGCTCCGGTCTGCGCCCCGTCGCGGGCGTCCTTTCTCACCGGGCTCACCCAGGGCCACGCGAACGTCCGCGACAACCAGTTCGACAAGGCGCTCGCGGACACCCTCACCGTCGGTTCGGTCCTCGGACAGGCCGGCTACGCCACCGCCGCCATCGGCAAATGGGGACTCCAGGGCGGCGCGGAAAAGGCCGACGGCCCGGCCCGGCCGTCGCAATGGCAGGCCTATCCGACCAAGCGGGGTTTCGGCTACTACTTCGGCTACGTCCGCCACCGCGACGGTCACTTCCACTATCCGAAAGAAGACGGCCGCGAGGTCTGGGAGAATGACCGCGAGGTTTCCAAGGACCTCGACCTCTGCTTCACCACCGATCTCTTCACCGCCCGCGCCAAGGCCTGGATCACCGATCACGCCCGCAAGGATCCGGACCAGCCCTTCTTCCTCTATCTCGCCTACGATACCCCCCACGCCGTCCTCCACAACCCGCCCTGTGCCTACCCCGAGGGCGGCGGTCTGAACGGCGGCCTGCAATGGCTCGGCAAGCCCCACGCGATGATCAACTCCGCCAACGGCACCAAGGACGGGTGGATGCATCCCGACTACGCCGCGGCGACCTGGGACCACGACCACAAGGCATCGACTCCCGAAAAACCCTGGCCGGAAGCCCAGAAGCGCTACGCCAACAATGTCCGCCGGATCGACGATGCGGTCGGCGATCTCCTCCAGTTGCTGGCCGATCTGAAAATCGACGACAACACCCTGGTCGTCTTCACCTCCGACAACGGCCCCTCGCAGGAGTCCTATCTGAAGGCGCCCTACAACCCGAACTTCTTCCGCGGCTTCGGTCCCTTCGACGGCATCAAGCGCGACACCCTTGAGGGCGGCATGCGCGAACCCACCCTGGTCCGCTGGCCGCGCGCCATTCCCGCGGGCAAGGTCGATCCGACCCCGTCCGGCCAATGGGACTGGCTCGCCACCTTCGCCGACGCCGCCGGGGTCCCGGTGCCGGCTGCCACCGACGGCGTGTCCTTGCTCCCCAGCCTCACCGGCAAGGGCCAGCGCCGGCCGGGCCTCCTCTACAGCGAGTATGCGGTGGGCGGTAGAACCCCCGACTACCCGGAGTTCGCCAAGCCCCATCGCAAGCGCAAGCGCGGCCAGATGCAGGTGGTCTTCGCCGACGGCTACAAGGGCCTCCGCTACAACGTGAAATCCGCGGACGACGACTTCGAGATCTTCGACCTCAAGAAGGACCCCAAGGAAACCCGCAACCTCGCCAAGAAGCCGGGCTTCGCCGCCTTGCAGGCCACCCTCAAGGCCCGGGCGCTGCAATCGCGGATGCCCGATTCCTCCGCCCCGCGACCCTACGACGAGGCCCTTGTGCCCGGCCTCGCGCAGGAGCCGAAATCCGCAGCCGGCCTGACCTGCGCCTGGCATGCCGGCGAGTTCCCGTGGCTGCCCGATTTCCGCACCCTCGAACCGGAAAAGCGCTCCACGGTGCCGGAACTTTCCCTTCCGGCCGGACTTCCCGTCACCCCCTTCGGACTGTCCTTCGAGGGCTATTTCCATGCCAAGGAGGACGGACCCTACACCTTCAGGACCCGCAGCGACGGCGAGACCATGCTCTTCGTCCACGACTGCCGGGTGATCCACGGCCGGGAAAACGGCAGCATCCGGCTCAAGGCCGGATGGCACCCGGTCCGGTTCCTCTACCGCCACTCCTCAGGCAGCCCCGCGCTCTCGATCACGGTCCAGCCGCCGCACGGCGAGCCCGTGGCCCTCGGCGGCGCTCTCGTTCGAACCCTTCCAAGCTCATGAACCCATCCGCCATCTTCCCAAGCCTCTGCCTCGCGGCCTCCCTCTCACTCGCCGCCGCGGCGAAGCATCCCAACATCGTGGTCATCTACGGCGATGACATCGGCTACGGCGACTTCGGTTGCTACGGTGCCACGGCCGTCGAAACCCCTCACATCGACCGGCTCGCCGCCGCCGGCCTGCGCTTCACCAACGGCTAAGCG
>NZ_JACZFQ010000026.1 GCF_014904755.1 Neoluteolibacter marinus
CCCTGCTCACCGGCGCCTACGCCTTCCGCCAGTCGGGCACCGGCATCCTCCCCGGCGACGCCAAGATGATCATCGCGCCCGGCCACGATACCATCCCGGCGGTCCTCAAGCGCGCCGGCTACACCACCGGCGTGGTCGGCAAGTGGCACCTCGGCCTCGGCGAAAAATCGAAACCCATCGACTGGAACGGCGAGATCACGCCCGGCCCCCGCGAGGTCGGCTTCGACTACTCCTTCATCATGGCCGCCACCGCGGACCGCGTGCCCTGCGTCTACGTCGAGAACCGCCGCGTCGTCGGGCTCGACCCCGCCGACCCAATCAAGGTCAGCTACCGCAAGCCCTTCCCCGGCCTGCCCACCGGCACGACCGACCGCGAGTCGCTGGTCATGGACTGGTCCCACGGCCACAACAACGCCGTCATCAACGGCATCGGCCGCATCGGCTTCATGGAAGGCGGGAAGTCCGCGATCTGGGACGACGACGAGATGGAACAGACCTTCGTACGCCAGGCGATCTCGTTCATCGAGAAGTCCAAGGACCAGCCCTTCTTCCTCTACTTCGCGACCAACGACATCCACGTACCCCGGGTGCCGAACAAGCAGTTCGTCGGCAAAACCGACATGGGACCGCGCGGCGACGCGATCGCCCAGTTCGACGCCTCGACCGGCCAACTCGTCGCCACCCTCGAGCGCCTCGGCCTGATGGAGAACACCCTGATCGTGCTCTCCAGCGACAACGGTCCCGTGCTCGACGACGGTTACAAGGACGAAGCCGCGACAAGGATCGGCGACCACAAGCCCGCCGGCCCGCTCCGCGCCGGGAAGTACAGCCGCTTCGAGGGCGGCACCCGGATGCCATTCATCACCTGCTGGAAAGGCCGCATCACGCCGGGCGTGTCGGACGCCCTGGTCAGCCAGGTCGACCTGCTCGCCTCCTTCGCCGCCCTCGCCGGCCAGGAGTTCGACCGGGCTGAAGTCATCGACAGCGAGAACCACCTGGCCGCCCTGCTCGGCGAGTCGAAGCAGGGCCGCGACTCTCTCGTCGAGTACGCCGGCGGCGTCGCACTGCGCGAAGGGGACTGGAAGTTCATTCCGCCCGGCCCTTGCCAGGACAAGCTGGGCCCCTGGACCCGCGTCAAGGTCGGGGCGCCGGGCTTGCTTTTCAACCTGGCCGATGATCCCGGCGAGACCAAGGACCTCGCGGCCAGCCATCCCGACAAGCTCAAGCAGATGGCGGAGAAGCTGGAGGCCATCAAGTCCGGCAAGGAAACCGCCCGCCGCTGATCCACCGGAACCCCATGAATGCCATCGCCCGCGCCCTGCGCCGCCTCGCCTTCGCCCCGCTCCTGCTCGGCGCCGTCCATGCCGCCGACCCGGAAAAGCCCAACATCCTCTGGCTGATCGCCGAGGACTTCGGCCAGCACCTCGGCTGCTACGGCACCCCCGAGGTCCACACCCCGAACCTCGACCGCCTCGCCGCCGACGGCGAGCGCTTCACCCGTTGCTTCACCACCGCCCCGGTCTGCTCCGCCGCCCGCAGTGCCTTCATGACCGGCATGTACCAGACCACCATCGGCGCCCACCAGCACCGCACCCCCGGGAAGGACAAGAAACCGCTGCCCGACGGCGTCAAGCTCGTCACCGACTGGCTGCGCGGCGCCGGCTACCACACCGCCAACATCCGCCAGTTCCCCCCGGCCGTCGGCTTCAAGGGCACCGGCAAGACCGACTTCAATTTCAAGTATCCCGGCCAGCCCTTCGACACCGCCCGCTGGAACGACCTCAAGTCCCACCAGCCCTTCTACGCCCAGGTCAACTTCCACGAGACCCATCGTAATTTCAATGGCCCGCAGGTCGCCGACCCCGCCAAGGTCGAGATCCCGCCCTACTACCCTGACCATCCCGTCGTCCGCAAGGACTGGGCCCGCTACCTCGACGCCGCCAGCGAACTCGACCGCAAGGTCGGCCTCATCCTCGACCAGCTCGAAAAGGACGGCCTCGCCGACAACACCATCGTCGTCTTCTTCGGCGACCACGGCCAGGCCCACGTCCGCGGCAAGCAATTCTGCTACGACAGCGGCCTGCTCGTCCCGCTGATCATCCGCTACCCGGACAAGCTCAAGGCCCCCGCCGGCTACCAGCCCCACTCGGTTTCCGACCGGCTGCTGGAGGCGACCGACCTCACCGCCCAGACCCTGGACTGGGCCGGCGTGAAGCGACCGGAAGCCATGCAGGGCCGCGTCTTCATGGGCGACCGTGCCGATCCGCCGCGCGAGCTCGCCTTCGGCGCCCGCGACCGCTGCGATGAGACGGTCTTCCGCTTCCGCACCGCCCGCGACGCCCGCTACCGCTACATCCGGAACTTCACCCCCGACCGCCCGCTGATGCTGCGCAACGACTACAAGGCCCAGCAGTATCCCGCCTGGAACCTGATCAAGTGGCTCGGCCGGGAAGGCAAGCTCACCAACGACGCCCAACGTTTCCTCGTCGCCCCCACCATGCCGGAGGAAGAACTCTACGACACCCTCGCCGACCCCCACGAAACCCTCAACCTCGCCACATCCCCCGACCCCGAACACCAGGCCGCCCTCAAGCGCCTGCGCGGTGCCGTGGAGAAGTGGATCGTCGACACCCGCGACGCCGGTGTCCACGACGACACCCGCTACGACAAGAAGCGCGCCGCGGAAGGCGACAAGATCGGGCCCCAGTACGACAAGTGAAGCCATGACCGTCCGCCATTCCACCTTGGCCCTCTTCGCCCTGGCGTCGCTCGCGACGGCGGGTGCCGCCGAGCCACCGGCCCGTCCCAACATCGTCCTCGTCTTCGCCGACGACCTTGGCTGGCGCGACGTCGGCTACCAGAGCGACGGCGCTTTCCTGACCCCGAACATCGACGCGCTGGCAAAGGAGGGCATGGTCTTCACCGACGCCTACGCCGGCGGCGGCAACTGCGCGCCCAGCCGTGCCTGCCTGATGTCGGGCCTCTATACCCCGCGCCACGGCCTCTACGCCGTCGGTCGTACCGACCGCGGGCCGAAGCAGATGCAGCGGCTGGTCCCGGTCCCGAACACCGACGGCTTGCGCCCGGCCTTCGTCACCGTGGCGGAGTCGCTGAAGGCGGCCGGCTACGCCACCGGCCACATCGGCAAGTGGCACCTCGCGGGCAAGGACGGCGCCAAACCCACCGACCAGGGATTCGACATCAGCTACGACTCCTTCGGCAACGGCGAGCTCGAGGAAGGCAGCGAAGGCAACCAGAAGGGCCCGCCCGGGGACCCGAAGGGCATCTACACCCTGACCCGGAAAGCCTGCGAATTCATCGAGGACAACAAGGAGCGGCCTTTCTTCTGCTACCTCGCCCACCACGCCATCCACACCCCGCTGCAAACCCGCCCGGAAACCCGCGAGACGGTCCGCAAGCGGGCGCAGGAGGCGGGCGTGACGGCCGACTACATGGGCTGCACCTACGATTTCGACGACAGCCTCGGCATGCTGCTGGGGAAACTGAAGGAGCTGGACCTCGAGAAGAACACCCTGCTGGTCTTCACCTCCGACAACGGCGCGACCAACGCCTCGTCGCAGGAACCGCTGCGGGGCAACAAGGGCGGCTACTATGAGGGTGGTATCCGCGAGCCGCTGATCATCCGCTGGCCCGGCGTGATCGCCCCCGGCACCCGGTCCACCGTCCCGGTGATCAACCAGGACTTCTACCCGACCTTCCTCGCCGCCGCGCGGGCAACGCGCCCGGACGGTCTCGATGGCGAAAGCCTGATGCCCCTCCTGACCGGCAGCGGCCCGCTGCAGCGAAGTGCCATCTTCTGGCACTTTCCCGGCTACCTCGACCGCCCCGTCATCCGCGGCCGCGACCCGGTCTTCCGGACCCGGCCGGTCACGGTGATGCGCAGCGGCGACTGGAAACTCCACCTCTATCACGAGGAGTGGGAGCTCGACGGCGGCCGCGAGCGGCTCGCGACCAACCGCGCGGTCGAGCTCTACAACCTGCGGCAGGATATCGGCGAGCGCCATGACCTGGCCCTCACCGAGACGGCGAAGCGCGACGAGCTGCTGGACCAGTTGCTTGCCTGGACGAAGTCTTCCGGCGCCACGATCCCGGACGCCCCGAACCCGTCCTACGCCCCGGCAAAGGCGTCGCGGAAGAAGCGCAAGTAGCCCGGATCACCACTTCCCGAAGCTCGCTGCCGCCTTGGGATTCGGCTCCGGCAGCAGGGCCCCGGTTTCCTTGAGGAAGCCATCGAGTTCCTTCGCCAGCCGGGCCACCTGTTCCGGCTCTTCCTTGGCGAGGTCGTGCTGTTCACCCGGATCCTTCGCCAGGTTGTAAAGCTCGGTGCCCTTCTTCCAATAGAAGCGGATCAGCTTCCAATCGCCGTCGCGCACCGCGGAAAACGGGATCCCGCCCTGGTTGCCCCAATGCGGGTAGTGCCAGAACAGCGGCGCCCGCTCGTGCTTCGCGGCGGGATCCTGGAGCAAGTCGGCGAAGCTGGTGCCGTCCTTGTGCTGGGCGGGCGCCAGGTCATGGCCTGAGGCCTCCAGCAGCGTCGGATAAAAGTCGGTCGAGATCACCGGCACGTCGCAAGTGCTGCCGGACTTCGCCTTTCCCGGCCACCGCACCAGCAGCGGCTCGCGGACGCCCCCTTCGTAGGCCCAGCCCTTCCCGGCCCGGTACGGCAGGTTGCTGGTCGGCGATCCTTCGGACGTCGCCAGCCCGCCGTTGTCGGAAAAGAACATCACGATCGTCTCACCGGCCACGCCGTTGCTTTCGAGGGCATCCAGCACCTTGCCGACCGCCTGGTCCATCGCCTCGACCATGGCGGCGTAGACGGCGTGTTCCTGGACGCTGCGGGTCTTGCGCGGGAAGTCCTCGGTGAACGACGCCTTGAGACCCAGCTTGCGCTTCTTCTCCTTGTATTTCTCGACCAGGTCGGCGCGTCCGATCAACGGGGTGTGGACCGAGTAGAAGGACAGCGAGACAAAGAACGGCTTCTCCTTGTTCGCGGAAATGAACTTCGCGACTTCCGAGGCCAGCCGGTCGGGCAGGTGCTCGCCCTTCGGCCCGTCGGGAAGCTTCGGGTTGCCGTAGGGGGAGAAATACTTGTCGCCGCCGTAGGGTCCGCCCCGTTCGATGCCGCCGACATTGAGGTCGAAGCCGTGGTCCTCGGGATAGGAACCCTCGGGTCCCAAATGCCACTTGCCGGCGAACAGGGTGGCATAGCCCTTCGACTTGAACGCCTCGGCCAGCGTCACCTGATCCGCCGGCAAGCGCCCGAGGTAGGGTGCCGGCCACAGCGGGAACTTCCGGAAGCCCCCGAACTTGCCATCCTTAAGGGGATCATAGGATTCCGGCAGCGCCTGGAACTCGTTGGGTGCGCCGAAGTAGTCGGTGTTGCGGGTCCGCGCCGGATACTGGCCGGTCATCACCGACGAGCGGGTCGGCGAGCACACCGGGCACGCGGCGTAGGCGGCGGTGAAACGCATCGACTCCTTGGCCAGCCCGTTGAGACGAGGCGTCTCGTAGAAGGTCGCGGGATTGTTGAAGCCGACATCCATGTAGCCGAGGTCGTCGGCCATGATGAAGACCACGTTGGTGGCGGCGGCCGGGACAAGCGTCCCGAGAAGGAAGATCCAGGTTTTCATGATTCTAGCTGGCGGCGGCGGACAGCGGGCGCCGGGCGGTCGCGGGGTTGCTACGGAGGAAAGGCCCGGGGTGATTCATTTCGACCCCTTCCTCACCGCCTTGCCGCCCTTTTTCACCACCGTGAACTCGCCGCCGGTGGCCTCGGCGAGCGCGAGCAGCCCGTCCTCCGCCTTCGGTTCCATCATCGCGATGGTGTTCACGATCGTGCCCTTCGCGACCGCTTCCTTGCCGATCCTCCGCGCCAGTTTCACCATGTCCCCGTCCACCACGCCGTCGGTCATGAAGACGATCAGCTGAGGTGCGGGATCCATGGCCAGCGCGATCCGGAGCGGGTTCTCCCAGTTGGTGCCCCAGACCAGCCCGGTCTTGCGGACGGTGTTGCGGGCGCGCTCCATCTTGGTCCGGTCGCAGGTGATCCAGTCGGCCCGCTGGACCTTCCTGCCGGCGGGTTTCCAGTCATGGGCTCCGCCCGGGGAGGTCCACTCGAAGGTCCTCCCCTTCAGTTCCACCAGCCCTTTCTTGCGGTTGTTGGTGACGGTGACCTCGCTGCCGGCGACCCACGCGGGCCCGGCGAAGAAGATCATCTGGAAATTGATCCCGGGAGTCAGCCCTTCCACCGATTTCTCCAGTTCCTTCCTCATCAGCTCCTCGCGCTCCCCTCGCATCGAAAGGGAGTAGTCGATCACGAACACGATCCGCTCCGCCTTGATCTTCTGGTTGAAGAAGGTCGTGCCGCCACCCGCGCCGAAGCCATCACCATCGCCGCTTCCCCAGCCGTCGCCGAAATCATCCCCGGAACCGAATTCCAGCGTCGGCTCGGTGACCTCGATGTCCGGGACCGGAATCGAAACCGGCGACGCGACATCCGCGGCGATCGCCCTCGTCGATGCCGACGCCGGTGCCGACGGCTTGGCGCGCGACTGGGAAACTTCCTTTTTCTCCAGCCGGGTTTCGTCCGCGACCGGACCCTGGTACGAGACAATGACCGGCGTCTCCTTGGCAATCGGGGACAGCAGCACCAGCGACAGCAGCAACATCACCAGGAAGACCCCCAGCATCGCGGCAATCATGCTGACAATCGACTCCCGCCGTTGCTTTTTGCGGATGGTCCGTTCCTGTTTCTCGATTTCGGATTTGAGTGGATTCACGATCGCCCGTGGTTCGGTTCGACCCGGTGATCACCGGGCTGGCCCGCGTCACGATGCACCGGGCCTCCCTACCAATGGCGCGAGATCGCAGGATATTACCCAATTTATGAAATAAATGCGGAATTCCAGCCAAACATCTCCCCACCGAGGGTGATTCTCTGGCATTGGCCTCTTCCGTGGCTGCATGCGATCGGTCCATCGCCATTCCCGGCCTGCCTGCCGTCGCGCTACCCGCCATCCGCCTCAGCCCCCTCCGCCGGGCTGCCATCCGGTTCGTAGCCCAAGGATTGCACCCCGGGGACATCATGGAACTTGCGGACATCCAGCGGCTGGTTCTCGTCCCCGGAAGCGACCAGGAAGATGTAGTTCCGCCGGGCCTCGGAGTGTCCCCAGATGGTGGAATAGATCAGCCGGATCTTGTCGCCTTCCTTGTAGCCGAGCTGCACCTCAAGGTCGCCGCCCTTGCCCCGCCAATCGGCGCTGCTGGCATCCACGGTGGCCCCGGGACGGAGGGCGATCTTCTGCCCGCCGATCACGCCGACCACATGGGCCGGCGAGAAGTTGAAGAAGCGGTAGTCACCGGCCTTGAGCTTGTCGTCGGACACCCCGTAGGCCTTCAGCATCGGCCGCGCACCCGGCTTCGGGGTCACGCAAAGCAACAGCACCCGGCGGTCGCCTTCGGGAAGCTTGGCCACCGCGAGCGGCGTCACCGGCTTCTCGTCCGCGGCGCGCGGCCGCGCGTCCTCCGGCGTGGCGAACAACTTCAGCTCGCGCGGCCCCCGGTAGAACACCGGCGAACCCATCGCGGTCTCGAACACCTCGAGTTTCACCGCCTTGCCCTTCTGCCAGTACCAGGCGACCAGCGAGTCCCCGAGGCCGATTGGCATCAGGTCGGTGCGGATTGTCTTCTCCTGCCCCGCCGCGTAACCGGCGAACCCGAGGAAAAGGCAGGCGAAGAGATGCAATGGAGTTTTCTTCATGGGAACACGTTTTGTTCAGACTTCACCCGGCGCGAGCCAGCGGAACGAGACCATCTCGAGCCGGCGGCCGAAGCGGCGGTTGATCTCGCTCTTCAGATCGGCCGGCGCGACCTCCGGCCGGTCCTTGCCGTCGAGGTAGCCGGCAGTGCGTTGGATGAAGGCCTCGCAGACCGCCCGGACAACCACGGTCCTGCCGTCTTTCCCCATCACTTCGCCAACGGCGCGCACCCGGAAGTAGTCGGACCGGGGCTGGATCACCGGACCCAGCGCTTGCAAGAGATCGCCCTGCAGCAGGTAGCTGCAATGCCCCGCGGCTTGGTTCTCGGGGGCGGAAGCGTCGATCACGTCGTTGGACTTCATCGACCCGCCGGGAACCTCCACCGGCTTGCCGATGTCGCTTCCAAGCTTGGCGTTGATCGCGCGGTCGATCGCCGCCTGGAGTGCCCCCTTCCGCTGGTGATCCTTGTCGTCTGCCGACGGCTGGCGGTTGACGAACCCGGCAAGGGAAAGGAAGGGTCCCCGGGCGCGCACCTCCGCCACGATCTCCCCGGCCAGTTCATCCAGTTCGTCGTCGTCCAGCTTGCGGAAACCCGTCCAGAAACCCGGTCCCTGCGCCCCGTCCTTGGTATGGAAGCCGCTGGCATTGACCGCCATCGCCATCCGTGGGAACCGCGGTTCGTCATCGCGCTCCCACGACACCCCGCCCCGCCCGCTGCTGACCACCGGGAATTCGAAGTTCGCCAGGCTCGATAGCAGCGCCTTCCACGCGGTTTTCGACGTCGAATTGACATTGAAGGCCCCGAGGATCCCGATCCGCGATGCAATCGCTTCCGCCGGATGGCCGTCCGAGTCGGCCATGACCTGTGACAGCGAGGTGTCGCCGGACTCCGGCAGCAGGACCATCCGGGGATTCGGCAGCGGCTCTCCGCCGAAGGCGTATTCGTCCAGCGGGAAGGTGGCATCCAGCTTGCCCGCGGCGCCCTTGTAGGCGGGTGCCAGGGTCGAGAAGAAGTACTTGTCCCAGAGGCGCCCGTTGACCTCGTGGCTGATGTCCGAGATGCGGAAATCGCTCAATCCGGAGAAGCCCTCCACGAATGTTTCGGCGACCGGGATCCGCGGGTTGGCGTAGGAATTCCCGACCACGAAGGACGGCTCGAAGTTGTAGCGCGACAGCTCCGCGTGCTGGAACTGGCCGATCGACACCAGCGGAGCCCGCGGCACCTCGAAGACCGCCACATGCGTCTGGCCGCCGATCGGACTCGAAGAGGCGCCTCCGAAGCCCTGGAATCGCCCGCCGGCCGGCAGCCGCGTCTGCGGTGCCTCGTCGCCCACCGCCGATCCCCATGCGACCATGCCGCGACCGGTCGGACCGGTGTCGGAATGTTTCCCCGGATGGGAACCGCCGATCATCGGCGAGGCGAACCACCAGCCCTCCATTGACCGGCTGCCGGAGCGGGAACCGTCCCAACGCGGGTTGATGGCGAAGGCCCGCGGGTTCGAGTCCACCCAGCTCCGCAGCGTCTGGGTTTCCGCACCCTTGGCCCGGTCGGCCTTGGGCGCCTCGGTCGTCGTGCGGGTCTTGAATGCCCAGGTTCCCATGTGCTCGTAGCTGGCCGTCAAGTGCTCCACGCTGAATCGAGGTGCGGTCTGACCGGTCTGCTCCCACTGGCTCTCCAGCTGTTCCGGGATCTCCCAGCCGGCCCGGCTCTTGGCGCTGGCCCAGAGGTCCGAGTAGCGGCTCAGGACATGATCCTCGGCGGTCTTGAGCGTGCACCAGGTGGCCGAACTGCCTGAATCCCGGCCGGGGAATTGCCGCGCGGTCTCCGGGTTCTGCGTGTCCTCGATATAAAGGTCCCCGATCCACACCTCGCTGCCGGCCTCGACTACCATCGGCTGCCCGGCCTTGCCCTGCGGGCTGCCTTCGAACTCGTTCCACTTGAGGTCGATGGTGAAGGCGCCGTCGTAGTTCCACGACGAGGTCAACTTGTTGATGCTGCCGATCTCCGCCTGATTGGTGACGGAGAAGAGCCGGAACTCACCCGGTTCGAAATCGACCGCGTCAGTCTGGAGGCGGAACCAGCGGTTCTGGCTGGAGTCCGGGTAGCTGGCATTCGAAAGCCACTCCTCGCGCAACCACACCCGTGGCCGCGCGACATAGGCTGAACCCTTGTCGATCCCCAGCCGCATGTAGGGGTAGACCGCCCAATCGATCCGGTAACCGTTCGCAGGAAGTTTGATGTTGTAGGGATTCCATAGGCCGATCACCGGCTTCATCTCGACCTGCACCTGGTAATACTTGAGCCGCGGGTTGCCCCCGGCCGGTGCGGCGGCCGGCTCTGCCTTCAAACGGAAGCCCACTTGCAGCAGGGAAATGACCGGATGCATGCCCGACGAGACATGCTGCTCGTCCTTGAACTCGGTGAACTGGTGGCGCGTATAGGGAGACCAGGCGCTCGACCGGATGTCGGTGTAGAGTTCCGGCTCGGCGCCCATGATCTTGCCGCTGCCGCCCCCGGCATTCTGATAGAGCTGGGAGTAATTGAAGAGATTGCCCCAGTTCGGTCCCACCGGCTTGCCCCCTCCTTCCGACAGGATCTTCGAAAGGAAGAACTTCGACCGCTCCGCCCGGCTGCCGGGGATGGCGAACCGGTAGCCTTGTCCCTTCCCGATCGCCCCCTTCACCGGGGACGCCCCGAAGTAATCCTCCACCGTCTTCGCAAAGGAGCGCTCGGCGGTGTTGAAGACCGTCGAGAGATCCACCTTCATGCCGCCGTCCTTCACGTCGACCGGCAGCCCGTAGCCCCCGGTGGTCAGGTCATGCAGGTACCGGCGCGGCAGCTTGTCGTCCTCCAGCGCCAGGCCGGTGGTTCCGACCGTCATCAGCTTCTGCTTGTCGATACTGCCTGCGGGCGATAGGCCGGAGAATTCCGCCGCAGCATGGCCGAGTCCCGTCTCCTTGGGAACCGCAGCCCTCACCAGCCGCTCCTGGCTGCTCAAGCCGCTCTCCTGCGGCGCTTCGATGTCCACCCGGGCCTTGGTCCCCTCATCGGAAACCCACCACCCGAAACGCGACAGGGAGTGGTCCCGTCCCGCGACCTCGACCCCCGGCACTCTCACGTCCGCGTCATCTCCCAAGCCCTTTGCCATCGTGACCCACTCGCTGCTATCCGCATCCGGATCGGGATCTTCGTCCGGAGCACCACTCACCAGCCAAGCCGGTTCCTTGCCGCCGCCCCGGGCCTCCGCCCACGCACCGGTCCACTCGCCTTGACGTATGCCCTCACCCATGATCGACGCCCGGGCCGTCACCACCTGATCCGCACCGGCCTGCTTCTGGATCTCCGCGATCGCCATCTGCAGGGCCATCCGGGCATTCGCCCGCGCCAATGCCAGGTCCGCTCCCGCGGCGCTGGATCGAAGCGATACGGCGCCCAGCGACAATAGCCCAACGACCAGGACCATCAGCAGGACCATCAGGCTCAGGCACACGATCAGTGCGAAACCGTGGTGCCGGGTAATCCGTCCACGGGCGATTTTGGGCTTCTTCATTTTCTGGAGCTTGGGTTTGAGCCGATCTAACAAACGCATCGGCGTGGAAACACGGTGTTCGCGATGCACCACCGCAGGGCGCCGCGAGCCGGGGTCCGTCAACCCCGGATTCCGGGACATCCTGCGTGCGCCGGGGTCGTCGCCCCTTGGTGCCGCGGATCGATTTGGATTCAACGGGGGCAGCCATTCATCCGCCCCCTTCATCTCCATAATGTCACGTCGCCGCGGAGTAACACATCCACCGTCCGATCGTCTGCACGGGGACCACCTCCGGCAGGACACACTGCGGTCCGCGACGAAACGGCAGCAGCAGGGAGGCAACCGAAACCGGAACCGCTAACCTCGGATCAGCCAGCGCCTGCATGGCCGGGCCCGATGACGCTCCTCCCGAAGCAGTCAGAAGAACCAAGGAACGATAGGACCAAACCCTTCATCCCGCACACCGACGGAAATCAACCGCCACCGGCTTCCACCTAACCTCCACGCACCACCATCTCCAGTCTGATACTGGATGATGGTCGGGGTAGCGGGATTCGAACCCACGGCCTCTTCGTCCCGAACGAAGCGCGCTACCAGACTGCGCCATACCCCGATAATCACCGCTAGGCGGTCATCCGCTTCCGGGAAAAGCGGGCGGCTGTTTTCGCCAATTTCCTCCCGGCTGCAAGTGTATTTTCAGCGGCCCCGCGGTTCCCGCGATTTTACCCGGGTCCTTGACCGCGAGAAATCCGTGGAAATGGGCTTGCCACGTCCCCTCTCCTGACTCCGAATCGTCGCATAAGAAATCTTCGTACATGAACAAGCGGATCCGCCTCAAAGATGTAGCCGAGCGAGCCGGGGTGGCCGTGAACACGGCCTCCACCATCCTCAACCGCCGGCCGAATTCCTGGGCCTCCAAGGAAACCGAGGCGCGCGTCTTCAAGGCCGCACGCGAACTCGACTACCGCCCGTCGAAGACGGCCCGGGCCCTGCGCTCCGGCCGCTACCATACGATCGGCCTGTTGATCCAGGATCTCACCAATCCGTTCTTCTCCACCCTTGCCGACGAACTGGAGGCGGCGGTCGAGGAACGGGGCTACGACTTGCTGGTGGAGAACTGCCGCTCGTCGATCGTCCGCGAGAAGCACTTGTTCGGCGATCTCGACGACCTGGAAGTCGATGGCAGCGTGCTGTGGCTGTCGGACAATGAGATTTTCCGCAACGAACTCGCCGCCATGCCGAAGTCCCGCCATCCGGTGGTGGTGCTGGGGAATGGCATTCCCGAGACACCGATCCCGGTCGATGCCGTGCTCTCCGACTTCACCCAGGGTCTCAACGATGCGGTCGAGGCACTTTGCCAGCTCGGCCACAAGCGTTTCGCTTTCGTCAGCGCCCTTGCCGAGGGTCAGGCCGACGGCCAACGCCCCCGCCTGTTCCAGGAGATGTTGGCGGCCCGGGGCATCCCCGCCGCGAACATCGACATCCTGCGCACCGGCCACACGGTCGAGAGCTCGTGCGAAACCTTTGCCGCCTTCCTCCGCAAGCGCACCGAGAAACGGCCGACCGCGCTGCTGGCGATGAACGACCTGGCCGCAATCGGGGCGATGCGTGCCGCCATCGAGGCCGGCTTGCAGGTGCCCGCGGACCTGTCGGTAATCGGTGTCGATGACGTTCCGCTGTGCTCTTACCTGCCGATCAGCCTCACCTCGATCCGCCAGCGCTACAAGAGGATCACCAAGTGCGCCGCTGACCTGCTGATTTCGAGAATCGAGGGCACCGTCGATGCCGAGACCCCGCCCCGGCAGGAAGTGTTCCCCACGATCTACACGCCGAGGGAAAGCGTGGGGCCGGCCAAGGCCTGAATCCGCCTCTCTTCCGACCGGTCGCAATGATCAAGGAGTTCTCCCACGGCAGTCCGGGTTACCTGGAGATGGTCCGATTGCGGGACCTTCATCTCCGCCAGCCGATCGGGCTACGGCTGAAGGATGAAGAGCGAATCGACGAGGAAGGGCACCGTCACTTCGCATGGATCGAAGATGAATGCATCGTCGGGGGACTCATCGCCAACCCGGTCGACGCCACGACGGCCAAACTGCGCCAGATGTGGATCCACCCCGACCGAAACGGCCGCGGCCTCGGAAGCAAGCTGCTGGCGGCGGCGGAAGATGTGTTGGCCGCAGGCGGCGTGCGCCATTTCAACCTTCACGCCCGCCAAAACGCGGTCGGTTTCTACCAAATGAACGGCTACGTGGCGGTCGGCGACGAGTTTCCCGAAGTCGGCCGCCCCCATCTCCGCATGGAGAAGCATCTCGCCCCTTGAGGGCCCCGGTTCGGCCGGCCGGAGCGAATCGGCGAAGGGGCATGCCAGGCCTCAGGCAGGTGGTGGAGTCTTGCCGGATCCGTTAAAGGCTCCCGGGGCTCAAACCGACGACAGCGCCTCGTCGATGACCTCCAGCATGAACTCAGCATCCGATGGCGTGAGACACATCGGCGGTTTGATCCGCAGGGTGTTGCCCCACAACCCGCCCTTGCCGATGAGCAGCCCGAGCTCCTTGCAGCGCTCGAATACCGCGGCGCACTCCGCCGTGGCGGGCTCCTTGGTCGTCCGGTCCTTGACCAGCTCCACCCCGAGCATCAACCCGAGCCCGCGCACATCGCCGATCAGGGAATGCTTCTCCGCGAGACGGCGGAAGCCGTCTGTTAGAAAGGAACCGACTGCCAGCGAGTTCGCCTGCAGGCCTTCCTTTTCGATCACCTTCAGCACCGCACGGCCCTGGGCCATCGACACCGGATTCCCGCCGAAGGTGTTGAAGTGGATGCGGCTCGCCAGAGTCTGCGCGATTTCCGGCGTGGTGACCACCGCGGCCAGCGGGCAGCCGTTGCCGATGCCCTTGGCCATGGTGACGATGTCCGGCATCACGCCCTGCGTCTCGAAGCCCCAGAAATGCGTGCCGGTCCGGCCGAAGCCCGCCTGCACCTCGTCGGCGATGCACAGCCCGCCCGCTGCCCGCACGTGTTCGTAGGCTTGCTTCAGGTAGCCGTCCGGGAACACCACGCTGCCGCCGACTCCCTGGATCGACTCGGCAATGAAGGCCGCCACCCGGCCCGAGGTGCCGAAGCGGATCAGGTCCTCGACATCCGCCGCATACTTCCTGCCGGCCTCCGGGTCGTCCTTGCCGTGGGGACCGCGATAGAGGTCGGGCATCCGGGCATGCTGAACCCCGAAGGAATGCGGCACGTTGAACTTCCAGGTGTGGTGGGAAGTCAGCGCCATCGTCGTCGGGCTGCCGCCGTGGTAAGCATTGCGCAGCGCGATGGCGTCGTAGTTCCCGGTATAGGCCCGTGCCATCAGCATTGCCAGGTCATTGGCCTCCGAGCCGGAGTTGACGAAATAGCAGACCTTCAGGTCGCCCGGCATCTTCGCCGCGAGTTCCTGCGCGTAGAGCGCGATGTTCGGGTGCAGGTAGATCGTGGTGGTGTGCTGGATCGTCTCGTTCTGGAGATTCGCCGCCGCGACCACTTCCGGATGACAATGTCCCACGCTCACCGTCACGATGCCACCGAAGCCGTCGAGGTAGCGCCGTCCGGTCTCGTCGAAGAGGTACTGCCCCTTCCCCTCCACGATCATGATCGGCTTCTTGTAGTAGTGAAAGATGCCGGGGCTGACGTGTTCCTTGCGCAAGGCCAGCACCTCCTCGGCAGAGGGTCCGGCATAGGGCATCGGCGAGTAGTCGAATGGAGGCAATGTGGCCATGGTGTTGGAGATGGTCTGAGGAGTGTGGACCTCCGGTCCACATCAAGTCGACCGAAGGTCGACACTCCTTAATTTCACGGGAGAAAGCTTGCGAAATCCGAGGTAGAGCACGAAACCCAGCCCGAAACCGGCGAACCAAGCGAGGCGGTAGACGCCCATGAAAAATGCCGGCACCTCGGAGGAATCGATCATTCCGATCTGGACCAGGAAGCCGGGCAGGCAGGGCAACACCGCCAGCACGAAGGCACCGAGTCCCGCCAGGCTGAAGCCCCGGGTGTAGCGGTAGATGCCCTGCACCCGGTAGAGCTCGGCCACGTCCAGCTTGCGGCGACGGAGGACGAAGTAGTCCGCGATCATGATCCCGGCAATCGGTCCGAGCAGCGCACTGTAGCCGATCAGCCAGGTGAAGATGTAGCCGTTCGGGTCGGCCAGCAGCTTCCAGGGCATCATCCCGATCCCGATCACCGCGGTGATCAGCCCGCCGCTCCTGAAGCTGATGTGCTTCGGCGCCAGGTTGGAAAAGTCATTGGCCGGCGAAACCACGTTGGCGGCGATGTTGGTCGACAGCGTGGCGACGGCCAGAGCCACCAGCGCGAGGCAGGACAGCCACTTGCTCTCAAGCCGCGCGATCACCTGCACCGGATCCCAGATCTCCTCGCCGAAGATCACCAGGGTTGCGCCGGTAACGACGATCCCGATGAACGAGTAAAAGGTCATCGTCGTCGGCAAGCCGATTGCCTGCCCGAGCACCTGGTCCTTCTGCGACTTCGCGTAGCGGGAGAAGTCCGGGATGTTCAGCGAGAGCGTCGCCCAGAAGCCAACCATCGCCGTCAGCCCGCCGCCGAAGACCGGCAGGAATTCGCTCACCGGCAATCCGGTCGATGAACCCGCGAACACCGCCGCGAAGCCGCCGGCCTTTGCCAGAGCCCAGATCATCAGGGCCAAGCCGACCAGCAAGAGGAAGGGCGCGCTGATGACCTCCAGCCACTTGATCGACTCCATGCCCTTCCAGATGAAGACCACGTTCACCGCCCAGAAGGCCATGAAGCAGGCGAACTGGCCGCCGGATATCCCGCTCTCCGGCGGACCGAAGCCGAAGATCATTCCCAATGTCGAATAGATCGCCGCCCCGCCGATCCATGCCTGGATCCCGAACCAACCGCAGGCGACCACCCCGCGCAGCAATGCCGCGACATTGGCTCCGCGGGTGCCGAAGCTCGCCCGCAACAGCACCGGGAAAGGAATGCCATAGGCGGTGCCCGGATGCGCGTTGAGGGTCATCGGTACCAGCACGATCAGGTTCCCTAACAGCACCGTCAGCAGCGCCTGCCACCAGGTCAGGCCGTTGCCTAACAGGCTGCTCGCGATCTGGTAGGTCGGGATGCAGACCGCCATGCCCACCCACAGCGCGGCGATGTCCCGCATTCCCCAGGTCCGGCGCCCGGCGGGCACCGGCGCGATGTCGTCGTTGATCAGGCTGTCGTCGGCGCAGCTCGGATGCATGGCTCAGGAAAGTTTCGCTTTGCGGGCCAGGAACTCGCCCCAGCCGGGATCGCCGCACCACTTGCCGGCCTTGACCATGACCCTGCCGCGGACGGTCACCGTCTCGGCACGGCCCACCACCGGCCAGCCCTCGAAGGCCGAGTAGTCGGTCGCCATCGAATGGGTCGCCGCCGAAATGGTGCCGCGCCACTCCGGATCCCAGACCACCAGGTCGGCGTCGCTGCCGACCGCAATCTCGCCCTTGCGCGGATAGAGACCGAAGATCTCCGCCGCCCGCGTGCTGGCGCAGCGAACGAAGGTCGCGAGGTCGATCTTTCCCGCCGCAACGCCGTGGGTGTAGAGCAGCTTCACCCGTTCCTCGACGCTCGGGATGCCGTTCGGGATCAGGGTGAAATCCGCCGCCTTGCCGGTCGGCTGGAAGCTCGCGTCCACCGCCTTGCCCGCCTCGGGATGCCCCATGTGCTTCTGGGTCGCGAAGTCGAAGGGCGCGTGGTCAGTTCCTACGGTGTCCACCGTACCATCGGCGAGGCACTGCCACAGGAACTCCTGGTGCTCCCGGCTGCGGATCGGCGGGCTCATCACGTACTTGGCCCCTTCGAAGTCCGGTTTCCCGGCGTAGCTGGCGTCCAGCGTCAGGTAGGGTGCCACCGTTTCGATCGAGGCCTTCACCCCCCGTTCGCGGGCCGCGAGGATCGCCTCGACCGCCGGGATGCAGCTGGTGTGGACGACGTAGACCTCGGCCCCGGTCATTTCGGCGAAGGTCATCAGGTGATGGCAGCCTTCCGCCTCCACCGTGACCGGGCGCGACGGCTCGTGCCATTCCGGCCCGGTCTTGCCCTCGCCCACCAGGCGCTTCTGGGTCTCCGCCACCAGGTCGGCGTTCTCGCAGTGGGCGGTGACGACCACCCCGAGGTCGCTGGCCAGCGACAGGGTCTGATAGAGTTCGGTGTCCTCGATCCCGAAGGCACCCTTGTAGGCCAGGAAGACCTTGAAGGAGGCGATCCCCTCCTCTTCCACGACCGCCTTCAGCGCCGCCGGCGTCGACTCGTCGAAGCGGGTCACCCCGGCATGAAACGTGTAGTCGCAGGACGCGATTCCAGCCGCCTTGCTCTTCCACAGCCGGATCGCCTCGAGCGGATCCTCGGCCCGCGAAGGGCAGCACATTTCGATCAACGTCGTGGTCCCGCCCATCAGCGCCGCCTTGCTGCCACTCGCCCAGTCGTCCTTGGAGAAGGTGCCCATGAAGGGCAGGTAGATGTGGACGTGCGGGTCGATGAACCCGGGAAACACCAGCTTGCCGCTGGCATCGATCACTTCGGCTCCGTCCGGGACCTCGAGCCCCGGCCCGATCGCGGTGATCGTGCCGTTTTCGCAGAGGATGTCGGCGCTACAGCGCTTGCTGGAAGTGACGATGTCGGCGTTGCGGATGAACAAGGTCATGGATTTTGAAGGGAACGAACCACGGAGGCGCAGAGGTCGCGGAGGGGAGCGCGGAGGGGATGGATTTTCACTTGTAGACGCTCTATTTGGCCCAGATCTCCCCGTCGCCGAAGGAGAACCAGCGGGTGGTGGTGGTCTTGCGCTTGGTGAAGAACTCGACCCCTTCCTTTCCCTGGATGTGAAGGTCGCCGAAGAAGGAGTCGTTCCAGCCGGTGAAGGGGAAATAGGCCAGCGGCGCCGGCACGCCGACATTGATGCCGACCATCCCGGCGCTGACCTGGCGGCGGAACTCGCGGGCGGCCTTGCCGGAGTTGGTGAAGATCGCCGCGCCGTTGCCGAAGGCCTGGCGGTTGGCCAGTTCGACGGCGTCGTCGAGGGTCTTGGCGCGCAGCACGGCCAACACCGGACCGAAGACCTCGGTCTCCATCAGCGGGTTGTCGGGAGCCACTTGGTCGATGACCGTGGGGCCGAGGAAGAAGCCATCCGGAGCCTCGTCGACCGCCGCCTTGCGCCCGTCGGCCAACACCTTGGCGCCGGCCCGTTCGCCGGCATCCACCAGGCCGGACACCCGCGCCTTGTGCTCGGCGGAAATGACCGCCCCCATGTCCGGCTGGACTTCGCGCACGTCAGTCGGTCCGACCTTCATCGAGGAAACCAGGTCGGCCAGTGCCGGCAACAGCCGATCCCCCGCCTCGCCCACCGCCACCGCGGTGGAGCCCGCCATGCAGCGTTCGCCGGCGCAGCCGAAGGCACCATCCTTGACCGCCTCGACCGTGCGCTCGACGTCGGCGTCGGGCATCAGGATGACGAAATTCTTCGCCCCGCCGGCCGCTTGCACCCGCTTGCCCTGCAGCGAGGCCTTGCGGTGGATCTCGCGGGCGATCGGGGTCGAGCCGACAAAGGAGATCGCCGCGACGTCGGGGTGCTCGAGGATCGCATCGACGCATTCGCGGCCGCCGTGGACGATGTTCATCACCCCCGGCGGCAAGCCGGCTTTCTCTAACAAGCCCACCACGCGCTGCATGGTCAGCGGCACCTTCTCGCTCGGTTTGAGGACGAAGGTATTGCCACAGGCGATCGCGATCGGCCACATCCACATCGGCACCAGCGCCGGGAAATTGAAGGGGCAGATGCCGGCGACCACCCCGAGCGGATGGCGGTCGGTGTGGCAGTCGATGCCTCGGGCGATGTTCTCCAGCGACTCGCCCATCAGCAGGGTCGGGATGCCGCAGGCGAACTCCACCACATCGATTCCGCGACGCAGGTCGCCGCGGGCTTCTGAAAGCGTCTTGCCGTGTTCCGTCGAGATCCCGAGGCAAAGCTCCTCGAAGGCATCCTCCAGCAGGATCTTCACGCGGAACAAGACCTGGGCGCGCTCGTTCGGCGGCGTGTCGCGCCAGTCCGGAAAGGCGGCCTTGGCGGCGGCAACCACTTCATCCACCTCGGCCGCGCCGCACATCGGCACGCTGGCAATCACGCTTCCGCGCGAGGGGTTGTAGACCGAAGCCACCGCCTGCGCCGTGATTTGCTTCCATTCCCCCCCGACGTAGAGGGGGCAGAGCGGATCCTCGGTCGACTTCATGATGCGGGCAAGTTGGAGGGGTTCACAGAAATCGGCTTTCTAGCGGTTTCCATGCCGTCCCGGCGAGCAGGATCTGTCGCGGGACGACCGGCTCATGCAGCAAGGTTGGGGACCTTCCGCTACGAGTTCGGCTTGCGGGCCAGCGCATCGGACTGCTTCACGAAGTCGTCGCCGTCCCATTCCGCGTCGCTCTTGACCATCGCCTCGCGCTCCTTGATCGCCGCTTCCTCGGCCTTGCGGGCGAGTTGCATGCGGACCAGTTCGGCGTGGGTGGTGAAGTACGGCAGGCTCAGTCCCTTGAAATCCGCCAGGGTGTCGAAGCCCTTGCCTTCCATGAAAGCCAGCAGGCCCTCGCACAGCTCGCTCACCATCCCGTAGCCGAATTTCATCACCCCGGTGCACACCTGCACCGTGTCGCTGCCCAGCAGGATGAACTGCGCGGCATCGGCCCCGGTCTCGACCCCGCCGAGCCCCGAAAGGGTCCGGCCGGGGAACTCCTTTTGGATCAGTTGCGCGATCTCCATCACCATTCGCAGCGCGATCGGTTTCACCGCCTTGGAAGAATAGCCGCCCGGGGTGGTGTAGCCCTCGACCGTCGGCTCCGGGCGGAGCGTCTCGAGGTTCACTCCCATCACACTGCGGATCGTGTTGATCGCCGAGATTCCCTGGCAGCCGGCGCGCAAGGCCGCGGCACTGGGTTCCTCGATGTGGGTCACGTTGGGCGTCATCTTCGCCCACACCGGGATCTTCGCCACGCCCATGACCCAGCCGCAGACCTCCTCCAGGATCTCCGGGTCCTGGCCCATCGCCGCGCCCATCTTCCGTTCGGGCAGGCCGTGGGGACAGGAAAAGTTCAGCTCGAAGGCATCGACCCCGGCGTCCTGGCAACGCTCGACGATCTCGCACCAGGCGTCCTTTTCGTATTCCTCCATGATCGAGGCGATCAGGATGCCGTCGGGATACTCGTCCTTGGCTGCCTTGAACTCATCCAGCCAGATCTCGAACTTGCGGTCGCTGATCAGCTCGATGTTCTCCCAGCCGATCACTTCCTTGCCGTCGCCGGCCATCAGCTTGGCGTACCGCGGGCCGACATTGACGACCTTCGACGCGTCGAGACTAACGGTTTTAGCGATCACCCCGCCCCAGCCTTCCTTGAAAGCGCGCTTGATGACCTTGACGTTCGTGCCCGGCGGGCCGGATCCGATCACAAACGGATTCGCGAACTTCAGACCGTCGACGGTGCTTTCAAGAGTGGCCATGGTGATTCAATTCAAGACGTACCAAGGATCGGCGAAAAGCTCGTTTCGTGCCCGGCACACAAGTTCCTTCGCGCCCCACACCGGGCGATTCCGCGGCAAACCCCGCCGTTACCCCCGCCAGGTCGCCCTGAAATTGCCGCGCCGGGGCTTTTTCGGCTAGCACCGCGGGCCACGCAAACTAGGGTCTCGGGCGTGGCGCGCGGAAACCCCGGACGCCGGCAAGCATCTTTCTCCCGATCATGAATCTCACGCTGAAGGTCTGGCGCCAGAACAGCCCCGACGACAAGGGCCGCATCGATACCTACCCTGCCACCGACATCCCTGAGGAAGCTTCTTTCCTCGAGATGCTCGACATCGTGAACGAGAAGATCATCACCGACGGCGGCGAACCGATCCATTTCGACCACGACTGCCGCGAAGGCATCTGCGGCGCCTGCTCGCTGACGATCAACGGCGTCCCCCACGGCAAGGAGCGCGGGATCACCACCTGTCAGGTCCACATGCGCAAGTTCCGCGACGGTGACACCATCTGGATCGAGCCCTTCCGCGCCAAAGCCTTCCCGGTGATCCGCGACCTGATCGTCGACCGCTCGGCATTCGACCGCATCATCGCCGCCGGCGGCTACATCGACATCCGCACCGGCTCGGCCGTCGATGCCAACTCGCTGCCGATCCCGAAAGATGACGCCGACAGCGCCTTCGACGCCGCCGCCTGCATCGGCTGCGGCGCCTGCGTGGCTTCCTGCAAGAATGCCAGCGCGATGCTTTTCGTCTCCGCCAAGGTCTCCCACCTCGGCCACCTGCCCCAGGGCCAACCGGAGCGCGACAAGCGCGTCCTCGCCATGGTCAAGCAGATGGACGCCGAAGGCTTCGGCAACTGCACCAACCAGTACGAGTGCGAGGCCGCCTGCCCGAAGGAAATCAGCGTCGATCACATCGCGCGGATGAACCGGGACTACGGCAAGGCGATCCTCGCCGAGCAGTTTGTATGATCCTGCCCCTCGGTCTCGCCCTCACGCTGGCGTCGGGAATCGCCCCGGCCACCTCGCGATGGGCGCAGGACCAGGAGCGCCGGATCCTCGCCGAGGGCAAGCCCTTGCCGGCGGAGGCGCTCGCCTTCGCCCACGAACTGGAGATCGAACACCCGGAGGAAATCCGCGTGCTTGAGATCAGGCCGATCCCCCTCCCCGTTCCGCGACCTCTGGTCCAGCTGGCGTCGCGATGGGGGCTACCGGCATTCGAACCGGCGGGAATGGCTCTCGGCCGGGGCATTTACCTCATCGAGAGCAAGTCCCGCATCCTGCGGCACGAACTGGTGCATGTCGCGCAATACCAACGGCTCGGCGGCATCGAACCGTTCTTGCGCCGCTATCTCGCCGAGTGCCTCACCGCCGGCTATTTCGAGGCGCCTCTGGAGGTCGAGGCGCGCGAGAAGCAATAGCAATTCCTGCGGCATCAATGGCTTGCCACTTGGCAGGACATCTGCTTTTCTCCGCCGGGAAGAGAAGGTTAAGATCACTTAACTACCCTGAAAGCCTTGATGCAGGCTCACCGTAGTCTCTTTGACGCATGTTTTCCCGGTGTTTCCAAGCTTTCCTGTCAATCTCCATGCTTCACGGCCTGGGATCCGTGCAGGCTGCCGCCCCGGATCCGGGCGAGATCCTGATGGCCAGCTGGCCGACCCTTTCCCCCGACGGGAAGTTTGTTGCCTTCGAATGGCGCGATGACTTGTGGTCGGTCCCGGTGGGCGGCGGCCTGGCCGAGCGCCTCACCGCCCATCCGGCGCGCGACAGCTTCCCCCACTATTCCCCGGACGGCGAGAAGCTCTACTTTTGTTCGACCCGCGCCGGCTACCTGCAGCTTTTCTCCATGCCGGCCAGCGGCGGCCCGGCCACGCAGCACACCTTTCATTCGGAAGGTGCCAGCCTCGAGGACATCACCCCCGACGGCACCCGCGCCCTCATCCGCGGCTTGCGCGATGAACCCGGCTTCCGTCCCGAGCGGCTGATCGAAATCGACCTGCGCCGCGATGCCCCGGAGCAGTACCTTTTCAACGAGAAGGGCCAGTCCGCCCGCTACAGCCCGGACGGCACCAAGGTCCTGTTCTGCCGGGAAGGCGAGCAGCTCTATCGCAAGGGATACCGCGGGCCGCGGGCCTCGTCGATCTGGCTCTACGATGTCGCCGCCAAGACCTTCACCCGCGAGGTGAAAGAAGAAGCGGAAGCCCGCTCGCCGATGTGGTGGCCGGACAACAAGGGCTTCTACTACGTCTCCGAGCGCGACGGCACCTTCAACCTGTGGAGCCGCGACTTCGCCACCGCCAAGGACGAGCAGCTGACGCACTTCAAGGACGACGGCATCATCCGTCCGTCGATCTCCGACGATGGCGGCACGATCATCTTCCGCCGCGGCTTCCACCTCTGGAGCTACCATCCGGGCGGCAAGCCGGAGCGGATCAAGATCCGCCAGCAGGAAGACCTGCCCGACACCACCCAGGAGTTGCGCAAGATCACCGGCACCGTCGACGCCGACTTCTCTGCAAGCGGCCTTGAGATCGTCTTCTGCGCCGAGGGCGAGCTGTGGTGCAGCGACACCGTCCTGCGCGAACCGCACCGCGTCACCCACACCGACGCCCGCGAGGACGACGCCGTCTTTTCGCCCGACGGCCAGTGGATCTATTACCTCAAGGACGACGGCATCGACTGCAACATCTGGCGCCTGCGCCGGAAAGACAGCAGCGAATTCTGGTGGCGCGCCGAAAGCTTCGAGCACGAGCAGGTCACCCTCGGCAGCGAGCCGAAGCGGCGGATGTCATTGAGCCCGGACGGCAGCCGCATCGCCTATGTCTCCGGCGGCGGCAATCTCTTCGTCGCCAATGCCGACGGATCCTCCCCCGAGTGCCTCTTCGAGTGCTGGGACGCCCCGACCTTCGACTGGTCGCCCGACTCCGGCTGGCTGGTCTTCGCGGCCCAGGACCAGAACTTCAACCGCGACATCTACATCATGCCCGCGGACGGCTCCCGCAAGCCGTTCAACTTGTCCCGTCACCCGGATTTCGAAGGCTCGCCCCACTGGTCCCCCGACGGCCGCCGCATCGCCTTCACCGGCCGCCGGCTGAACAACGAGATGAGCCTGTTCTACGTCGATCTCAAGATCGAGGAGGCCGTTCGCTCCAGCCGCGACCGCCGCGAGATCGATGCCGAGTCAGCGATGCGCGACGATCCGCTCTACCGTCAGGACGACAGCGAGCGGAACGATAACGACAGCGAGGACGAAGAAGAAGATCCGGCCGCGGACGAGTCGATCCCCGACCGCCCGCCGGTCGAGGAGCCGACCCCGAAGCCGAAGCGCAAGCGGATGAAGATCGACTTCGAGGGACTCAGCGACCGCATCGTGCGCCTCAACACGCGGGGCATCGAGCCCGAGCGCATCCTCTGGACCCAGGATTCGAAGTCGCTGCTGTTCCAGAGCAAGAACAGCTCGAACGACAAGCTCTACAAGATCGACGCCCGCCAGAAGGCATCGATGGACGACGTCGATGACCACCGCGGCCTCCCGGTGCGCGTGGACAAGGACGGCACGCTCTACTGGATCGTCGACCGCGCGCCGGCGATCCTCCGCAAGGGCAAGCTGACCCGCTACCCGATGAGCGCCCGCCTCGTGCGCGACCGCGTCGCCCACCAGCGGCTGTGGTTCCGGACCGTCTGGCGCACCCTGCGCGACCGCTTCTACGACCCGTCGATGAACGGCCTGGAGTGGGAGAAGGTCCTCGCCAAGTATGAAGACGCGGCCGCCCATGCCCCGGATTCCCCGACCTTCGACGGGATTGTCGGCATGATGCTCGGCGAACTGAACGCATCGCACCTCACCTTCATTTCCAACGTCTGGCCGAAGCCATGGAACAACGAGGGCGCGGAGTTCCTTTCCACCCGCCATCTCGGGATCCGCTTCGAGCGCCACGGCGCCGGTGACCCGCTGACCGTCGCCTCGGTTATCAACGCCAGCCCGGCGGCGCTCTGCAAACCGCCGGTGCAACCCGGCGATACCATCGTCCGCATCAACGGCCGCGCGATCGACGGATCGATGCCCGTCCACCGCTTCATGAACGGCCGCCTGGACCGCGACATGGAACTCGTGGTGCGCGACAGCAAGGGCAAGGAGCACAGCCACAGCCTGCATCCCATCAGCTACGATCAGGCCAGCGAGCTGGCCGAGGCCCAGGTGGTGGTCGACAACCGCAAACGGGTCGAGGAGATCTCCGGCGGACGACTCGGCTACGTTCACATCGCCCGGATGTTCTGGGACGAGTTCGAGCAATTCGAGCGCGAGATCTACGCCGCCGGCCACGGCAAGGAAGGCCTGGTGATCGACATCCGCGACAATGGCGGCGGCTTCATCACCGACCACCTGCTGACCGTCCTCTGCCAGCCCCGGCACGCGGTGACCATCCCGCGCGGCGGCGGTCCGGGCTACCCGCAGGACCGCAAGGTCTACGCCTCCTGGCACAAGCCCCTGGTCGTTGTCTGCAATCAGAACTCGTTTTCCAATGCGGAGATTTTCGCCCACGCCATCAAGACCCTGAAACGCGGGACCCTGGTTGGCGTGCCGACCGCCGGCGGGGTGATCTCCGCGTCGCGCGACCGCATCCTCGACGCCGGCACGCTGCGCGTCCCGTTCCGCGGCTGGTTCACACCGGGCGACGGGACCGACATGGAAATGAACGGGGCCGTGCCCGACGTCCTCGTCTGGCCGGAGCCGGGGCAGTTGATCGCCGGCGAGGATCCGCAACTGGAGACCGCCATCGATCTCCTCCTGAAGGATGTCGATGCCGCCGAAAAGGAAACCTTCGTGCCAAAGTACCGCAGCGGTTACACCCCCGCCACCGGGAAGCCCGTCGAGTGACCGGATCGCGGCGGACCGCCGCTACTCCGCTAGGGCCACCGCATTCGCCGCGGCGTAGTGGTGGGCGTGGGTCAGGCTGATCTTCACCTCGGTGATGCCGTTGGCATTGGCGAATTCTTTCCCCGCCCCGCCCAGGACCAGCGCCGGTTCGCCGCTGTCCTTGCGGACGATCTCCATGTCCAGCCAGCCCAGGTCCTTGCCGATGCCCGTGCCGAAGGCCTTGGCGATCGCCTCCTTGGCGGCAAAGCGCGCGGCATAGTGGATCTCCGGCCGCCGCTGGGCCTCGCAATAGGCGCGCTCGCCCGCGGTGAAGATCTTCGACGCGAAGCGCTCGCCGAACTCGGCCATGGACGAGGCGATCCGCTCGACCTCCACCACGTCGATGCCGATGCCGAACATCTTCATTCCGATGGATAGGCTGCCATCAGGTCCTTCATCTCCTTCACCGCCGCGGTGAAGCCCACCCGCATCGCCCGCGAGACGATGCTGTGGCCGATGTTGAGCTCGGCGAGATGCGGGACCACGAAGAGCCGGGACAGATTGTCGTAGTTGATGCCGTGACCTGCGTTGACCTGGATCCCCGCGGCGTGACCCGCTTTGGCCGCCTCGATCAAGCGGGACAGCTCGGCCTCGAGTCCGTCTCCGGTCGCATTGGCGAAACAACCGGTGTGCAGCTCCACCATTTCCGCGCCGGTGGCCTGTGCGGCTTCGATCTGATGGAGATCCGGGTCGATGAAAAGGGACACGCGGATGTCACGCGCTTGGAGCGCCTTCACGCAGTCAGCCACCTCGGTCAACCGGCCGGCGACGTCGAGCCCCCCTTCCGTGGTGACTTCCTCCCGGGTCTCCGGGACCAGGCAGGCGAACTCCGGGCCGATCGCCAGGGCCAGCTCCGTCATTTCGGCGGTCACGCCCATTTCGAGGTTCAGCGGCAGCGGGCAGCCCTTGCGGATCTCGAAGGCGTCCCGGTCCTGCATGTGGCGGCGGTCGCCGCGGACATGGATGGTGATCGAGTCCGCACCTCCCGACATCGCGTCGAGCGCCGCCTGCATGGGCGACGGCTCGGCATTCGGGGAGTCCGGCAAGAGCGCGTAGCGCGCCTGCCGGAGCGTGGCAACGTGGTCGATGTTCACCCCTAGCAGCATGCCGGCGAGTCTCGTTGAAAACGTGAAACTGGAAACCTGAAACTTCGGATCAATGCCTGAAGTGGCGGTGACCGGTGAAGATCATCGCGAGGCCGGCCGCATCGGCGGCCTCGATGACCTCCTGGTCGCGGATCGATCCGCCGGGCTGGATGCAGGCGGTGGCACCGGCTTCGATCGCCGCGGCGAGGCCGTCGGCGAAGGGGAACATGGCGTCGGACGCGATGACCGAACCCTTGAGGTCCAGGCCCGCTTCCTTGGCCTTCCACACGGCGATCCGCGAGCTGTCGACCCGGCTCATCTGGCCGGCGCCGATGCCGAGGGTGCGGTCGGACTTGGCGTAGACGATGGCGTTCGACTTCACGTGCTTCACCACCCGCCAGGCAAAGCGCATCGCCCGCATCTCCTCGCCGGTGGGCGGGCGCTTGGTGACCACCTTGCTTTCAAGGTCGTCCAGGCCGAGCGCGGTATGGTCGCGGTCCATGATCATCAGGCCGCCCGGGCAGGAGCGGATAACCGGGGCCTTCTTGGCGACCAGGTAGGCGTCATTCATCTTCATGATGCGCAGGTTCTTCTTCTTCTGAAGGACCGCGCGGGCCTCGGGCTCGAAGTCCGGGGCGATGATGACGTCGGTGAAGATCTCGGAAATGATCCGCGCCACCCCTTCGGTCAGCGGGCGGTTGCAAACGATCACGCCGCCGAACGGAGCCTGGCGGTCGGTTTCGAAGGCCTTCTGCCAAGCGATGCGGAGGTCGTCGTCGTCCTGGCCGACGCCACAGGGATTGGTGTGCTTGAGGATGCCGATGGTCGGGCGGACGAAGTCGAGGATCAGGTCGCCGGCGGCCTCGATGTCGAGGATGTTGGTATAGCTGAGCTCCTTGCCCTGGAGCTGGGTGAAGCAGCTCTTGAAATCGCCGTAGAGGGCCGACTTCTGGTGCGGGTTGTCACCGTAGCGCAGCTCCATTTCGAGCGGCAGGCTGACGGTCAGGTTGCAGCGGGTGCCGTCCTTGCACTGGCCGAGGAAGTTCGAGATCGCCGCATCATACTGCGAAGTGCGGAGGAAAACCTTCACCGCGAGCTGCTCGCGCAGGCGCAAAGTGGTGTCGCCGCCGTGTTCCTGCATCTGCTCGATGACCCGGGCGTAGTCGGCGGGATCCGTGACCACCGTCACCGCCTTGTAGTTCTTGGCCGCGCTGCGCAGCATCGACGGTCCGCCGATGTCGATGTTCTCGATGGCGTCCTCGAGCGTGACCCCGTCCTTGGCGATCGTTTCCTCGAAAGGATAGAGGTTCACGACCACCAGATCGATCGGCGGGATGTCGTGTTCCTTGGCCTGGGCGAGGTGCTCCTTGTCGTCGCGCTTGTGGAGCAGGCCGCCGTGGACCTTGGGATGGAGCGTCTTCACGCGGCCCTCGAACAACTCGGGGGCACCGGTGAACTCCGACACGTCGATCACCGGCAGATCGGCTTCGCGCAGGGCCTTGGCGGTGCCGCCGGTCGAGAGCAGTTCGACGCCCTGCTCGTGGAGCAACTTGGCGAAGTCGGCGAGGCCGGTCTTGTCGGAGACGGAAAGGAGTGCGCGGGCGATGGGCATGATGGGTCGGGGTCGTTGTGAAAACTGGCGACCCGCCCCGCGTAATCCCGGGATCGCCCTGCGGCAAGCCCCGAGTGACGGCGAAGCGGCCGTGGAACAATCAAGGGGCGGCCACCACCCGCTGGCGCATCTCCCCGAGACCCTCGATCCCGAGCTCGACGCAGTCGCCCGGTGCCAGGTAGCGGGGCGGCTTCATCCCCATCCCCACGCCGGCCGGCGTGCCGGTGGCGATGACATCCCCGGGCAGCAGGGTCATGAA
>NZ_JACZFQ010000027.1 GCF_014904755.1 Neoluteolibacter marinus
CTGATGTAGCTGACCAGATGCCGGACGCCGAACATCATGTCCCCCGTCCAGCCGTTCTGGCGCATCTCGCCGTTGACCTTGCACCACAGCCTGAGCCCTTGCGGGTCCGGAATTTGCGATGCGGGGACCAGCCACGGCCCCATCGGACCGAAGGTGTCGCAGCTCTTCCCCTTGGTCCACTGGCCGCCGAGTTCCTTCTGGAAGGCCCGTTCGGAGTAGTCGCAAAAAACCGAGTAGCCGGCCACGTGGCTCAGGGCATCCTCCTCTTTCACCGACGACGCGGTGCGGGAGATGACGATCGCCAGCTCCACCTCATAGTCGAGCTTGGTGGCACCCGGCGGATTGATGACGTCGTCAAAGGGCCCGCTCCAGCAGGTCGGAGCCTTGAGGAACAGGACCGGCTCCGTGGGAATGCCCTCGCCGAACTCCTTGGCGTGGTCGAGGTAGTTCTTTCCCACGCAGACGATCTTCGACGGCCGGTCCACCGGCGGACCGATCCTCACCCCCGGCAGGATGTCCTCGGCGTCGGGGCAACCGTCGTCGACCCAGGCCTGCAGGGCCTCCAGCCCGCCGAGCGCGAAAAAGCCCTCGTCGTAGTCGTTGAACTGCCCCCCGACGTCCACCCGCCGGCCGTCATCCAGAATGATGCCGGGCTCCTCGCGCCCCGGTTCGCCGTAGCGGATCAGTTTCATGCCCCGCTACCTAACAAGCTCTCGATGCGCTGGCAATCCGGCGCTCGGTCTGTCGCAGGATTTTGCCGTTAAAGCGCTGGAATCACTGCATTTCCGGTTGGTTCCGGAGAAAATGTTTCCATTTAGGATCACTTAAAACTTTCCTCATCCGTAGTTTTTGGGCAGCGTCGCCACCGTGTTCGTGCTGCTTCGGCGGCCGCTCACAACAGCTTGGTTTGATCCGTTGATTCATTTTTCCGGCACGGGTTTCCGGGGGGAAACCTTTGCCGACCGAGTCGCCGCGAGGAAAACCAGCTGATCCAGAAAGGGCGCGAATCTTGACTCCGGGGGGAATCTGTTCGCGCCCTTTCCTATGTCCGGATTTCCGGATCGCTTGCTTATCCATTGCCCGCCGCGGGTTTTCCCCGTAAACCGCGCGCCCGATGTTTCAGGTTCTCTCCCGCGATCCCTCCTGCCAGGCCCGGCGCGGCCGGATGGAACTGGCCCATGGCACGGTCGAGACGCCGATATTCATGCCCGTCGGCACCCAGGGCTCCGTGAAGACCCTGCATCCGGACGAGTTGGACCTGCTCGGCGCCCAGATCATCCTGGGAAACACCTATCACCTCTGGCTGCGCCCCGGCCACGAACTGATCCGGGACCTCGGCGGGCTGCACCGGTTTGCCTCCTGGGACCGGCCGATGCTGACCGATTCCGGCGGTTTCCAGGTCTGGTCCCTGGCCAAGCTGCGGAAGATCACCGAGGAGGGCGTGCGCTTCCAGAACCACTTGGACGGCACGCGGATGCTGCTGACCCCCGAACTCAGCATGGAGATCCAGGCCTCCCTCGGCTCCGACATCGCGATGCTTTTCGACGAGTGCCCGCCCTACCCCTGCGAACGGAAGTATGCGGAGAAGTCCCTCGCCCTCACCACCCGCTGGGCCAAGCGCTGCAAGGACTGGGTCGAAACCCACCAGCCGACCAGCGGCAGCGGCAAGCAGCGGCATTTCGGCATCGTCCAAGGCTCGATCTGGGCGGATCTCCGCGAACGTTCCGCCCGCGAACTGGTCGATCTCGGCTTCGATGGTTACGCCATCGGCGGCGTTTCGGTCGGCGAGCCCGAGGAGGAAATGATGCGCGCCGTGGAACACAGCGTGCCTTTCCTGCCCGAGGACAAGCCGCGCTACGCCATGGGGCTCGGCACACCACCCCAGATCCTGGAAATGATTAGCCGCGGGGTCGACATGTTCGACTGCGTGATGCCCACCCGGGTCGCCCGCCACGGCCAAGCCTTCACCCTGGACGGCCCGATTCATATCAAGAACCTCGAGTTCGCGAAGGATGAGCGACCGCTCTGCGAAAGCGCCCATCCGCACGTCGCCCGCTTTACCCGCGCCTACATCCGGCACCTTTTCCGTGCCGGGGAAATCCTCGCTTTGCGGTTGCTTTCCTTTCACAACCTGCATTTCTTCCTCCGCCTCACCGCCAATGCGCGGGAGGCCATCGCCGAGGGCAAGTTCCTTGAATTCAAGGACTCCTTCATCCGCCGCTACACCCAGTCAAAATCCGCATGATGCTTTCTTTCCTCACGCTGCTCGCCCAAGGCGAAGCGGCCCAACAGCCGAGTGGGTTCCCCAACTCGATGATCATGATGGTCCTCATGATCGTCATGTTCTATTTCCTGCTGATCCGGCCCCAGCAGAAGCAGCGCAAGGAACTGGAGCAACGGGTCGCGGCGCTGCAAAAGGGTGATGAAGTTATCACCACCGCCGGCATTCACGCCCTCGTCCACAACATCAAGGAGCGCACCGTGGTCCTCAAGATCGCAGAAGGCGTGATGGTCGAGTTCGACAAGCCTGCCATCGCCACGGTCGTCAAGAAGGATGGCGCAGCCGCCAAGTAACCGGTGCCCGCAGCGCCACCCGCTTTCCATTCCGCCATGTTCCCGTCCACGTTTTTCGCGTCCATTCTCCTGAAGGACCCGATGTTCCTCTTCCTCTCGGGCCTCGGCCTGCTGGTCCTGTTCTTCTGGTACTTCGCCACCGAGCTTGAGAGTCGCAAACGCAATGTCGGCACGTTCCTGATCCTCGGCATTTGTGGCCTGATGGCACTCGCCCTCTATCCACCGAAGGAATCCCTCAAAGGCGGCATCGATCTCGTTGGCGGCTCATCCTTCACCTTGCAGGTGAAGCCGAAGCTCGACGAGACCACCGGCCAGCCGATCCCCCTGATGAAGGAGGATGTGACCCAGGCGAAGTCGATCATTGAGAAGCGCCTCAACGAGCGCGGCACCAAGGACCTCCAGACCTACGAAACCGGCGAAGACAAGATCCTGGTCCAGATGCCCGGGATGTCGCC
The DNA here is from genome assembly GCF_014904755.1 of Neoluteolibacter marinus. GTDB lineage: Bacteria > Verrucomicrobiota > Verrucomicrobiia > Verrucomicrobiales > Akkermansiaceae > Haloferula > Haloferula marina. The sequence goes on from NZ_JACZFQ010000027.1 coordinate 3,030, forward strand.
GGAGGAGTCCGAGGAAGTGAAGGAGCTCCTCGAGAAGGTCGCCCGTCTTGAGCTCCGCAGGGTCAACCTCGAGGGCTTCCACCCCGGCCCCGACGGCCGTACCCTCGCCGAGCGGATCGATTCCGGCGACGAGCCCCGCAAACCCGGCTTCGGCGTCTTCAAGCACAGCTACGAGGACCGCGAGGGCAACACCCGCACCGAGTTCCTGCTGCTGAACAACCGCGTCGCCCTGACCGGCAAGGACGTCGCCACCGCTTACCCGGAAACGATGGGAGCCAGCCACAACGTGGCGATCACCCTGACTTCTGCCGGCGGCGACAAGATGATCAACCTTACCAAGGACATGGCTCCCGGCCGCGATCGCATCGCCGTGGTCCTCGACGGCGAGGTCATCACCGCTCCGACCGTCCAGTCGGTCCCACTCGGCAAGCGCTTCCAGATCGAAGGCCAGTCCAGCCACGACGAGGCCCGCAGCCTTTCCAACGCCCTCAAGAACCCCCTGGAGAACCCCCTTGAAATCATCGAGACCCGGGTCATCTCCCCCACCCTCGGCGCCGCCGTCATCACCCAGGGGATCTGGGCCGGCATCATCGGCCTCACCCTGACTGCACTGTTCGTGCTCATCTACTACCGCACCGCCGGTCTGGTGGCGTTGATCGGCCTGACCGTGAACACCATCATGATCTTCGGCGGCATGGCGATGTTCGGCTTCACCTTCACCCTGCCGGGAATCGCCGGGATGATCTTGAGCATCGGCATGGCGGTCGACGCCAACGTGCTGATCTACGAGCGACTGCGGGAGGAAATCGGCCACGGCAAGTCGCTCAAGTCGGCGATCTCCGCCGCCTACGACAAGGCCTTCAGCGCCATTTTCGACTCGAACATCACCTCGCTCATCACCGCCCTCATCCTGTTCTGGATGGGCAGCGGCACCGTCAAGGGTTTCGCCATCACCCTGACCATCGGCCTGCTTTCCTCGATCTTCTCCGCGATCTTGGTGACCCGCGTGATGTTCCGCTGGGGCAACGACCTCCACCTCCTCAAGAAGCTCAGCTTCCTCGACCTCATCAAGTCCTCCACCTTCGACTTCCTCTCCAAGGTCAAGCCGGCCTATGTCGTCTCCGGCCTGCTGCTGCTCGCGAGCCTCGGTGGTTTCGTCTTCCGCGGTCAAAAGGGCCTCGGCATCGACTTCACCGGAGGCACCCAGATCCAGTTCGAACTGGGCTCCCACCACATCGAGCAGGCAGCCGTTGAAGCCAGCCTCGAAAAGGTCCAGACCTCGAAGCGCCCGTCGGTCCAGGAAGAGAAAGCCATCTCCGGCGAACAGCTCACCATCCGCTGCGCCGACCAGGACGTCGACGCCATCGTCGCCAACCTCCGCGAGTCTTTCCCCATCCTGGGAGAGAAAGTGGAAGAGGTGAAGAACGGGGAGAAGACCGGAGATATGGTCTACGCGATCCAGCAAAGCACCGATTCGGTATCGGCGGCGCTCGGCAAGGACTTCATGATCGAGTCCTGCATTGCCCTTGGCCTGGGACTCCTCGGCATCCTCACTTACATCACCCTGCGCTTCGAGTTCTCCTTCGCCCTCGGCGGCTTCCTCGCCCTGATCCACGATGTCGTCATGTCCGCCGGCATCATCATCCTTTGCGGCGGCGAGCTTTCGCTGATCCACGTGGCCGCGCTGCTCACGATCGCAGGTTACTCGGTCAACGACACCATCATCATCTTCGACCGCATCCGCGAGTCGCTGAAAGAAGGCGACGGCGACGTGAAGATCCTGATGAACGAGGCGATCAATGCCACCTTGTCGCGGACCATCCTCACTTCCCTTACGACCATCGCCACGGTCACGGTGCTTGCCATCCTGGGAACCGGCCAGCTCCAGGACTTCTCATTGATGATCCTCATCGGCCTGATCGTGGGCACCTACTCGTCCATCTTCATTGCCGCCCCGGTGGTGCTGTGGTGGAGCGAGCGCAAGGGAGGCAGCCTGCGGAAGGAAATCCTCCACACCACCCTGGCGGAGTCCGACATCCAGACCGTCAACTGAGGGCAGGGCCGGATTTGAACCAAAGCCACGACGAAGCCGGCCCCCTAGGGCCGGCTTCTTCTGTTTCGGGGTCTTCCACCGGGTGCTTGAACTTGCCCGCGACAGCGTGATTCGCCATCGTCCGAGACATGAGACGCCTCGCCGCCTGCCTCGCCATGATCTCCCCCTGCCTTGCCGAATCGGTGGCCGACGACGTTCCGATCGGGATCGAAGTGGTGACCGGCTACCGCACGGAGTACGTCCATCGCGGATTCAAGCTCGCCAGCGACCTGATCGACGTCCAGCTCGAGGCCGAAATCGCCCTCTCCGACGAATGGATCCTCAATCTCGGCGGCTTCTATGGTACCGGCACCGGCAGCGGTGACTTCTCCGAAGCCTCGACGTTTTTCGACCTGCGCTACGATACCGATCATTGGACCGCCGGCTTCGCCACCACCTGGCGCGACTACCAGGACAGCTTCTTCGCCGACGGCTTCGATCTCTCCCCCTCCTTCACCTGGCATCTCACGGACGACTGGGACCTCGGGACGGCCATCGCCTACGACACCGGCGACGGCGGTTGGTACGGCAACCTGGAGGCCAGCTGGTCGAAACCGATCGGCGAGTCTTCCTTCCTGAGCGTGAAGGGGGGAAGTTCCTGGACCGAAGACTACTATGGGAGCAGCGGCTGGAACGACCTGTATGCCCGGATCGCTTGGACCTACGCCTTCAACAAGAGCGTGGCCGTGACGCCCTTCGCGGGCACCTCGATCCCGATGGGCAGCAGCCCGGAACGCAACCGCCTGTTCGCCGGCTTGTGGTTCGAGGTGACCTTCTGAGACGAATCACTTCTTGCCGCCGTCCGGAGCCCGATCCTTTTCCTTCGGCGGGAAATCGGCCGCGTCGATCTTGAGGTCATCATTGCGGTCCATCGCCTCGAAGCGGTCCTCCTGTTCGTCCTCGCCCTTGTCCTTCAGGAAGGGCGATTTGCGGAACTCCTCGAAGCTGAGCGCCCCGTCACCATCGGTGTCGAGCGCCTTGATCATTTCCGCGGGATTGAATCCGCGTCCTCCTTTGCCATCCCGCGGCGACCTGCCGTGCATGCGGTCCTTGGGGGTGAGGACCCCGTCGTGATCGTGATCCATCCGGCGGAACATCTCGCGCTGCCGCTCTTCCGGAAGTCGGGCGACAAAGCCCAGTCTCTGGAACTCCTCGAAGTCGATCTTGCCGTCCTTGTTTGCATCCACCTGCTCCAGCGGCGGCATGCCGCCCTGGCGCCGGCGGGGCATCTCGTCCGGTCCAATCCGTCCGTCCTTGTTCTTGTCCAGACGGCCGAAGAACTCCATGCGCTTGTCCGCGGGCAACTGTCCGGGACGATCCAATGCGGCGAACTCTTCCGACGAGATGAAGCCATCGCCGTCGGTATCGGCCATCTTCCAGAACTTCTCCATCCGGTCGCCGCCCTTGCGGTCCCGCTCCGGCCCTTTCGGCCCACCCTCGCGCGGCTCACCGTCATGTGGCGGCGGCGGACCTTCCGGCGGGGGCTCCTGGGCGAACGCAGAACCCGTGACCAGTAGGAAGAACCAGGCGTGTCGATGGAGTTTCATGAACCGTAGATTGGCTGGCGGAACGCTGTCCGTCCGCGATGTGGAAAACTCCATGAGACCGCGGAAGTTGCGACAGCGCCGTTTTTTTGCCTCCCCCCGGGCCGCGGGTCAACCCATGCTGCCCCCGTTCCAAGCGCATGCACATCCGCGACATCCTGGCCAAGCGACGCCCCTCCTTTTCCTTCGAGTTCTTCCCGCCCAAATCCGCCGCGGCAGTGGAAGACCTCTACGGGACCATCGTCGAGCTGGAGTCCTGCCAGCCGTCCTTCGTCTCGGTGACCTACGGCGCCGGGGGCAGCACCCGGGAGATGACCCACGATCTGGTTCTCAAGATCCGGGAAACCACCGCCATCCCGCCGGTGCCCCACCTCACCTGCGTCGGCCACTCGGAGAGCCAGATCGAGGAGATCCTGCGACGCTATGCGGACGCCGGGGTTTGCAACATCCTCGCCCTGCGCGGCGACCCGCCGCGCGATTGGCCGGACTATGACTGGTCGGACTGCGACTTCCGCCATGCGGGCGACCTCGTCCGCTTCATCCGCAAGTTCAACGAATCCGGCGCCCACCCGGATCCCCGCGGCTTCGGCATCGGGGTCGCCGGATTCCCGGAGGGCCATCCCGCCACGCCGAACCGGCTGCTTGAGCTCGACCATCTCAAGGCCAAGGTGGACGAGGGTGCGGACTACATCTGCACCCAGTTGTTTTTCGACAACCACGACTTCTTTGACTTCCGCGACCGCTGCCGGTTGCGCGGCATCGACGTGCCGATCCTTGCCGGCATCATGCCGGTCACCTCACTCGGCAGCATGAGCCGGATGGCCGAACTGGCCGCGGGTGCGAGATTCCCGGCGAAGCTGCTGCGGGCGCTGGACCGCGCCAACGGGGATCCCGCGTCGGTGGAAAAGGTTGGCATCCACTACGCCGCCCAACAGTGCGCCGAATTGCTCGACCACGACGTGGACGGCATCCATTTCTACACGCTCAACAAAAGCAAGGCGACCCGCGAGATCTACGCCAGCCTCGGCCTGGCAAGCGCGGGCTGATGCCTCAGTAGCGGGCTCCCAGATCGAGGATCTCCTCGGACTGGCGGCGGGTCAGCTCGAACAAGGGCCCCTGGAGCGGGACGTCGATCGGCACGCGACCGGTCGCGGGATCCACCGGGAAGCTTTCACGCAGGACCTCCGAGCGATCGAAGGCATCGCCCGGGATCGTGATCGTCATGCCACCGTCGCACTGCAAGGCTTGGGCCCGCCGTGCCATCTCTTCCTGCAGAAGCATGTCCTCGACCTTCTCCTTGGTACGCCGGGTGAAGATCGCCATGTCCTTCGCGTCCTCCCCGCCGGATGCGGCGTCCTTCTCGGGGGCGATTTCACCACTGCTTCCTTTGGTGCCCTGGCCGGCACTCAGCTCGGGATCGAAGACCGGGGCGAACTGTCCGTTCAAACTCGACTTGAGAGAACCCGCCACTTCCTCGTCTTTCGGGAAGCGCACATGCAGACGGCCCGCCAACGTCATCAACTCGCCGGCCCGTAGGTCGACACGGGTCAACTCCATCGCCCCGCCGCCGGTCTTGAGGTGAAAGCTGCCGCGGTCGATGTCCACCTTGCGGTAGTTGTTGAACAGATCGACGGTCGAAAGCGTTCTCAGCAGCTCGATGCGGTCGCGCAAGCTGATCAAGTTCCCCCCTCCCATCGTGACGTCGCCTTCCAATTGGATGCCCTCAAGCGAGTTGGTCGAACCGGACAGCACGAACTCCCCGGACACGATTCCTTCGATAAACGGCCGCACGGCCTCGGGCAACATTCCCTCAAGGGGCACCCTCATCAAATCGACCTTGCCGCTGACGACCGGCTGCTCGCCGCCCCGGATCTTGAGGTCCTTGAACTTGACGACCCCGCCGTCCTTCTCGAAGTCCCCCTTGGTCACCCGCACTCCGTCGCGTCCGCACTCCACCACCAGCTCCTTGAGCTCCAGGTCCTTCAGCCAGTTCTGCGAAAAGGTGCCCCCCCTGAACACCAGACGCCAACCGTCCGGGGAGCGGACGGCCACCATCCGGCTCTTTTCGATTTTTCCCGCGGTGCGCTGCGAGAAGCCCCAACGGATGCTCGCTTCATCCACTTCGATCGATGAAAACTTGAAACTCGGCCACTGGCGGAAAAACGACATGCCCGTGGCCGCCGCTTCTTCCGCGGAGTTGGCCCCCGCCTTCACGTTGATCTCCAGCCATTTCGCCTGGATGGTGCCGGCCTCCCACACGCCCGTCATGCCGTCCAGCAAGCCCATCTTGAAGCGCACGTTGCCGGCATCGAGACTCCGGAAAAACGCCTCTTCCCCGCCTTCGGCACCCACCCGACGCAGTTGCACCTCCCCCTGATTACGCGAAAAGTCCTTCACCTTCGCTTCACTGGCCGCCAGCCCGTCGGCCAAACTGGCGCTCAACGAATCGGCAAAGCCTTCCGATTTCACCCGCTGCACGAGGTAAATGCTGAACCCGCCCGCCGCGACGGCCAGCGCCATCGCCACCTTGAACGCCAGCCTGAGGAGATGGTTGAAGGTCATCGCCCAGCCACCGCCGCCGGACATCGAGTGGCGCAGCTGGAACCAGAATCCCTGGCTCGCGATCCACTGACTTAGCTTCTGGTTGAACGACTGAGTTTGATCCGCCTCCATAATCAGCCCTCGGGCAAGGGCGGGATTAGACCCAGCCCCCCGGTGCGTTGCGAGTGCAAATTTCCCCTCGCCCGCCGCCTCCCGATCCCCTACCTGTCCGGCCGTGGAAGGCACCGATTACAAGGTAAGACTCGATATTTTCGAAGGACCGCTCGACCTGCTCTTGTACCTCATCAAGAAGGACGAGGTGGACATCCACAACATTTCGATCGCCCGCATCACCAGCCAGTATCTCGACTACATCGAGACCTTCCGGATGCTGAACATCGACCTCGCCGCGGAGTTCATCGTGATGGCGGCGAACCTGATGTACCTGAAGAGCCGCACCATGTTGCCGCGCCAGGACCAGCCGCCCGAGGAGGACGCGGAAGAAGACGATCCGCGATGGGAGCTGATCCGCCAGCTCATCGAGTACAAGAAATTCAAGGACGCCGCCGGATTCCTCAGCCTCAAGGAGGTCGAACAGGAGGGCTCGTTCGCCTTCCAACCCGAAAAGCCCGAGCTGCCCGACGAACCGGTCGGACTCGCGGAAATCTCGATCTTCGACCTGATCCGGGCCTTCCAGAACGTCCTCAAACGATTCGAGGAGTCCCACGACCTCGGCGACATCGTCGACGACCGCTACACCGTCGCCGACAAGATCGAAATGCTCCTGAACCGCTTCGAGCCCGGCAAGGCGGCCCGTTTCGACTCGCTGTTCGAGTCCGCCACCACGAAGTCGGAAGTCATTGTCACCTTCCTCGCGGTGCTCGAACTGATGAAAATGAACCAGTTCGTGCTCCGCCAAACCCACCTGCTGGGCGAGATCGAGATCGAGAGGAGAATCCACACGGCTCCTCACATCGAGGAAGCCGGGGAGGAAACCGAAGAAAGCCCGGCTTGAACGAAGCCGGGCCGGGGATCAGCCCAATCGGTAGGTGATCCGGGCCTTGGAAACGTCGTAGGGGGACATTTCCATCTTCACCTTGTCGCCGATCACCAGGCGGATGAAGCGCTTGCGCATCTTCCCGGAAATGTGGGCCAGCACCTCGTGGCCGCTCTGCAATTCAACGCGGAATTGGGTACCGGCGAGCACCGAGGTGATCGTTCCTTCGACCTCCACGGACTTCTCTTCGCCGTCCGCCCCGACCTTGCGGACACGGGGACCGGCGTTGTTGCGTCTGCGGCGGCCACCGCCGCCACCTCTTCTGAATCCTTGGCTCATGTAATATTGCGTCCGCGCCGAACGGCGGGCGCGGTGATTGATCCTCAAGCAGCCGCCCCATTCAACTGCAAAAACACACACATTCGTCTCAGGAGGCCCGTTTCGCACCACACTTGCCCCCGTCGCGCGCCCCCGCTACAACCCCGCTTCCCCATGGCCGGCATCTTCAAATCCCTCTACAACAAGCTTGCGAACAAGGCCGAGGTCGACTGGGACGAGGTGGAAGCCGACCTCGTCGCCGCGGACCTCGGTCCCCGACTCGCCCTCCAGATTGTCGGCGAACTCCGCGATCTCGGACGCCAGGTCTCCGCCGACGATGTGCTCGAGGCCGCCCGCCGCCACGTCGCCCAGCGCCTGCCCGCCGACTCCCCGCCACTCCTCCCACGTATCGACGGCAAGCCCTTCGTCTTCCTGGTTGTCGGCATCAACGGCGTCGGCAAGACCACCTCCTGCGCCAAGCTCGCCCATTGGCTCCAACGCCGCGGCCAGCCGACCGTGCTCGCCGCCGCCGACACCTTCCGCGCCGCGGCCGTCGAACAACTCGAGCGTTGGGGCCAGCGCCTCGACATCCCCGTCGTAAAGGGCCAGCCCAATGCCGACCCGTCTTCCGTTTGCTTCAACGCCCACCAGAAGGCCATCGCCGACGGCTCGAAGTACCTGATCTGCGACACCGCCGGGCGCCTGCACACCCGCCACAACCTGATGGAGGAACTTTCCAAGATCAAACGCACCCTGGCCAAGAACGACCCCACCGCCCCGCACCTCACCCTGCTGGTGGTCGATGCCACCACCGGTTCCAACGCGCTGCAACAGGCGAAGGAATTCCACAAGGCGTGCCCGCTCGACGGACTCATCGTCACCAAGATGGACGGCTCCGGAAAAGGCGGCGTCGCCATCGCCATCCACGACCAGCTCGGCATTGCCCCGCGCTTTCTCGGCACCGGGGAAGAGCCGGAACAGTTCGCCTTGTTCAGCAAGCAGAAGTTCGTGGAGGAAATGCTGTGATTCACCCGGCCGGCTGAAGCGGCGCGGCGAAGCCTCCTAACCGATTCTATTTCCTTGGCATCGGCCGCCCAACATCTCTAGTCCGCGTCCATCCACCCGCCACTTTCCATCACCGGCCTCGCCGCCCTGTCCGGGCTCGGCCACGATTTGGCAGCGCATCTCGACGCCGTGCGCCAGGGTCGCACGAACTTCCGGAAGCTCGGCGGACTGTTGGGAAACGACAGCCCCCACCGCGACCTCGCCGCCACTTGGATCGAACCCCGACATTTGCTCACCCACCGCAAGTGGGCCCCGGCCACGATGGCCGCTCTGCATGTCGCCCGCGAAGCCGTGGCCGAAGCCGGTTGGGATGACCGGGAGCTGGCCGAGGCCGTTCTTTTTCTCGGCTCCAGCCGCGGCACCGCGGATGGAGGTGTCGAGGCGTGGCCGCAACGGCGAGCCTTCCCGCTGATGGCCGCCAGCAACTCCCTCCACTGCGAGCCCGCCGCCGCCATCAGCATCGAGCTCGGCATCCACGGGCCCTGGCAGGTCCAGGCGAGCGGATGCGCCGCCGGCCTCGACGCCCTGGGCATGGCGTCGCTCTGGCTTCAATCCGGTTTGGCGCCGCGCGCCATCGTCGTCGCCGTCGACCTGCCGCTCTCGCCCCTTCTCCTCGGCAACTACGCCGCCACCGGCATCCTTTCGAAGGACGGGACCAATGATCCCTATTCTCCATCGACCACCGGGATCATTCCCGCGGAAGCGGCCGCCGCCCTGACACTAGAAGCACGCGGTCGCCCCGGCACCCCCAAGCTCGCCGGCTACCACGCCAACGCGGACGCGGCCAACGCCATCGACATGCCACCCGGCGCACCCGGTCTTGTCGCGCTGCTGGAAGCTGCGGTCGAGCGCTTCGGCCACCCGGCCGCCATCTGCCCCCACGCCAGCGGCACCGCCTCCAACTCGGCGCGCGAACCCGCGGCGATCCTGAACGCCCTGGGACCTTCCTGCATCTGCCCGGTCAAACCATTCACCGGTCACGGAATTGGCGGGGGCGGCCTGCTCGAGTCTGTCATCGTCGCGGCGTTCCTCCGGTCGGGTCGTCTCCCGCCACCGCTGCCCGGTCTCACCTGCCCGGACGGCCTCACCATGACGCCCGCAACGCTTTCCCCTTCAGCGATTGTCTTCAAAATCGCTTCCGCGCTCGGCGGCAAGAATTCCCTGGTCGCACTCCAAGCACCGTCATGAACGATCTCCACCTCGAAGTTTCAATCGATGACCAACGCCTCCGCCTCCGCCGCGGACCGGAACTCGTGAGAGAATTCGTCGTTTCCACCGCAGCCAAGGGTGCCGGCTTCCAACCCGGCAGCCACCGCACCCCGACCGGACGCTTCGTGGTCGTCCAGAAGATCGGTGCCGGGATGAACCCCGGCACCATTTTTGTCGGCAGGGAACCCGTCGGCCTCTGGCAAGCAGGGGACGATTGCGACAAGGACCATGTCCTCACCCGCATCCTGCGGATCAGCGGCCTGGAACCTGAAAACGCCAACACCTTCGACCGCTTCATCTACTTCCACGGAACCCCCCGGGAGGATTTGTTAGGCACTCCCGCGAGCTGCGGCTGCATCCGGCTGTCCAACCGCGACATTATCGAACTCCACGATCTCGTGGAGCCGGGAACGACGGTCGAGATCATCCCTCCAAGCATTCGCAGGGAAAAGCTCATCTTCTTCGACTGCGACTCCACTTTGTCATCCATCGAGGGCATCGACGAGCTCGGCCGGGCCTGCGGCCCGGACGCCTTCAGACAAGTGGAAGACCTCACCAATCAGGCCATGGACGGCAGGGTTCCCATTTCCGAAGTATTCGGCAGGAGGATGGAAATCATCCGCCCCGACAAGGATACGGCGGAAGCCGTCGCCCGGCAGTATGTTGATACCATCACTCCGGGAACCACCGACGCCATTGCCGCCCTGAAAGAAGCCGGCTGGACGCCGGTCATCCTCTCCGGAGGCTTCGAACCCCTGATCCGTCCGCTAGCAAGGCATCTCGGCATCGATCACGTCGAGGCCGTGCCCTTGCAATTCGACACCGAGGGCCAGTACGCCGGTTATGGTGCGGACTATCCTACCACGCGCAACGGGGGGAAGCCCGAGGTCATCCGGGAATGGCAGCATGCAATGTCTCCCGAATTGACAGTCATGGTTGGCGACGGCGTTTCCGACCTCGAAACCAAGGGCGACGTCGATCTCTTCATTGGTTTCGGCGGTGTCGTCGAGCGACCCAAGGTCAAGTCATCCGCGGACGTCTGGATCACCTCGATGCATGACCTTCCACCCATCGTCGCCGGCCTTCAACCCGGATCAGACTGAGTCCACTCCCCGCTGACCCAGAGGGATCTAACGATACCGTGTCCGATTTTGGGAATGTCACTACGGAGACCCAATCGTAGAAATACGAAGACATGAACAATTTGTCTCTCTCCGCCAAGTTTTGACTTGCTATAAACTGAGGCCGAAACTACCCCTTGGGAGTCATGAGCAACTCCAAAGTAAATTCGGCCAAAGGCCGTCGTTACACAGCCAAAGAAAAGGCGGACATTATCGCCTACGTCGACAAGGTGAATGAAGAAAAAGGCCGTGGCGGCCAGAGCGCTGCGTCCAAGAAATTCAAGATTTCACCTCTCACCATCTCGAGCTGGATCCGCTCCGGCGCAGGTGGAGGTTCGGCAACCGTCAGCGCAGGCGGTGCCGCTGTCGCTGGCCCGATCGGCAAGAAGCTGTCGAAGCTTCAAGCCCTTCACGATCAGATCGCCCGCACCGAAAAGGAACTGGCCAAGCTGAAGGCACAGTTCAATTCGTTGAAGTCGGCTCTCTGAAGCATTTCCAAACCCGAAACCGTTGGGGCC
>NZ_JACZFQ010000028.1 GCF_014904755.1 Neoluteolibacter marinus
CCTATCATCGATTGCATAACGCACGAATTCACACCGGATCGTTGATTCATCATCCAACTGATAAACCACCGCTCCACCTCGGACCCACGACTTATACGGTCCAATTAAAGGCAAACATGAATCAAGATGACTTTCTCCCGGGGGACCCAATTCAAACTGTTGCCATCGCGGAGCACCAGCCAGTCGGGTTCAATCCGAACCATGACGCCCCTGACGGTATTGGGGGCGACGAAACCCGTGATCGTGTTGCTGCTTCCGGCAAATTCCGTGGTTGGGACGGAATCAGGATCAATCGAAACAACACATTGCTGGTCAATCACATCCTCGAGACAATCCTCGATATGGACGACCGGGGCACCGGAATTGCGGTCTCCCGCTTTCACCCCGGAGGTCCACGTCAGGACCGCCGCGATCATGGTCACAGCTCCAAGCAGGAGCGGGGCTTGCACTTTCATTGCTTTGGGGGTTGGGGTTAAAACCGGAATCCGCCCGGGGGAGCGCCATTCCGGTAACCGGCAACCCTATCACAAGCATCTCAAGTCATCCAATGAATGATTGCGCCCGCTAGGGCCAGAAGACATCGAGCTGGAGATCCTGCCAGATCACCTCTTCCCCTTCGAAAACGAAACGACCGTGGAATTTCCTGCCGTCGATCAACCGGGGAAGCCAGTGGATGTCATCCCGCCACATCCGGTCATAGGGAATCTCGTCGAGCCGGCACCACAGGGGAACCGCCTCCTCCGTTTCGTGTGGCCGGCCTTCGAACGCCCGGGCGAGGAATACATGACAAAGGATGTCCGGGACATCGGACATCGCGAAGTGGAGTTCGCCATGCTTCACCGGACGCAGCGCCGTGATCCCGAGCTCCTCCCGGGTCTCGCGCACCGCGCATTCCAGCGGCGTTTCCCCGGGATCAATCTTCCCTCCCGGGCCGTTGATCTTGCCGGCTCCCAAACCTCGTTTCTTTTCAATGAGCAGGATCTCCCCGTCACGGATGATGAACATCAGCGTGGCGTGGATCTGCGCACGCCAGCTCTCCCAGTCGACCGGTGACGGAATCATGCCGGGAAGGGATCACCGGGAACTGCGCATCAAAAGCACTTTCTGCCGGGGGATCCAGTTGTCGTAGTTTCCATCCCGCAAGACCACCCATTCGGCGTCGAGCCGCACCAGAACTCCCTCCGAGGTGTTCAAGGCGGTAAACCCCGACGATCGCAGAGGCTCGACCGTGGAGGTTGAGGGGTCGTCCGCCGCGGGGTCCAGCGTCACCACACAGCGCAGCCCGAGCGGCACCGCCACCTTCGCCGCGTCGCCCTCGACCGGCTTGTCCTGGGCGGAAGCGCCCGTGTTGAAGATCGCGACCATGGCGATCACCGCGAGTCCGCACAACAGCGGCAGGATCTTTGTTTTCATTTTGTGTCAGTTGGTGGTTGGAGGCGGGCCGATTCCCCGGCCCGCCGATCCGTCACCTAACACACACTCCGCGGCGGCGCATCCGGAAATCCTCACTCGGCGCTGGCGGCGGCAGCGTAGGCTTCCACGGTGTCACAGGTGCAGACGAGGTTGCGGTCGCCGTGCACGTTGTCGACCCGACCCACCGATGGCCAGAATTTGTGCTGGCGCAGGTATGGCAACGGAAACGCCGCCTGTTCGCGGGTGTAGGCATGGTTCCACTCGTCGGAACAAACGCTGTCGACCGTGTGCGGGGCGTTTTTGAGCAGGTTGTCGTTGGCATCCGCCTCACCGTTGGCCACGGCCATCATTTCGCCGTGGATCGCGATCATCGCGTCGCAGAACCGGTCGAGTTCCCCCTTCGACTCCGACTCGGTCGGTTCGATCATCAGGGTTCCGGCCACCGGCCAGCTCATGGTCGGGGCGTGGAATCCGTAGTCCATGAGCCGCTTCGCGACATCCTCGACGGTGATGCCGCTCTTCTCGGACAGAGGGCGCACGTCGATGATGCATTCATGGGCGACCAGACCGTTCGGCGCGGTGTAGAGGACCGGGAAGAAGCCGGACAAGCGCTTGGCCATGTAGTTCGCGTTCAAGATGGCCATCTGGGTTGCCTCTTTCAGACCGGCGGCACCCATCATCGCGATGTACATCCAGGAGATCGTATTGATCGACGCACTTCCCCACGGCGCCGAGCAGACGGTTCCCTCCTTCGACTCCAGCTCCGCGTGCCCCGGCAAGAACGGCACCAGCTGCGGCGCCACGCCGATCGGTCCGACCCCCGGCCCCCCGCCGCCGTGCGGGATGCAGAAGGTTTTGTGAAGGTTCAGATGGCATACGTCCGCCCCGATCCGTCCCGGGCTGGTCAAGCCGACCTGCGCGTTCATGTTGGCGCCGTCCATGTAAACCTGGCCGCCGGCTTCGTGGATCGCCTCGCAGATCTCCACGATCGTCTCCTCGAACACCCCGTGGGTCGACGGATAGGTGACCATCAGGGCCGACAGGTTGTCGCGGTGCTCGTCGATCCGGGCCCTGAGGTCGGCCACATCGATGTTGCCCTTCTCGTCGCACTTCACGCCGACCACCTTCATGCCGACCATGACCGCCGACGCGGGATTGGTGCCATGTGCAGAGACCGGGATCAGGCAAACGTGCCGGTGCTCTTCGCCCCGTGACTGATGATAGCGTCGGATCGCCAGCAAGCCGGCGTATTCCCCTTGGGATCCGGCATTCGGCTGAAGTGAAACGGCCGCGAAACCGGTGATCTCAGCGAGCCAGCCTTCCAGCAGGGAGAGCATTTCTCGATAGCCCTTGCTTTGGTCGGCCGGAACGAACGGATGCAGCGAGCTGACCTCGGGCCAGCTCAAAGGCAGCATCTCCGAAGTCGCGTTCAGCTTCATCGTGCAGGAGCCAAGCGGGATCATCGATTCGTTCAGCGCCAGGTCCTTTGACTCGAGGCGCTTGAGATATCGCAGCATCTCGGTTTCCGAGTGATAGCTGTTGAATACCTTCTGGATCAGGAACGCAGACCCGCGGGAAAGGGACCCGCCCCAGGAAGCGGCCGGGGCATCGCCGCTCACCGCGGCACCGAAGAGTTCGCACAAGGTCGCCACGTCCTCGTCGGTGGTCGTCTCGTCCAAGGCGACCCCCACCCGATCGGAACCCAGCGACCTCAGGTTGAACCCCTTCGCCACCGCCGCCGCGCAGAGTTCCCCGGCACGGCCGGGCACCTTGACCGTGATCGTGTCAAAGAACCACTCGGTCGGCACCTCCACTCCCGCCGCGGTCAGCGACGCCGCCAGGACGCGCGCCTTGCGGTTCACTTCCCGCGCGATGTGCTTCAATCCCTCCGGACCGTGGTAGACGGCGTACATCGACGCCATCACCGCCAACAAGACCTGCGCCGTGCAGATGTTGGACGTCGCCTTGTCGCGGCGGATGTGTTGCTCGCGGGTCTGGAGCGAAAGCCGGTAGCCGGGCTTGCCACGGGAATCGACCGACACCCCGATCAGGCGCCCGGGCATCTTCCGCTTCAGCGCGTCCTTGCAGGCCATGAAGCCCGCGTGCGGACCGCCGAAGCCCATCGGCACCCCGAAGCGCTGGCTGCTGCCGACACAGATGTCCGCACCGAACTCGCCCGGAGCCTTCAGCAAGGTGAGCGCTAGCAGGTCGGCCGCGGCGATCGTGACCGCTTTCGCTGCATGCGCCTTTTCAAAGAAGGCGCTGTAGTCCCACACCGACCCACAGGTCGCGGGGTACTGCACCAGCACCGCGAAAAGCCCCTCGCAGGAGGCAGGCTCGAAGGTCCGCCAGTCGCCGGTCACCACCTCGATTCCCAGCGGCTCGGCGCGGGTCCTCACCACCTCGACGGTCTGAGGATGGCAGGCGTCGGAAACAAAGATCGCCTTGCCCTTCGGCGCACCGGCCAGCGCGAGACTCATCGCCTCCGCCGCCGCGGTTCCCTCGTCCAGCAGCGAGGCGTTGGCGACGTCCAAACCGGTCAAGCCGGTGATCATCGTCTGGAAATTCAAAAGAGCCTCCAGGCGACCCTGGGCGATCTCCGCCTGATACGGGGTGTAGGCGGTGTACCAACCCGGATTCTCCAGAATGTTCCGGAGGATCACCCCCGGCACGTGGGTGCCGTGGTAGCCCTGGCCGATGAACGACTTGAGCACCTTGTTCTGCGCAAATATCGCCTTCAGCCATGCCAACGCTTCCGGCTCACCCTTTGCGTCCGGCAACACCAGCTCCCGGTCCAGGCGGATTCCCGCCGGCACCGCGTCGTCGGCCAAGGCGTCCAGCGAGGCGTATCCGATGGCATTCAGCATTTCCTCCCGGCACGAGCCGATGGCTCCCAGGTGGCGGCTGCGAAAATCAGTGTGAGCGAGCATGACTTGAAATGCCGGCCGGGAAAGGCCCTGCGCCCGCCCGACGGCGCGCCCTGAATAGTGGAAATCCGCGCCCACGCAAACCCCGCGAATCGTTCCCTTCCCGGAATGCGACTTTTTGACCGATTCCGTCAGCCCCTCCACCCCCGTCGGCAAACAACACGCGAAAGCGCCTGCGTCGCACCGCGCCCCCCCCATGAGTGAACAACGACGAACAACTTGTGAATAACCTACAGGAGGCCGGTCCACCCACGCTCCCGTCAGGCCCTTTGCAAGACCTCGTCAGAGCCCTCCAAGCACGCGCTTCAAGCGACTGCATCAGGTTGTTCACATCGAATTGTGAACATCAGCCCGTTTCGGAGGCCACTTACCCACCGCCAGTGAACAAGTGCCAACAACATGTGAACAAGTCCGGATGACCCGAAATGAAAAGCGCCGGTCCCATGTACCGGCGCTTTCGAAATCAGGCGATCATTGCCTCGTAGCCCGCGGCATCCAGCAGGCTGTCGAGCTGGGCAGCATCCTTGATCTTCAATTTGAAGATCCACCCGGCCCCATAGGGATCGGTATTCACCAGCGACGGGTCCGCTTCGACGGCTTCGTTCGCCTCGACGACCTCACCGGAGATCGGCGAATAGATGTCGCTGGCGGCCTTGACGGATTCCACCACGGCGGTCGGATCGCCGGCGTCGACGGTTTTTCCAACGGGCGGAAGTTCAACGAACACCACGTCGGTGAGTTCTTCCTGGGCGTGGTCGGAAATGCCGATCGTGGCGATGTCGCCATCGACCAGGACCCATTCGTGGGACGTGTTGTAGCGGAGGTTTTGCGGAACGTTCATCGGGATGGTGGTTCTTATGCTTTTTGCGCGGAGGGCTTGTAAAACGGTTTCTTCACAACCACCGCCGGGAAGCGGCGACCGCGAACGTCGATCTGGAGCTCGGTGCCGGGTTTCGCGAGACCAACGGGCAGGTAGGCCATGCCGATCCCCTGCCCGAGACTCGGGGAGAGCACTCCCGAGCTGAGCTCCGAGACCGACTGCCCATCGGCATCGAGGACTTCGTAGTGGGCTCGCGGCGGTGCGCCCTTGCCGGTGTAGGCGATGGCGGCAAGACGCCGGGAAAGTCCATCGGCCTTCTGCTTCACCAAGACCTCGCGGCCGATGAAGTCACCCTTCTCCAGGTCGACGAAGAAGCCGAGGCCCGCCTCAAGAGGCGTGTGATCGGGCGACAGGTCCGATCCGTTCAGCGGGTAGCACATTTCCAGACGCAAGGTGTCCCGCGCGCCCAGCCCGCAGGGCTTCGCACCGGCGTCGATGAACCCTCGGAACCAGCTCTCGCCCGAACTGGCGGCGCAGAAAAACTCGAAGCCGTCCTCCCCGGTGTAGCCGGTCCGGCAGACGATCACGTCCCCGCCCGCCGTGGCAAAGCGCCCGATCCCGTTGCGCGGCGGCAATTCCTGTCCCGGACAGGCCCGGGCGAAGACCGCGGCGGAATCCGGCCCCTGCACGGCCATCCCGGCCCACAGGCTGCTCTCGTTCGCCAGGCTGACGTCGCCCTCGCACCGTTCGTTCATCCAGAAGAAGTCCTGGTCGATCATCGAGGCGTTCACGACCAGGAAAAACTCGTCCTTCGCGGTCCGGTAGACGATCAAGTCGTCGATCACACCGCCGGCATCGTTGAGCAGGAAGGAATACTGCCCCTGGCCGGGCTCCAGCTTGGCGACATTGTTGGCCAGCATCCGGTTGAGCCAGGCTTCGGCATCGCGGCCGATGACCACGAACTGGCCCATGTGGGAAATGTCGAAAATCCCGGCCCCGGAACGCACGGCGGCATGCTCGTCCATGATCGACGTGTACTGGACCGGCATGTTCCACCCCGCGAATGGCACCATGCGGGCGCCGAGCTGCAGGTGGAGATCCTCCAAGGGACTGCTCTGGATGTTGCTCACGGAGGCGAAGCGTGGGAAGCACCCATCGGCTTGTCAAACAAGCGGCTGCCGGCGGCGGAGTTTTGACCGATTCTAGCGCTTCTTGCGTGGTTCGTAGGTCCCTTGCATGAAATCGAGCACCTCCGAGAGCCGGTCATGTCGCGGCGGCCTCGGCCGGAGTTCCAGTTCCTGTTTCAGGCGCATGTAGTCCTCGAACTCCCCGCTCAGCGAGCGGGCCTGGGAGATCTCGATGAAGTCCAGGTAGTCGCGGGCACGATTGGCCCGCTCCATGCGGATCTCGCGCTGCTGCTTCAGCTCCTCCAGCCGCAATCCGATGTCCTTGGTTTCGCCGACGGCCAGATCGCGGAGGATCAGCTGGTACTCACTCAAGAGTGGACGATAGGACGGGAAACACCGGTAGCTCAGCCGGATTAATCCGGCCTCGGCAGGATGAATCGCTTCAGCCCGATCGCCCGCTTCCATCGCGGCGATTTTCTGCCATTCGTCGAGCGGCAGGTTGCTCATCCCTCCCTCGGCGCTGCGGAGGTGGAATTGCAGGGTATCGTTGAAATCCCGCTCGGTTTCGGCGATCGAAAGTGCCTCGGAAAGCTTGGGCTCCACCAGCTTGGCAAGGGTGAGCGCCCACCACTTCGCCAGGCTGCGCTCGGAGAGGTTGAGTTCGGGAAAGTGCTTGCGGAGCAGGATCGGCATCTCCCCGGCGAAACGGGCGGCCTCGCCGGTGAAACCCCGGAATGCCTCCCTGCCCTGCGGCTGTTCCAGCAGTGCCATCACCAACGCCCCGGACAGCGCCCGGAAGGCGAGCCGCGAGGCGCCGTCAAGCTTGCGGTAGCTGCTCTCCTTCAACTCGAACAACTCGTCCAAGGTGAAACCGCCCCCCTGGCGGAAGACCCCTTCGTAAATCCGCCGGTCGGCCGTGCCGGCGCGCCATTTCATCGCCTCGGACAATCCCTCGACGAGCCAGGGGCGCACGACCAGACGTTCGTCGAAGCCCTCCGGACGAACCCCGCGCAAGGCCCGCTCATACAGCAGCACGGTCAACGCCGCACGCTCGAGCAGCTCGTTGTCGATGCCCCGCGCGAGGTGGATTTGGATTCCCAACGAAAACGCCTCGTCCGTGTAGCCCAGTTCATAGACGACGCTCTTCGGCTGCGGAGGATCGCCCTGCTTGCCCTGCAGGGTCACATTCACCGCCACGTCGAACTCGTCGTTCTTCCTGGCGGCCTCTGCAAACGACCCGCGCTTGTCGGCCGCCTTCGCCGCGGCGTCGTCCCGGTCGCGGAGCAAGGCTTCGAATTCATCCCGGGTTGACTCGAGGAACAACGCCACCGAACTGCGCTGCGAATATTCACCCCCACCCACCCGGAACATACCCGATCGGCTGACCGCCTTTGCGTCCGCCTGCGGCTTGGCCACGTATCCCTCGGGGGCGAGGAGTTCCGTTGGATCCGATTCCACCGGTACCGCCTTGAGCGGCTCCTGCCCGTGCGCGAGGTGGCACAGCGTCACCACGGCAAAACACGGGAGGTGGACTCGCGAAGGCATGATTGCGGATCTCAGTAGGTTCCGTTCACACCCGGGGAGAGATCGCCCCCGTCCGCGCGCGGATCGAGGACCAGCTTCCCCTCGGCGAAGGTGATGCGGGACATTTCCTCGAACCCAAGGTGTAGCTCATTCTGATAAACACCGGCAAGTTTCTCAAACGCCGGCAACACCAGCAGCAAGAAGCCCTGGGGCACCTCAAGGCGCCCGAAGCGACCGCCGCGGATCAGGTGCTCCAACCGGGGATCATTCGGGAAATAAGGATCTCCGCCACGCACCAATGCCCCCTTGGTACGACCCTGCACGTCGATGTACTGGTCGATCTTCAGGTACATCGACAGGGTCAACGGCTGATCCATCACCGATCGCTCCATGATGACTTCGGCGTAGCCCTCTTCCAGCCTGACCCGGACGCCCTTCATGGTCACGAATTCGCCGAGCAACCCGCCCTGCTTCGCGGCGAGGGTTTGCTGGAGGTAGAGATTGATCTGCTCCTCGCTGAGGCTGATCGGGTAGTTCCCCTCGATCGACTTCTTGAGCACGGCGGCAAGATCGGGCGCTTTCGGCGGCGCCGTGAGCCCCGAGGTCCGGCCCTTGATGTCAGTCAGGTCCTGTGGAGTGACGATGAAATACACTGCCGCCCCCAGCCCCGCCACTCCGAGCAGGGCAATCAACACCACCAGCTTGCCGAGGCAGCTGCCGCGGGGTTTCACCTGTTTTTCATCGGCCATGGGACGGAACGTGGCAAAGGGAACCGGGTTTGGGAAGCGCGCTCACTCCGAGGACTTGGCCGGCGGTGCCGGGGCCTTCTCGGCCTTCGGCGCCTCCGCCGGCTTGGACGCCGCGCTGTCCTGCTTCGCCCCCGCTTGGTACGAACTGGACCGGTAATCGGTTTGATAGAAGCCGGAGCCCTTGAAGAGCACCCCGGCGCCGGTGCCGAGCAAGCGCCTGACCTTGCCGTCGCAGCCTTCCTGCGGGCAATCCTCCAATTTCGGGTCGTTCATGCTTTGGAAGACCTCGAAGCGGTGACCGCAGCTCTGGCAGACGTAGTCGTAGTTTGGCATGGCGTGTGACGTGCGAACAGGTGGGGACCTTTAGCATTCCCGCACGCCCGCGCAAGCGCTACGCCGTCCCGCCCGGAGCGACCGCTAGAAGTCGATCGGCGGCCCCGCCATGATCACGAACCCCTTGTCGGTGAGGAAGTTGTCCATAACGAAGATCCCGTTGATCAGGCTCCCTCCCAGAAAATTGATCTGGTCGGTCAATTTCACGTCGAGCTTGAAGTTGCTCTTCACGCTGTCTTCCTGGAAGAACATGCCGGGGGAATAGCCCTCGGTGACCGAGGGATCGATGCCGAACGCATTGGAGCAAATCGTGTGGGTGAAGTTCCCGGACAATTTCGGCGCCGCCTCGATCTGGAATCCCGCTTCGCGCAGGTTGACCAGACGACGGGCACCGCGCAGTGATCCGCATTTCACGTTCCAGAGATCCTCGTCGGTCCCGAGGTCGGGAATGTCGGTGGCCCAAGACTTGTTGAATTGCTTGTGCACCTCCAGTCCCTGCCCCTTGTCATCGACATTCGGAAAGAAGGTGTAGCCGGCGGAGAGTTCCCCGGTGGACTTGAAGACCAGCTTGTTCTTGTTGTCGACGGTGTAGAGCGCGTAGCCGGTACCGCCGAGCGAGGAGTAGAGCGCGTACTGCTGGAGCTTCTGGTTTTCCCGCTCTTGCCGGGTTTCCCCGGTCGAATCGAGGTAAACCAGTCGATCAATGCGAATACTGGTGGAACCTTTGATGGCCACGTATTCCGCGACACTCGTCGCACTGCCGGCCAGGAGGAGGAGCCCGATCAATGCAGGGGCCCGGAAGAATTGGCTTTTCATGGTGTTTGGGGGTTGGGGGTTGGATCTCCCCCGGCCACAACGGAAAGACCCCGCATCGGCCCGAAAGAGGGAGACGGTCACTCTAGTTTCGATCTCCCGATAGGGTCAAACCGGATTCTCCCCGGAACTCAATCGACGCGGTTCAGATCCCGGTCGAAGTGCCGCTCGTTTTCCTTCCACCACGATTTGGCTTGTTCAGGGTCCGAGAAGTCTTCGTCCAAGAGGAACCCCAAGGTGGATAGCGTCTCTTCCCGCACCTCCGGAAGCGGCGCCGACAGCCCTTGCAAGATCAGTGGCATCGAGGCGAGCGAAGCATCCACTTCGAGCTCGGCCAAGCCCGCCAGCGCCACGTCGGAATGCCGCCCGAGCATCGCCCTGGCAAAAAGCCGGCCCTTATGGTCCGCGGAAAGCAGGTCGGCGGCATCGAGACCGCTGAAACGGACGTTCGCGGACGAGTCGTCGAATGCCCCGGCGATGAAATCCACGACCTTGCGATCCCTCACCCGCGCTGCCGCCATCACGATCTGGATCCGCTCCGCTTCGCCAGCGTCCTTCCTGGCGAGTTCAAGCAAGGGCAGGATCGCAGCCGAAGTATTGCCGGCCAACATCTCGACAGCCCTGGCCCTCACCTCGGCACTGTAGTTTCCACCCTCCCCCGCCAGAATTTCCCGCGCGAGTTCAAGCCACTCCCGCCCATAAAACCCGGCATCAATCCGGTCCAAGGCCACCAGTCTGGCCTGATCGCCCGGGGCCTGCCGGAATTCTTGGATCAAGGATTGTAGTTCCTTCTCCCCTTCCTCCGTCAATCGGGCGAAGTCCCGCGGAGCGATATCCCGCCGCTCCCGGGGAGCCATGGCCGGAAGCGGTCTGGAGCCGGCCTGCACCGGGGCGGGCACACGCTTCTCATCGGGCGCGGCCGCTTCTTCCCCTCTGCGACCCGCCATCCAACCCACGCCGATCCCGACCAGAAGAATCAGGCCGGCACAGGCAGTTCGGAACGTCGTCGGGGGGATCATGCCATCGGGCTACCAATCTCCTTCACTGCATGGAATCGCTCCCTCCTTGTCAAAGGATTGCGTTCCGCCCGATCCACCGGACGCGATTGACCCCTTGCCGGTTCACGGTTAAAAGTCGCGGCATCCGAACTTCCATGAGAAGCCTTCACGCTCCAGCCATCCTGCTCTCGTTCCTGGCCATTTCCTGTTCCGGCATCGACGACACGCTCTCCGACATGCGCGGCGAAAACCGCTACATGGCCGGCTTCAACGGCAAGCGGGAACACGATTGGAAATCCAGCCCCATCCCCGACGATGTCTCCTACTGGGACGGCGACCATCTCACCGGTCCGGCGAAGATCCGAATCAACCTGACCCAGCAGAAGGCCTTTTTCTACAAGGGCGACCAGCTTGCCGGAGTCTCCCGCATTTCGACCGGCAAGGAAGGACGCAGCACCCCGTCCGGCAACTACAAGGTCAACCAGAAGGACAAGTGGCACCGCTCTTCCAGCTACGGGGTTTTCAAGGAAAAGGGGACGGACCGGATCGTGGATGACGATGCGGAAGCCCACAATGAACCCGTCCCGCCAGGCTGCTACTACGAGGGGGCCCCGATGTTCAACTACCTGAACTTCGCGCCTGCGGTCGGCATGCACACCGGCTACCTGCCGGGTTATGCGGCCTCGCACGGCTGCGTGCGGATGCCCGACAAAATGGCGCAGAAGTTCTTCGAGAATGCCCAGGTCGGAACTCCGGTGATCGTCGAACGATGAGCGGCTCCCTGCCCGCCCGGGACGACATCGAGGTGAGCGGCGCCCGGGTTTCCGAGCTCCTGCCCGCCGTCGCGCGCGGAGAAATCGACCTGATCGATTGCCGCGAGGAAGACGAGTGGCACATCAACCGCCTTCCGGGCGCCCGGCTGGTTCCGCTTTCGGGATTCGGCGAAGCCCCGCTCCCGGAGAAGCCGGCGATCATCTACTGCCACCACGGCATGCGCTCGCTGCGGGCCGCCGCCTTCCTGCGTTCCCGCGGGCTGGCCGATTCCTGGTCGATGGCCGGCGGCATCCACCGCTGGTCGGAAGAGATCGATCCGGCGGTTCCCATCTACTAGTCGGACCGTGCGCGCAGTGATCCAGAGGGTTTCGTCGGCGGCGGTGGAGATCGACGGGGAATGCGTGGCTGCCATCGGACGCGGCCTGCTTGTCTTGCTCGGCATCGAGGAGGGCGACACCGCGGACGATACCACTTGGCTGGCGCCGAAGATCGCCAAAATGCGGATCTTTCCCGACGAAGCCGGGCTGATGAACCTCGCCTTGGCCGAGGCCGGCGGCGGGATGATCGTCGTCAGCCAGTTCACCCTCCACGCCTCGACGAAGAAAGGAAACCGCCCGTCCTTCATCCGCTCCGCCCGCCCGGATGTTTCCGAACCGCTTTACGAAGGCTTCTGCGCGGCCATGGAAAAGGAGCTCGCCGGCCCCATCGGCCGCGGTCGCTTCGGCGCGGACATGAAGGTGTCGCTGGTCAATGACGGCCCGGTCACCATCGTGATGGACACCAAGGCGCGGGAATAGCCGGGGCTACTTCTTGATCCGGATCGCGGTCCCGCAATAGGTGCAATTGAACCAGCGGAAGGTCATCACGTGGAGCGCCACCGCGCCGATGTGCCCCAGCAACGGCAAATGATGCGCCTTGCGGTTCTTGAGGCAGTGCTTCGGCACGTACAAGCGCTGCGTGCAGACCCGGCACTTGGCGCCGGAGCTCACCAGCGCATACAGGAGACCGAGCACCGGCACGAGGATCGGGAAAACGATGATCCACGACGGCACCCAGTCGAATTTCTCCGGCATCTGGTCGGAAAGGATCAACAACGGCGCGGCGATCAACGCCAGCGGCACGCTCAGTTGCAGCAAGACGGTGAACAGCCCGCCGAACCAAACCTTGAAGGGCCGGTCATGCAGGACCCCGCGGATGTAGAATCGGGAGCTGGGCTTCCGCTTGCCGTTGGTCTCGGGCCGCGGTGCCCGCAGCAGGGCGATCCGGTCGTCGTCCATCCCGGACTTGGTCGAGGCCGCACGCACCGGCGGGGCATCGCCCTGGGCTTCCTCGATGGTCCGGACGCGGGCGGGGTCGAAGCCGCGTCGACCGGTGGTGAAGCCGATGTCGGCCACCTGGACGGAAGCCGTAGCGAAGGAACGGCGGTTGCCGCCCGGCATCTCGGGAAGGTCCCGGCGTTGCGGGCGCTCGACCGTGACCTGGACTTCCAGATCGCCGACCGCGCGGTTGAGCAAGGGGGCCATCGCGATCTCCGACGGGCCGATCCCCTTCTCCGCAAGCATGCGGGCGGGAATGGGCACCGCCAGCGGAGCCAAGGCGAGCATCTCCCGGACATCCGGATCCGCCTCGAAGTTCACCGGTCCGGTGATCACCGGCTCCTCGGGCGGTTCCGGTTCTTCCACGGGTGGCTCCACCTTTGCCACCGGCGTGGCGACGGGAGGCTCCTCGATCTTGGGCTTGCGGCGGGAACGGGGCTTTGCCGGGGGAGCCCCGGCGGCAGCAGCCGCAGGCTTGCGGGCGGGCTTGGACGTGGCGGCGGGGGCGGCCGGATCCAGCGCCCGGTTGGCCGCCTTGACCCAGCGGTTGATCTTCCTGGCGTCGGGTGCCCGGGGCACGATCTTCAACATCGAGTTCGCCGCCGAAAGCTCGCGCTTGAGCACTTCCACGTCGGCCTTTGCCAAGGCCCGCAAATCCGCCCAGCCGGACGCTTCCAGCAATTCGGCGTCATCGGGTCCGATGCCTACAATGTTGATCAATTCCGACATCCCCCCGGTTGCGAAAGGCCGAGACTACCGGCGACGAAGCCCGTGGCAAGGCATCATCCGAGCCCTGACAGCATCTCCCCGAGCTGCTTCAGCTTGCCGCGCCATTCCTCGAGACGCGCCTTCTCCTGGGCGACCACCTCGGCGGGAGCGCGGGCGACGAAGCTTTCGTTGCCCAGCTTGGCCTCGCTGCGGGCGAGTTCCTGCTCAAGCTTGCCGATCTCGCGGGTCAGACGGACGCGCTCCGCCTCCACGTCGATCAGTCCCTCGAGCGGCAGGTAGATTTCACCCACCGGAGTCAACGACACCGGGGTGCCCTTGGGCGCCGCGTAGGCGGAGTCGACCTCGATCTCCCCCGCCCCGGTGAGCAGGGCCAGGATCGGCCGCTCGGCATCGAACCAGTCGACAGCGCCCTTGATGATGAATTTCACGTCGCGCCGCGAGGCCACGTTGTACTCGGCCTTGAGGTTGCGGAGCCGCCCGGCGGTCTCGTAGATCGCCGCCGCCTTGCCCTGCTCGGTGGCGATGTCCTCCGCCAAAAGCCCCGCGAGCACCGGTTCCTCGGGCAAATCCGCCTGCATCAGGAACTCGTCCTCGTTGAGGAATCCCATCCGCTGCGACAGCTCTTCGGTGACGTGCGGCATGTAGGGGTGGAGCAACTGCAGGTAGCGGCTCATTACCGTGTCGAAGACCGACAAGGTCACGGCGCGCGCCTCCGGCGTCGCGGTCTCGCGCAGGTCGCCCTTCACCG
The DNA here is from genome assembly GCF_014904755.1 of Neoluteolibacter marinus. GTDB lineage: Bacteria > Verrucomicrobiota > Verrucomicrobiia > Verrucomicrobiales > Akkermansiaceae > Haloferula > Haloferula marina. Next base: position 14,272 of record NZ_JACZFQ010000028.1, read on the forward strand.
CCTCGAGGAACTTGTCACAGAACTCGTTCCAGAGGAACTCGTAGAGCCGCGCGGCGATCTCGCCGAAACGATAGTCCCCGTAGGCCTTGTCGAGATCGACCGTGAGCTGGTCGAGCTTCGCGAGGATGTCGAGGTGGAAACAGTTCGCCATTCCCACCACCTCGTGATCGTCGTCCGACTCGCTTTCCGGATACTCGATCTCGCCCGCCATCTGGCGGAAGCGGCACGCGTTGTAGAGCTTGTTGGCGAAGTTCCGCCCCTCCTCGACCTGCGACTCGTCGAAGCGCACGTCGCTGCCGACCGGAGCGATCCGCATCAGCCCGAAGCGCAGGCCGTCGGCGCCGTACTTCTCCATCAGGTCGATGGGGTCGGGCGAGTTGCCCAGGGACTTCGACATCTTGCGCCCCTTCAGGTCGCGGATGATCGCGGTGAAATAGACGTTCCTGAACGGCAGCTCGTCCTTGAACTCGAAGCCGGCCATGATCATGCGGGCCACCCAGAAGAAAATGATGTCGGGCCCGGTCACCAGGTCGCTGGTCGGGTAGAACTTCTTCAAGGTCGCGGTTTCCTCCCCGACCCCGGCCATCGTCGCGAAGGGCCACAGCCAGGAGCTGAACCAGGTGTCCATCACGTCCTCGTCGCGGACCCAGTTGTCACCGTCGGCGGGGGCCTCCACTCCGACATGGATGTCCCCCGAGGCGAAATCCTGCATGTCGAGGGATTCCGCGTTCTTCAGCGCGTCGAGCTTGTCCTTGCGGTACCACACCGGGATCTGGTGGCCCCACCAGAGCTGGCGGCTGATGCACCAGTCCTGCAGGTTCTCCATCCAGTGGGCGTAGGTCTTGGCCCAACGCTCCGGACGGAACTTGATGTCGCCATTGGCGACGGCGTCGGCAGCCTCCTGGACCTTGGGATACTTGAGGAACCACTGCATCGAGATCCGCGGCTCGATCGGCACACCGCCACGTTCGGAATATCCGACGTTGTTGTCGTATTCCTCCACTTTGATCAGCAGGCCCATTTCCTCGAGCTTGGCTGCGGCCTTCTTCCTCGCCACGAAGCGCTCGAGCCCGTGCAAGTCGGGGCATTCCGGGCAATTCATATGACCGTCCGGGGTCAGCGTGTCGATGATTTCCAGGCCGTGCTTCAGGCCGATCTCAAAGTCCGCCTTGTCGTGGGCCGGCGTGATCTTCAAGGCTCCGGTGCCAAACTCGATGTCCACGTGATCGTCCGCGATCACCGGGATCGCGGCGTGAGGGAACGGCCGGAACACCGTGCGCCCGACGTATTTCGCGTAGCGCGGATCCTTCGGATTCACCGCCACCGCCACGTCACCCATGAGGGTCTCGGGACGCGTGGTGGAGATCTCGAGGAATTCACCGGGCGCGTCGGTTAGCTCGTACTTCATGAAGTAGAGCTTCGACTTCCGCGGGGTCATGATGACCTCCTCGTCCGAGAGCGCGGTCAACGATACCGGGCACCAGTTGACCATCCGCTTGCCACGGTAAATCAGGCCTTTCTTGAAGAGTTCAACGAACACATGGCTGACCCACCTGGTGTAGGCCTCGTCCATGGTGAATCGTTCGCGCGACCAATCGCAGGAACAACCCAGCCGCTTGAGCTGGTTGATGATGATGTTGCCGTGCTTGTCCTTGAAGGCCCAGACGCGCTTGAGGAACTCGTCGCGGCCCAGGTCGCGGCGGGTGAGCTTCTCGTTCTCGCGCAGCTCGCGCTCCACCTTGGCCTGGGTGGCGATGCCTGCATGGTCCGTCCCCGGCAGCCACAGCACCTCGTGGCCGGTCTGGCGGGCGCGACGGGCCAGGATGTCCTGGATCGCGTTGTTGAGAACATGTCCGAGGTGAAGGATGCCCGTGACGTTCGGCGGCGGGATGACGATCGAGTACGCGGGTTTCTCCGAGGCCGGATCGGCTTCGAAACATTTCCCTTCGAGCCATGCGGCATACCACTTGGCTTCCACCGCTTGGGGCTCGTAGGCTTTGGACAATTCGGACATGGCCGCGGAGGGATGCCAGAGCCCTTGGGATTTGTAAAGGGGGGCGGATCAACGATCACGTGCCCGTATAAAAAAGAGGCCCGACCGGAATTCCCCGGGAAAAACCCAAAAACCCGAGGAACATCCGGCCGGACCACCTGCCGGGAGTCAAACTTCCTGACAAGATCTGTTGTAAGGTTATGATCTGCTCTCGCAGCGTCCTTACAAAAGGTATAACGCCGCAGGCCTGGGTTTTGTTTCTCGAAATCGTCGATTTTTCCGCGATGCCGGGAAACCAGCCAACTCCGGGGATCCGCCCGCGCGAAACGACCCGGGATATGGCGCGAAAGGTCAAATGCAGGCCCATTTCGTTTCAAACATTCCCCATTCCCTTTGATCCTCCTCCGGGACCATGCACTGACGGCGGACCACAGTTCTGGAGTCCAACGCTACCCGCCATCACCGAGTTTCTTTTGAAAGCGCTGATCGACCGGGGAAAAACCGCAGCCTTGGTAGAATCGATGGGCCTCCTCAACCCGGTGGTCGCCACTGGTAACCTCGATACGGGCGCAGCCGGCTTGCATTGCCAGTTCGTCGATCGCCTCCAGTAGCCGTTGCCCCACCCCGCGGCGCCGGCAGCCGCTTCGCACGCACATCGCCGTGATCCTTCCGAGCGGCCGGTCGGCATGGAATAGCGGGATCACGTGAAAACTCGCAAACCCGACAATCCCCGCGCCCAACTCCGCTACGATCACCATCGTACCTTCGCCATGGCCTGCGAGTCGCCCGGCCACCGCCTGAGCCGGGCAAGGGTATCCCAGTTGACCGAGAAGCTCCGCGATCGCCTCGCTATCGGAGGGTGCGGCACATCGAATTGTGGGGGAATTCATTCTAGTTGGATCGGGATGGCAGTCCGACCACCTGCCCAAGGAAGAAGGGGTCAAGCCGCCGGAATTCGCGAACAGTCTCTGACCAGAAAGCGATAGGATTCTCAAGAGTCCAGATTTCCTCCAACCGGCGGTGATCGCGATTCAGGTCAATTCACTGCCTGAATACTCCCCCGTCGTTCGGAATCAGTTACAACATCCAATGAGACCCCAAAACTGCCGCTCCTCTGGCGCTTTTTTAGTGTCACCAAAATGATTGAATATGTCGCCAATTGCGCGCGCGATGTGTTCGGCGATTCGTCGGAATGCGGAGGATGGCGAGCCGGTGAAAACTCAGAGCTTCCGCCAGTAGTTCACCGAGAACATTTGATCCGGCGAAACTAATATCGCTTAGATCCGGCGTGGTGACATTTCTCAGTAGCCCCATCGCAATCTGATTCCGGTAAGGATGGCAAAAACCGCGCTTCGCCACCATCTCAGGCCATGTTATCTGCCGGTCAATGAGACGACATCTTACCCTCCCCTTCGCCCTACTGCTGGCCACTCTCAGCGCGGCCGAACCCTCCCGCCAGTGGACCGATACCAAGGGCCGGACGATGACCGGAACTCTGGTCGACAAGTCCGAGACTCACGCCGAGGTCCTGCTCAAAAACGGCAAGCGGGCCAATATCAAGCTAGCCGACCTGAGCCAAGCGGATCGCGAATATGTCGCCGCGGCAGATGTCATGCCAGAGCCCGACATGGAGGCCCGCACGGTCAAGTTGGACTCCAACGAGGCGAACACGAAATACGATGCTCGCTGCGTCGAAGTGACCCTCAGCAAGATGCGCGAGCGCCCCCACTCGCTCACGATCCACTGGCTTGGGCCGAAGGGGAACACGGTCGCCGTCTACGCCTCCGAGACGAAGGAAGTGAACGATGACGGGACGGTGCAATTCAAAATCACCTACAAGGGATCAAAGCGCGGAGTCGGCCCCGACTACAAGGGATTCGTCGTCGGACTCCTTGAGGATGGCGAAACCGGGCCTCGGTGGGTTCAGAAAAGCGCAAGCCAGAAGCCGTTCGAGCGGTTCCTCGATGAGGTGGACGAGGACTGATCAGCCCGCGAAGGAGATCCGCGAGACGACCCGCGCCCACTTCGACACCGAGCGCAATCTGTTCTCCCAGGGCATCAAGGTGCTAAGCCAGTTCTTCATCGACGAGGTCGCCAAATACCGAACCTACGACGGCGACGAGGAGGATGGCCAGAGTGGCGAATACGCACGGATCGCCGAGGATCTCGATACCAGCGCCGAAGTTGTCGTCTACGCCAAGCTCCCCCGCGGTTTCGCCATCCCCACACCCGTGGGCGACTACAACCCCGACTGGGCCATCGCCTTCGACTCCGGCAAGGTGAAGCACGTCTTCTTTATCGCTGAGACCAAGGGCAGCATGTCTTCCCTCCGACTCCGCGAGATTGAGAAGGCCCGCATCGAGTGCGCCCGCAAGTTCTTCACCAAAATCACCTCGGAGCAGATCCACTACGACGTGGTTGTCCCGATCCGGGTAGCGATGAAGGCAATGCGCCATTCCGAAGAGAGGCTCACCACGGCGGTTTATACGGATCAATCCATGCTCCCCGTCGCGGCATCGGTGACTGGTCTCCCGGCCCTTCAATCAGGAAAGCTTTCAGGTGGGCTTTCAGGTGAGCACTCAGGCAAATGCGCACTATCCCGCAACACCACGACACACAACGCGACAGCCGAATTTTCCGACTCGCCTACCGAGCCCGCTAAAAACAAACGGGTTAGCCACGCCATGACACACCCGGACACGAAAAAAGGCAGTTCTTTGGAAGCTGCCTCAAAACTTGAAAATGGCTCCGGCGGTAGGGATCGAACCTACGACCTATTTCACCGCACTCTATATGGCTCTAAGGCTAAATGGCCGACTGAACAGCCACTGAACACTTTAAGCGTGCATCCGCGTGCTTCCTGTTTAGCATTTTGTTCAGTCATCCCCGCCTGATCCCATGGCCACCCTCTATCGATACACCGACAATCCGCAATGGTACGCCCGATTCATGGACGCGAACGGCAAGCGCGTATCGAGAGCAACCGGGACAACCAAGAAGCGCGAGGCCGACAAGATTGCAAACGACCTGGAAGCCAAGGAGCGCGAGAAGAAAGCCGGCGCGTCTCACCTGCCCCGCCAGTTCGCTGTGATCGTGGAAGCCGCCGCGAGGGAAGCCCATGCCGGCGACCTCACCCTTGCCCGCGCCGAGGAATTGATTGAGCGCCTCCATCGTCTCGCCGATCCGAACTTCCGCGTCGTGTCCCTCGATCAACACCTTGGCGAATGGGTGGCGACTCAGGAACGCGACGTGAGTGAAAAGACCGCCCGCATTTACAAGGACATGCGCCGCCGGGTGATTGCTGCCGTTGGCCCGAGGATCGCCGCCGCGCCCGTGGGAGAGCTCACCAAGCGCGACGTGGAACAGGCACTGTCCAAGATCCACAAGACGAAGGTGAAGGGCACCAAGCGGACGATCACCGCGGCAACCGCCAACATGGACCGGAGCGCCCTGCGCCGCGCCCTGCATGCCGCTGTCGAGGCCGGGCTCGCCAAAGCGAACGTTGCCGCCACCGTGCGCCCCCTCACGCAAGACGACAGCACGGAGCGAGCACCATTCACCACGGCGGAAGTCCGCGCCATGATCGACAGCGAAAAGACCCCGGACGAATGGAAGGGCGCCATCCTGCTTGCCGCGCATACCGGCTTGCGACTTGGCGACGTGATCCGACTCGGCCGCGCCCATGTCGAGGGCACCAACCTTGTGATCCGGCCAGAGAAGACGAAGCGCAGCCGCAAGACCCTTTCCATTCCCCTCTCTCCGCCGGCCCTTGGATGGATCGGCAAGCGCAAGGGTGATTTCTTCCCGACTTTGAAGGGGGTGAAGACTGGCACGCTATCGACTCAGTTCACCCGGATCATGGGACGGGCAGGAGTGGCCAGGGACATCACCGAAGCCGGCGACGTGGTGAAGCGCCGGAGCTTCCACAGCCTCCGCCACAGCTTCACGAGCTGGCTTGCTGATGCCGACGTGCACGCGGACGTGCGCCAGAAGCTCACGGGGCATTCCTCCGCCGGGGTTCATGCGAAATACACCCATCACGACGAAGCTCTCGGCCGGGCCGTCGAATTGCTCCCGAGCTTTGGGGCACAGTGATTCGCAACCACAAACCCCGCCGACCCCCGATTCTCAGCGAGAAAGAGCTACCCGGCACTTCACGGAAATATTCCACTGGCGCGCAAGAACGTCTAAGCACGAGCAAGTTGCCGAGCGACAAGTGATTAGAAAGTGCTGAATTCATGGCGACGATTCAACGAGAACCAAGTGGATGCTTTACGGCCATCTGGCGCGATGCGGACGGGAGGCGCCATTCAAGAGCGACAGGCCGAACCGACGAAGCTTCAGCCTGGGAAATCGCCGCCGCACTGGAAGCAGAGGCCCGATTCTGGGAGGATCATGAGGCCGGGGTCTGGCAGAACCTCGCGGGCGCGGAGTTCTCGCCGAGTTACCTTCACGCCGTGTTCATCGGCCGGGCTCACATCCCACTTCCGCGCTTCAAGGAGCTGTTAAAGGAAGCAGGGATAAGGTTTGCAGCGCCTTCGAAGTGGCGAGACCAGCCGAAGCGCCAGCCACGGCCAGGGGAACGGCGATGGCACTGGAATGGCGAGGAACGGACGCTCGACGAGCTTCACGAGATCACCGCGGAGGGTGTCACGCGGGCCGCTCTCCGCTTCCGTCTCGATGCCGGGTGGAGTGTGGAAGATGCGATCGCCAAGCCGCCGATGAGTCGGAGCGAGGCCGGAAAGATGGGAGCGGAGAAGGGCAATGCCACGAGATCGAGAAGGCCACCGCCCCGCACATAGGTAGCCCCCCGCAGCCGCACGCGTCCGCAGCCGTGATGAGCCGCGACAGGGCTGCCGATGAGCAAACAATCCATCGAAGCCGTCCGCGAGGTACTCAGTATCCTCGATAGCAAGTGCGCCCCCCTGGAAGTGAAGTGGATGACCTACGCGGTCGCCTCGCACTACTCCGGGCTTTCAACCGCCCTGATCGAAGACCTTGCCCTTTCCGGCGAGATCGTGAGCACCAACGTGCTGCGCAAAGGCGCATCCCGTGGCCGTCGCCTGATCAAGCGGGAATCCCTCGACGAGTTCATTGAGGCCGGGCTCAACCGCCCGCCCGCCGCCCTGCCGATGAACAAGAGCCGGAAAGGGGATGCCGAATGACCTCGATCGAAGACCACGGACGATTCCGGGCTGATGTACGCCGCCGCCTCGCATCGACCGAAGGAGAGCCCGACCCCGCCGAGATCGTGGAAGAGATCCATGCCGAGATCATCGACCGCGGGATTCTGCCGCCACGGAAAGAGAAGGATGCCGAGCGCGTGATTGAGATCCTCGATCAACTGGAAAGGGGAAGCGAATGAGCGAGCCGCACGACCTATTTGCCGAGGCCAGGGAACGCTACACGATCTTTGATCTATGGCAGACGCTTCGCCTTCCCGGCGAGCCGAGACGCTCTTGCAACTCGCCATTCCGAGAAGAACGCACGCCTTCCTTCTCGATCTTCGACGACGGAAAGGCATTCAAGGATCACGGCAGCGGTGAAGGCGGCGACGTGATCGAGTTCATTCGAGTTGCGATCGGTGGCGATCATCGAGCCGTCCGAGACTGGCTTTCCGACCGCAGCGGCAACCCGCCCCCTGCCCTGCCCCCCCGGCCGGCGCAAGAGCAGCAGCGGGCAAAGGTCATCGAGTGGCCCGCCGAGCTGGTGACAGGCTCCCCCGAGACGTGGAGAGCATTCAGCACGAAAGCGCGGATTCCCTACGCCGCGACCTGGGCCGCCGTTGAGGCCGGCATTCTGCGGTTCTGCAAGTTGGATGATGGCACGAAGTGCTTCGTCGTCACTGACAGCGCCAACCGGGCCGGAGAGATTCGGCGACTCGACGGGGGGCTTTTCGGGAAAAGCAAAGCCTATCCGCTCAAGGGAGTTCGGAAGGAATGGCTACCGGGCGCGGCGATGCTGAGGGGAGCGCCGAAATCCACCGGGGTTTTCCTCACCGAAGGACCGAAGGACTACCTCGCGGCCCTGGGGCTTTACGCCAGATACCGGCGAGACCACCACGGGCGGAACTCATGGATTCCCGCGGCCGTCCTTGGCGCCAAGTGCAACCGGATTGACCCGGAGCTTGTGCCGTGGTTCCGAAGCCGCCGCGTCCGCATCACGCCCGATGGCGACAGCGCCGGAGACGAGATGGCGGAGACATGGAAGCGCATTCTGCTAGAGCTTGGCTGCACGGTGGATGTCGTCACGATGCCGAGGGGCAAAGACCTCTTCGACGTGGCCGGCGAGATCGAACCGGAGGGCTTGTTCCGATGACCCCGGAAATCAAGACGACAGCCCCGCCCTTGTCGCTGAGGGAACGCGCCTATGCCTTGCGCTATGACCCCGAGGTGAAGCCGCCGCCCGATGAAGTATGCCTGACGATCGGTGGCGTCCCTATCGCGGCCCGGGGAAACGTCACGGGAGTTCAAGGCAAGAGCAAGGTGGGCAAGTCCGCTGTGGTTTCCGCCATCCTTGGCGCGGGGCATCGCGGAGCTTTTGCCGCCACCGGGGACACGCTTTGTCTGGAGTGGGCCGGATCTGACGATGGCGCGATTGTCCATCTCGATACCGAGCAAAGTCGGGCAGACTGGCACAACCTTGTTTCGCGTGGGATCATGCGCTCAGGGCTCACCGTCACAAGCCCCCGGCTCGTATCGCTACCGCTGGTAATGTTCGCCCGATCGGAGAGGCTCGAGATTCTGAAGCTCAGCTTGGCGCATGAGATGGAGGAGCGGGGAGCGGTTGACCTCGTGGTGATCGATGGCATTGCCGATCTATGCGCAAGCCCCAACGATGAAGCCGAGGGGCTGCAGTTGATTTCGGAGATCATGGCGTTGGCGCAAAAGTATCACGTCGCCGTGATCTGCGTACTTCACGAGAATCCCGGATCGAAGGAGGCAAAGACCCGTGGCCACCTTGGCAGCGAGCTGAACCGGAAAGCGTTTGCCAATCTGCGGATCGACAAGGACGCGGAGACCAGCATTTCCACTATCTACGGAACCGACATGCGGAGGCGGGACATTCCCAAGGAGCAAGGCTTTTGCTTCGCCTGGGATGACGAAACCGGCATGCACACGTTCCAAGGCAGAGCGGAGGGAGTGAAGGCCGCGCAACGGGGACTTGATGCCATCACGAAGGCTCGCGCCGAGTGGGCCGCGATCTTCGAGCATGCCGAGGAATTCGGGACAATTGGAGAATGTCCCGAATTGACACCAGCCGATGCTGCCGAAATTGATCGGGACATTCGCGGGACAGGCGACGCGGTGAAGCCTGAGACGATGAAGAAGAGAATGCAGCGAGCTGAAAAGCTTGGCGTTCTAAGGAAGACGAAAGCGGGAACTTGGAGTTTGAGGCCGTCGGGACAATCGGGACATGAGCGGGACAAATAGGAAATGTCCCGCGCCGGAATCGGGACAGGGACACAGGGGGGTATATATAATACCCCCCGTGTCCCGACCCGTTCCTTGTGAACCGGAGCAAGTCCGAATCCTCCTCAGCGAGGCAGCATCCCGGCACCTGCTAGAAGCCGGCGAGTGCTTCATGATCGCCGGGAAGTCATCGCACCCGGAGCAACCGGGCCGGATCGTTCTTCACCTGGTCAGCATCCCGAAGCCACAAGCTGACGCCGCGTGCCGTGTCGCACTTGGAACCCATCGGGCGGTGAAGATCCGCCAGCCAGCGACGAAGGGGGCGCGACAGGATGAGGGATGAGCGAGCGAGAGGCTACCCCCACCCCCCCCGGTCGCGGGTCCTTCCCCCCTTCATCTCCACGCGCGCGACCAGCCCGCATAAAATGGCTAGGCACAAAACTTCCATGAAGCCCCACACACACGACGACGACGAAAGCCGCTGCCCTGCCCTCTCCGATCGATCCCGGACCTTCGCCAGCATCGCGCACGCGGCCGCATCGCTGGGGCTCCCCGTCGATGCACTCCGGCTCGCCAAGCATCACGGCTGTCCCGGTTTCCGTCCGAACGGATCGGTCAACGAGCGCGAGCTTGTCGAGTGGCTCCTGTTCGAGTGCCGGCAATTCTGGTCCGACCCGCTCGCGTCTCTCGGCGAGGATTGGCCGAACTTCCCCGAGGAGGCTCGCGCATGGCGAGAAACCCCGCCGGAGGGCTGCGGCGCCGCCAGCGTGGACGAGGGCGCCTTCCAATGGCTCCGCCTGCTACATGGTGACGACGTGATGGCCAGGGCGAAGGAGACCGCCGAGGGCTGGCTCCGCCAAGTCGCGGCCACAGTCCCCGCGCCCCTTCTCGATGGAAGTGCGACATTGCCACCGATCCCGGGCGACTGGACCGGCCCGCTTGGCGACCTATGCTTGCCGGCCCGCTTCCCCGCCGCTGTCCCCGCTTGGCGTCTCGACCTTCACCCCTTCAGCGTACTGCAGGCGGATCGCGTCGAGTTCTGGCAGTGGACCGACATAGGGGTTCGGGATATCGCGGAGATCAACGCAAGACGGATCTACCCCGAGCCGCCGCGCTTTCTCGTGATCCGCGACGACGTGGCGGAACAAATGCCGATCAAGCCGCGGAACTGTGCCGACTACCGATTCGATCACAGGCTGTGGGATTCGCAATTCGGAGAGCCCCGATGTCTGCTCGACTTCCTCCCGCCGGCCACTGACACGAAGCCAGGGGCGAGCCGACCCCGCCGCGGTGCCAGCGAGCCGGCGAAAGCTCGCCAGAAAACCAAGAAATGACCGCCCCGAATCCCGCCCACCTGATCCCCGATGCCGCCGCAATTCTCCGCAAGCATCCGGCCACGATCACCGCTTGGATTGAGGAAGGCTGCCCAGCCGAAGTGACAGCGAAGGGCATCGTTGTTTCTCTGGGCGATGTCATCGCTTGGAGACTCCTTCAACCGGTTCCGCAGCCAGCCCCCGCGGATCGATCCGCCGAGCCGAGGCTTCCGGCGATCCTCCGGCCCTGCGCCGAAGTCGAGCCCTTCACCGATCACGCCCGCCGCCGGGAACTATTCGAACGGCCCGGAGTCCGCGACGAATGGGCGAGACTTGCGGCCGCGGTGAAAAGGCATCTCGCCCCGCTCCCTTCCATCGCCGCGGAGATCCTCGCGGCGACCCATTCGCCCGAAGCGGCGGAGCGCATCGCTGCCGGGATGCAACACATGGTTGACGATGCGGCTCGAGAGCTGGTTCCTGCCGCGGAGCGCCTCAGTGATCGCCGGATGAAGCCTCGCCGGAGCCCTACCAAATGAGCTTCCAAACGCTGCCGTGGTTGTCCTGCGCCTTTCCGAACCCGTGCCTTGGATTCGCCCCGGACGTGTAGCCCTCAACCTCGATGATCGTTCCCCGATCGCCCGCGAGCATTGCCCGGCTTGTCTAGAGTCCAACCACGTTTCCCGAGGCGATCCAGAAATGCCACCGCCGAAAAGATGCGGGCGCCCGCCAGCTACGGCCAAGCATTCGCGGGACAAGGAGCCCGAGCCGGCGCCGGCCCTGGAAGTCTTGACCTCGACCGTCGCCGTGATAAGCCTTTCGCAGCCGTGGCTGTAACCGCGGCCCGCACTCGACGGCCGGAATAGTCACCCGGTCATGCGGAACCAACAAAGCGAGAATATCGGGTCTCTCCCGGAATAGTCATGCCTGACCGCGTGGCGAAGGTGTTACAGCACCGCTCCGGGGGAGACCCGTTTTTGTTGAACATGAAAACGACCAAGAAGAACACGCCGGAGATCAAGCCGTTGAAGATCACCCTCACGTTGAAGGGGAAAGCAGCACAGCGAGTCAGAGATCACGCCAAGGCCGTCGGGGAACGCCCGGCATCAACGATTGCAACGCATGTCTTGTTCGGGTTGCTACTGACCGGAAACGACGAAGAGGCGCAGGAATTCAAGCGCGATTTCGCCGCCCGCTACATCGGGCTTTCCCCGTCCGCGACATCCGAGCTACACCGTCTCGCCGAGCTGGGCACCGCGGACTACCTGAAACGCTACCGGGCGCAGAAAGCCGCCACCGGAAAGGAGGCCGCATGAACCGCTCCCCCTTCGCCACGTTCGAACGCTCCCTGAGTGCCGAGGCCCGTCAGAAGCAAGCCGCCGACATCGAGGCAGGGAAGATCGAGGCCCCGCGCCCGAGGCCAAGGCAAACGAGGAAACGGAAACGGCCAAGCCCCGGCGAGTCCGCGAATCTCTACCTCTCGCCTCGTGTCACCGCCGCGGCCGCGATCACAGCCGAGCGCGAGGGAGTCGCCACGCACGAAGTCTTGCGCCGTTGGACATTGGCCGCCGCGCTTGAAGATCGCCGGCCAGTGATCGACCCCGGGGTATCTCTCGCAATCTCCCTCGTGATCGGGAGCAATGCGCTTCCCGAGGATCTGTTCCTCGAGCTGGCCGCCGAAGCCGACCGGCGAGGAATCGCTCCGGCGACGCTCGCCTTGCAGGCCATTCGTGAAGGGCTGGCGCCCCGACGTTGAAGCCTTCGATCAACTCCTCGTCCTCGACAGGGGGCGGGGCTTTCACTTATCACCAATGTTGAAATGACTCGCGACAAGGAAACGCCACAAGAGAGGATCACGCGGAGAGCCGCCAGCCTGATCGACAAGACCTTTGAGCTTGAAAACAAGCGGGCGCGGATGAGAGGCGAAAAGCCCCCGCACCCATCCAAAGCCAAGCGCAAGGCGTCTGGATATGGCCAAGAGTGGAAGCGAACACTGCCGGCCGCGCCTTGATGAATTCGCGCCCCGCCTGCTTCACCGCGGGCGGGGTTTCGTCTGCCCGGTAGCCACGAGGGGCAGGGCTACGTTTAGCCGGACGTTTCGACCCGTGCGGTAGTCCATCCCGCGACGCTCGCCAGCATGAAGCGCATGGACTGAGGCGGAGAGTACTTGAACTCCATCGGCCCCGCGAATGCCCTGGAAACGGCAAGATGAAGCGAGCCCGCCACCGGATCAACTGCCCGCCCATCTTTCCGAAGCTCCCCCATAGGAAGCCCCTGCTCGCTCGCTCCCTGAAACGTCGCGGATTCGATCCCGTTCCAAGTGCCGCGGAGCATGTCGCTACTCGTCCGCTCGAATTCCTCAAAAGTCAGAAGCACCCCGTCAAACCGCATCCCGCCCGCGAAGATGGTGAGCGAGCAAACGACTTCCAAGCCGTCCGCCTTGCAGACTTCGAAATTGGACACGAGCGCGGCAAGTAGGCGATCCATTCCCGCGAGCCTGTTGGCCGTTGGCTGCCCGGGGAAGTCGAAACGCTTCACGATTTAGCCGAAAGCACGGGCACGGCCACCGCCGCGCTGCCGCTGGTTGAGGAAGTCGCCCAAGGATTTCTTGCTGGCCGCATCGATGATCGCCCGCGCCTGTCCCGCTGGCATCGTCTCGCGGATGACGACCGTCTGATTGACGTTGTAGGTATCGCCCCCGAGGCTCTGGCCCCTGGTGTGATCGATGACCGTTTCGTTCGGGTGGAGGATCGCGGGAAAGCCGCCCTTGCCGTCGAGCCCGCCCGAGCGGGTGCCGTAGCCGGTGAAGCCGCCGCCTTCGAACGTCCCGAGATCGATTGCTCTCGGCGCGCCGGCTGTCGAGATCGAGCCTGAGAAGATGGACGAAACCAGCGAGCCAACGAGGCCGGAGCCATTCCCGCCGTATGACTCGTTCCCAAGGATCCCGCCGAGAATTGCTGCTTTGGCTGCAATCGCCGCCAAGTCGGCAAGCACGGAGCGGGTGAACTCGGCCATGTTCAGCTTGCCCGAGCGGGTGAACTCGTCGATTGCGCTCTCGAGGTTCCCCGTCACGGATTGGCCGTACTCGTTGAGAGTGAGGAAGAGCTTCTCATAGCTCCCCATCGTCGCTTCGACGTGGTTGGTTACGGCAACGAGATCGGTTGTCGCCGCTTCACGGAATTCGCCGCTCGCGCCGGCTGCGCGGTCAAATGATCCAGCGATGCTCTCCGGTCCGGTGGCGATGGAATCCGCCAGGTCATCGGAGAGGGGAATCAGCTGCTCGAACGAGTCCGCAACTTGCTCGAACTCCTTCGGAGGAAGGACCGAGCCTCCAGCCTCCTCGATCTCCTTTGTCAGCGCGGCAATCTCCGCCTTCTCAGCAACCTGGCGTTTGTTGAATTCGAGCAACTCGGCTTCCTTTTCAAGAAGCTCATCCCCGAGCTTTGCCTGCCACTCCAGCTCCTCGGTTTGGCTCTTGAGGCCATTGCGAATGGCTTCCGATGTCGCGGCAGCATCAGCGTCGCTGATCTGACCGGCGCGGCGCTGGTCCTCGACTTCCAGGAGTTGGCGGTTTGCTGCGGCTTGGGCGACGATGACGGGTGGGAGCTCTGCCAGGGCCGCTTTGAGGGATTCAACCTCTGTCCTCGCACGAGACGCGGCCTCGTCGAGATCCATGATCCCGGTGAACGCCTGCGCGGGTCCGCCGAACTGCCGGGCAATATCGAAGTCCCCTCCGCCGGTGATCGTCTTCCCTTGCGCCTGCAGGCTGGCAATCCGGTCCTGGATCGCCCTGAGGTCGGAGAGTCTCTTTTCGATCAGCACCGCATCGCCCCCGTTCTCGAGAGCGGTCGTAGTATCGACGCTCTGGCCGCCAGTCGCCGCCCTCACGGCCTGCTGCAGAACCCGCAACGAATCGACTCCGATCTTCACACCCTCTGCGATGGCGGGGCCAATACCTCCGCCTGCTTTGCCGGCCTCCAAGAAGTCCTGGATGATCTCGGTCAGCACCGGCGAAAGCTCGATTGCGAGCTTCTGCTTCGCTTCGGTGAGGAGCTGATTCGCCTCGGTGAATGCGTCGTTCAGGTCCTCGGCTTTCTTGGCGTCCAGTCGGGTGATCTCAAGACCGTAGTCCTTGAGCGTCTGCTTTGCCTTTTCGAGTGCTGGAGTGCCAGCCTTGAACAGGGTGATCATCTCTTGCCCTGAGCGGCCGAAGAGCTGAGTCGCGAGCGCTGCCTGCGTTGCCGGGTCTTCAATGGCGCCGAGCTGGTCAACGATCGCTTCGAAGGTTTTCTCTGGAGACTGGCCTTTAATCTCGTCGATCGAGACGCCCAGCACGTCGAACGCTTTGACGATGGCGGAGGTATCGGAAACCAGCCCGTTCTTGATGTCCCCGACGTTCCGATTGAGCTTCGCGAGGCCCTTCTCGAGCGTGCTGTTCGAGACGCCGGCAAGCTCCGACGCGTTCCGGTAGGCTTGAAGCGATTCGGTGGCGATCCCGAGCCGGTCCGACTGCTTCGCGAGAGAGTCCGTCACGGCATTGGCCTTGTTCACCATGTCCGTGATCCCCTTCACCGCGGCGATGCCGGCGACCCCGACCGCGGCAAAGGCAACCCCGGCCACCTTCCCGAACTTCAAGAAGCCATCGCCAAGCGCCTTCACATCGCCGGAGGCTTTCGCCAGGGCGCTGCCCGTCTTGTTCTCGGCGGAGATGATGAACTTCGCCTCGCGTCTGGTAGCCATTTGCTACCTGTCGCGGCTCCCTCCCCCGGCCCCCCAGCGAGGCGGAGAAAAGGTCGGAAATCAATCCGCGGAAACGAGCCAATCAAGGAGAGCATTCACCAGCGCGGTGAAGATCCGCGGGGGCGCCTGCTTCGTGATGACCTCAACCGGATTCGGCCCGCCCCTCAGAAGCGGGAACGCCTGCTCCCCATCCTCAAGCTTCACCGTCTCGACAATCAACTCGGCGTAAGCAACCGACTGCGCCCCCGGCTTCGCTTCTCTCGCCGCCTTCGCAAGCTTCAAGGTCTGCTCTCCATTCAAAGGCTGGAAAACCAGCTTGAAAGGGAGCCCTTCAATTTCCACTTCGCGGGGCTTGAGGGCTTCGAACTGATCCTTGAGGAACTCGAGCGGGGAATGCTGATTCGGCATCCCGGTCCTGTCGCGGCTCAGTAAAATGGCCGGGAGTGTTCAGTCAGAGTGTTCAGTCGGATCTGAAAAGTGACCCTGAAACCGTCGCAAGTGACTGGTTTTAAATGGCTCCGGCGGTAGGGATCGAACCTACGACCTAGTGGTTAACAGCCACCCGCTCTACCGCTGAGCTACACCGGATTTAAAACATGCCCCGCTCGGCGGGGCGGGCGGAAGATGCGATCACACCCGCGCGACTGGCAAGGGAAAAATTGAACCGAACCGAGGGAATTTCAGTCCCGGCCGTACCGCTCTCGGAATTGCTTGAGCAGATCGTCGATGCGGTCGCCGCCGGCCGTGGACGCAACGCTTTCTTGTTCGGACGGGTTGTCGCCCGTTTCTGACTGGAGAGGTTCGTCGAACGATCCCGTGGCGTCCGGGGCAGCAACTGGCGGCGGCGCATCGGGTTGCCACGCCGGTTGATCCGGCTGAACGGCGTCGGCGGCGAACTCCCCTTCAGTCCCACGCGGCAAAACCGGCGGACCGCCTACTTCTTGACGTTCTTCTGGCGTATTGGCGATCACCTGGCTTGCGCCACCCCCGTCGATCGACTCGTCGAGATCGGCGATCTTGCGGAGAACCCGGCGGGCGTAGTGCTCGCCCGGCGCCAGCGTCAAACGGGAGCGGATATCGATCGCCCGCCCCGGTACCCGTGCCTCAAGCAACGCGGACATCGCTTCCTCGTCCAGCGGGGCGAGCATGATCTCCATTTCTCCGAGGCGATCCAGTAGGCCGCCGCTCAAGGCCGGGACGAAAGCGCTTTCCCAGATGTCGTCATTGATGGAAACCACGACGTCCACCCTGGGCGCCTGCTGCCGCACCGTGGCGATGAAACTGGCAAAGCGCAGTGCCGACCCGGTGTCCGCATGCATGCCCTCCAAGTCATCCGCGACCACCACCACCCGGCCAATCAGGGAGAGCATCGCGAGGAATCCCGCATAGCGCTCGACCCCGGCATCCGACGTGGCGGACTGAATGATCATCCCCGTGCGCCCGGGATGCTCCGGAACGGCGACCGCGAAGCGGAACAACGAGGCGAGCCAGAACGATGTCTCGTTGAGGGAACTCCCGGCGCGCCGGCTGAGCTCAAGCGCCAGCCGCGGGCCGAGGACTTCGAAATTCTCCTTGGTCCACTGGGCGGTCACCGCCTGCCCGTGATGGAAATCGAAGGTTTCGATCGGTCGCTGGCGAAGCGCACCGAGCGCCGCCTCCCGATCCTGGCACGGAACCTCGCCCGAACTGACCAAGGGCTGGAGAGCCAGCGAGAAAAGCCGACGCGAGAGGAAATCCAGAGCCGTGAGCCCGCCGCCGGCCGGTAGCGCCCGGGTCAGCCGGCGCAAAGCCGCCTCGATCGCCCCGCCGGCGTCGATCCTGGCGCCATCGACGAAGTTGATCGGCAGGAACTCGTGGGTGGTCGCAAGCCGCTGCTGGACGAAGGACAAAAGGTGACTCTTCCCGTAGCCCGCCCGCGGAGCCCGCAGCAGGATCCCCCTGCCCGGGGCGTCCACCGGCGATTTCAACACCCGTTCCATGCGGGCGGTGGCAACGGCATTCACCCCCCCGGCGTGCGGAGCACTGGCTTGACCGAGGGCATCGAAAAACGGCTGTACAGTGAGTTGATCTACCATGGGGGTCCAGATGGCGGAAGCATGGCCACCCCTCCCCCTGCCCACAAGGAAAGAAAGGTCCTGCCAGCCCCAGACCCGGTTGTCGGCCTCCGGCCCCGCGGGGGTGAAGATGCGGCCAACGGAAACCCCGGAAAGAGCCCCGAAACTTCCCTCGGATTTCCGATTGACACCCCATGGTCCGATCCCTAGCTTGCGCGCCCCTCCGCCGCGTGACGCCGACTCCGCGTTCCGGCAAAGGGGATTTTTTTCCGTTCCATCTCATGAAGACGTTTTCCGCAAAGCCGACCGACATCGAGCGCACCTGGCACGTGATCGATGCCAAAGACAAGATCCTCGGCCAGGTCGCCGTCGAGGCAGCCCGCCTGCTGCGCGGCAAGCACAAGACCATGTTCACCCCGCACATCGACACCGGTGACTTCGTCATCGTGATCAACGCGGACAAGGTGGTTCTCTCCGGCACCAAGGAAAACGACAAGATCTACACCCGTTTCTCCGGCTGGGTCGGCGGCCAGAAGGTCGAGACTCCCCGCATGGTGCGCAAGCGCCGTCCGGTCCTGCTTGTCGAGGATGCCGTCTGGGGAATGATCCCCAAGAACCGCCTCGGCCGTGCCCAGTTCGGCAAGCTGAAGGTCTACGCCGGCCCCGAGCACCCGCACGAAGCCCAGCAGCCGCAGGCTTACGAAATCGCCTGAACCGGCAGCCCGAACCCCTTTTTGAAATGAGCGAAGTCAAGAACCTCAGCGCCACCGGCCGCCGCAAGAATGCCGTCGCCCGTGTCCGCATGACCGAAGGCAGTGGACAGATCACCATCAACGGCCGTTCCTTCGAGGACTACCTGCCGACCCTGCCCCTGCAGAACACCGTCCTGGCTCCGTTCCAGCACGCCAACCTGCTGAACAAGTTCGACGTCACCGTCACCGCCGCCGGCGGCGGCACCCACGGCCAGGCCGGCGCCATCCGCCTCGCCGTTGCCCGCGCGCTCACCATTTTCGAGCCGGAACTCCGCAAGGTGATCAAGCCGCACGGCCTGCTCCGCCGCGACCCGCGCATGAAGGAACGCAAGAAGCCCGGCCGCCCCGGCGCCCGCAAGCGCTTCCAGTTCTCCAAGCGCTAATCCGCAACGCTCTTCCAAAGGCCGCATCCCGCTCCGGGATGCGGCTTTTTTCATGCCTTCGTGGTTGATCTCCCCCCCCCCCCCCCCCCCCCCCCCCC
>NZ_JACZFQ010000029.1 GCF_014904755.1 Neoluteolibacter marinus
CAATGGCATCCGCGCCACCCTGGGCAAGGGCCTGCCCGAATTCGTCGCCTCGGAACGCCCTGACATCCTCTGCCTCCAGGAAACCAAGGCCCGTGAGGAACAGGTCGAGCTGCCGCTGGAATTCGCCGGTTACCGCTCTTACTGGAACTCGGCCGACAAGGCGGGCTACTCCGGGGTGGCGGTTTTCACCCGCGACGAGCCGGTCGCGGTCAAACACGGCATGGACATCGACGAGCACGACCGGGAAGGCCGGGTCCTCACCTTGGAATACCCCGATTTCCAACTGGTCAACGTCTACACCCCGAACGCCCAGAACGAGCTTCGCCGCCTCCCCTACCGCATGTCCTGGGACGAGGCCTTCCGGCTCTACCTCCTGTCGCTCGAAGCAGCGGGCAAGCCGGTCATTTTCTGCGGCGACCTGAACGTCGCCCACCAGGAGATCGACCTCGCCCGTCCGCGCGAAAACCGCCGCAATGCCGGCTTCTCCGACGAGGAGCGCGCGGGCTTCGGCAAGCTCCTCGACAGCGGATTCCACGACAGCTACCGCCAGCTCTATCCGGACAAAACCGGGGCCTACTCGTGGTGGAGCTACCGCGCCAACGCCCGCGCCAACAACATCGGGTGGCGCATCGACTACTTCGGGGTTTCCGGCAAGCTCCTCGACCGGATGAAGGATGCGGCGATCCTCCCCGATGTCACCGGCTCGGACCACTGCCCGGTCACCTTGACCCTCGGCTGAACGCAGCGCCACCCTGCCCCCGACCAAAAAGCTACCGGGGCCGCCGGAACGGTCGTCCCGTGGGATCGACCGCTGTTGGAGTGACCAGCAGCAGCGTGCGCGATCCGTCGGGGTTCGGCTGAGACTTCATGCGGGTGGCCGCGTCCGCCGTGAAGCCGGACAACTCGATCCGGCTTCTTTCCGCCGGTTCCACCTCTCCCCCGGAAGCTTCAGGCAGCTCCTCGCGCTCGACATAGGTCGCGTCGATCTTTTCCCCGAATCCGAGCAGCTCCGAAGTGATGCCTATGCTCAGCCGGTCGATCGTCACGGTCGCTTCCTCACCGCTGCGGGCCATGACCGAAGGCATGCTGATCAGATCCACGCCTTTCATTTGGGCGAGTTTGCGGAGCATCAGATCGACCCCAACCCCGTCGACCACCGGATGATCTTCAGGCTCCCAATCCAAGCCCGGGGAAATACGGATCAGCTTGGTTTGCAGCTTGTGTTGAACCGGCTGCTCGTCGGCCAGCGCCTTAACGAATCCAGCTACCCGGGCTTGGTCCGCAGCAGTCGCGGCCCCCAGATCCAGGCTGCTGCTCGACGCCCTGAAAGTGATCCGGCTTTCCGGATCCAGCGGCAGGCCGAGCGCCGCCAGCCTCTCCTTGGGGCCGAATCCCGAGGGGAATTCACGCCCCGCCAGGCTTGCCAGCCGGGACAGGAAATCCGGCGACACCTTCAGCTCCGTTTCCCCGCCCTCGCCCGTCGGCTTCTCGAAAACGAACCGCGCGCCCTCCCTCCGGCACTCCAAGCCAGCCATGGCGGCCAGCATGCGGATCATCCCGTCCAGCGTCCCGGGCCTCAGTTTCAACTGCATCAGCGGATCGATGCCGGGCGGCAACTCGAAGTCGAGAGCCACCGGCGACTCGCCGGACTCGTGGCAGGCCTGCTTGTAGCGGTTGTTCAATTCCTTGAGCGCCGAGGAAAGCGCCATTCCACGGATCTCGAAGGCCGGCAGGTAGAACTCGACAAGCCGAGCTGGACTGTGGCTGGGCGGCCGGGGTTCGCGATTGCGCGCCGTCACCTTGGTTGCCCGCCCTTCTTGCGGATCTCCGGACAGCCCGGTGTGAGCGCTCCGGCCCGACCGACTCTCCGCGCCCGCTTGCCCGTCAGCCTCCCCACCAGCTTGCCTTGCCAACCACAGCACCAACAGTCCGAGCGACAACAAGACTGCTAGGGTCGTCTTTTTCCTCATCCTCGCGAGCATATGGGTCCAGCCGACGGGGACAAGCCGAATGCTCGGCAAGCCTTCCCCGGTGCTTGAACCCGCCGCGAAAACCCCGAAGCTGCCCCGCATGGCGCGCGAGTACACGCTGAACCGACGGACCTCGGGACCGGCCTCCGGCATCGACTACCGGGCGGAGCTCAACGACGAGCAATTCGCCGCCGTCACCTCGCCACCCGGCCCGACCCTGGTCATCGCCGGCGCGGGCTCGGGGAAAACCCGCACGCTCACCTACCGGGTCGCCTGGTTGCTCGACCAGGGCGTCGATGCCCGCCACATCCTGCTGCTGACCTTCACCAACAAGGCCGCCCGGGAAATGACCGAGCGCGTCCGCAGCCTCGTGCCGCACGATGTCTCGGCGCTGTGGGGCGGCACCTTCCACTCGATCGGCAACCGCATCCTGCGGCGCCATGCCGAAGAACTGGGATTCACGAAGTCGTTCTCGATCCTCGACCGCGACGACCAGAAGTCGCTGCTCTCCGGCGTCGTGGCCGCGCTCGACATCGACACCAAAACCCGGCGCTTCCCGAAAGCCGACGTGCTGGCCTCGATGTTCAGCCTGGTGGAAAACACCGGCGAGTCGCTCGACGACGTGATCAGCGGCCGCTACCCCTATTTCGACGACTGGAGCGCGGAAATCCACCGCGTCCACGAAGGCTATGCGAAGCGCAAGCTCGACACCAACTCCGTCGACTTCGACGACCTGCTGGTGCTGACCCTCAGGCTCTTCCAACAGAACGAGGAGCTGCTCGCCCTCTACCGCAAACGCTTCCGTCACATCCTCGTCGACGAGTATCAGGATACCAACGCGGTCCAGAGCGAGCTGATCGACCTGCTCGCCGGCGACGGGGCCAGCGTGATGGCCGTCGGCGACGACGCCCAGTCGATCTACTCCTGGCGCGGAGCGGACATGGGCAACATCCTGTCGTTCCCCGAGCGCCACTCCGGGTGTGGCGTCTTCAAGATCGAGACCAACTACCGAAGTGTCCCGGAGATCCTCAATCTCTCCAACACCGCGATCCGGGCCAACCGGGCGCGCTTCGACAAGGACTTGCGGTCGTCGCGCCAGGAAACAGGCGTGAAGCCGGCACTGGTGCCGTTGGAGGACCCGTCGACCCAGGCTGCCTTCGTCGCCCAGCGGATGCTCGAGCTGCGCGACGAGGGCATCCCGCTCGAGGAGATGGCGGTGCTGTACCGCGCCCATTTCCAGTCGCTGGAAATCCAGATGGAGCTCACCACCCGCGGCATCCCCTTCGCGATCACCAGCGGTCTGCGCTTTTTCGAGCAGGCGCACATCAAGGACATCTCGTCCTTCCTGCGCTTCGTCACCAACCGCAGGGACGAAACCAGCTTCAAGCGGCTGGTGCTGCTGCTTCCCGGCATCGGGGCGATCGGCGCCGACAAGCTGTGGCGCGACTGGCTGAAAAGCGGTGCCGCGCAAAGCGACGAAACTCCCGTCTGGTCGGAGGTCCTCGCCGCGATGAAGCCGCCCAAGAAGGCGGCGAAGCACTGGGAGCAGCTCGGCTACGTTCTCGACGAACTCACCCCGGGCGGCGTCTTTGCCAAGCCCGCCGAAATGGTCTTCAGTGTACTCGAAGGGCTTTACGCCGATTTCCTCCAGGCCTCCTTCGACAATTACGAGAACCGCCGTAGCGACATCGAGCAACTGATGGCCTACGCAGGTAATTTCGACGACGTGCTCGAGTTCCTCTCCCAACTCTCGCTGCTGGGGTCCGCCGACGGTGAGCCGACCGGCGACACCTCGGAGCGCGACGACGAGAAGGTCACCCTTTCCTCGATCCATCAGGCCAAAGGCCTCGAGTGGAAGGTCGTGTTCCTGATCTGGCTCGCCGACGGCCAGTTCCCCAACGGCCGGATCCTCGAAGCCGACGACGCCGATCAGCTCGAGGAGGAACGCCGCTTGTTCTACGTCGCCATCACCCGGGCGAAGGACGAGCTCTACCTGAGTTACCCCCTGATCAACCCGAAGTCGTACAGCGGCGATATCATCCAACGTCCGTCCCGCTTCCTCGACGACTTCCCGAAGGAAATGGTCGAGGAGTGGCGAGTCGGGCCGTCATGGGCGAATCCGGACGATCCGTTTTGATACGAGGCCCGGCCCCCTGGGTGACCGGACGGAATCCTGCCTGCCGTCACGGTCGACCTTACGCGATCACGTGAAGCCCTCACGTTGACCATGGCCCCGGGGCTGCTAGCATCGGGCCGCCGCCCCCGGCGCCTCCCCCCATGAGAATCCTGGTCCACGACTACGCCGGCCACGCCTTTCCCACCTCGCTTAGCCGCGCACTCGCGGCGCGGGGACACGAAGTGGTCCATGCCTTTGCCGGCAGCTTGCAAACTCCACGCGGGGACCTCCGGCACCATCCCGGGGACGCCGGCACGCTCGAGTTCCAGGAGATCCCGATGGACCCCGACTACCCGCGATACAAATACTCGTTCCGGCGCCGCCGCAACATGGAGGTGCAGTACGGCCATGCTGCCGCAGAGTTCGTGCGGGAATGGAAGCCCGACGCGGTGCTGTCCGGAAACACACCGACCGAAACCCAGGAACCCATCACCCGCGCCACCGTGGAATGCGGAGGGCGCTTCTACTACTGGGTCCAGGATTTCTACAGCCTCGCCGTCGACAAGTTGCTGCGGAAAAAAATCCCCGTCGCCGGAGGACTGATCGGTGCCTGGTACCGCCTGTTGGACTCGCGGCAGTTCAAGCGCAGCAGCGGCATTGTCGCCATCACCGCCGACTTCACCCCGATCCTGGCCAGCGAGTTCGGGGTCGACCCCGAGCGCATCTCCGTCGTCCCGAACTGGGCGGTCATCGAGGACATCCCCGTCCTGCCGAAAGCCAACACCTGGTCGCGCCGGCACGAACTCCAGGACAAGTTCGTCTTCCTCTACTCGGGGACGATTGGCATGAAGCACAATCCGGCCATGCTCCTGGAACTCGCGAAACGCTTCAAGGAGGACGATTCCGTCCGGGTGGTCATCGTCTCGGAAGGGATCGGGGCCGAGTGGCTTCGACGGGAATCAGAAGCCGCCGGCCTGACCAACCTGCTGATCTTCCCCTACCAACCCTTCGCCGACCTTCCCTCGGTCTTGGCCTCGGGCGACGTCCTGGTGGGCATCCTGGAACAGGAAGCCGGGGTGTTCTCGGTGCCGTCGAAAACCCTCAGCTATCTCTGTGCCGCCCGGCCGCTGCTGCTGGCCGTGCCGAAGGAGAACCTCGCCGCGAGGATCACGCGTGAACACGGGGCGGGCCTCACGGTGGCTCCGCGCGAGATGGAGGAGTTCATCGCCGCGGCAAAGTTTCTCCGCGACTCGCCCACCGAATGCGCGGAGTTCGGCCGCAAAGCCCGTGCCTACGCCGAAGCGACCTTCCCGATCGAGAAGACCGCGGAGACCTTCGAGAAGATCCTGGCCTCGACACCGGGTGTGCCGGCCTAGCATCAACCGCACGCCATGCGCTGTCTCTGGATCACCCGCCAAGACCCCCGCCCCGCCAACAGCGGGGAGCTGATCTATTCGCTCGGCATGCTCGAATCGCTGGCCGCGCGCCCGGAGATCGAGATCACCGTGCTCTGTCATCAGGCACCCCGGCCCGAAGAAGCCGCCCTTCCGGTCCGCTGGGAAATCCATGGCGAGATTCCCACCAGCCGCCTGAAGAGCCTCGCTTCCGGACTTCCGGCGGATGCTTTCCGGCTCGGCAATAGGCCCCAGCGCAACACCCTCACCCGCTTGCTGCAGGAATCATGGGACTGGGTCGTCATCGACCAGGCCGCCTGTGGCTGGGCTGCGCCGATGATTCCCGACGACGTGAAAGTCGCCTACATCGCCCACAATCACGAAGCGGAAGTCCGCCGGCAAGTCGCTGCGGACGGCACCGGCTCGCCGGCGATGCGCTTGGCGTTGAAGTGGGATGCCTGGAAGTACGGGCGGTTGGAATCGAACCTCTGCCAGCGGGCGGACCTGATCAGTGCCATCACCCCGCGCGACGCCGACGCCTTCCGCCGCGAAGCGCCCGGCACGCCGGTCTGCATGCTGCCACCCGGATACAGCGGTGAAATCCCGCCGGGGCCACCGCGCGAGATCACCGCCGCGATGCCCCGCCAGGTGGTCCTCGCCGGCGCCTTCGAATGGCTCGCCAAGCGCCGCAACCTGGAAGCATTCCTCAAGGCCGCCGCGGTTCCTTTCCAACAGGCCGACATCCGCTTCCAAGTCGTGGGGAAGGCCAATCCGGATTGGTTTGCCTCCTTGGCCAGCCAGTATCCTTGGGCCGAATTCACCGCCAATGTGCCGTCGGTGTCGCCCTTCCTCGACCAGGCCCGCATCGGCCTGATCCCCGAGGCCCTCGGCGGCGGCTTCAAGCTCAAGGCACTCGACTACATCTTCCGCGGCCTGCCATTGGCGTCGGTGGAAGCAGCCTTGAGCGGAGTGCCGGTCGACCCACAGACGGAAGCGATTGCCGCCCCGGATCCGCAGACGCTGGCGCGGGCGATCGCCGCAAAGATCGACGACCTGCCTTTCCTCAACTTCGCGGCCTCCCGCGCGCTGGAGGCCTGCCGCGATGCATTTCATTGGCAGGATCGTGGCGAAACCCTCGCCAAGGCGCTGGGCAACCCGGACTCGTTCCGGTCATGAGTGCCACCGGGCCAGATCCCGTCTCGGTTCCCGCCACCGCCGCTGCACCATGGGTGGAGAAGCTGCTGTGGGTCTTCATGGCCTCTTTCGCCTTCGACTACCGGGCTTCCCAGGCCCGTGAGGCAGCCGGAGGTGCGGGCATCGACCAGTTGGTCTTCCTCGCCTTGTCGGTGTTCTCGACCCTGGGGATCCTCTACCTCGGCTGGCGCTACCTGCTGGTTCGTCCTGGCGCCTGGTTCATCCTGGGCTGGGGTGCGTTCCTCGCTTTCATGCTCGCCAATGCCTTCCTGCAAGGCGTGTCGCCCGGCCGATCCCTGCGGATCATCTTGCCGCTGGTGCTCTGCCTGGCGGGCATCATGAACGCCCACATCGCCGGCTGCATGGGTGTCCGGCCGTCGAGGATCGTCGCGCCGGTCCTGACCGCGGCCTGCGTCAACGTGATCTGGCGGATCTTCCACGGTTTCGTGTTCAAGGGCGTGACCCTGGAAACCGCGCGGGTCGAGGTCCAAAGTTCGGCCAACAACTGGATCGCCGGCTGGATCGGCTGCGCGCTGCTATTGCGCAAGCGCTTCCACTGGTCACTGCTGGTCGCGACCTCGGTGCTGTTCATCGGCATCTTCATCACCATCACCCGCTCGCTGCTCTTCCCGGTGATGGCATCGGCCTTGGCCAGCAGCCTCTGTTTCCTGCTGGGCAGCCGCTGGGGACTCTTCAGGCCGGTCGATGCCATGTGGCGGCTGCTCCCGGTTTTCGCCCTGACTTTCGTCGCAGTGCTCGGCATCGGAGTGGCTGCGGTGGCAGAACCTCTCCTGTTGGAACGTTGGAACGAACGCCTCTTCCACCATGCCGAGGACCGCAACACCACCGAGGATATCTCGTATTTGACCCGCCGTGCGGAAGCAGACGGCATCGTCGAAATCCTCAACCGGGACCCGGTCCACTACCTGCACGGCCGTGGCATCGGTGCATCCTACTACTGGCATCCCTCGTACATGCCGGCGATTCACCTGGTCTACCCACCCGACGAGGAGATCGGCGACGACGTCTGGTTCGCCGGCCACTCGACCTGGACCTATT
The DNA here is from genome assembly GCF_014904755.1 of Neoluteolibacter marinus. GTDB lineage: Bacteria > Verrucomicrobiota > Verrucomicrobiia > Verrucomicrobiales > Akkermansiaceae > Haloferula > Haloferula marina. Next base: position 7,734 of record NZ_JACZFQ010000029.1, read on the forward strand.
CGCTTTTCTCCGGCGGGGTTCTCGGGCTGCTGGCCCATGTCGCCCTGATCGGCGGGGTCATGGTGGCATCGATCTCCGCGGCCAGATCGAACGCGTCCGATCCCGGGCCGGACCAATGGCTGGCGTTTCTTCCCTTCATCGCGGCCTGCTGCCTGCTTAGCGAGACCCTGACCTCCAACCCTTTCGACGAAAGGCTCGCGGCCATGATTTTCGGCGTGATGGCCGGCCTCTCCCAAGCTTTCCTCGTGCGCGCTTCCTGGATCCACGCGCGACTTCGCCCCACCCTCCCATGACGTCCCCCCCGCCGGCGAAGACCGTCGCGTTGATCGATCCACTCTGGATCGGCCATCATCCGATGTACTTCTCCCAGTTCACGGCGGCCTTCCTGCGGCTCGGGGCGAATGTCATCGGACTTTGCCCGGATCCCGCTGAAGCGCTGGCCGGTGCCCGCATTGCAACGCTCGGCGCGATCCCCGACTTCGACGCCAAGGTCACCACCCATTTCCTGCCTTCCGGAAAGCGGAGTTGGTTCCGGGGGCGGTTCGAGGGAGATCCGTTGCGGACCTTCCAGCGCTGGAAGCGCTGCGCGGATGCTCTGTTTGAAGCCGAACTATCCTCCGGCAGGCGAACGGACCTGGTGTTTTTTCCTTACCTCGACAGCTACCTGAGATTCCTGCCCTTCCCTTGGGTTCCGGGGGCCACCTTGGGACGCCCGTGGTGCGGACTCTATTTGCGCAACCACCACCACGGCGAGGTGCCGGCATTGAAGAAATCGCTGCGGATGCTCGCCAAGGGCGACGCCCTGATGCGCAGCCCGCTCTGCCGCGGGATCGGCGTGCTTGACGAGCGCTTCGCCGAACCGCTGGAGCAATACACGGCGAAGCCCGTGCATCCCTTCCCCGACGTCACGGACTCCGGGCTGCCGGCGACACCCTATGCACTTGCCGAGGAAATCCGCGGCAAAGCTGCAGGTAGAAAAATCATCGGATTGATCGGACTCGAACGCCGCAAGGGGCTGCTCAACCTGCTGAATGTCGCCGAGAAGGCCCGGAACGGGAATCGCCCTTGGTTCTTCGTCGCAGCCGGTCGCTACGAGAAGGACGAGTACAGCCCGACCGAACAACAGCGGATCCAGCGCATCTCGGAGCAGATCGCTGCCGGGGAGATCGACAACGTCCACTTCAATCCCGCCGCCACCCGCATTCCGGAGGAGGCGGATTTCAATTCCATCTTCAAGACCTTCGACGTCGCCTGGGCCGCCTATGAAAACTTCCAAGGCAGCAGCGGTGCCCTCGGCAAGGCGGCCGCTTTCGACATTCCCTGCCTGGCCAGCGCCGGCGAATGCATCGGCCATCGCGTCGAGACGTATCGCACCGGCCTGACCATCGCCGAAGGTGACAGCGAAAAGGCCTTCGCGGCGATCGAGCGGATCCTGCAAGGCCGGGACTGGAACGACGAACCATTGGCAAGCGACTTCGCCCGCTTCCGGATTGACCATGGCTTGCCCCGGCTGGAGGCGCTGCTAGCCGGTTTTCTCCGCGGAGTTTGAAGGACCGTGCCTTAATGTGACAGGTTCCTGAGACGTCCTAGATGTTCGGCAGGCGAAGCCTCGTCACCGTGATTGGGAAGCACTCCATTCAGGTCGAGCGATTGCGCCCGGATCATGCTCAGCCGCATCAATTCGGGCGACGAGTTCAGGATGCCGGGTGGAGCGTGGGAAAACCGGCGGTAGCTGGCGAACAAGTCCCCGCAGAACAGCAGGCCAAGATCTTCGCAAAGATAGCCGGTATGACCGTCGGTGTGCCCGGGCAGGTGCACCGCCCGCAGTCCTTTCCAGAGATCCAGCCGGTCTCCATCTCCAATCCAACGATCCGGGGTGAACGGCTCGAAACCAAGCAAGGGCTTGCCGACTCCTTCCAGCAGGCCGGCAACCCTCGACCATCCCCGGTACTCCGCCCGCCCGGCATAATGGGCGGCATCTTGCCGCGGCGCGGCGATCCAAGCTCCCGTCTCTCTCGCAATCGCCGCCACGTTGAGAATGTGGTCGAGATGCCCGTGGGTGAGGATGATCCCGCGGATCCGCTCGTTTTGCCAGTGCTGACGGGCAAGCGTTGCTTTCAGTCGCCCAACGCCCCCGATAAAACCGCCATCCAACAGATAGAGTCCGTCGGCGTCCTTCAAAACGTGGAATCCAACCCACGGAGTGCGGATGCGGAGACAATCGGGAGGCACCCCGGGATACTGCCTTCACTCGGCCACTTCCTCCACCCGCAAATGGAGGAACTTCCTCGAGTCCTCCGGTGCGAGGGTGAGGACAGCGCGCATCTGTTGATGAGAGGCGGTTTCCGCGACGACCCCGGTCACGACGCCAATGGTCTGCCAGGCCCCCAACCCGTCCGACCACTCGGCGCTACCCGTGACGCCCTCCGCCGACTTCGAGCGCCACCAGGTCAGGGTGAGGTTCGTGCCGTCCCGCTCGATCACCGGTTGGACCCCTTCCAGATCAGGGGTGTCGGGCAAGGAACCGAGGTAGTATTCGACTACGTTCGCCAAGCCGTCGTGATCGGGATCCCCAGTCTGCGAAATGTCCTGCAAGGCCGGGAACCCGGCGATCCACCCGTCATATCCACCGACGGCCACCGAGATGGACACGGGGTCCGAAACCGCGGAGGCACCTTCGCCATCGGTCGCAACCGCGGTGAGCTGATGCTCTCCGACGTCGCCGACAAAGGAAAACTCGAACGGCGCGCTGGCATCCGTCGCGATCACGGCGCCGTCGTCGAGCAACTGCACCGATGCGATGCTTCCCGCCGAGCCGTCGGCATTCAAATCGCTCGCCGCAACGGAGACGGCCACCGTTGCGCCGGAGGCAAAGACGGATGCCGTCGCCGGAGAGGTGATCTGAACGGTTGGGCCGGGGTTTTCCGGCAGGACCACCGAGCCATGAACGGTCAACGTCGCGCCGGTGAGAGACCCGACATCCACTGCTTCCTCGTCAATGACCCGGAGCGTCCAGTTTCCCGTGGAGCTTTCCCCCCAGCAGCGGACGCTCGAAAAAGTCCACGCCTGGTAATCGTCGGCGGAATCGCTTCTCGCCTCCGCCAGGCGGCTGACGGTGCCCGAGGGCGACGTGAGCAATATCTCGAGATCGCCGCGATAGGTGTGGGTGATATCGACCCGGACTTCCACCTGTTCCACCCGAAGCTCGGTGCCGGTGAACCCGAAGGTCCGTGTGACTCCCGTGGGGTTGTTGTCGGGGATGCTGACCGCGCCACCCGACATCGCCACCGACTGACTGGCGGCCGCGCCGAGATTGGTCCAGCCACCGGCCAAAGCAACCGCGGCAGCGGCGTCGACCCGCCCTGCGCCGAACTTGTGGTTGAAATGGAACCCGGCGGCATTGTCCGACCAATCCCCGTCCCCGGGACTGACCTTGACCGCGCTGCGGATGAGGATTTCCTGCACGTCGCGCCACCCCAGCGCCGGGTTCTTCTGGAGCATCAGAGCGACGATTCCGGCAACGCTGGGAGTCGCCGACGAAGTTCCGCCGAAGTTGCTGGTGTAGTCTCCGCCCGCTGCCGAACTCGACCGGTTGTAACCCGACTTCCCCACCAAATCGGTGGTGGTGATGCTCAGCGTTCCTCCATCCGACGGTGCGGCAACGATCAGGTTGGCCCCCGGCTCGCTGTAGTAGGACTGGCCCGTTTGGCAATCGCTGGCTGCCACGGCAATGGTGTGGATGTCGTTGGCGTAGCCGTCGTAATTGGAATTGTCGTCGTATTCCCTGCCGTTTCCCCCGGCCCACACGAAAATGGTCCCGAGTCCGCCACGACCCGTTGCCGCCGCATTGGCGATCGACGCTCGAGCCAAGGGCCCGGGTCCCTCGACCACATGGCTGGTGTCGTCCGGGCCCCAGCTGTTGGATTTGATCTGGATGAGCTGCGGAAGATAGCCCATCGCCTCCGCCTCCTGGGCGTCGGTCACCGCAAAGGTGCCACTGATCAGGCGCATCCCCACCAAGGTGGCCTCCGGGGCGGTTCCGGTGACCCCGACACCATTGTTGCCGCGGGCCGCGGCGTTCCCGGCACACGCGGTGCCATGATAGTCCCCGTTGCCCGGACTCGGATCGTTGTCATTGCCGATCCAATCCTTGTCGTTGGCGGTGTCGACGTTGGCGAGGAGGTCGGGATGGCTGAGCTGGATTCCATCGTCGACAACGCCGATCCTGATCCCGCCCCCCCTGACTCCCCCGCTACCGCCGAACTGCCAGGCGCCTTCAACGTTCACATCGGAACCACTCACCGCCCCTGTCTGCCCCTGGTACTTGAGGTGCCACTGGTTGCCGACAAGCGGGTCGTTGGGCATTGCCTTCAAGCTCCTCAACGAGGCCAACTGGAGATTGGCGGCAACGATTCCCGTCCGCTGCCGCAGGGGACCGAGCAAAGTCATTGCCGAAAAGGGGTTTGCCGCGGCAACGATGGCAAATCCCGGGGCGTAGTCCGGAAGTTCCTTCAGGACGAGCCCTGCGGGCAAAGCGGGCAACTGCCCAGACGGCGGCAACTGCACGGTAATATCGGGGGTGATAAGCCGCCGTCCCGACCGGGTGTGGGGACCATCCGCTTCGTAGCATACCGGATACACTTCACCCTCCCCGGAAAGCTCCAGAAGCCTCGCCTGCAAGGTTTCGAGAGTCGCGGCGGGATCGAGACGGAGGGTGACGTCGTTTCCGTCGGCTTCCCGGCGAACCGCCTCATCCAACGAAATCTCGAAGTTCCGCTTCATGCCCCGGTCATCGCAAACCAAAAGGGCGGGTAGCACGTCCGCGCCCCCGGTGGCGGAAGATGATTCCGTTGCCCGGCCTTGTTGCTCGTCCACCTTGGCCATCGCATCTCGGAATTCACCGGACGGACGGTCGCGGTGGTGGAAGAAGAACAACACGCCCGCCAGAAGGACCAGAATGACCCATGGGCCGGATCGCAGGATTTGACGTTGCAACATTGGCGCGGATTTCAACCCGGGAAGCTAGTCCAACCCGGGAAAACGTCGAGTCCCGGATTCAGCCAGCCGAGGCAAATCCAGACCCGGGCACTCTGCGCTCAAGTCGACACCTTGAAGCCATGTGCAACCTGGCGGGGCAAGATTACCCCGGTGATCGACAGGATGACGGCACCCATGGCGGCCAGCATCGCGCCGACGCCACCGGTGTTCAGGGCCACGATCGCGACCATCGCCACGAGGGCCGACTCGGCGAACTGGACCCGGGCCAATTTTCCCACCTGGCCCGTGCCGAACATCAGCACGTGGTTCACGTGCCGCCAGACATGCGCCGCAAAGTAGAACCCGTAGCATGCAAACGTCACCCGCGGCGTCTGCGCGAAATCGCCACCCAGCCACCAGCCGAAGACCCAGGGGCCGAGCAGCACCAGGCCCCCAATTGCTACCAGAGAGACCGCGCCGCCGAACGCATACAGTTTGCGAGCCGCCCGCCGCGCCCAAGGGAGGTCGCCGCGCGCCAGGGCCTCGGCCACCGCCGGCCAGGTCGGGGTGCTGACCATCATCACAAATCCAAGCTGCAGGACCGTGATCGAGACCAGAACCCCATAGAGGGCGGTTGCCGAGGGGCCACCGCTACGGCCGACCATCCAGCCGCAGAGGTTGTATTCCACCACCCCGGTTACCAGCGTGCAGCTGGAGAAGGCGATTCCGTCGGAAACGAGAAACCTGGCGACCTCCGGGCGGAACCTCGTCCACGATGGCCGGGTCTCGGGATGTTCGCGCCAAAGTGAGATCGTGTTGCCGAGCTTCGCGAGGACCAGCGATCCGTGCACGGCCAGCACCAGGAACCAGACCTCGGGGATGAACCAAACACCGATCCCCACGGCGCCCGCGGCGACGAGATTCCCGCCGGCTCCCCAGAGGTTGTTCCTCGAAGTCTCGAGCAAGCCTTCCCTCATCCGGTCGGTGAGGTTCAGGACGAAGAGCAGGAGGAAGAGCGCAAGCCCTGTCCACAACGCCGGCCTCATGATGGCTTCCTTGCCCGCGTAGTCGGCTCCAAAAATCATCGGCAGCGGCACGCGGGCGAGAACCAGGGAGAGCAACAAACCGGCGACCAGGGCCATTCCGGCGACCAGGAAGAACGCACTGGAAGACAAGCGGCGCGCCTCTTCGCCCTGACCTTTCGCCCTGGCCGACGACAAGCCGTGGACGAGAGCCGGACCGATCCCGACCTCCAGCAACGCGACCGTCGCGAGCGTGAAGTTCACCGTGGCATAGAGCCCGAACTCCTCCCGCCCGAGAACCCGCATCGCGACCGGGATCGAATACAGCTGGAGCAACGCCGTGCCTGCCTTCGAGACAAGTGACGTCACCACCGCGAGCTTGATCGAGCGATCACGGCGCGCTGAATGGCTCTCCTCCGCGGCTTCGGGCATGGCTGTCGCACCGGTCATAGCCGTCACGTTGCAAACGCCAACTCTAACAAGCCCCCTTGCGGCTGAAGAAGGTCATCACCATGATCTGGACATCGAGGAAGAAGTTCCAGTTCTCGATGTAATCGAGGTCGAACTTGATCCGTTCGCGCAAGCAGGTGTCGCCACGCAATCCGTTCACCTGGGCCCACCCGGTGACACCGGGCTTGATGTTGTGACGGACATTGTAGTGAGGGATGTCTTCCTTGAAGTTCTCGATCAGCTCGGGACGCTCCGGACGCGGGCCCACCAGGCTCATTTCACCGCGGAGCACGTTCAGGAACTGCGGCAGCTCGTCGATGTTCCACTCGCGCATGAAAGAGCCCACCTTGAGACGGCGCGGGTCGTCCCGGACCGTCCATCCCGGGAGGCCGTTGGCCTCGGCATCCAGTTTCATCGAGCGGATCTTGTAGATATCAAAGGGCCGGCCGTTCAGGCCGATCCGGCGCTGACGATAGAAAACCGGCCCGCGCGACTCCATCCGCACCAGGATGCAGAAGACTGTGATCAAGGGCGCGAACAGCACCAGGCCAACGATCGCCCCGAAGATGTCGAACGCGCGCTTGATCGCGTTGTTGAACGCGTAGTGGAGCGGCAATTTCCCGATGCCGAGCACCGGCATGCCGTGGAAGTTTTCCAGCTGGAGGCCGGACACGAGGATCTGGAAGCAGCTCGGCACCAGCTTGAAATCGACGAACTCCTTCCCGCAGGTCTCCGCGAGGATCAGCATCTCGTGCCGCTCCATGCAGCCGTCGACCGCCATGATGAGATCGGCGCCGGAGTTGCGGACGATATCGCGGAACGAATCGTAGCCGCCGAGGACCGGGACATGCTCCGGCGGCGTGGAATCGAGATCGCCGGAAGGAGGAACGATCACGCCGTGGACATTGATCTGATGGGCACGGCCATCCGAGAAGCGCTCGATCGAACGGCTGCATTCCTCGTTCCACCCGACGAAGACCGCCTTCTGCCGGAGGGCATTGGCGAAGGATTCACGGCGCAAGACGCAGTACAGGAACCAGCGCCAGCCGCAGAGCATTGCAATCGATACAAGGCCCGCGAGCACACAATAGACCCGGCTGATGGCGGGATCGAGTTTGAGAACCAGGGTAATCCCGAGGAAAGCCACCAGCCAGATCGCGCAGGTCTTGATGATCACCGTGACCGTCCGGCGGATGGCCAGGTAATTCCGGGGGTCGTGGACGCGGAAGTTCGCGAGCAGGGCGAGCATCAACACGCCACCGAAAACCACGTGCCCGACATAGGCCCGCAGGTCGATTTCGGGATCATCGACCCCGATGACCTTGAGGTGGGATTCGAAGCGCAACAAATACGCCACCATCATTGCCATGAAGACGACGGCAGCATCTCCCAGAAAGCTGACGGCAATCAACTTCTGGTGGGCCACCCACGGCCGGTGGCGGTGGCGGAGCGCGTAGGTTCGGGGGAAATCAGCGGGGCTTTCCGAGGAGTCGTCCGGAGCGGGCTTCTCCACGGCAGGTGCAGGGGGTGCACTGTTCATGGGTCGGGGGGATTTGGGGGTGGGGGGAGATGGGAACCCGAGGTTCCGCCACGATCCGGGGGGACGGATCGTGCTCGGAGCCTAAGGCGGTTTTCATGAAGCTGTCCATCACGGTATCGCGTGGGTCGGCCGGTCCGGGGGAGAAACCCTGGGGCTTTCCCCGTGATTCGCAGTTTGGCTTGCCTGGGAGAGGGACGGACGGCTGAAGGGAACCACGGGCTCCGGGGATTGCCGGGCCGACGAGCGGGCCGGCAGGTCGTTCCAGACAAAGCCCATCAGATTGCCACCGGCGGAGCGGATCAGGTCGGCGGCCTTGCGGAGACTCTTGCGCTCTGAGGCGCCCTGCCGCACCACCATGCAGGTCCTGTCGGCGTAGCGGGCCAAGGCCAGCGTATCGCTGACCGCCATCACGGGAGGGCTGTCGATCACCACCGCGTCGAACCAGCGGTAGGCATCCTCCAACAAAGCAGGGAATCTTGTTCCTGAAAGCAATTCGGAAGCGTCGCTGCGAATGGGTCCGGACGAGAGCAGGTAAAGATTCGGCAGTGCCGTCGGAAAACAGGCCTTGGACGGGTCCGATTCACCGGCCAGGCAATCGCCCAGTCCGCCGAACTCGTGGCTGACATGATGACGGCTGAGCCCCGGACGGCGCATGTCAGCGTCCAGAAGCAAGGTGCGCTGCCCTTTGAGAGCCAGCGACACGGCGTGGTTCAGGGCGCACATCGACCGGCCCTCTCCCGGCATCGCGCTGGCAAAGAGAACGGTCTGAGAACCCGGGCGGGACGCCGGGGGCAGGAGAACCGCGCGCAGCCGGCGGAAGGCCTCGGCAACCTGGGAGCCGGGGTTCGACAAGAGCACCATGTCCCCTTCACCGCCGGGTTCCATCTGCGGCAAGGTCGCCAGCAAGGGAACCCCCGTCGCACGCGCCGCCGCCGCGGAATCCCTGATCCGGCTGTCGCCGAGTTCCAGTCCCACCAGCAGCAACATTCCGCCCATCATGCCGGCAAAGGCAGCCACCGGGAGCAGCACCTTCTTTGACGGCTTCGACGCCTTCTCCGGAACGAACGGCGGTTCCGCCCAGCTCAGGGAAGAGGCTGCCACCGCACTCGCGAGGATGGTTTCGCGGAGCCGCTTGTCGACCGAGGCATGGAGCTCCTGGGCGGCATCGGACTCCTGCTTCAGGACATCGAACTGGGCACGCACGCCCTCGACGCCGATGGCAACATCGCGGGCCCGCGTCACCTCGCCCACCAACTTGGTCTCGTTCTCCCTCGCGACATGATACTTTTTCTCAAGTGCCTGGCCGGCGGAACTCACCGCCTCCGCCAGGTTGGCCTTGAGGACGCCGATCTCCGAGGCCTTCTCCTTGTACTTCGGGTGTTTGTGGAGGTAGCGCTCCTTGATCGCGGCAAACTCAAGCTCCGCGGCCTGCAGGGACCGAAGCTGCGATTGCACCTCGTCCGCCCGGTTTCCCGTGGCGATACCCGCCAGCGAGTCGGGATCTTCGGGGTCGAACTTCTTGAAGGCCTCATACTCCGCCTCAAGGCGCAGCCGCTCGGACTTTGCCTGGGTAAGCTGGGTGTTCAAGGCGCCCAGCTGGTCGCCCACGGAACCTGCCCCGTCGCCTCCGCCCAGTCCCGGAACCGGGTGCTCCTCGCGGAACTTTTGCAAGCGGGCCGCAGCCTCGAGCTTTTCGGCCCTCAATTTCCCCTCCTCGGCGGCAAGACCGCCGCTCGCCTGCCGCGCCAGCTCCTCGCGGCGATCTTTCATCCAGAGGTCATACTCCGTCACCAGGGATTCGACCAATCGCTTGGCGCGCTCCGGCACGGTGTCCTCAACGGTGAGCATCACCACGCGGGTGCCGCGGTCGAGTTCGACGCGGGTTCGCTTGCCCAACAGCTCGACCACCCCCTGCTCGCTCGCACCGGGCGGAGCGAAGTCCGAGGCCTCGAGCAACTGGTTCGCCTTGGCCACCCGTAGCAGCAGCGCCGTCGAGCGCATGTTGCGTTCGATCGTCCGCAGCTGCTCGAGATCCTTGGAATCCTCGGGGCCGAGGCCGTCGATGTTCAGAAGGTTCGGCGTATGGCTGCGGACTTCCACCGAGCCGGTCGATTCGTAGAACTTCGGCGCCTTCTTCAGGTAAAACCACATCGCGGAAACCGCGAGCACCATGCCGAGCACGATCAGCCAGCCGCGGCGCAACAGGATGCCGAACAGTCTACCGAGTTCCACCTTTGGCAGGTACAGCGTCGGCTGCGCCGGCGCCAGATCCGCCGACAAGGTCTGGGGATGCGGAAGGTGAAATTCCGGTTTTCGGGGGGAAGACATGGGGGTGGGGGTTAGAACAGGCTTTCGGGAATGGAAATGACGTCTCCCTCGCGCAGTGTCGTATCACTGGCTTTCCCGCGGGTGATGTCCTTCAGGTTCAGTTGGTAGACCTGCGCTTGTCCGCGCACGGTCCGCTTCAGGGTGATCTTCTTGGTGTTGGCGATCCGGGTCGCTCCACCGGCCATGCCGATGGCCTCGACGACGGTCAGCTTGCGGTCCGCCGGCAACTCGAAGACCCCGGGGCTCTGCACCTGACCGAGGACGGTGACGGTGCGCCGAACCCGGCCTTCGATCGAAACGCTGACCTCGGGATTCACCAGGTAACCATCCTTGAGTTTCTGCGTGATGACGCGGGCCGCGCCGTCGGTGCTGAGACCGGCCAACCGGACCGCTCCGATCAGCGGCATGGTGATGGTGCCATTGGGCGACAGCTGTCCGGTGGTGGTCAGGTCGTCTTCCCGGAACACCCGGATTTCGACGGTATCGTGGCTGCCGATGATCCCTGACGCACGCCGGGTTTCCGTGGTCTGTGCCGGCAGGAAGGTTGCCACGAGCCCGAGCAGGGCACAAACGATGAGGAGCAGTCTGACATTCATGGTCGGGTGGAGTTTTCGGATCAGAAGCGGTAACCCATTTCGACGCCACCGGAGTGGCTTTCGTATCCAAAGGCCGGGTTATTCGAGGAGTTTTCGGAATAGCGGTAGAAGAGCCCCATGCTGAAGTCGTCGGTGAAGCGATACTCCAAGGCGGGGCGGATGAAACGGATGTCATCGACCCGGCCCGCAACCCCGGTCCCGGAGACCCGGCTGTACTTTGCGCGCTCCACACCGACTTCGAGCCGTCCGCGCCACTTCTCGCCGAGTTTCTGGACCAACCCCAGCGCCACCCCGCCTTCGGTATAGTTCTGGCCCGGCAAGTAGGCCGAAGCCTGTTCCCGCCGGTAGGCATTCAGATAAATCTCGGTGCCTTCCCGCGGCATCCAGCCGATCCGTGCCTCCACGACGGGGCTGGTATCCGAACCGGCATCAAAGGTCCTGTGCTCCGCACCCACTTCCAGATCCACCGCGATCTTGCGCGTCGGCTGCCACTCGATCCGGGCCGTCGTGCGATGCACCGTCTGGTCCCCCGCCCCGTCCACCTCGAAGCGCCCGAACCGGTAGGCCGCGGACAGGCGCGTCTTCGGCGAATAGGCGTAGCGCAGGGCCACCTCACCATAGGTCAAACTCGAATCGGCGAAGGACGGTGAATCGTAGGTCGTCGACGTCTGGCCGCCGGCAACCTCAAGTGCCACCTTTTCCCCGACCGCCCAGGCGATCCTGCCCTCGTTCGCCACCTCTTTCCGGTCCGTCAAGGTTCCGGTGTCGGCCGTGGCGTCCCCGAGCTTCGCGAAATTCCCGCTGTAGGCCAAGGTGATCGCCTTGCCGCGCCAACCGGCCTCCCAGGCAGCGACGTGGTCGATCCGGTCATTGCCGCTGTGATCGGCGTAATCGACCACACTCGGCCGATAGGCCACGCTGAGATAGCCGCCTTCGCCATCCAGCTTGTTGCCCTTCCTCCAGGCGACGGCGGGCGTCAGCTTCATGACGAGATCCGACTCCGGATTGTTGGCACTCAGGAAAATGTTGTCGTCGTAAGCCGCGGAGATCGCGATCCCCAGTTCCAACTCCTCTTCCCGCACGATTCCCGCCAACTCGTCGCGACGCAATCCGCTGCGCGGAACAATCCGGTCATCCACGGCGGTCTCCAATCGGCCTGGAACGGCAGTGGATACTTCTTCACCCCACGAGGGGGCCAAAGCGCCGACAGCAATCGCCATCAGCAGCAGAGGAACCACACGGGGGAAACGTGGATCTCGGTGGGACATTTCGGGGGGCAGCGGGCGAAAACTAATAAAACTTGAACCCGCGGACAAGGGAATTTCAAAACACCTAACCTTACGAAATCACGTAATGCCGAGTTTCCAAGATGCTGATAAAAACAGCGTAGCCATAAATCCCCCGCACCTTCAACACACGGCTGTCATGCCTCGATCCCCGGCGGTCCTCCGCGCAGTTTGGAGCTTGAAGCTTGCCATTGGTTAACTTTTTTAAATATTTCGGTCTTCCTCAACATTTAGCCCCCAATGAACGCATCCCCCCTGATGCACGACCACCTCCAGGCCGATACGCTGCTCGCCGGTTTCCAGCGTTGCGCCCGCCGCCACCCCGGCGCGCCTGCCGTGCTGACCTCGGAAGCTTCGCTCACCTACGGCGAACTCGATCTCAAGGTGAACCAACTCGTCGCCAGGCTACGGCGTCTCGGGATCGGCTCCGGAGACTTGGTGGGCGTCGGTATCAGCCGTTCGTGCGAGCTGGTTGTCGCCCTGCTCGCGGTGGCAAAATCAGGCGCAGCCTACGTGCCGCTCGACCCCGCCTATCCGCGCGAGCGCCTTGCCCACATGATTTCCTCCATCGGCCTGCGTTCGGTCCTGACCCGGGCCAACCTCGCCGCGGTGTTCTCCAACGCCGGCGCCAGCTCGGTGATCGAGATCGATGAAACTGGTATCAATACCTCCAGCGAAGTGCTTCCCCACAGCGATCCGCTGGCGCCGCTGTATGCGATCTACACCTCCGGATCCACCGGCCTGCCGAAGGCCGCCTCCGTCTACCGGAAGGGCTTCAGCAACCTGCTGGACTGGTATGTCGATGAACTCGACCTCGGCCCCTGCGACGCGACGCTGGTGATCAGCTCCCCGAGCTTCGACCTGACGCAGAAAAACCTTTTCGCCCCCTTGCTGACGGGCGGCCGGCTGGTGCTCGACGACGGGAGTATCTACGATATCTCCCGTATCACGTCCCTGGTCCGTGACCATGGCATCACCGTGATCAATTGCACTCCCAGCGCGTTCTACCCGCTGGTTGAAGCAGCAGCCGCGACCGGCTACTCCGCCCTTTCTTCGCTGCGCCACGTGGTCCTGGGCGGAGAACCGGTCTCGATCCCCCGCCTACGGCCGTGGCTCGAGCACCCGGCTTGCCGGGCGGAGGTCCTCAACACCTACGGACCGACCGAGTGCACCGACATCTGCGCCTACCATCGCTTGACCGCCGGCAATCTCGATGCCTTCGACTTTGTCCCCCTCGGGCGGGAGATCCCCAACGTCACCGTGACCATCCGCGACGAGGACCTCGCGGAAGCGCCCGACGGCACGCCCGGCGAGCTTTGCATCAGCGGCGCAGGCCTCGGCGGAGGCTACCTCAACGATCCCGAACGCACCGCGGCGGCCTTTGCGCTGGCTGGCGCCCTTTACCGGACCGGCGACCTCGCCCGGCGGCTGCCATGCGGGCGGCTGGAGTTCCGCGGCAGGCTCGACCACCAGGTGAAAGTGAAGGGATTCCGCATCGAACCCGGTGAAATCGAAATTGCCCTTTCGAAGCATGAGGGCGTGAAAGAAGCCGTGGTGACCGCGCGCGACAACACGCTCACCGCCCACATCCAGGGATTCGCCCCGATTGCCGAGCTCAAGGAATTCCTGGCGGGAAAACTGCCATCCTACATGCTGCCTGGGGAATTTGTCTTCGTGGACGACTTCCCGCTCACCCCCAATGGCAAGATCGACCGCAAAGCACTCGCCGGTCACCCGGCGCCGCGGGAGCAGCCGGCCAGCGCCGCTCCGGCGGATGAGCTCGAGTCCCGGATTCTCGGACTTTGGTCCGAGGTCCTCAAGCGCCCCGTCGATGACCCGACCGCGAACTTCTTCGACCTGGGCGGCACCTCGATCCACCTCGCCGTGGTCCACGTGCGCCTGAATGAAATGACCGGCCGCGACTTCGCCATCACCGATCTGTTCGCCCGCCCGAGCGCCCGCGCCCTGGCCCTCCTCATCTCCCCCCCGCCCGTCTCCGGTGCCGCCGCGCCGACCCATGACCGGGCCCGCCTGCAACAAGCCGGGTTCGCCCGATTCCGCCGCCCCCCGACCCGATGAACGAAGAAGCCCCCGAAGCCATTGCCGTCATCGGCATGTCCGGCCGATTTCCGGATGCCGCCAACCCCGACGAGTTCTGGGAGAACCTGATTGCCGGCAAGGACAGCATCACCCGCTTCGGGAGCCGCACGGATGGCGACGGGACGAAACACGTCGGGGCACGTGGCATCGTCGGCAACCCGGACCTCTTCGACGCGTCGTTCTTCGGCATCTCGCCGAAGGATGCCGAACTGATGGACCCGCAGCACCGCGTCTTCCTCGAGTGCGCATGGGAAGCCATCGAACACGGCGGCTACGACCCCGGCACCTACCCGGGAATGATCGGCGTCTACGCCGGACTCAGCCTCAACACCTACCTTCTCCATAACCTCGGCAATGGTGCTGACCTCGCCCAGAACTACCAGGTCGGCGAGTACCAGACGATGTTGGGCAACGACAAGGACTTCCTGCCGGTCCGCGTCTCCTACAAGCTCAACCTCCGCGGTCCGAGCATGACCATCCAGACGGCGTGCTCGACCTCGCTGGTCGCAATCTGCCAGGCCGCGGTCTCGCTGCTCACCTACCAATGCGACATGGCCCTCGCCGGGGGCGTCTCGCTGAGCTTTCCCCAGCAGCGTGACTATCGCTACACGGAAGAAGGCATGGTCTCCAGTGACGGCACGGTTCGCGCCTTCGACGAAGGCGCCGACGGCACCGTCTTCAGCCACGGCTGCGGCGTGGTGCTGCTCAAGCGGCTCAGCGAAGCGGTTGCCGACCGCGATCCCATCCTCGCGGTGATCAAGGGTTGGGCGGTCAACAACGATGGATCCGACAAGATCGGTTTCGCCGCCCCCGGACTCAATGCCCAGGCGGATGTCATCGCCCAGGCCCAAGCCTCCGCCGGAGTCGATCCGGCGGACGTTTCCTACATCGAGGCGCACGGAACCGGAACTCCCCTCGGCGATCCGATCGAGGTGGCTGCCCTGACCAAGGCCTTCCGAACGGGTGGCGCCGACGGCAAGGGCTACTGCCATCTCGGCACCGCCAAGACCCATGTCGGCCACCTCGACTGCGCCGCCGGCGTCACGGGCTTGATCAAGGTGATCCAGCAGTTCCGCCACGGCAAGATCCCCGCCTTGCTGCATTTCAACGCGCCGAACCCGCGCATCGATTTTGCCGGAAGCCCCTTTTCCCCGGTTGCCAGCGTGCAGGAATGGAAGGCCGGGAACCGCCCCCGCATTGCCGGCGTAAGCGCTTTCGGAGTCGGCGGCACCAATGCCCATGTCGTGATGGAGGAAGCCCCGGTGGCGGCTCCGACTTCTCCCGGCCGCAAGCAGCAACTCATCGTCCTCTCCGCGCGGACCACCACCGCACTCGATGCGATGTCGATCCGGTTGGCGGATCACCTGGAATCCGGCGTGGATCTCGCCGACGCCGCCTACACCCTTGCCACCGGCCGCAAGCACTTCCCGGTCCGCCGACAACTGGTTGCCGCCGACCCCCAAGAGGCGATCGCCAAGCTCCGCGGTGACGCAAACCCGGCCTCCGCTCCTACGAAGTCACGGGTCGCCTTCCTCTTTCCCGGCCAGGGCCCTCAGACCCTCGACATGGGACGCGAACTTTACGCGACCGAAGCAACCTTCCGCGATGCCGTCGACGAATGTGCGAATCTGCTCCACGCGCACCTCAATCTCGACATCCGTCCCACCCTCTATCCCAAGGACAGCGACCGCGACGACGCGGAACTCCGCATTCACCAGACCTGGCTGACCCAGCCTTGCATCTTCGTCGTCGAGTATGCACTCGCGAAACTCTGGATGTCCTGGGGCATCCTGCCGTCGCTGCTAATCGGCCACAGCATCGGTGAGTACGTCGCCGCCGTACTTGCCGGAACGTTCACCCTGCCCGAGGCGCTGCGCTTGCTCGCCGTCCGCGGCCGCCTGATGCAGGACCTGCCGTCCGGGAGCATGCTCGCGGTCCGCCAGAGCGCCGCCGACCTCGCACTCCCCCGGGGCATCGACCTGGCCGCGGTCAACAGCCCGAAACTTTCCACGGTTGCCGGCTCCCACGAGGCCATCGCCGCCTATCAACGCGAACTGGAGGACCTCAAGATCGCCTGCAGGCCGCTCAAGACGTCGCACGCCTTCCACTCGTCGATGATGGACCCGATCACCGGCCTCTTCACGGCCGAAGTCGCGAAGGTCACCGCCAAGGCCCCCGTCATCCCGTGGATCTCCACCGCCACCGGCCGGCAAATGGATGAAGCAACGCTGGCCGACCCCGGCTACTGGGCCCGCCAGCTCCGGCACGAAGTCCGCTTCACCGATGCCCTCGAGGCGGCTCTTTCCATCGGCGAATTTGTGTTTCTTGAAGTCGGCCCCGGCCAGGCGCTGGCACCCTTCGCCCGCCAGCATCCATCCCGCGGCAGCAGCCCGGTCATCTCCAGCCTTCCCCACTCTGCGGACGATCTCGCCGACCTGCTAAACGCCGCCGGAGAGCTTTGGAAGAACGGAGCCACCGTCGATTGGGCCGCATTCCATGCCGGCCAAAGCCGCGCCCGGGTTCATCTGCCGACCTACCCCTTCGAGCGCCAGAGATACTGGATCGACCGGTCAGCCCCGGCATCCGATCCGGCACCGGTAGCCCCGTCTTCTCCCCCAGCCCCTCCCTCCACTCCCCCCATGGAACGCCTACCCGACCTGACTGCCCGCCTGCGGGAGATCGTGCTCGATCTGTCCGGCATCCCGATCACCGACGATTCCGCCACCTTCGCCGAACTCGGTCTGGACTCCCTTTTCCTCACCCAGGCCAGCCATGCGCTCCAGCAGCAGTTCGGAGTAAAAGTCACTTTCCGGCAAATGCTCGGCGATCTTTCTTCGGTCGCGGCATTGGCCCGGCACCTCGATGCCGAGCTGCCCCCCGTCCCTCCGGTTACGACGATTGCCGTACAAGCACCTGCTCCGCTCCCCGAATCCGGGACCCCGGACCTCGAGCGGATGATGACCGACCAGATCCAGCTGATGCAGGCGATCCTCGCGGACCGACGCTCCAACACAGCCGGGCTCCCCACCGCCGCAGCCAGTTCCCGCTTGCCCGCCGTCACCTGGCCGGAAGGACACACCCGGTCCGCCACCGCCGGCACCCGCTTCGGTCCCTACAAGGCAATCGACAAGGGCTCCGACGGAGGGCTCACCCCGCGCCAGCAAGCAGCGCTCGATGACCTCGTTGCCCGTTACGTCCGCAAAACCGCCTCATCCAAGGCCTACACCGCCGAGCACCGGAACCACTTCGCCGACCCGCGCGCCGTGTCCGGGTTCAAGTCCCTTTGGAAAGAGATGGTCTACCCCATCGTTTCGGAGCGCAGCAAGGGATCGAAAATCTGGGACCTCGACGGCAACGAGTATGTCGATCTCACCATGGGATTCGGGACCTACTTGTTCGGCCACTCGCCGGACTGGCTGACCGCGGCCCTCGAGGAGCAACTTCGAACCGGCATTGAAATCGGCCCGCAATCCCGGATTGCCGGCAAGCTCGCCCGTGCCCTCTGCGAATTGACGGGAATGGACCGCGCGACCTTCTGCAACACCGGCTCCGAGGCGGTCATGGCAGCCATGCGGCTCGCCCGCACCGTCACCGGCCGCGACCGCATCGCCTACTTCACCGGCGACTACCACGGCATGTTCGACGAAGTCCTCGTCCGCGGCTCATGGGTCGACGGCGTCTACAAGGCACAACCGATCGCACCCGGCATCCCTTCATCGCTGGTCGAGAACATGCTGGTCCTCGACTACGCCGACCCCGCCTCCATCGACATCCTCAAGGCCCACGCCCACGAACTCGCCGCGGTCATGGTCGAACCGGTCCAGAGCCGGGCCCCGGACCTCCAGCCGCGCGAGTTCATGCACCAGGTCCGCGCCATCACCAGGGCGTCCGGCACCGCCCTCATCTTTGACGAAGTGGTCACCGGCTTCCGCTGCCACCCCGGCGGTGCCCAGGCCTTTTTCGGGGTCGAGGCCGACCTCGCGACCTACGGCAAGGTCATCGGCGGCGGGATTCCCATCGGCGTGCTCGCCGGCAAGCGCGAATTCATGGACGCCCTCGATGGCGGCAGCTGGAACTACGGCGACGACAGTTTCCCGGAAGTCGGCGTGACCTTCTTCGCCGGCACCTTCGTGCGCCACCCGCTCGCCCTCGCCGCCGCCTGGCGGGTGGTCCAGCACCTGTTGGACGAGGGCCCGCGCCTGCAGATCGACGTCGCCGAGCGCGTCGATCGCCTTTGCCGCACGCTCAACGGTCATTTCGAAGCGACCGGCGTGCCGATCCGCCTGGCCCGCTTCAGCGCCTATGCGGTGATCGAGCATGCTCCGGACCTGAAATTCGCCAGTCTCCTGTGGTATCACCTCAGGGAGCAGGGCATCCATATCTGGGAAGGCCGCCCGATCTATTTCACCACCGCCCACAACGACGAGGACCTGGATCGCGTCGTCCGTGCTTTCACCGGTGCCGTCGCGGAAATGCAGGCCGCCGGATTCCTTCCACCCGCATCGGCTGACCTCGATCCGCCCGTGGTCTTCCCCCGCCAGGACGTCACGCCGACCACCGAGGCTCAGCGGGAGATCTTCCACTCGCTGATGATGGGAGACGACGCGAACTGCGCGTTCAATGAATCCAACCTCATCGCCTTCGACGGCGCGCCCGACCTTCCGGCATTGCGCGCCGCCCTGCTCGACCTGGTGGTCCGCCACCCGGCCCTGCGCAGCACCTTTTCCGCCGAGGGTGACCGCCAGGTATTCCACGCCGCCCCGCGCGAACTCGAGATCATCGAACATGACCTTTCGTCCCTCACCGCCGACGCCCGCGACGACCGCTGGAACCGGGTCCGGGAGGCGGAGGCGCGAACCCCGTTCGATCTAACCCGCGGTCCCTTGGTTCGCTTCCACCTCGCGCGGCTCGCGCCCGACCGACACGAACTGCTTTTCACGGCGCATCACCTGGTCTGCGACGGCTGGTCGTTTGGCATGTGCCTGATGGAACTGGCGCAAGCCTACAATGCCCGCAAGGCCGACCGCTTGCCCCTGCTCCCGCCGGCGATGTCCTTCGCCGACTACGCACGCCACGAGCTCTCCGAAGCCAATCAGGACCGCCGCCGCGCAGCCGAGCAATTCTGGGTCGAGAAGTTCGCCGTTGGTGCGCCGGTGCTCGAACTGCCCACCGACCGCCCGCGCCCCCAAGTGAAGACCCACGCGGGTGCGATGGAATCGCTGGTGCTCGATGCCGCGCTCTATTCCCGGCTGAAACAGGCGGCGCCCCGGTTGGGCGGCACGCTCTTCGCAACCCTGCTCGCCAACTTTGCCACCCTGTTGCACCGGCTCACCGGCCAGGAGGATCTCGTCATCGGCGTGCCGGCCGCCGGGCAGACCCGCATCGGTCGCGACGAACTTGTCGGACACTGCCTCAACTTCCTGCCGCTGCGCCTCCAACCGACGGCCGGCCAATCCTTCCGCACCTTCGCCGGCGAGGTGAAAGAGCAGGTGCTCGAAGCCCACGACCACCAGGAATGCACCTTCGGCAGCCTGTTGAAACAGCTGACCCTGCCCCGCGACACCAGCCGGCTGCCACTGGTGAACGTCATGTTCAACATCGACAAGTCCGGAAGCGACCGGATCGCCTTTGACGGCCTCGGCTTCGACGTCCGCACCAACCCGAAGCGGCACGTCAACTTCGAGCTCTTCTTCAATCTGGTCCAGACCGACGAGCGGATGGTCGTCGAGTGCGAATACAATACCGACCTCCACGACGCCGCCACCATCCGGCGCTGGTTGGGATGCTTCGAACAGCTGATCGCGGCCATCCTCGACAACGGCGATGCCGCCCTTGCGACACTGCCGATCCTGAACCGCCGGGAAGCCACGACCGTTCTCAACGACTGGAACGACACCGCCCGCGAATACCCGCGGACAGCCAGCTTGCCTTGCCTGATTTCGAACATCGCCCGCCGCGCCCCCGACCGCATCGCGATCGTCTGCGACCAAATCTCAATGAGCTACGGCGAGCTCGAAGTCCGGGCGAATGCCGTGGCCGAGCGCCTGCAGTCCGCCGGCATCGGCCGCGGGGATCTCGTGGGCATCCACCTCGAGCGCTCCGCCGACATGGTCGCGGGCCTGCTTGGTATCCTGAAATGCGGTGCCGCCTATGTCCCGATGGATCCGACCTTCCCGGCAGAACGCCTCAAGTTCATGGTCGAGGACGCCCACATGCCGGTCATCGTCTCGCACACCGCGTTGCACCGTGAGCTGCCTGCCGCAGGCGCCCGCATCCTGCTCATCGACAAGGTCCAGGGCGACGGCGGCGGCCTCACGCCGGTCGAGATCGACCCCGGGGAGCTTGCCTACGTGATTTTCACCTCGGGCTCCACCGGTCGTCCGAAGGGCGTCCGCATCCCGCATCGCGCTGTCGTCAATTTCCTCCACTCCATGCGACGCGAGCCCGGTCTCACGCCGGATGACGTCCTGCTCGCGGTCACCACCCTCTCCTTCGACATCGCGGGGCTGGAAATCTTCCTGCCGCTCACCACCGGTGCCCGGGTCGTGATCGCCGGCCGTGACGCCACCATCGACGGGAACCGGCTCGCGGAAATGATCGACGCCCACGGGGTCACCTGCCTGCAGGCGACCCCGGTGACCTGGCGCTTGCTCCTCGAGGCGGGCTGGGCGGGCAAGGGAAACCTCAGGGCCCTGGTTGGCGGCGAAGCAGTGCCACGCGACCTGGTCAACCGGCTCGCCCCCCTGTGCGGGGAAATCTGGAACGTCTACGGTCCCACCGAAACCACCATCTGGTCCACCACCACCCGGATCGACGCCGGCAGCGGGCCCGTCAGCATCGGCAAACCCATCGACAACACCCGGATCTACGTCGTCAACGACGCGATGCAACCGCAACCCGTCGGCATCCCGGGCGAGCTTCTCATCGGAGGCGACGGCCTCGCCGCCGGCTACCATGGCCGGCCCGACCTCACCGAGGATCGCTTCGTCTCGACCCGGCTTTGTCCCGGGAAACTCTACCGCACCGGCGACCTCGCGCGCTGGAATCACGACGGAACCCTCGAATGCCTCGGCCGGATGGATCACCAGGTGAAGGTCCGCGGATTCCGCATCGAACTGGGCGACATCGAGTCCCATCTCGAGCAGCATCCCGCCGTCAGCCAGGCCGTCGCCAGCGTCCACGACGGTCGCCTCGCCGCCTACGTCAAGGCGGCCGCCATGCCTGCCGGTGACACCGCGATCTGGCAGGACCAATGGGACCTCCTCTACCAGGAGGCCATCGCCCAGACCGGATCCGGCAAGCTGGACCAGCTCGACTCGGTGATCGCGGGATGGGCCGGAGCCGCGGACGTCGGCGACCAGGTCGCCGAATGGATCGACACCACCTGCGAGCGCCTGCGAAAGTACGCCCCACACCGTATCTTCGAGATCGGCTGCGGCACCGGCCAGATCCTGTCTCGCTTCGCGATCGAATCGGAGTGCTACTGGGCCGCCGACATCTCGAGGGTCGCCATCGATGCCCTGGAGAAGAGCCATCCGCTGCCCCAGGTGAAACTGTTCCATCGCCCGGCGGACGACTTCTCGGATATCCCGCTCCAGTATTTCGACACCGTGGTCATCAATTCGGTGGCCCAGTATTTCCCAACCGCCGGCTACCTGGAGAAGGTCCTGCGGGGAGCCGCGAGAACCCTCAAGCCCGGTGGACGGATCTTCCTCGGCGACATCCAGGGCAACGCCCTGCTGACCGCCCACCACGCCGGGATCCTCCTCGACCGCGTTCCCTCCGGGACCACCTGCGGCATGCTGCGCGAGAAGCTGGCCCAGCGAATCTCCCGTGAGACGGAACTGTCGATCGATCCGGCCTGGTTCGGGCGGCTTGAGATCCCCGGAATCAGCCACGTCGAGGTCCAGCTGAGGCGAGGCCGGCTCACCAACGAGACAACCGCTTATCATTACGACGTCATTCTTCACGCCGGCGAATGCCCCGCCCTCCGGTCCGTGACCAACTGGCGCGAGTGGGACCGCCTCAACCTCGAACAACTCGAGGCGGTGCTTGCCGAAGGCTTGGAGGAACTCGGCATCGCCGGCATCCCCGACGCCCGCCTCGGCCCGGCCCTGGCATTGGCCGGTGCGCTCACCCAGGCGCAGTCTTCCGACCCGCTCCCCGCTGCGGTCCATCCGGTGGCCTCGGCCCTCACCGCGGAAGACCTGTTTTCAACGGCCGAGAACAACGGCTACCGGGCCCACGTCCGCTGGCGCGGCAATGGCACAAGCGGCTTGCTCGACGTGATCTTCCTCCCCGCGGCAGCCGGGCAACTGCCAAACTGGCCGATCCAGGCTTCGCCGGGCCCTTTGGTGAACGAGCCGTTCCAGGACCCCTCGACCGCCACGCCGGATCTCGCCGGCCAGCTTCGCCAGCATCTCGCGGAGCGGCTGCCCGAATACATGGTTCCGGCCGTCTTTGTGATGCTCGACGCTTTCCCGCTGACGCCCAATGGCAAGGTCGACCGCAAGGCGCTGCCCGACCCCGAGATCGCTCGCGAAGCATGCGGTCGCGAGATTGTCGCACCGGGAAATGAGACCGAGCACAAACTCGCCGCCATCTGGAAGCAGGTCCTCGGACTGCCGGAAATCAGCACTCGCGACGACATCTTCGAACTCGGCGGGGACTCCATCCTGGTGTTCCAGATCACCACCCGGGCGTCCCGCGCCGGTCTTGCGCTGACGCCTGCCATGGTCTTCCGCCACCGGAACATCGCCGCGATCGCCGCCGAGCTAACCGGCAGCCCGGACACCACGGCTGCCCCCGCCCCCATCCAGCGAGTGAACCGCGATGCCTACCGCCGCAAACCTTGAGCCGATGAGTGACTCCCCGCACCTCGACGACTCCACGCCCGCTCCTGCGGACGGCGCCGGCGATGTGCTCGCATTCCCCGCCTCGGTCGCCCAGCAGGTCTTCTGGTACCTCGAATGCCTGCAACCCGGCGTCACCGCTTTCAACATCCCGATGCGCTTCCGTCTCGACGGCCCGCTCGACGCCGACCTGTTGGAACAGACGCTGCGCACGATCATCGACCGCCACGAAGCGCTGCGGACCCACTTTGAGGAAGACGGCGGGGAGCTGTTGCAGGTGATCGTCCCCGACACCGGCTTCGAGCTCGCCCGGATCGATCTCACCGGCCTGCCCGGGGAACAACAAGAAGCCGAGGTCGTCAATCTCAGCCGGCTCGAGGCGGAGCGTCCTTTCGACCTGGCCACCGGCCCTGCGTTCCGCGCGGAGCTCGTGCGCCTCTCGGCGAACCGGCACCACCTGCACATGTCGGTCCACCACGCCTTGTTCGACGGATCGTCGATGACGGTCCTGACCGAGGAAATCGCCGCAATCTACCAGGCCTTGCACGAAGGCCGTGCCTGCCCGCTCGATCCACTCCCGATCCAGTACGGGGACTACAGTGTATGGCAGAGGGAACACCTCGAAAGCCCCGCCCTTGCCCGGCAGATGCAGTATTGGAAGCAGAAGCTCGCCGGGATGAACGAGCTCGACCTCCCGACCGACCGGCCGCGCCCCGCGGCGAAGTCATGGCGGGGTGAACTGGTTTCCGCCCTGTTGCCGCGCGACTTGACCGGCCGCCTGCAAGCCATCGCCGCCCGCAACGGGGCGACCCTTTTCCACCTGATGCTCGCCGCCTACAAGGTGCTGCTGCACCGCTACAGCGGCAGTTCCGACATCGCGGTCGGTTCGCCGATCACCGGCCGCACCCGGCCGGAGATGGAACCGTTGATCGGCGTCTTCATCAATTCCCTGGTGCTGCGTACCGATCTGGGAGGAGATCCCTCCTTCGAAACCCTGCTCGGCCGCGTCCGCGACTCCGCCCTGGAGGCTGTGGAGCACCAGGACCTGCCCTTCGAGTACCTGGTCCGCGAGCTCCGCCCGGAGCGCGATGCGAGCCGGAACCCCCTTTTCCAGGTGAACTTCACCCACCAGCGGGCCTTCTCGAAGGCGGGAAGCTTCAACGGAGTGGAGATGACCCCGCTCCCCGCCCCCTCGCCCGGAACCATCTTCGACCTCCACTTCTTCGTAATCGAACGCGCGGAGGGCTGGCGCTTGTCCTGCGACTACAGCACCGACCTCTTCAACCGCGCGACGGCGGAGCGGATGATCGGCCACTACCAGCGGCTCCTGGAAGAACTCGCCGACGATCCTTCCCGACCGATTTCCAGTTTGCAGATCCTCACGGCGGACGAAGAGCAGCGCATCACCGGCGAATGGCCGGGAACAACGTCCCCCTATCCCCGCGATGCGTCCCTTGCGGAGCTGTTCGTTGAAACGGCGAACCGCCACGCCGCCACCACCGCCATCGAGTTCGGCGACGAATCGCTGAGCTACGCCCAGCTGCGTGCCGCGGCAACGACGGTGGCAAAGCGTTTGATCGATTCCGGGGTCAACCCCGGCGATCCCGTGATCCTGTGCGCGAAGCCGTCGCTGGAAACCATCACCGGACTGATCGGGATCGTCCTCTCCGGCGGCTCCTACGTCCCGCTGGATCCCGACTTCCCGGATGACCGCATCAAGCTCCTGCTCGACGAGAGCGGCGCTCGCCACGGACTCTGTGGCAGCGGCCTGCGCGACCGCTTCGGTGCCTGGCCGGGAACGGTCGTCGAGCTGGGCGGCACCGACTCCCCGTCCGGGCCCATCCCGCTGCTTCCCACCAGCGCGGAGCATCCGGCCTGCCTGCTCTTTACCTCCGGCTCGACCGGCAAACCGAAGGGCGTGCTGGTTCCCCAGCGTGGCATCATCCGCCTGGTCCGTGGATGCGACTACATCGACCTCTCAGCCGACGACGTCTTCCTCCAGGCGGCGCCCCTCTCGTTCGATGCCTCGACTTTCGAAATCTGGGCGCCCCTGCTCAACGGGGGAAAACTGGTGATCCCGCGCCACGGCACCGGGCTCGACGAGATTGCGGCCACGGTTCGTCACAAGCAGGTCACCACGCTCTGGCTCACGGCGGGATTGTTCCAAGTGATGATCGAGGAACACGCGGATGACCTGCGGGGCCTGCGCTACCTGCTCGCCGGGGGGGACGTCTTGTCGGTCGCCCACGTCCGGCGGGCCATTGAAGTGTTGCCCGGCACGCAGCTCATCAACGGTTACGGCCCGACGGAGAACGCCACCTTCACCACCTGCCACGCCATCACCGCGGCGGACTGTGAGCGTCCGTCCATTCCGATCGGCCGGCCGATTGCCAACACTTCCGTGTTCATCCTCGACGAATCGGGACGGCCCGTCGCGACCGGGGTCCCCGGGGAGCTTCACACCGGCGGCGACGGCCTCGCGGTCGGTTACCTCGGCGATGAAGCCCTGACGGCGGCGAAATTCATCACCCATCCGCAATTCGGCCGGCTCTATCGCACCGGCGACCTCTGCCGCTGGTTGCCCGACGGGACGATCGAATTCACCGGGCGCATCGACCACCAGGTGAAGGTGCGGGGTTTCCGGGTTGAACCGGGCGAAATCGAAGCCGCCCTCTCCAGTCACCCCGAGGTCCGCCAGGTGAAGGTCGCCGTGCGCGGCGACAGCGCCGAGGACAAGCGCATCCTCGCCTGGATCCTGCTGGAACAGGGCAGCCTGCTGGACGGCCATCAGCTCAAGTCCTGGCTTTCCGCCCGTCTACCCGCCTTCCTGCGGCCCGACGCCGTGATCCCCGTCGGGTCTTTCCCGGTCAATGCCAACGGCAAGATCGACGCGGCGGCGCTGCCGGAGCCCACGGTCCAACCCAGCGGATCGAAAGCGTTTGCCGCCCCCATCGGCGAGACGGAACTGAAGCTCGCGAGCATCTGGCGCGAACTACTGGAGATCCAGGAGATCAGCCGCGACGACGACTTCTTCGCGCTGGGCGGCCACTCCTTGATGGCGCTGCGCATGTTCTCGCGGATCAACCGCGAATTCGGCCGGTCCCTGCCGCTCTCCGCCCTCCTCACCCACCCCACCATCGCCCGGTTGGGGGCCGCGCTCTCGCCCTCCTCTGCCCTTGAGTTCACGGGCGGCAAAAAGGGCCAGGTGGTCACCCTGCGCGGAGGGGGCGGTCCGCCCTTGTTTTGCATCCACGGCGGCGACGGAGGCGTCCTTTTCTATCGATCTCTCGCCGACCGCATGCCGGGCGACTTCCCGCTGTATGCGATCGAGGCGCTTGCCCTGGGACGCAGCGAGCCGATCCAGGAAGCGACCGTCGAGGAGACCGCCGCCGACTATGTCCGGGAGCTCTTGGCCATGCAGCCGCAAGGGCCCATCCGCCTCGCCGGCTATTCCTTCGGCGGTGTCGTCGCGCATGAAATGGCCTGCCTTCTCACCGGGCAAGGTCGCGAGGTCGAGTTCCTCGGGCTCTTCGACACCCACAACCCCGCCGCCCCTTGCAAGCGCCTGTCGCTGCCGGGACGGCTGGGAGCCTTCTGGCAACAGCAGGACGACCTGCCGCTGCCGGCAAAGCTTGAACGCCTGCGCGAGCGGATCGCGGAAGGCATCGGCACCCACCGGCGGGTGAAGGAAGAAGTCGCGGCGGCGATGTCACAAGGTCCGGCCGAAGCCCACAGCGACCTGCGCCGTGTCCAGGTCCGAGAGGAAAACTGGCGGGCGATGGAGGCTTACCATCCGCATCCCTTCCCGGGCGCCATCACGCTGTTCAAGGCGCAGACTCCCAGCGACAAGGTCGAATGGCCGGACGACTACGGGTGGTCGGAACTGGCGGGCCGCGGCCTTGAGATCATCCCCGTGCCGGGCCAACACCTGACCTTGTTCGACGAGGAGAATGTCGAGGCTCTGTCCGCGGCCCTTGCCTCCGCCTTGCACGTCGCCGTCCGTCACGGGTCTGACATCAACTCGACGACCACCGGCCGGTGATCGGAAGCGATGGCATCCGGGACCACCCGCGCCGGAGCCACGGGCTTGAGCCGACGAACGAAGACATGATCGATTTCCACTTTGGGGGCCCGCGCCGGCTGGGTCAGGCGTGCACCGCTCTTGTCGACCGCAGCCCCAAGCGACCCGACTTTCTTCAAGGTTTCTGAACCGGGAATGTCATTGAAATCCCCTCCCACGATCATCGGTCCGGTGGTGTCTCCCAGCATCCCGGCCAAGGCCACGGCCTGACCCAGCCGGCGTTCTTCGTCCTGGTGGTCGAGGTGGACGGAAACCACCCGCACCGGCTTCCCCGCGACCGACGCCGTCGCCTCGAAGGCGATGCGCGGTTCGCCGTCACCGGGCAATCGGTGAACCGCGGTCGCGCCAAGCTTCCCCTTTGAAAGAATCGCATGCCCATACTCGCCACCGTCGTGGTCGATCGCCTTGCCGAAGGCACCGTGCATGCCGGTCAGCCGTGCGAGCTCGGCTGCTTGGTCGACGTTGCCGCTGCGCCGGCAGCGATTGTCCACCTCTTGCAGGACGACAACGTCCGGTGCCTGGGCCCGGATCACGCTGGCGATGCGCTCGAGGTCCAGCTTGCCGTCTTCCCCCACCCCATGGTGAAGGTTCCATGACATGAACCGGACGGTCCCCTCCGCCATCACTTCCCTCGCCCCCCACTGCTTTGCGAGTGCCTCGACCATCGATCCATCCACGGTGCAAGCCGCGGTGGCCAGGGCATCGCTGGTGGTTGCATCGGCCGCCACGATCGTCACCGCCAGGTGACGGGTCAGGCCGAGCCCGGTGGACGGGTCGATGATGTGGGAGTAGCCGACGCCATCGATCTCGATCCGCTGCTGCAGGTCACCCGACGTGGAGACCGCGCAATTGGACAACTCCAGCTGTCCGGAAAGATCATCCTTCTGCAAAGTCCTCACGCCCACCGACCAGCCCCGCTTGCCCGGGGGCGGATCGCCGAGCCGCAGGTCGCCTCCCGCCGCGATGCAGGTCGAGGCGAAGCCCCGTGACCGCATCAACTCGAACATCGCGTCGGCCGTGTAGCCTTTGGCAATTCCCCCGAGATCGAGCCGCATGCCGTCGTGCCCCAAGGTCGCGGTCCGCGTTCCTTCGTCGAGTTCCAACAACTTCCACCCGCATGCCGACCTGGCGCTCTCCAAAACCGCAGGTTCCGGGAGTTCCCCCCGCCGGCGGGCCTCGCGCCACAGGCGGGTGAGCGGTCCCATCGTCGGATCGAAACGCCCGTCGGTCCGTCCGGCGAAGCCGATGGATTTCTCCAACAGGTCGAACAGGCGCGGCGACAGTGCCACCGGCCGCCCGGCGGTGCCTTGCGACAAGCGCAGCAACTCGCTGTCGGCGATGTAGTCGGAAGCGACCGCCTCGATCTCGCCCGCAAGCTTGAACGCCTCATCCGCCGCCGCCTTCGCCACGGCCTCGTCCTCGCCGTGACAAGTGATGGCGAAACGGGTTCCCATCAGGCCGCGCTCGAAGGTGAACCTCGACGGTGCGGCCCACAGCGCGGCGATCATTTGCAACGCAACCAAGTGCCGGAGGACGGCCCTCATTCGGTGTCGCCGTCCATGTTCCAGTAGCGGTGCATCTCCTCCACCGGCGGGGTCTTCAGCGGGCGGACGACGCGGAAGCCCAGCCACGGGGCATTGGTGAAATACCACAGCGATTTCGGCAGCTGGGGATCGATCATCTTCCAAGCCGGGTCACTGCCCAGGCGGGCCGCGGAACGGAGCCGGTCCGGATCGTCGTTCCAGCTCCCGCCGCGAACCACGGTCGGATAACGCTTGGTGATGACCGTCCATGGATTGATGTCGCCGTCCTTCAGCGCCGCGTAGGCATCCGGCGCGTATTGCCCGAGACAGAGCTCGGCAACGTTGCCATGCATGTCGAACAAGCCCCAGGCGTTCGGCTTCTTGCCACCCACCGCCTGATACTGGAAATCCGAGTTCTCCGCCAGCCAGGCGTAGTCGCCGAGCTGGGCCGGATCGTCGCCGAATCCATAGGCCGTGGTCGTCCCGGCGCGGCAGGCGTATTCCCACTCGGCTTCCGTCGGCAACCGGTAGAAGTGACCGGTCTGGGCGCTCAGCCACTCGCAGAACTTGCTGGCGGCATGCTGGGTCACGCCCACCGCGGGACAGTCCTTGGCATAGCCGTCGCCCATGCCGAAATTCATCGGAACATACGGCGGCGTCGGCTGGGTCACCACGTCGACCAGGGTCTCGCCGTCTTTTCGTTCCGGCGGCTCGGAGGTGGTGATGTTGCCGTCGCGGTTGAGCGTGCCGTCCTTGTTGCGCGACTTCTGGTTCTCCATGAACGGCTGGTAGAGCGCCCAGGTCGTCTCCACCTTCGCCATCCAGAACGGCTCGATCTTCAATTTCCTCTGCGGCCCTTCGTCGGGCAGCCGTCCTTCCTCGGCCTCGGGTGAACCGATGGTGAACTCGCCGCCCGGAATGACGACCAGATCCAAGGTCGCGTCTTCCGTCTGCGGAACCTTCTCGGTGTATGGCTTCATCGCCTCCGCCGCCGGGTCGGCAGCCTTCGCGATCGCCTCGTGGATCGCCCGGGTGGTCGGCAACAGATCAGGCTTCGGAAGGGCATCGTCCGCGCGGCAAACGGCGAGCGGCAAGCAAACCAGCAGTGGTCTCAGCATCACGATGGTGTTTCAGGCCAATTTGTAGGTCCCCGGCACCGGCACCGGAGCAATCGGGAACGAGTCGGGGAATGCCAGGCTGTCCGGTGCCTGGTCCTGATCCGCCTCCCACAGCTGCTTCCAGGTGATGCGTTGGCCGGTATGCGCCGCCTCGCGGCCGAGGATCGCCAGCATGGTGCTGTTGGCCATGTATTCGCCCGTGTTGATGATCTCACCCTTGCGCAGGGCGGCGAAGAATTCGTTGTGGCAGACCTGATACATGTTCTGCTGGGTGCCCGGTTTGGCGCGGTACATCCACTGGCGCTTCTTGCCGTCGGGACCGAGCACCATCGGCGAGCCGGGGCAAATCACGGTGCCGTTCTCACAGAAGATCCGGTCGATCACCTCGCCGTGGAGCCCCGGGTACTGACGCTCGCCGACCTGACAGAAGACGCCGCCGGGATACTCGTAAGCCACGTTGTAGTGATCGTAGACGTTGCCGATGTCCTTGCGCATCGCCCGGCCGCCGCTGGCGACCGCCGCGACCGGCGCCACGTCGCCCATCGCCCAAGCCACCTTGTCCACGGTGTGGATCGCCTGCTCCAGCAAGGGACCGCCGCTCAGCCACTCGAAATTGTTCCACCATGCGACCTGCCATTCCACGTCGCCGATCCCGTCCGGCTTGGTCATGCCGGGCTGCAACGGCTTCGGCGGCGAGCCGAGGTAAGTCCCGTAGAGGGAAACCACGCGGCCGAGTTCGCCCGAGGTGATCTTGCCATAGGCTTCCCGCACGCCCGGTGCGAAACGCCAGCAAAAGCCGTGTTGGATCGCCACGTTCTTCTCCTTCGCCAGCTTGGCCGACTCGAGAACCGACTTCACGCCGGCGACATCGACCGCCATCGGCTTCTCGGCGAAGACATGCTTGCCGGCTTCCACCGCTGCACGGAGATGCTGCG
Organism: Neoluteolibacter marinus; assembly: GCF_014904755.1. Classification (GTDB taxonomy): domain Bacteria; phylum Verrucomicrobiota; class Verrucomicrobiia; order Verrucomicrobiales; family Akkermansiaceae; genus Haloferula; species Haloferula marina. The sequence goes on from NZ_JACZFQ010000029.1 coordinate 38,542, forward strand.
GACGGAACCCGGGAGGCGACGCGAGCAGAACGACATCCACTCCGCTCTCAAGCACCGCCTTGAAGGCGTCGAGACCGGCAAATCGGCGTTCCTCCGGCACCTCGACCTTGCCGCCGAAGGAGGCCAACTGCTGCAAGCTACTGGTGATCGCCGGGGCGAAGGCATCGCCCATGGCCCAGAGCTTGACGTCCGGGTCCGCGGACAGCGCCTGGCTGGCGGCCCCCGTGCCACGGCCGCCACAGCCGATGAGGCCGATCTTCAGCACCTGGCGGGACGCGTCCTCGCCGCGGACAATGGCCGGAAAGCCGGTGACAGCCAGCGTGCTACCTGCCAGCCCGAGAAATCGACGACGGTTAAATTCGGTGGTTTTCATAGCGAAAAGTGATCGTTGTTGGCGACTTTTACCGGTTCGGATGCTGAGATCTATCAGCCCGACAAGGAAGCTTTCAGTTCACGAAAAGCTTCAACGCCACCGCCCCGGCATTTCGTTCCCCGGGAGCGCCGGTCCTCAGACCGGCAGTGAGGATTAGAGCGAGTATTGAAGGGCCCTTCGAGCCGGCCTGAGGACCGGCGGTCCCGGGTGCGCTACAACCTTTGCCACCACCTGCACGACCACATCATCCCTATCCAGATACTTGTAGGTCGCCAGACGGCCCACGAAGGTCACCCCGCGCTCCGCCTTCGCCGCCTCCCAGTACCGCCGGAACAGCTCCGGGTTTCCACCGAAGGGCTTCGGGCAGAACCTCACGTTCGTCCCGTCCCACTCGCAGGGATACTTGCGGCCGATCACCGCCATCTCCACATCTTGCTCCAGCCAGTGAGAGTGATCCACCGCCCGGGTCCAGGCGTTCACCCGGTTGCATTCGTTGATCTCGAAATGCAGCCGTTTCGGTTCCCGCGAGTATTCGAACACCTCCACCCGGTGTCCCCCAAAAGTCCCGCCGTCTCGGGGGCCTCGGCCCAGTCCAGACAGGACAGGCCGTGTTCCGCCATCAGCGATGGCGAACAGGACTTCCTGGAACACGAAGCGCCCGTGGCAGCGCCGGAACTCCAGCACGGTGGCCAGCAGCCGCGCACTCTAGCGGCAGAGCGGATTGAAGGACCGGCACTCCTGCTGGAAGACGTCGCGCGCATGTCCCCAGTGGTGCCAGCCCCAATCGTCCGCCGCGACTTCACCGCGCGAGCTGAAAATTCGGCGTCGATCGCCACCGTCGCGTCGGCCAGCTTGGAGAAATCCTCTCTACCGCCCGCCACATCGTCCTCGATGAACCACACGTTGGCCGGGTTTCCGCCCATGGTCCGATTCAAGTGCATCCACGCCCGCGCCCACGCGGCCAGCGGCCGGCACCGCGGGAAAAACCGGAAAGATGCTCATATCCAGCCATTTCCGCGTCGGAATACCGGACGGCGTCGTGGCCCGGCTCATCGGCGACCACTTCCACCTCGCCGAGCCCCTCCAGCATGGCCTGCAAGCCAACCGTGACGACACCCGGACGGCGGGAGAGGATCAGGAAGCGCTCCTTCATCGGGCAGCTCCCTCCGGCAGACCCCGCGAGGTCTTTCCGTTCCAGCCCGCCCGCAGGTCGCCGGCGACCCAGGGTGCAAGCATTCCCTGCAAGCCCTCCTCCCACTCCGGCTTTTCGTCCATGCGGTGGGCCCGGCCCATCGCCGGTACGGGCCGGCCGATCAACCCGCTCACGACCGCTGGCAATTGATCCAGCTGCTCCAACGTCAAAACCGCGGCATAGGGCTCCGCGCTGTCACCGAGCCAATGTGTCTGCGCGTCGGTGTGCCAGGCGATCGAAGGATAGCCCCGGTAATAATCCAAGCGTTCGCAAAAAGCCCGGAACGACCGAGCCGGCGCTTCACCTTCCCTCACCACCCGGTGCTGGTAGGCCGAGCGGATCCGCTCGTACGGATCCCGGTGCACCGCGATCATCGGGATCCCCGCCGCGAATGCCTCCGAAGCCGGATGGGCCATCCCCAGTTCCTCCAACCATTCCGTCTCCCCCGGTTCGGGCGGGTGTCCGCAGCGCATCTCGAAAAGCATGCGGATGATACTCAAGGTCCCGGTCTTCGGGGCAACGGCGATGCCGTATCCCAATTCAGAATCCACAAAGACGGTGCGCATGAGGAACTTGGCCCGCGAGCCGTCAATTCGCCGCTGCGCCGGCTTTCTCGATTTCCGCTTCAATTCGCTTTCTTGTCTTGGCGTCATATATCGAATTCGCCCATTCCCGCGCAGAAGACATGTCACCTTGAGACGCCGCGATCTTCGCAAAAGAAGCTGAAATATACTGAGATTTAGACGGTGGAATTGAGTTCCTAATATTTTGATACCAGTCTGAAGCTCTCTGAGAATCAGAATCCATCCAAACAGTCATTGCCTCTTCCAACCAGTAGTCCTTAAAACTAGACTTGCCAGCCACAATGTCCATCAATGCGCCTTCTGGATTTTCTTCAACTGCGCGATGCAAGAGATTCCGCTCCCGAGACCAGACTTTTCCTTCAATAGTCTTCTTAAGAACAGGATCCTCTATTTGACTGACAAGATCCCAAGAATCAGCAATACCCGCCGTCGACGCCTTGTGGGTAAGTAGTAAATCGCGAATAATCCCCGTCTGCGCAACGGGATCAGCCGAGGCCCACATTGCAAAAGCCTCCGGGTCGCCTGATCTCCACGCATTTATGATCAAGGAAAGATCCTCAGTATTATCGTTGCGTTCAATCACCGCCTCAATTGCCTTTTGGGGATCCACCTTAACCATTTCCACGGCAATCATCTTCCTCATCTCCGTCGAAACATCGATATTGTTATGATATATTTCCCAGGAAACATCAAATGGAACCGACTTGGCCGACTTCCACAAAAAAACATCTAATACTGACACCTCGTCTCGATTCGACGCGTCAATAGCCATCCCCACTTCCACAACCTCCTTGAAAATTCGCCTCTGGTCAAAGCTGGATAGTGAAGCCAAATTCGTTCCAACAGCGTCAATCGCAATTCTCGCCACATCGGCGGGAGTTTTAGAAAAATCCAGAAATTTCAAATCAACAAACTTATCGCGAATCAGCCTAAAACGAAGCCCCGCCAATGCACTTTCTCGAGCTTTTGATTCAGTAAATGTCCCCACCGCATAAAATAGTTCATCCATCGAACTGCTAGACCCGGAGAATGCAGCGAGAGTTAGTTCTCGAAGCAGATCGCCTTCGTAATTCCCCCCTTCGATTATTTCCAAAACGCTCCCAATTTCTCCCTGATTCGAGCATTTGGCTACAGCTGCCTTCATCAGCGAAAGGCGAAGATTTGGATTCAGCGATGCACTTTCAAGAGCAGCTAAAGCATCAGGCAATTCAGACAATTCAAGAGTGTCCAACGCCTTCCACAGCAACATTGGATCATCGCGATCAGACCAACTGCTCAACTTACGCAAGAAGTCTGAAGCAGAACGAGAGACCTCTCGAATTTTTCTCCGCGACTGATTCTCATGATTGCTAGCGTCACTAAAGTTGCGAGTGGACATGCTATGCAAGTCATGCAATTCGTCATTGCTCACTCCTCCAGAATTCGAATTCGAATCCTCGGAGTTTCGCAGCAACAGACACAGACATCCAAGCATGATGCAAAAACCTCCCGCACCAATGAGCCTCTTTATCATATTTCAATTAAATATTATTTCCTGAAGCATTATCACAGGGAGAAAACTTTGGCGGCACATCATCAATAATATTACCATAAACGTCACATTCAAGCGATCCGTTCAAATTATCCACCACATTCCCACTATCATCCTTAATGTAGCACTCAACAGCACACTCAATCCACACCAACCCATCGACATTGACAGTGTAGCATTCGGAGACGCTGCAAGTTTTTGTTAATACCGGAACTTTGTATTTACCGCCACTTGATGCGTTCACAAGCCCTGAAAAAATTGTTAGGCTGGAAACTGCAGCCGCAGCAACGACGCTGCGCTTCATGAAGGACCGGCGGGTAATGGATTGGTTCATGGTGGTTTTCTATGATCACATAGTGTTTGACACATGGGTGGGGGGGCATGGCAAGAACTTTTGCATGACGAGTGAAAACGGTGTGCGGCGGCTGTCTCTGATCGGTGGATTTCTCGGGGCAGGCAAGACTACCCTAATCCGGAAATTTTCGGAGTGGCTGAGCTACAGGGATTTCCGGTTAGGTCTCGTGTCCAATGACCAAGGTTCCGGACTTATCGACACCGGGACCTTTGTCATGTCACCGCAGGAAGCTGTCGCGGAGGTGACGGGTGGGTGCTTCTGCTGCCGCTTGGACGACCTGGTTAACATCCTCGAACGAATGAGTGATGAATCGAAGCCGGACGTGATCGTAGCCGAGCCGGTGGGGAGTTGCACCGACCTGATGGCGACAGTGTTGCAGCCCTTGGAGCGAGTCTATGGCTTGCCGCTCGACTTGTGCCCGTTATCCGTGGTGCTGGACGGGAGACGTGCCCTTGCCTCGCTGGGCGGGCGGCGCGACCCGCGGGATTTCCACCGCGACGTCGGCTACATCTACCGCAAGCAGATAGAGGAGGCGGAGTGGCTGGTGGTCAACAAGCGCGATCTGCTGACCAAGGAACAACTCAACGATTTGCTCAATCGCTTGGAGGGCCAGTTCCCCGGCAAGCGGGTGTTCGTGGTCTCTGGCAAGACTGGCGAGGGTCTGGACGAGTGGTTCGGCGCACTGATGAGCGAATCCAGCCTGCCCGCGGGCTTGATGGAGATGGACTACGACCGCTACGGGCGTGGCGAGGCGATGCTGGGCTGGTACAATGCCGAGATCGCCGTGGACTTCGAACATCCCACGGCGGCGGATGCCTGGCTGCTGGAAACGAGTTCAGCGATCTCGAGACATCTTGCGGGTTCGGGCTGCAAGGTGGCTCATTTCAAGACCTCGCTCGAACACCCGGACGGCCGCAGCCGGGCGCATCAGGTGATGGATGAGGACGAGGTCAGTCTCGCGGAATCCCACGCAATCCCTGTCTCGGAAGGCCGCCTGCTGGTGAATCTGCGCGCGGAGGGCGACCCGAAGCTGCTGGATGAGGCGGTAGACCGGGTGCTGGGGTCCCAAGCGGGAGTGAACTTCAAAGCCAAGGCATCCTTCCAGCCCGGCCAGCCGCGCCCGACTCATCGCGTGGAGCAACTGGTGACGGGCTGAACTTCTGGTGGGGCGTGGATCGAGTACGGAGCGGTCGACCCGGCCGGCCGAGCGAGTCCGACCCCGCACTGCCATCTACTAGCAAACATCTACCCATGAGCTGGACTGAAGTATTCCCCGTGTTCACCGAAGACCAGGTGGACGAATTCGAAGCCGAAGCGACCCTGCCCGAGCGGCAGGAGCTGGAGGAATGGTACGGCATCGCCCGGGTCATCAACCCCCGGCCGGAATGTCGCGAGATCGTCAGCCTTTCACTGTTCTGGAAGAACGTGCGGGGAGGCGACCCGGACCTGCCGGTGCCGACACGGGAGCTGATGATGAACGCGGTCGAGCTGGGGTTGGCGAAGCGCTTCAACCCGTGGGACCACTACGTGAAACCATTGCTGGAGCTGACGCCGGTCCTGCTGGAGAAGTTCCCGGAACTCTCGATCCGGGTCCATCTCGCGAGCGACCTCGAATTCCTCGCCGACGAGCTGGCCGGCGCCGGTTGCGAGGTCCATCTGATGAAGAGCCCGAGCCTCCGCTTCGCGCCCGGCGGCTTGTGGCGATTCCTGCCTTTCGAGGAGGAAGGCAAGCTCGTGACGGTGACCGACGTGGACCGCCTGAACGATCTGGAGGGCGACCTGGAGCGGACCCGCACGATGGAGATAGCCGGGGTCGCGGCGTGGCGGGTGCCGGTGCCGACGGACACGACGGGCGACCGAAAGGTGTGTTATCTGCCCTTCATGGGCTGCCAGTTCGGCGTGCAAGGCGGTCATCTTGAAGTCCGGCGCTTGCTTGATGCCTTCACCTGGCACGCCCGCCGTGGCACCGCCGAGCACATGGTCATCATGCCGAACTGTGGTCCGCTGCCGATCCAATCGCACGAGTGGCCGAGCTACGGCTTCGATGAATTCTTCATGACCGTGGCCGCCTATCCCCGACTGGCCCAGGAAGGCATGCTGACCTTCGTTCCGTCGACCGCCCGGTCCCAACTTCTGGCGCTGGACGTGGAATACGTGACCTGGGGGAATCCCCGCAGCGAGCTGGTGTATTTTGCCGCCGGACGATGCTGCGGCGGACCGGAAGCAAGCCCGGCTGCCGGACAAGCTCCGGTGCTTGGGATCGCGGAAATCGACGCCGACGACGAAGATCCCGAGCCCGTCGATCCGGTGGTCGGCCTGCTCTATCTTACCCGCGGCCCCGTCCATCACCCGGAGATCTGGCGCGAGTGGGTGAACGGCGACCGTTCCAGGGTCCGGCATTTCGCCCACGTCAAGCATCCCGAAACGCTGACGGGAGGGGATTTCCTCGCCAGCCATCGGATCGAGGAACGGGTGGCGACGGAATGGGGCGGGGTCTCGCTGGTAAGGGCTACGTTGGCAATGCTGCGCGCCGGGCTGGAGCATCCCGACCTAACGCATTTCGCGCTGGTTTCGGAAAGCTGCGTGCCGGTCCGCCCACTACACGATCTGCTGCGGTCGCTGAAATACGATCCCCGCTCCCGCCTGCGGGTGACGCCGTGGGAGGACATGCGGAAACGGGACCTGCTCAAGGCCCAGCGGGTCGAGAAACTGCCGGGAATCCGCAAGGAGCTGGCCCATTTTCAGGACCAATGGATGATTCTCAACCGGGCGGACGCGGAAATCCTGGTGGCGGACGACCGTACGGAGTCCTTCGAGGAGACCTTCGCACCGGACGAGTGCTACTTCGCCACCGTCATGGCGGCGGCCGGGCACGCGCCGCTGAGCCACTTTGCCAACCGTTCCGTGACCTGGACGGATTGGGAGCGGAGCGAGGGGCACCCGAACCAATTCAACAAAGTGTCGCCCAGGGTCGCGGCCCGGATCAGCGAGAGCGGCTGCTTCTTCGCGCGGAAGTTCCCGGCGGAATCGGACATCGGGAGCTACGGACTTCATCGGACGCGTGAGACGGCCGTCGATTGACCGACAGTTTCCGGGCCCACCCTGCCCTCCGCTTTCTTCTGTCACCACCATGGGGAAATTGCCGTCACTGTATCATCTCCGCATATCCCACTCCCACCGGCCCATGCCAACATCCGCCCGTGCCAAGCCCCTGATCCTGATCCTCTGCACCGGCAATTCCTGCCGCAGCCATCTGGCGGAGGGGATCCTGCGTGAAGTCGCGGGCGATCTGGTGGAGGTGCGGAGCGCGCGATCGAAACCCGCCGGCTACGTCCATCCCATGGCGATCGATGCGCTCGCTGAGATCGGGATCGACATCTCCGGGCACCGGTCGAAGCACTTTTCGGAGTTCAAGAGGGGTGACCACGGTCATCACGGTATGCGGGAACGCGGACCAGGCCTGCCCTGATTTCAACGGCCAGCGCCACCGCCACCACTGGGGCTTTGACGATCCGGCGCACGCCAGCGGGACCGAGGAAGAGCAAATGGCGGTCTTTCGCCGGGTGCGGGACGAGATC
>NZ_JACZFQ010000147.1 GCF_014904755.1 Neoluteolibacter marinus
TCCTGTGCGGGGCCGTCCCCGCTGCAGGCCGCTGGTGATGCGGGTCGTCCCGCGGGCGTCTGTCGATTCCGAGCATCGATCCTAGTCGTCGATCGCCGGGGAGGCTGTCAGCGGGGTCACCGCCCGGACTCGCCCCCGTTACCTTTTCGGCGGCGCCTGGATCGTCCAGGATGAGCAGGTGCCGGCCAGCCGGTCCTCGGCATGATCGTTGCCCCCAGTCGTCCATGATCCGGGGGGTGTTGTCACCGAGGACCGGTCTGGTGATCACGGATCGCTGATAGAGGCGGGGTCCCCCTCACGAGGGTCTTTGTAACGTGGATGCCGAGCGTGATCACCACAGGGCTGGCCAGCACACCCATGGCCCGACCAGCCCAGGAGCAACCGCCATGACCACCCCAACCCCGGCCGTGTACATCGGCCTCGACGTCGGCAAATCCGACCACCACGCCGTCGCCCTCACCACCGCTGGCGAAAGGGTCTACGACAAGGCACTGCCCAACGACGAAACCCGGCTGCGGGCCATCCTCGACGACCTCGCCGCAGCCCACGGGCCCGTGCTGCTCGTGGTCGACCAGCCGGCCACGATCGGTGCCCTGCCCGTGGCCGTGGCGCAGTCCTGCGAAGACGTGGAAGTGGCCTACCTGCCCGGGCTGGCGATGCGCCGGATCGCAGACCTGCACCCGGGCTCGGCCAAGACCGATGCCCGTGATGCCGCGATCATCGCCGAAGCAGCACGCACCATGCCCCACACCCTGCGGGCTATCCGTGTGGATGATGAGCAGATCGCTGAGCTGGCCATGCTCGCTGGCGCCGATGATGATCTCGCCGCTCAGATCACCGCTTCCTCCAACCGGCTGCGCGGGCTGCTGACCCAGATCCACCCCGCCCTGGAGCGCGTGCTGGGACCGAGGATCACGCACCCGGCAGTAGCGGATCTGCTAGGCCGGTACCCGACCCCGGGCAAGCTCAAGACCGCCGGGCCCGGGCACGTGCGCGCCCGGCTGCGCAAGCACGCACCCCGACTGGCGAACACTCTGACGGAGGAGATCTTCGAAGCCCTGGCCCAGCAGACCGTCGTGGTCGCTGGCACCGAGGCCGCAGCCACCGTCGTGCCGATCCTGGCCGAGCAGCTCGCCGGGCTGCTCCAGCAGCGGGCCAGGCTGGCCACCCAGGTGGAGGCTGTCGTGGAGGCCCACCCTCTTCATCCGGTCCTGATCTCGATGCCCGGTATCGGGGTCAGGACCGCAGCACGGATTCTCACCGAAGTCGTGGGCAAGGACTTCGCCGATGCCGGGCACCTGGCCTCCTACGCCGGCATCGCCCCCGTCACCCGCCGCTCAGGGACCTCGATCCGCGGCGAGCACGCACCCCGCGGAGGCAACAAGCGCCTGAAGCGCGCCCTGTTCCTCTCGGCCTTCGCCTCACTGCACCACGGCCCCTCGAGGGCCTACTACGACCGAAAACGAGCCCAGGGCAAGCGCCACAACCAAGCGCTGATCGCCCTGGCGCGCCGCCGCACTGACGTGCTCTACGCGATGCTGCGGGATGGCACCCTGTACGAAGACCCGACCACGCCTCCGGCGTCGTCGTCAGTCGCTCTGGCGGCTTGACGAAAACCATAGAGGCACCCCCCCAGGCGCAAGTCCCGGGAACCGGGCCCGCCTCCGGG
>NZ_JACZFQ010000148.1 GCF_014904755.1 Neoluteolibacter marinus
AGCAGCTGGGGCGTGCGGTGTCGACCGTCAGCCGTGAGGTGAAGCGCGGTGGGGGTCGCTGCGGCTACTCGGCGTGGCGTGGTCATGAACGTGCCCGCGATAAGGCGCGTCGACCGAAGCCGTTCAAGCTTGCGTCGGGCCGGCTGCTCGAGGAGGTCGCCAGCCGGCTGGAGCAACTGTGGTCACCTGAGGAGATCGCAGCGCGCCTGCGGTTGGATCACGCCGACGACCCGGAGATGCGCGTGAGCCACGAGACGATCTACCAGTCGCTGTTCGTGCAGGGCCGAGGCGAACTGCGCCGTGAGCTGGCGCGGTGCCTGCGGTCCGGAAGAGCGGCCCGCAAGCCCCG
>NZ_JACZFQ010000149.1 GCF_014904755.1 Neoluteolibacter marinus
GGTCGCTAGCTTCCGATGGTGGTGAGTGCCCGCGGGGTGCGGGCGAGGTCGTAATCGTGGGGTGTCGCGTACTCGAGGGAGGAGTGCCGGCGACGACGGTTGTAGAACACCTCGATGTACTCGAAGATCGCGTTCGCGAGCTCGATGCGCGTCTTCCACTTCTTCCGGTTCAGCAGCTCGATCTGCATCGTCGACCAGAACGACTCCATCATCGCATTGTCGAGGCCATCGCCGACGGTCCCGAACGACGGCAGCAGTCCCGCTGAACGGATCTTCTCAAGTGAAGACCCAGGAGGTGAACTGGACTCCGTGATCCGCATGAACGATCCCTCCGGTCCCTGGCTGACGTGCACGGATTGCCATGTCCAGAGCGTTCACGACCAGGGTGGAGTCCTGTTTGGAGTCGATAGCCCAGCCGATGATCTTGCGGCTGCAAGCATCCAGCACGGCGGCGCAGTAGATCTTGCCCTCCCGGGTGGGATGCTCGGTGATGTCCGTGACCCACAGCTCGTTCAGCGCGAGACGGTGGAACTTGCGGTTGACCAGGTCGTCCGCTGTGGCGACCCCCTTGAGTCGCTTGATTCTGGCTGGGCCTGGAAGGCCACCGATTCCGGCGCGAGTCATGAGGACGGAGATGAGCCGGCTGGAACACGGAATGTTCATTGCCGATGGTGAGCTCGGCGTGGATGCGGCGGTAGCCGTAGGTGCCGCGGGAGGCGACGTGGATCTCCCGGATCAGGCCGGTCAGCCAGCGGCGGCGCAGCTCAGTGGCACTGGTCGGGCGCTTTCGGTACCGGTAGTAGCCCTGACGGGAGACGCCCAGTAGGCGGCAGCAGGTGCTTGTGGGTGCCCCGGCGTCGACGAGTCGGTCGATCACCGGGTGCGCCCTTTTGGGGCAACTCCTCCCTCCTCGTCGAGCCACGTCGCGGCCCGGCGGAGGATCGCGATCTCCTGCTCGAGCTGGCGGACACGGCCGCGCGCCGCGCGGAGCTCGGCAGATTCCTGGCTGCTTAGTCCCGGCCGGCGGCCGTGGTCGATATCGTCCTGTCGCAGCCAGTTGTGGAGGGTGACCTCGTGGATGCCCAGGTCCAGTGCGGTCTGCTTGACCTGGCGGCCCTCGCGGACCAGAGCGATGGCACGGGCACGGAACTCGGGAGGGTACGGGCGTGGCATGCGAAGAGCCTTCCATGAAGACCATCGACTAGCGACGTCAACTGGAAACCGAGCCATAGGTCAGGTCAAACTGGAAACCGAGCCATA
>NZ_JACZFQ010000150.1 GCF_014904755.1 Neoluteolibacter marinus
CAAGCACGGTCATCTCAGCCGGGAGCAGAAGCAGCTGGCGCTCAGGTTGCACGCGAGGGGCTGGCGGCTGGTCGATATCGCCAAGGAGATCAGCTGCAGCGCGCCGATGGTCGGCATCATGGCCCGCACCGGCAGGCACCTCGATGCCAAACCGCTCGGCTGGAAACCACGCCAGGGCTGCCTGACGATCGATGAGCGCGAGCAGATCCTTCTGGGGATCAATCGTGGCGACACATTCACCGCGATCGCCGGGCAGCTGGGGCGAACGGTGTCCACCATCAGCCGTGAGGTCAAGCGCGGCGGAGGCCGCTGCGAATACTCGGCTTGGCGCGCACATGAACGTGCCCGCCAGCAGACTCGTCGGCCGAAGCCGTTCAAGCTCAGGCCCGGCCGACTGCTCGAGGAGGTCGCCAGTCGGCTGGAG
>NZ_JACZFQ010000151.1 GCF_014904755.1 Neoluteolibacter marinus
GTTGTGGTCGCCCGACGAGATCGCGGTGCGCCTACGGTTGGATCATGCCGATGATCCGCAGATGCGTGTGAGCCACGAGACGATCTACCAGTCGCTGTTCGTGCAGGGCAGAGGCGAGTTGCGCCGTGAACTGGCCCGGTGCCTGCGGTCCGGAAGGACGGCTCGCAAGCCTCGCGGGGCCATCGAGGGTCGTGGCCGCATCCCCGGCATGGTGATGCTCAGCCAGCGCCCTGCCGAAGCCGACGACCGTGCAGTGCCCGGGCATTGGGAGGGTGACCTCATCCTTGGTCAGGGCAGCCGCAGCGCTGTCGGGACGCTCGTCGAGCGCTCGACACGGATGACATTGCTGCTGCACCTGCCCGATGGCAAGAGCGCCGAGCAGGTCGAGGCAGCAATGCGCGAGGCGGTCAGCAAGCTGCCGTCCTCCTTGGCCCGAACGATCACCTGGGACCAGGGCGCGGAGATGGCCAAGCATGCTGCGTTCACTACCGCCACGGGCATTCCGATCTACTTCTGCGATCCTCACTCGCCCTGGCAGCGCGGCAGCAACGAGAACACCAACGGCCTGCTGCGCCAGTACCTCCCCAAAGGCACCGACCTCAGCGGCCTCAGCCGCAGGGAACTCGACATGATCCAGGACAGTCTCAACGGACGCCCTCGGAAGACATTGGGCTATCTGACACCATCAGAGAAGCTCGCAGAGTTCCTTGCGCTCACCGCTTGAATCCGCCATCTCGTTGCCGCGGCGCAGCTCAAGGTTCTCTCTGCGCAGCTTGGTGATCTCCTCGGCTTCAGCGGTGCTCAGCCCTGGAGCCTCGCCCTGATCGATGCGGTCCTGCTTCCACCAGTTCCTCAGCGTGTGCGGTGAGATCCCGCCGAGGGCTTCACCGACGGCGGTGCAGGCGACCCAGCCAGAGCACTGCTCGGCACGGACGCGTTCTTCGATGAGCTTCAGGGCTCGCGCCTTGAACTCGGGGGTGTACTTCTGGGGCATGATCCGATCCTCCTTGAGGAAGTAGGTCGGAACGAAA
>NZ_JACZFQ010000152.1 GCF_014904755.1 Neoluteolibacter marinus
AGAAGTAGGAGAAATCCTTGCCCTCGATGGCCGTGCGGCCCGCGCCGGTCCACTCCACCGCCGCCATGATCCCCTTCCCCGGCTCGTAGCGGAAGGCCGACGGCAAGGCGCTGGCCACCCCGCCCTTGTGCTCGAAGTCGAACCACGGCCGCACGTTCGCCTGCTGGCGCTTTTCCAGCGCCGCCTGCAGTGACGCCGCGATCTCGGCACCCCGCGCCGCCGGCACCTTCACGGTGACGGCCTTCGCCTTCCCGTCGACGAAGGGCGTGATCCGGTGTTCGCCCTCGGGCAGGTAGACGATCTCGGTCGGGATGCCCTCCGTGGGCAGGGCGCTGGCAAAGGCAGTGATCAGATTCCGCATGAAGCGGGTCTAACCGGCCGGCCGCGGTCCGGCGAAATCAGGGAGCGGTCCCGGGGGTAACGCCGAAGGCCTGGCACCCGCTACCGGGAGCCAGCCTCCGAATCGAGTTGAGGTTTGCCGCCACCCTCCGAATCCGACCCTGCGCGGGTAGCGGATTGTGGAGCAACGCCTTGTTCATCGTTGGTTTCTGTTCTTTCGGCCTTAGAGCCATACTTCGCGTTGAAGCGATCAATCTCGGCTTGTGGAATTGGCATCAGCTTGCTGAATTCCTCGAAAAGGTCGGCACCCCGAATCGAAACCCATGCTGGCCCATCAGGATAGCTGACGGCGAAATTGTTGCACTTCCAGCAAAAGCTCGACTGATAGATGATCTCATCGCTCGCATAAACCCGCACACCGTGAATCGGGAAATGGCAGAACGCACCGCCGTCGATGTTTCCCTGAACTCCAACCACCTCCTGAAGCTTGGGAATGAATACCAGCTTCTGCTCCGCGGTTAAGGTGGCCTGCCTCAGGATCTTCGACTTCTTGCCGTAGGGGATGATTGGAAACTCTCCGTCCTCAAGGCGATTCTCCCAAAAGTAGAAGTTGGACGGCGTGTCCTCCATCTCGAAGTCCAAGAGGAAGACGTCAACCCGATCACACTTGGCCAGTGCAGCGGATAGATCCTTCCGGAAGGCCGACTGCATGATCGCCTGCGCCTCGAAATACCGAGATTCGGCCTCGGACAAATCTCGCTCGGCGTCGCTCTCCGCAAACGCGCTAGACGCAACGAGGACTGCTGTAGCTGAGATGGCGCGAAGCAAGGTCTTCATTTCCTGGCAGGACGTTGAAGTGGTGGCACCCGCTACCGGGAGCGCCAGTCCGATTCAGGGTAAAGGGTTCTCATCAGGGTTCAATCTCCGACTCGCAGCGGGGTAGCGGGTTGTCCAGCGCCGACTTGTGAGGTGAGCTGGATTTCTGGACCACCAACCTTCAGAAACCCCATCCATGAATCCGAAGCCCCGGCGACGCTACACCGCCGAATTCAAAT
>NZ_JACZFQ010000153.1 GCF_014904755.1 Neoluteolibacter marinus
GCATCCATGCTGTTCGTTTGAGTGTCCATGAAAAACTGATCCTTTCGCACCTGGTAATTGCCGACGTATCCGAGAAGTCAGGAGACGGGGAGAAATCGTATCGAGAATCATCGCGAAAGATGATGATCATCAGATGCTTATCAAAATCGCCCGCGCTGGATCGTTGCCGGGATTGGCGGGGCCGATTGACAGCCAGTGCTTTCCAAGCTTGGATGCGGTTCAATCAAGTCCGGGTGGGCAGCTCGAAAACCGATATGCTCACCGGGTTAATAAATACTGTTGTGCCGAAGAAATGGACTCCGCACTCCGCAACCGAATCGGTGTCGCCTTTGCCATCACGGGTGGCCCGCAGGTAGTCCTTACCCATGTTCCAGCCACGCTGGCACCTCCGGCCAAGGTTGGCGATGCGATCCGTCTCGAAGCGACTTCCGGAAGGACCGAAGATTCCAAGGTGGGGGCCATCGAGTATGCCCGGATGTCGGGTGGGGCCGAGTTTTACGGCCTGTGCCTCGAAGGGGAGTCGATCGACGCGTTCTCGGAGTTCTCCGATGGAACCTACGAGATTCATCCGGCGTCCTAGGTGCAAAACCAATTGGCACAACAAGTCGTGGGAGATCGACGCTTAACCGCCGCGTTGTTGCGAGCCGCCTCGTGGATTCGCAGCCTTTCCGCTTTCCCGACGCGCGGCCTTGCGTTCGCGCGTCTCCACTGAGACGTTAGGCAAGAATCTCGCGAATGAATCCGGTCCTCGAAATGGTTGAAGGCGATAGAGCTTCCTTCGCAGAAGTCTCAAGCGGCGGCGATGTCGCCCTGATTCGATATAGGTTGCCCGTCCTCGGCGGTTCGGAAGTTCCCGGCTACCCATGGCGGCTTGCAGTGTTGTGGCCCTACGCTGAGTGCGATTCGGGGGCGCTTCCCACACGTGAGGCGAACGAAGCGATGAACGTTTTCGAGGAGCGGCTGTTTGAGGCTCTCGGCCACGATAATCACGCTGTCTGGGTGGCGGTGTTGACCTTCGATGGCGCCCGCCAATGGGTGTTCTATACGAGCGATGTTTCTGAGTGCGGACGACGATTGGCGGCGATGCCTCACGAAGAGCGATCCTACCCGATCGAGCTTGAAGCCGACGAAGACCCCACTTGGACCTATTTGAGGGAGTCGATTCTCAACCCGCTAAAAATTGAAGCCTAATCGGGTAGGTGACGGGCTCTAACCGTCACCCCCCACACCACCCGGCATGCGGATCCGCACCGGGCGGTTCCAATTCGTCATGCCGTCCCGGCTGAGCCTTGCGGCCCGTCGGGATAGCGAATGACGACCCACTGTTTCACAAGATCGGGAACCCCTTGGCCGTGCAGCCACGCGTC
>NZ_JACZFQ010000154.1 GCF_014904755.1 Neoluteolibacter marinus
TACATGGTCGGGATGACAGTGTCCTGCGTCACGACATCGTTGACGCCCCTGACCACCACGTTTCCGCGTGAGCGTTGACCGATGAGTCCCGACATCGTTGACAGATCCCCACCACTGATCGTTGACCGGTGAGTCGCGACATCCTTGACACCCTGGCCCCGGTGACGATGCCGGATGAGCACCCAGCGCAACATCGTCATCGCCCGCTCCGTGATCGACCAGGGCCTCACCACCACCCAGGCCGCCGAGAAGTTCGGGATCTCTCGCCAATGGGTCCACGTCCTGGTCACCCGCTACCGCGCCGGCGGCAGCCAGGCGATGCACCCGGGCTCGAAAGCACCCCGCAGATCCCCGCAGCGCATCCCTCCACCACTGCGCGAACGCATCATCACCCTGCGCACAGAACTCACCGCCCAAGGCGCTGACGCGGGCCCGGAGACCATCGCCTGGCACTTGGACCAAGAAGGACTGCGCGTGCCCTCGACCTCCACGATCCGCCGCATCCTCCACGCCGAGGCCCTGATCCAGCCCGCCCCGCGCAAACGCCCGAAATCGTCCTACCTGCGCTTCGAAGCCGACCTGCCCAACGAGTGCTGGCAAGCCGACATCACCCACACCTTCCTGACCACCGGCACCCGCATCGACATCCTCGACGTGCTCGATGACCATTCCCGGATGCTGCTGCACATCCAGGCAGCCGCCTCGTTCTCCGGGCCCATGGTCGTGGAAGCCATGAACGCCCTGATCAGCCGCTACGGGCCACCGGCCTCGACCCTGACCGACAACGGCCTGGTCTTCACCTCCCGGCTGGCCAGGTACCGAGGCGGCCGCAACGGATTCGAGAAGCTGCTCGATGCCCACCGCATCCAGCAGAAGAACGGGGCACCAGGCCACCCGCAGACCCAGGGCAAGATCGAGCGCTTCCACCAGACCCTCAAACGCTGGCTGGCCGCCCGCCCGACACCAGCCGATCTCCCCGAGCTGCAGGGCCTGCTGGATCAGTTCCAGCACTGGTACAACACCGCTCGCCCCCACCGAGCCCGCGGCCGACAGACACCAGC
>NZ_JACZFQ010000155.1 GCF_014904755.1 Neoluteolibacter marinus
GGCCGTCGCGCGACTTGCATTGCTCGACGAGTCGGCTGTCACCGACGGGCCAGAAGGTAACGAAGAGAACGCGCCAGTGAACTTCCTCGAGGCCGAAGTGGTAGCGATTTACTGGTGATTTTGGAATGGTCGCCGTGGGTCATGACGTTGTGGTTCCCGCATCGGGGATGACGGACCAGACGAACGACTACACGATGAAGCATTTAAGTAGCCATCTCGGAATAGGAAGTCCCATGTGTGTTTCGATCATTATTCGTCAGCTGTCGAGGTTGTG
>NZ_JACZFQ010000156.1 GCF_014904755.1 Neoluteolibacter marinus
TCCGTCCCGAGAGGTAGCCCCACGCCCAGTCTGACTCCACATCCTTCGCCAGCTCTTCTAGGCCGTACTGCTCCTCGACTTGGCGCTTTGCTGCGAGCATTCCGGCTTTGATGTTATCGGGCCAATCGTAGTGGTCCACGTTCTCGTCCACCGGTTTGCGCCCGTACCAGAGCCGATCCATGAGCATTGACTCGGCCTCTAGAATCTCTGACACCCGTCGCAGCGTGCTCGTCCCAACATCGTGCTTGAAAGCTAGATCTAGGTTCTGCTCAACGAGCCGAAGGAGCTGCGGCTTCTCCCATATGCGGATCCGGAAGGGCGGATTGTTTGAGCGCTGGTAGTCCGCGATCCAATCCTTAGCACCGTTGGTGAGATAGCCGGATGTAATGAAGAGGAGCACTGACGGGCGCTCAGCACTGGCCCAGGCGATGGCCCCCTGGAGCACGTCGGGAGGAACGCCGCGCTTGTAGTGCTTGCAGTCGACGAACCAGCGCTCCTCGTACTCGTGCCCGTCGATGTCCTTCATGGACCGGCGCGCGACGATATCTCGGCCACGATCGGACGGCGATGCGGCGAGCGGAGTGCCCTTTCTCCAGTCCACATTGGAGAAGCCACTCTCGGTCATGAGATCGAAGCAGAACTCTTCGAAATCGG
>NZ_JACZFQ010000157.1 GCF_014904755.1 Neoluteolibacter marinus
GGAGCGCCACACTGAGGAAGCCCGGCCTACGCTTGGTCTGCCCGCCTGGTACTGGCAGTCGTCTGTGATTACCCGGGGGACATGATGTTGGACTAGTTCTTCACGATTGGCGGCCCGGAGCGCCCTGGCTCCCAGATCTCCCAGCCGATCTTCTCGCCCAGGTGGCCGAAGCAGCCCTGGACGCCGAGGCGGTGGACGCAG
>NZ_JACZFQ010000158.1 GCF_014904755.1 Neoluteolibacter marinus
GGCTGGATGCGGCGAGCGGATGGACCTGGGTCCTGGCCATCGTGGGCCTGACCCTGGTCATGCGAACCCTGACCATCCCGCTGTTCCTGCGCCAGATCCGCTCCATGCGCGGCATGCAGGAGATCCAGCCGCAGATGGCCAAGCTGCAGGCCAAGTACAAGGGCAAGAAGGACCAGGTCTCGCGCCAGGCCATGGCCCAGGAGCAGATGGCCCTGTACAAGGAGCACGGGGTCAATCCCCTGGCCTCCTGCCTGCCGATCATCGCCCAGATGCCGATCTTCTTCGGCCTGTTCCAGGTGCTCAACGGCGTGACCGGCGCTGCCGAGCGGGACGAGGGGATCCTGGTCCTGTCCTCGGACAAGATCCACCAGTTCTACGACGGCACCCTGTTCGGCGCCCCGCTGTTCTCCACGCTGCGCTCGCCCGGCGACGGCAACCACACCGCCACGATCATCATCGCGGCCCTGCTGGTGGTGGCCATGACGGTCACCATGTTCATCTCGCAGAAGCAGCTGGCGTCCAAGAACGTCTCGGAGGCCACCAAGAACTCTCCGATGTACCGCCAGCAGCAGATGATCATCTACATCTTCCCGATCATCTTCCTCATCACGGGCATCAACTTCCCGATCGGCGTGCTGATCTACTGGACCGTCTCCAACCTGTGGTCCATGGGCCAGCAGTACTGGGTCATCCGCAACAACCCCACTCCCGGCTCGCAGGCCGAGCGCGAGCTCAACGAGCGCCGCGAGGCCAAGGGCCTTCCCCCGGTCGGCAAGACCAAGGAGGAGCACCAGGCCGAGATCGAGGAGGCTCGCGCCAAGGCTGCC
>NZ_JACZFQ010000159.1 GCF_014904755.1 Neoluteolibacter marinus
CCGGTCAGCGCCAGCAGCCCATGAGCAAGAAGCGCCAGAAGGCCAAGGGCATCAAGGACCAGGGCCCGCTCGAGACCGGCCAGGACGATGTCCAGCAGCCTGAGAAGGCTCAGGGGCCGGTGATCAACGGGGAGTCGACCACCGGTTCGTCGTCGCCGGTCTCCAAGGGCTCGTCGGGCGGCAAGAAGTCCGGCAAGGGCAAGTCCGGGTCCTGAGACCGAACCCCTCAGGGCGCCGCTCGGGTCATACTGTCGAGACGGCTGCTGCACCACTTCCGTCAGGAGAGACGAATGAGCGAGAACCAGCACAGCGAGCAGGCTCAGGACTCCGCGCCCGAGGGCGTGCAGATCCAGGACCTGGAGCCCGGTCAGAAGGTCGACGCCTCGGCGGTCGTCGCCGGTGTGGACGTCCCGCAGG
>NZ_JACZFQ010000160.1 GCF_014904755.1 Neoluteolibacter marinus
GGCCCGGGTGTAGACCTACCCGAGCCATTGGGGCTGGCAGAGTCCACCGACGGCGGGCAGAGCTGGAGCGTGCTCTCTCGCGGTGGGGAATCGGATTTCCACGCCCTGGCTGCTGGCCCCGCCGGGATCATCGCCTTCGATGGGCAACTTCGGTTCAGCCCCGAGGGGCGCACCTGGCAGATGCGCACTATCCCCTCCGCCCCCGCTTCCCTGGCTGTGTCCCCGAAATCGGGGGCGGTGCTGGCCACCACGGAAAACGGCGTGCTCCGTTCCACCGACGACGGGGCCAGCTGGTCCCCCCTGAACACCCCCCAGCTGGCCTCACTGGTGGCCTGGGCCGACGACCGCACCATCGTCGCCACAGGGATCGACGGGCGCCTGCTGACCAGCACCGATGCCGGGGCGAACTGGACCTCCAGCCAAGAACCCATCGGGGAGGTCACCGCCCTGGGCGCCAGTTGCACCGATGACGGTGACGTAGAAGCGCTGCTGATGGCAGAAAACCAGGTGCTGCGCACGGTGGACGGGGGAGCGACCACACAGCAGCTGCTGTGACAGCTGGGCTGTGAGCTGACCAGGGCCGAGAATGCCCACCGGGCGGGCCCCACCCCGACAAGACAACATCAGGGAGACGACTATGAGCGAGGCCCCTAAGTGCCAGGGGACGGGCTCGGTGATGAGCGCCGCAGG
>NZ_JACZFQ010000161.1 GCF_014904755.1 Neoluteolibacter marinus
GGCCGTGCCGCGGAAGCGGCTGAGCGGCATTGACGCAACTCGGAGCTGGCCCTGATCGGGTTGACCGCTATCCACTACCTGTCCGCCCTGGTGGCCGGGGTGGGCTTAGGAAGCATTACAACTTCCCGGAAACTCCTCGCCAAACATACCCCCGGGGGGTACTGTCGAGAATGAGGAGGCAACTATGACGGATTCGCACGCCCACCACCATGGTGGAGCCTCGCCCTTGCGCGAGGCCCCCACCCCCGATCACCCCCACGATTCCCAGGACGAGCACTCGGGTGACGGCGGCCACGAGGGAAACGGTGACCATGGAGGCCATGGTGGACATGGTGGACATGACCACGTCGCCATGTTCCGCCGCTTGTTCTGGATCTCCCTGGTCATCTCGATCCCCATGATCTTTCTCAGCGGCAGCTTCGCGCACCTGCTGGGCTACCAGTTGCCGGACAACGCACTGATCACCTGGGTCCCCGTGATCCTCGGCACCGT
>NZ_JACZFQ010000162.1 GCF_014904755.1 Neoluteolibacter marinus
GGTCAACCTCGAGGACACCATCGACAACGTCGACATCGATCTCGCTTATCAAGGATTCACGAAATACTGGAGGGTCGAGAACTCATGAGAATCATTCCCCCGGTCGATTACATCGATACGAGGAGCAGTGCGGAACGAAAGGTCGCCGAGCTTCTGGACCAGATCCCCGCCGAGACTACGGACGCTGCCGTTGCGTACCATTCGGTCCATCTTCCCCGTCATCGTCGGCAGATCATGGGGGAGGCTGATTTCGTCCTCCTGTGGAAGGGCGCGATCCTCGTCCTCGAGGTCAAGGGCGGTCGCATCGGCCGCACGGCCGACGGCATCTGGT
>NZ_JACZFQ010000163.1 GCF_014904755.1 Neoluteolibacter marinus
CGTCACGACAGAATTCACAACCTCTCGAAGAGCCCCTGGGTCCAAGCGAACGAGGCCGCTTTCTCGCTGATCGACATTCTCCGCTCGAGGATTCCCACCGGAAATTGGCCGTTCGCCTCGGCCGTCGTCACACCCCACCAGACACTGGATCCGGATCCGGAGTGGGAGCCTGAGCAGCACATCGGATTGGACAGGATGACGTCCGAAGGCCTCCAACGGTCACTGGATGCGTTAGCCAGGTTTGCACGGAGGCCACGGGGTACCCAGGCGAACCGGTCCGGAAGCCACCTGCGCGATCGGGCCGACCTCCGCGAGGTGTCCAGGCTTCTGCGCGGAGAGGTCGATGCGATGCGGACTGTCCCCGACGACGAAGTCCTCATCGATCAGAACATCGTGACGATGACGGATGAGCAGATCGAGGCCATGCGGATCTTCGAATCCAATCCGCGGGTGCTCGTCCTCGGCGGAGCAGGCACTGGAAAGACCGTGCTGGCGGTGGAAGCCGCCCGACGAGCGTCCTCGGACGGCAGTTCCGTGGCGTTCGTCTGCGGTTCGTCG
>NZ_JACZFQ010000164.1 GCF_014904755.1 Neoluteolibacter marinus
TCGATTGGGCGGCCCAGCTGCTGGACGACACGCAGGTCCGAATCGTGCCCTTCGGCTCCATTCCTGAAGAACCTGAGTTCGACGTCGTCGTGGTCGACGAGGGACAGGATCTGCTCAATGTCGGGGACATGGCCCGTCTCGCCGAATCGTTGCGTGGTGGGCTCGACCGAGGCCGGTGGTGGATCTTCTTCGACCCCAACAATCAGGCCCACCTGACCG
>NZ_JACZFQ010000031.1 GCF_014904755.1 Neoluteolibacter marinus
GTCGCCAGGTATTTGCCCGGCACTTTCAGAGATGAAGGTGCCGGGCTCTTTTTTTGTCCTCGTGGCGGCAGCGTGGAAGGGGAGGCGCGGGCAACGGACCCGGGGCAACCCACGCTACCCACGGTGCAACCCACGCGGGGCGACCGAGATGGTGAAACTTACACTACCGGAACCGGGCTTCGCCCGGTTCCTTGGCGAGGTGTCCGGTGTTGATCGGGCCGGACCCTCCTCGGAGCCGAAGCTGAAGGTCACTCACGGAAGCAATGCGAGTGAAATGAAGTAGAGATGCTCTTCCTGGAGGCAGCGCCTGCTTTCTCAGCTGCGCGCGTTTGAGGAGAGCCCTCCTCGAGCTTCCCATGCAATTTGTCCGAACAGTGATGTTCGGCGATTCAAGTGATCACCTATGAGCACCGAATTCGTAAATGCGTTTGCATGCACCGACGTCCAGGAAGCCGGTTCCTCTCTGGAATCAGGACAATCAAACGCTGTGCGGAACATGAGTATCGGTGACAATTGCTTAGGTTCGCCGCGTGGAGATGAAGTTCTCTTAACAAAAACTTCATGCAACAATCATTGGACAACCCATCAGGAATTTTATGAAAATTGGACTTATGAAAATTGCCATCCCTCTGATCGTCGGGCTGCTGACTCTGTCGGGCCATGCAGCACCCAAGGAGAAGGACCGAGCATCCCTTGATGGAATCGTCTTCGATGAAGCGCTCTGGACCAAGAACCTCGAGGACCTCAAGAGTCCCGATCCCGAGGAAGAGGAAGGCGACGCCGAGCTGCGGAAGCAACTCAAGGAGAAGGGAATCACCTTGGGCAAGAAGCGTCCCGAAGGATTGACATGGCTCTCCGGGGCGAAGAACGGATTGCGGGCCGATCCGAATAGCTACGAACTGCTGGGTGAAAAAGTAGGAGAAGTCGTGATCCGTGGAACCGACGGAAAACCCACCGATGCGACGGTTTCTGTCTACAATCGCGGGGACGACGGCGAAATTGGATTGAGTGATTACACCCAGCGGCTGGATGAGTGGAAGCGGCTCCTCGACGACAAGCTGGAGGTCCGATCCGAGGTCAGGAACAGTCGTGGCGCGGTCGCACTCCAAGGATGGATGTGGCGGAAGGGCGACACGGCGGTCCTGCTCGAGGGTAGTGTGAGCAAATCCGATGATCGGGTCGAATTCATCCGTCTGCGCTTCGCTTCCATTTCAGCGGCCAAGAATGAACCCCGCCGGATGGCGCGTCGCGGGACTTTCGCCGAGAATGTCAAAAAGGACGACAAGGGCTTCACCTACGTGAGTGGCATCCCGATGGTTGACCAGGGCCAGAAGGGTTACTGCGTGGTTGCCACCATCGAGCGTGTTGCACGCTACTTCGGAGCGGACATCGATCAACATGAGATGGCGCAGATCGCGGATACCGATGACAGCGGGACCTCCGGCGACGACATGGAAAAGGCGTTCCAGAAAGTCACCGGGAAAATCCATCTTCGGACCCTCAAGCACATCGACTACGACGATCGGCAGCTTGAGAAGGACATCCGGGGCTACAATCGCGCCGCGAAGGCCGCCAAGGTTCGGACCTTCGATCTGGATCCGGATGAGTACTACATCAATCCGCGGCACTTCTGGTCGGTGGCAAACAAGGAGACCTTCCGCGAGATGAAGCGCTCACAAGGGGGCTACGACCACTTCAACCGCAAGATCAAGGAATACGTCGACCAAGGGATTCCGCTTTGCTGGACCCTCTACCTCGGCATGTTTAAAGAGGAGGGGCTTCCCCAGACGTACGGTGGCCACATGCGCCTGATCATCGGCTACAACCCGAAAACCGAGATGATCATGTACACGGATTCCTGGGGCGAAGGGCATGAGAAGAAAACCATGCGCGCCGACGAGGCCTACTGCATGACCATGGCCCTCTATTCGATGGTGCCCAATCGTTAGTCTATCGTTGGACTGGTGCCAGCCAGGCTGCTTGTAGCGGAGACCCTGGCTACAGTGGCGTCGCCGCATGGCGCCGGCATCGCTTCGGCCCCACCCCGTTGAGGTGGCGCTGAAGTGCGCCCAAATGCTTCAGGCCAGCCTTGCGGCCAAGAGTTCGCGTTGGAAGACGATCTCCTTCGGCAGCAAGTCGTAGAGTTTCAAGAATAGCTCGCCCTGGCTGATGATTTCGTCTTTCCACTCCGCGGGATCGTAG
The DNA here is from genome assembly GCF_014904755.1 of Neoluteolibacter marinus. Lineage (GTDB taxonomy): Bacteria > Verrucomicrobiota > Verrucomicrobiia > Verrucomicrobiales > Akkermansiaceae > Haloferula > Haloferula marina. Next base: position 2,203 of record NZ_JACZFQ010000031.1, read on the forward strand.
GCCATGCAGGCTGAAAACTTCTCCTTGTCGAAGCCATCGAGACCTTCGGCGTTGAAGTCCTGCCATTCCGGTGTCCATCCGATCGGTGTTTCGTGACCGGCGACCCGGCCCTTGCAGCGATTCACGATCCATTCGAGAACGCGCATGTTTTCGCCGAAACCTGGCCACAGGAAATTCCCGTCGGCATCCTTGCGGAACCAGTTCACGTGGAAGAATCGCGGCAGGTGTTTCACCAATCCGCGCATGTCGAGCCAATGGTGGAAGTATTCCGCCATGTTGTAGCCGCAGAACGGCAACATCGCCATCGGGTCGCGGCGGACACCTGCCTTGAGGCCGATGGCCGCGGCGGTCACCTCCGAGCCCATGGTCGCACCGACGTAAACCCCATGCGACCAATTGAAGGCCTGATACACGAGCGGCATGGTGGTCGGGCGCCGCCCTCCGAAGACGATCGCCGAAATGGGAACGCCATCGGGATTCTGCCATTCGGGATCGATGGTGGGGCACTGCGACGCGGGAGCGGTGAAGCGCGCGTTCGGGTGGGCGGCCTTGGTTCCCGAATCTGGCGTCCAGTCGTTGCCCTGCCAGTCGATGAGGTGCGCCGGCGGCTCCTTCGTGAGGCCCTCCCACCAAACGTCGCCGTCATCGGTGAGTCCGACATTGGTGAAGATCGTGTTGGCCTTCATCGAATCCATCGCGATGGGATTCGTGTCGTAGGAAGTGCCAGGAGCGACGCCGAAGTAACCGGTTTCCGGGTTGATTGCGTGAAGGCGGCCGTCCTCGTGGGGCCAGAGCCAGGCGATGTCGTCGCCCACGATCGTCGTCTTCCAGCCCGCCTCGGCATAGGACTTGGGCGGCACGATCATGGCGAGGTTCGTCTTGCCACAGGCGCTTGGGAAGGCGGCGGAAACGTAGGTCTTTTCGCCGGACGGGGCGGTCAGGCCGAGGATCAGCATGTGCTCCGCCATCCAATCATGCTCGCGGGCGATGTTGCTGGCGATGCGCAGGGCGAGGCACTTCTTGCCCAGCAGCGCGTTGCCGCCATACCCGGACCCATAGGACCAGATCTCGCGGGTATCGGGGAAGTGGCAGATGTACTTGTCCTCGTTGCACGGCCAAGGGACGTCCTGCTGCCCGGGTTCGAGGGGAGCGCCGACCGAGTGAAGGCAGGGGATGAAATGGCCGTGGCCGTCCCGCTTGTTGTCGATCTCCCCGGCTGCCTCGGCTTCCAGCCGATCGAGCACCTTCTTGCCCATGTGGGCCATGATGCGCGTGTTGACGACCACGTAGGCACTGTCACTGACCTGGACCCCGATCTTCGCGAGCGGCGAATCGAGGGGGCCCATGCAGAAGGGGATCACATACATCGTCCTTCCCTTCATGCAGCCGCTGAACTTGGGGCGCAGCAGTGCCTTCATCTCTTTGGGATCCATCCAGTTGTTGGTGGATCCGGCGGCGCCCTTGCGGCGCGAGCAGATGAAGGTCCGGTCCTCGACGCGGGCGACATCCGACGGGGTCGAACGGGCGAGGAAAGAGTTCGGCCGCTTCTCGGGATTCAGGCGGGTGAACGTGCCTTGATCGCAAAGGAGCCGGGTAAGGCGATCCCATTCCTCTTGCGAGCCGTCACACCACTCGACGGCAGCGGGCTGACAGAGAGCGGTCATTTCCTCAACCCAGGCGAGGAGAGCAGCGTGGCGGACATTTTCGTTCATTGCGCTGCCATTCAAGACGCAATCATTCGCGGCGACAACCACATCGGCGGATTTGCAGGGGATTCGGTGCACGGCGCGAAGCCGGAGACGGGCCGCCGTCGCCCCGCCCACCCGGAGGGACGGGCGGGGCGGTGGCCACCCAGGGGGGAGGAAATCAAACCCGGAAGCGCCACAGGTCTTCCGTCTCCGGGTCCCGCGGGGCGGGGCGCCGTGATACGGGACCCTGGAGCGTGCGAGCCGCCTTGCGGCCGCCGGTCAGGAAGAAGCTTTCGCAGCCGACTTCAACGACTTCGAGGCCCATGTAGTAGGTGTCGTGGAGCGTGGTGACGGACTCGATGCCGAACACTTCGGCAAGGTGCTCGCGCAGCAGCGCGGTTTCCTTCCTGCCGATGAATAGGAAGGCCGGGGTTTTCCCATGATCGCATTTCGAGCGGATCAGGGCGGAGACTTCCCGGGCATTCCAAGCATCGGTGAAAATGAGCTCCGGTGCCAATGAAACGGAGTCGGGGAGCGGGGAGGGCTCGTGTCGCTGGTTCATCGATATGTGGGTCGGGTGATGCGAACTCGTGAGCAACATACGTGCCCGCATCCGGGATTCAGTGCAGTTGTGGTGACAATTCCGTGCGGCATGCCCTCGGCTCATGGACCCGGTCAGAGACGATGAAAATGCGTGTGAATGAAATGCGGAGTAGTTGAAAGATTCGCGAAAGACGCATCATCGCGCCGCCGCGCGGGATCTACGGGTTGAGTCGTAGCAATGCATTCGTCCGCCGGCGATCAATCGATCTTCAAGCAAATGGCTTTCAGGTATTCGGCCTCCGGAAATGACGCGGGATGATCCGCAGCGTGCGCGGACGTCCATTGCTCGCTCCATTTCCGGCCGCTCTTCCTGGCCAGCTCGCGGACCAGTCCGATGAAATCCACGGCGGGAACGTGGGCGGAGCAGGACGCTGCGACCAGGATGCCGCCGGGGCGAAGGCGCTCGATGGCTTTCGCGTTGAGGCGGTGATAGGCGCGGATGGCGCCGTCCCGTTCGCGCTCCCGTTTTGCCAACGACGGCGGATCGACCACGATCAGATCGTAGCTGCGGTCCGCCGGCGCCTCCTCGATCCATGCGAAAGCATCCGCTTGCACCGCTTCGTGCGGCACCACGGCGATCCGTGGCTCATCCGCATTGAGTTTGAAGTTGCGGGCGGCGCTCTCGAGGGCATGGGCGCTGATGTCCAGATCGGTCACCCTGCTCGCCCCGCCCCGTGCGGCATACAGCGAGAAGCCTCCGGAAAAGCTGAAGACATTGAGCACGCTGCGACCTCCGGCCAGTGCCTCGACCCGCGCGCGGTTGTCCCGTTGATCGAGGAAGAAGCCGGTCTTCTGTCCACGGAGCACCGCGGACTCGAAGCGGATTCCGTTTTCGCGGAAAACCACGATGTCGTCGCCGGGCTCGCCGCGGTAGCCTTCGCGGAGGTCCCACTTCGACCCGGCTTCGGTCATCACGTTCCGGCTCATCCTGAGGACCAGGTGCTCCGGGGAGAAAACCTCCCGTAACACGTCTTCAACGATCTCCCAATGCGCGAGCCACGAGGCGGAGTAGAGCTTCACCACCAACGTGCCGGAATAGAGATCGGCCACCAATCCGGGGAACCCCTCGCTCTCCCCGTTGATGCAACGGGCTCCGTCGGTCCGTTCGTTCAGCACCGTTCCGTCCCTGCTCGCCAAGGCGGCACGGGTCTTGTCCAACCACCAGGTGCGGTCGATCGTCGCCGGCTTTCCGCAGTGGAGGATCCTCACCCGGATCGGCGAGGCGGGATCGTAGAGGCCGACCGCGAGAAAGCGGTCCTTGCGGTCGTACATCACCGCAAGCTCGCCGGCGGTGCCCTCCCGGTTCTGGCCTTTCACGCTGTCGGCGAAGACCCAAGGGTGTCCGGAGCGCACGGCCGATTCCGCACGGGGAAACAACTGGATTCGGAGGCGGGGAGTTGGCTTGGCGGGATTCATCCGGGCGCGCCGATCAAGCCTCTTTCCCGGCGTTTCGCCAAGCGGCGATCCGGGACATCGCCGAGACGATGCTTGCCATCTGCCCCCGGCGTGCGAGAGGGTAGCGGGTCAACTCAGAAAATTCCATGCAAGTCTCCGGTACCACTCGAAACATTCTGGGCTCCAAGGGCCGTGACATCTGGACCACCACCCCCGACGCGCTGGTCTTCGATGCCATCCACTTGATGGGTGAGAAAAACATCGGCGCCTTGATCGTCGTCGAGAACGGCGAGGTCGTCGGCTTGATGTCCGAGCGCGACTACTCCCGCAAGGTGGTCCTGCGCGGGCGCACCTCGCGCGACACCCGCGTGGAGGAGATCCTGAGCCGGCCGGTGGTCACGGTGGGACTCGACACCAGCATCGACGACTGCATGCGCCTGATGACCGAGCACCGGATCCGTCACCTGCCCGTCGTTGAGAATGGCAGTCCGGCCGGGCTCGTGTCGATGGGTGACCTGATCAAATGGACGCTCAGCGCGCAGGAGGACGCGATCCACCAGCTCGAAGGCTACATCGCCGGTCAGTTCACCATGCGCTGAGGCGGGTGGATCAGGCGTGGATCATGTCGTCGTCCTCCGCCTTCGATAGCTCCATGGCGCAGTCGATAAGCGCCAGGTGGCTGTAGGCCTGCGGGAAGTTCCCGAGGTGCCGGCGGGTCTTGAAGTCGAGATCTTCCCCGAACAGCCCGTGGCCGTTGGCCGCGGCGAGCAAGGACTCGAACAGCTTCCGTGCCTCGCTCCGGCGTTTGATCGAGGCCAAGGCCTTCACCAGCCAGAATGAACAGACCGTGAAGGCGCTCTGCGGCTCGCCGAAGTCGTCCTGGTTACGGTAGCGGTACATCAGCCCGTCGACGCAAAGTTCCCGCTGCGTGCAGTCGACCGTTCCGACAAAGCGGGGATCGGTCGGTTCCAGGAAGCCGTATTCCGCCATCAGCAGGTTGGAGGCGTCGAGGTCCTCCACGCCGTAGGATTGGACGAAGGCGCCCTTCTTTTCGTTCCAGCCGCGTTTGCAGATGTCGTCGTGGATCTCCGCGAGGAGCGCGTGGTGCTGCTCCGCCCAGGTCGTCTTGTTGAGCAAGTCGGCGATCTTGATCGCCCGGTCGATGGCGACCCAGCACAGGACCTTGGAGAAAACGAAATGGCGCTTTTCGCCGCGGATTTCCCAGATACCGCGGTCGGGTTCGCGCCAAGCTGCGCCCACCGTGCGGACGATCGACCGGACCTGGGTCCAGATGCGGTCCAGGGTTTCGGGCGTCCGCTGGCGCATCGTGAGGTCCTGGTAGATCACGTCCATGACGACCCCGTAGATGTCGTGTTGCTCCTGGGTATAGGCGGCGTTGCCGACGCGGACCGGATAGGAACCCTTGTAGCCGGAAAAATGTTCCAAGGTCCGTTCGGTGAGCGTCTTTTCGCCGCGCAGGCCGTACATGATCTGCAAGGAGTCATCCTTGGTCGGGACGGTCCGCATCATCCAGTCGATGAAGCGCGAGGCCATCGACGGATGGCCGGTCCGGTGCAAGACGGCCACGGTCATCGAGGCATCGCGCAACCAGCAGAATCGGTAGTCCCAGTTGCGTTCCTCCCCGACGGTCTCCGGCAGCGACGTGGTCGCGGCGGCGAGGAAAGCCCCGGTCGGTCCGAACTGCAGCATCTTGAGGACCAGGGCGCTGCGGAGCACTTCCTGGCGGTACTGCACCGGCAGGTGGGTCCGCGCCGACCACAGCATCCAGTAGGCGCGGGTGCGCTGGAGCATGAGCTCGACCAGTTCCATGTCCGGCACCTGCACCTTGTCGTGGTAGCTGAGGAAGAGGAAGCGGTCGCCGTTGAGCTGCTGCTCGGTGCCATCGTGAACGGCGAGGGCGTCGAGGTCGGTCCACAGGTAGACCGACTCGTAGATCAGCCCGTGGCCGCTGTCCCATTCAGTGGTCGCCTTGATCCGGTCGGGTTCCACGACCACGTGGGTGTCGCCGCGGCCGTACTCGAGCTTCGGCTGGTAACGGACCTTGATGCGCGGGCTGCCGCTGACCAGCCGCAGCTTCCGGATCACGTCCGGCCCCACGTCGTCCATCCGTCCCGCCCGCCCGTCGGACGTGTAGCGGGGCATGAAGTCGATGAGCTCGAACGCCCCGTCCGCGCCTTCGAAATTAGTGACCAGGACGTTGGTATGGCGCTCGTAGTGCTGGCCCGTCACGGTTCCGTCGACCATCTCGATCCCGAAGGTCCCGCCCTTCTCCTCGTCGAGGATGGAGGCGAAGATCGTGCCGGAGTCGAAGTCGGGCAGGCAGCAAAACACGATGCTTCCGTGGGCATCGATCAGGGCGCAGGTGCGGCCGTTGCCGACCATCCCCCAGTGGTAGTCGTCGGCCAGCCGGGCCGGGTCAATTTTCATCGTCGGTGCTTTCAAGGTTTCAACGGCGGAGTTCGTCGCGGAGGGCCTCGAGGAAGACCCGCATGCCGGTGATGTCGGTGCGGTAGGTGGCGCGGGTGGATCCCTTTCCGACCTTCACGGCGAAGAATTCAACCCCCTCGGGTTCCAAGGCAATCATGGTTTCATCCGTCTGGTCGTCGCCCGCGACGAGGGCAAGGCTGCAATTCCATTCCTTGATAAAGTGCTCCACGGCCACCCCCTTGCTGACCTGCAGGCTGGAGATCTCGACGATCTTCTGGCCGTGGTGGACCGTGACCGGCAGGTTGGCGGCCATGCCCGTCAACTCGTCCAGCAGCCCCCGTGCCCTCCAGGCGCCGAACTCGGGATCCGCCTTGCGGTAGTGCCAGACCAGGGCGGATTGCTTTTCCTCCATGTGGGTGCCGGGGGTGAGCAGGCAGACTTGTTCAAGGTGCTCGCGGATCGAGTGCTTCCACTCGGTGTTGACATGGGGATTGAAGAGTTGCCAATCGCCGGAGCCGCCGTCGAGCCAGCGGTAGCCGTGCTCCCCGACCAGGGTCGCGCCCAGTCCGCCGAGGTGCTTTTCGAGAAAGGTCGACGGCCGGCCGCTGACGACCGCCAGGGAGATGTTCCCGACCGCCGCGAGGTCCCGGATGAGTCCCGGCAGGTCCGGATCGGGAACCGCGTGATCGGGGACATCGACGAAGTCCCGCAGGGTGCCGTCGTAGTCGAGGAAAAGGCCCAGTTTGCGGCCCGCCTGGACCTCCTCCGCGAGTTGGACGGCCAGCGGCTTCATTTCCATGATGGCCACCCGCTCCTCGCGGTCGGGAACCTTCTCAAGGTCTTTCAAGAAGCGCCGCGCCCAGTTCCCGCTGTCCTGCTTGCGCAAGCGACCCTGCATCATGTCGATCCGCGACCGGCGCTCGTTGTCCGGCATCTCGAGCGCGCGGTTGAGGGCCTCGGCGACGTCGTCGATGTCGTAAGGGTTCACCTGGATCGAATGCGAGAGCTCCTGCGCCGCACCGGCGAATTCACTCAGGATCAGGACTCCGGGCCGGTCGGAGAATTCCGGCCGCTGGCAATCGAGGAACTCCTTCGCCACCAGGTTCATGCCGTCGCGCAACGGCGTCACCAGGCAGACTTCGCAGAGCGCGTAGAATGCCGCCAGGTCGGCGATCGGGAAGCCGCGGTGAAGGAACTGGATCGGCGAGTGGCCGACCCGGCCGAACTCGCCGTTGATGGCGCCGACTTCGCGCTGCACCTCTTCGGTCAGCAGGTCATACTCCTTCACGCCCTGCCGCGAGGGCACCGCGATCAGGACGAACAGGACCTCGTCACGCTTGTCGGGATGGAGGGTCAGGAAACGCCGCATCGCCGCCAGCTTCTCCGGCAGGCCCTTGGTGTAGTCGAGGCGCTCGACGTTCAGGATCATGCGTTTGCCGGCAAGCTCCTGTCGGTGCTTCTCGAGGATTGCAGGGAAATCCGGCTGGCTCATCACGGATTCGAACCCGGCATGGTTGTGGCCGATCGGATAGACGCCCATGCGGACCTCGCGGCCCTTGTGCCACATGCCCTCCGTTTCGGATTCCCAGCCGAGCACCCGCAGCAGCGCCGAGCGGAAATGCCGCAGGTAGTTGTAGGTGTGGAAGCCGATCACGTCCGCCCCGAGCACGCCCTTGAGGAGCTCCACCCGGTTGGGCAGCACGCGGAAGATCTCGCTGGTGCAAAACGGGGTGTGGAGGAAGAAACCGACCTTCAGGCCCTTCTTCTGCCCGCGCAGCAGCGACGGCACCAGGAACAGGTGGTAGTCGTGGATCCACACCTGGTCGCCTTCGTCGGCGACTTCCATGATCACCTCGGCGAATTTCTCGTTCACCTGGCGGTAGGCTTCCCACCAGTCGCGGGAGAAGCGGGCCCGTTCCACCATGTAGTGGAGGAGCGGCCACAGCGTGCCGTTCGAGTAGCCCTCGTAGAAGCCGTCGAGCTCGTCCTGGGTGAGGAACACCGGCGCCACACCGGATTTCTTCAGCTCGGCGCGGACCTTTTCCGTATCCTCGAAATCCTCCTCCGCTCCACCCGGCCATCCGACCCAGACCTGTTCGATTTCCAGGGCCGCTCCCTCCAATGCCGACGCCAAGCCTCCGGTCGTCCTCTCGGCGGTGCCGTCCGCGTGGATCTTCACCGGCAACCGATTGGAAACCATGATCAGTTTGCTCATGCCCTAGTCCTGCACGGGGTTGGCGGGCTGTCGAGGGGGGATCTTTCCTGCCGGGCCATCGGGGGGCGATCCATCCGGCCGTCCGTGCCAAATGACGCGCAGGCCGTGTTGCCCTGCTAGATCGGTCCCGGCGGGGCCCAGCACGAACAAGGCGGTGGCCCAACCGCTGGCCAAGGCGGCGGAAGGTCCGATGACGCTGACACTGCACGGTGGCCGCAGCACGGGAGTGCCGGTTGTCGGATCGAGGATGTGACCGGCCAGCCGCTCGCCGTCGCGGCGGTTCCACTGGCGGACGTTGCCGCTGGTCGCCAGCGAGGCGGCGCTGAGGTCGACGGTTTCCACGACCGGTCCCGAGCCGATGACCGGCGCTTCGATGCCGACCGGCCAGGTTCCTTCGCCGGCGCGGACTTCACCGGCCAGCGAGATGACATAGCGGCGCACCCCGCGGGTCGCGAGCCTCTCGGCGACGCGGTCGAGGGCATAGCCCTTTCCCAGCGACGACAAGTCGATGCCACTGCCTCCCGGTCCGAAGCCGGCGTCTGTTAGCTTGGCGAGCAGGCGGTGATCGAAGGCGCCTTGCGTGTCATGGTACAGTGACTCCGCGAGGGCGAGGACCTCGCGCAGGTCTCCTGTCGCCGCTTCGCCGCGGTTGAAGCGGCAGAGGTCGGATCCCGGCCGCCAGGTGCTGAGGACTTGCTCCCAATGCTCGATGACCGAGGCGATCTCCCGCCGGGTGAGCTCTTGATCGACCGGCTCGTCAGTGAGGAATTTCCACCCGCATCCCATGGCCCTGCCGGTGAGGACGATCTGCTGGCGCCGGCGCTTTTGCCAGAGGGTGAAGAAGGTGCCGGCGACCCCGGCGATGGCGAAGCGGCGGGTCATGCGAAAATCCGGGTGAGCCAGGCGATCAGCACGACGCCACCGGCGATGGCGTCGCGTCGCGTCCATCGGCCGGGCGCGCTGGTGAGGAACTTCAGCACCGCACCCGTCGGGCAGCCGTAGTGACAGTAGGCCTGGGGCAGGACGGTGGCCAGCGCCAGGCCGGCGAGGAAGATCGCCACCGGCACCATGGCGATGAAGCCGGTGCTCCAGACTTCAAAGGGCTCGGCGTCCGCGAACGGAATCGACAATCCGAGGAAGGCAAGCAGCCAGAGCGCGCCGAGGGTCGTCCAGGGCATGGCGAGCAGGACGCGGTGGAGTTTCCGCGGCAATGCGATGCGGCGGGTCGTCAGCTTGCCCATCCATTGTTGGGCCGCCCCATGGGGACAGAGCTGCGAGCAGTAGACGTTTTTCCCGAAGATCGCCGGGATCACGATGGCGGCGGCGGTCAGGGCGAGGAGGGGAATTGCCACTCCCGCCACCGAACCGCGCATCGCCGATTTGATCCATTGGTCCTGGCCGGTCATCAGGCCGAGCCACAGGCCGCCGGCGACGACGCTGACGACCGCGAATCCGGCCCGCACCCGCGGCCGGCCGCGCAGCGGTCCGAGGCCGATGACCAGGCCGGCCACAATCCATGACAGCGCGATGGCTTCTCGCCAACCGAAGGGATCCGGCGGTGCAAGGGGAGGCGCGAAATGCCGGCGCAGCATTTCCTTCACGGTGTCCTCGACCGCTTCCGCCGTGCGGCTGGCCCCGCTGACCATCACCGTCGATCCGGTTTCGAGGGCGGCGACGTCGGCGACCGGCATGCCGGCGAATGGTGCTTCGAACTTCAGCGCGTCGCCGACGTCCCGGGTGTAGGGCGGATTATCGCGGCTGCCCGCCAGGAACACACCGACGATCGTTTTTTCCTCCGGGTCGAGGCAGACCAGCACGTCCTGGATTCCCTGGAAGCCGCGCACGGCCACTCCCATGTCGACCGAGCGCAAGACCGTCCCGAGCATGCGCCCGTCCGCCGCCACGACGCGGGTTCCCTGGACGCCGGCGGCTGCCGGGAAGCACGGCCGGATCGTCTCGAGGTCGATTCCTTCCGGGAACCACCGGTCCATGCCGCTTGCACCGAAACGTGCTGCCAGGCCGCGGGCCATCGCCTCGCTGGTCTGCGACGCCCCGCTGACGATGACCGGTTCGGAGGGGGCACCCAGACTCGCTTGCGAGCGGCTGGTCCATTGATTCACGAAGCCCCCGTCGGCCATGACCTTCGCGACGTGACCGGCGGTATCGGCACTCCCGACCAGCCCGACTCCCGCAACCCGGCGGTCGTTGTCGAAGACGACAAGCAGGTTGGAGGGGCCTGCATAGCCGGTAATCGGTCCGGATTCGGGAAAGGTCTGGGCGACCCAGCCGACGGGTTCGCCCGCGGCATCGAGGACCGGAAGAAGCCGGTCGTCGCCGGACGGGGAGCCGATCGTTGCGGCGGCGGGAAGAAAGCTCTGCACCTGCGCGAGCACTTGCGCGGGATCCAGATCGCCCGAGCGTCGCTCCATCCGCGAAACGTGAACGCGGTGGAGGCAGAGGAAGACCGCCGCGAGCACGCCGAGCCGGTATCCGGCGATCAGCCAGCGCCGGGCCCGCCGCCCGGGATCAGCGCGCGGCCGCCGTGTTTTCATCCAGCGTGGCGCGCAGCTCATCCATGCCATCAAAGCGCTTGTCACCGGGCAGGCGCCAGAGCGATTTGGCCTCGTCCAGGTGCTCTTGATAGACATCCCGCGGCAAGCAATCATGGAGCTTGCAGATCGCGGCCGCCCGTCCGACTGCGACGCCCATCATGCCGATCGTCTTCATCACGCGGATGGTGCCGAGTGCCTCGCGGGTGACGCTGATGTTGCGGCCGGCCATGAACAGGTTGGGCACGTTGCGCGAGTAGAAGCAGCGGTAGGGGATCGGGTAGCCGATCCGCTTGTCGACGGCATGGCGGTGGATCGCCTTGGAAATGAACGGCTGCTCCGGCGTGGCCTTGGTGTAGACCGGATGCGGGACGTGGAGGTCGATCGACCAGGTGGTCAATACGCAGCCGTCGGGAAACTCGCGTTTTCCCTCGATGTCGGCGTCGTTGAGGACGACATCACCCAGCAGCTGCTGGGTCTCGCGGGTGCCGCCGACATAGGCCATCCATTCGAGCCGGGCGTTCGCATGCTGATTGGCATCGCGGCTGGCGTAGGCGCCGTTGTTCTTGATCGCGTTCCAGGCGCTGAAGGAGGCGAGCAAGTTCCAGTCGCGGGTCTGTTCCAGGTCGTGGATCGGGTGATTGTCGAAGCCGCCTTCCCAGAACCATTCGGCGTGGCCGCGCTGCGGATAGGGGAAAGCCTTTTCATCCAGTTCGAGCATCCACGGCTGCCCGGGGAACGGCTGCGGACCGGGCTCCGGTTTCCACATCCACATGTTGCTCATGCCCATCCGTCCCTCGGGGGGCATGTCGAGGTCGGCGCCGGCCCACTGGCCGATGAATCCATGGCCGGTGCAGTCGGCGAAAAGCGTTCCGGTCAGCCGCTTGATCCGCCCGGTCTTCACTTCCAGCAGCCTGGCGGCGGCGATCTCCTTGCCGTCCATCTCGAGTCCATAGGCATGGTGGCCGAGCAGCAAGGTGATGTTCTTCTCGGCCCGGACCACCGCTTCCTTCTTGTCGTCGACGAACTGCTCCGCGGGCGCCGGCGATGCCTTCGCGTGGTCGCTGATCTCGCGGATGATGTCGGCCAGCTTGTAGTCGCTCGGTGGCAGGTCGCCCATCGCCCATACCCGGACTTCGGATGAACCGTTGCCGCCGAGCACGTCCCTATTCTGCACCAGCGCCACCTTGCAACCCATCCGCGCCGCGGAGATCGCCGCGCCGAGTCCGCCGTAGCCCCCGCCGATGACGACCAGGTCGAAGTTCCCGGCGTCCTCGACCCCGTCCGGGCTCCCCGGCATCTTCCATGCGATGCGGTCTTCCAAAAGACACGGCTCCGGCGGTTCCGTGTTGGCGGATGCGCTGAGAAGGATCGCGTCGACGCGGCCGTCGAAGCCGGTCAGGTCCTTCAGCCGGATCTCGCTGCGGCCGGCGGGCAGCTCGACCTCGCCGGCTTTTTCCCACGCCCATTCGCCCTTGCCGGCGCCGAGTTCGCCGCCGACCGGCTTGCCACCGATCTCGAGCGAAAACCGTCCCGCGCCCCCCTCGCGCCCCAGCGCTTCCGACCAGTCGCGGGTGCGGACCCAGGCGGTGTAGGTCGCGGCGGCGGGCAGGTTCACCCCGGTCACCGCATCCTCGACCGGCCGGCCGAGGCCGTGGGCGATGAGGTAGGGCGAGCCCATCGTCTCGATGAACTGGGTATCGATCTGCCAGCCGCCCGGGTGGGTGAATTGTTCCGCCTCGATCAAGAGCGACGGCGAGGCGGCCGTGAGGACCGGGGTGGCGGCCAGTGCCGCGGCGAAAAGGAAGGGTTTCATCGGTGAATCAGGAAACAGAGCTCCCTGATTACGGGAGGATCCCGGCGATGTGTCACGGGGATGATCCGGCGCGGCAGGGACCGTGCCGTCAGATGCGGACATCTTGGAAGCGGCAGCGCCCCGTCCCGGGATCGTAGTCGAGATAGTATGAACCTCCCCGTCCTTCCGCCCGGAGTGCAGGGGAACTGCGATGCGTGGGTTCGAAATCGTGCAGGGACTTGATGATCTCGTAGTCTCCCGGTGACACCGTGAACTGGAAGTCCCAACAGGGGTCCATGCCGCCACTGTACCGCAGCCGAACCCGGTCAACCGATGCGGGGAGGCTACCTCCCAGGTGGCGCCGGAGCTCGCGCCGGGCCCGGAGTTCCGGGGGATAGAGCCGAGCAATGCTCACCAGCGCCGCGAGGATGATCAGGGCCGCAGGCAGGACGACCAGGGTGGTTCGCCACCAGGCCCTGCGTCCGCGGGACATGAAAACCAAGGCGAGGAACCACTCGACGACGAGAACGATAAGCCAGAGGGGAATCCCCAATAGCAACACCATGAGCGACGCTCCTATCAATCCTTCGTAGAAAATCCACCACCCCAGCGCCTCCGAGAGGACCATGGTTCCCGCGGCGAGGCAGATCGACGCGGGAATCAACAGCGACGGCCCGACCCGGAAGAACGCCGGGATTTCCGGCGGTGCGTCGATGTCGGGCGGCGGTTGGGGCAGCATGGCCCGAACCTGCCCGGGCACGGCACCGGTGACAAGAGGGCCCGCTCAGCGGCGCTTGGCGGCCTCGGGATGGCGGGCGAGGATGGCGCGGAGCTCCGCCACCACCTCCGGCTTGTCCTCAGCGAGGTTCTTCGTTTCGAGGGGATCCTCCTGGTAGTCGTAGAGTTCAAGCTCGGCGGTCTCGGGAGGCGCGCCGGATTTCTTCCACTCGATCAGGCGATAGCGCTCAGTGCGGATGGCGCGGCCGATGCCCTGCCGCGGGTAGCAGTGGTAGGCGTGGTCGCGGACGCGGGCGGCGGGGTCCTTGAGCACGGGGACCAGGCTGGTACCGTCAAGTGGCTGCGGCGCGACGGGTGCGGGCAGGCCGGCCAGCTCGGCGAGGGTCGGGTAGAGATCGACGGTTTCGGCGAGCTGCTTCGTGCTCTGGTGCGCTTGGGTCACGCCGGGGGCGATGATGAGCAGCGGGATGCGGTTGGCCTGTTCGTAGTTGGTGTGCTTGGTCCAGATGTCGTGGTCGCCGAGGTGCCAGCCATGGTCGCCCCACAGGACGATGATGGTGTTGTCGGCGAGCCCCTGGCGATCGAGTTCTGCGATGACCTTGCCGATCTGGGCGTCGGTGTAGCTGGCGCCGGCGTAGTAGCCGTGAATGAGCTTGCGGCGCATCTTTTCGCCGATGTTGCCGTTCTGCGGGATGGGCTTGAAATTGACGATTTCCCCGCCGTGTTTGCCGGCTTGCGCGGGAGCGCCGGCCGGTGCCTTGGTGAATTCCGGCTGGGGCAGCTTGGCGGGGTCGTAGAGGTCCCAGTATTTCTTCGGCACGGAGAAGGGCAGGTGCGGGCGGGCGAATCCGAGGGCCATGAAGAAGGGTTTGCCGGGGTTCTCCTTGGCGGCCTTCAAACGGCGGATGGCCTCGTTGGCGACGCGGCCGTCGGCATAGGCGTCATCGGCGACATCGGGGGATTCCCAGGCGGCGCCGCGGGGCAGCTCGTGGATGCGGTTGAGCTCGCGGTTCGAGAAGTAGGCTTCCTCGCGGGTGAGCTTGCCGCCGGTGCTCTCGGGTTCGAGGTACTCGATGAGCTTGTCCTTGAAAACCGGGACGTCCCACGAGGCGGGGTCTCCGATGTTGCCGTGGCCGAAGTGGAAGACCTTGCCGAGCGCCTGGCTCTGGTAGCCGTGTTTCGAGAACCACTGGGGCAGGGTGACGGCGTCGGGGTAGACCTTGCGGACGTCCGCACCGAAGTTGTAGATGCCGGTGGAGGTGGACCGGCTGCCGGCCATCAGGTTGATCCGCGACGGGGCGCAGACCGACTGGTTGCAGTAGGCGAGGTCGAAGCGCATGCCGCGCTCCGCGAGCTGGTCGATGGCCGGGGTCTTCGCCGCCGCGTCGCCATAGCAACCGAGCGTCGGCTTGAGGTCGTCGACAAGGATCAACAGCACGTTGGGCTTGTCCGCGGCGAGGCACGGGGCGAGCAGGGCGATGGCGGCGAGGATGGATCGGATCATGGGTGGGACGGGTTGCGCGGGTCTGGACTCCGGGCGCGGCAGGACTTCCTTTCCCCATTTGTTTCACGTTGGCGGCGGGCGTTCCGGCATCCTGTGTCATCCGGGGCGGGAATGGTGGCGGGCGATTGAAATGGACTCCAGGTCGGCAGGGTATGAAACCGGTCGCGGTGCCCGGTGCGGTAACGGTTCGGGGGCTCGCGAAATACCACGGGAAATGCCGGCGGCGGTCCGCGGGTGGCACGGTGCCACCACGGCCCCCGTTTCGCAAGGAATGGAACAAATGCCGCCCCCGGGACACTGTATCAACGAATGCCGGCCGCAATTCCTCACGGACGATTCCCGCGGCGACCGGAACCCAAGCAATCCTTCATGAAACACCTGCTCCTTCTGCCCTTCTTGCTCTCGCTGCTGCCTGCCGCGGAAAAGCCGAACATCGTGCTGATCATGGTCGATGACATGGGCTACTCCGACCTCGGGTGCTGGGGTGGGGAGATCGAGACGCCGAACCTCGACTCGCTGGCGAAGAACGGCCTGCGCTTCACCCAGTTCTACAATTCCGCCCGGTGCTGCCCGACCCGCGCCACCCTGATGACCGGCTTGCACCCGCATCAGACCGGCATCGGTCACATGACCCGCGAGGATGCCCCGGACGCCAGCAACACTCCGCCGGCCTACGCCGGCAACCTCAACGACTCCTGCGTCACCCTCGCCCAGGTGGCGAAGTCCGCCGGCTACGCGACCTTCATGGCGGGCAAATGGCACCTCGCCGGCAAGAACCAGGTCGACTGGCCGCTACAGCGCGGTTTCGACCGCTTCTACGGCACCATCGCCGGCGCCGCGCACTACTTCCACCCGGTCGGCTGGCGCAGTGTCTTCGACGGGAATGAAAAGCTCACCGACCCGAAGTCGACCGGCGACCGTCCCTACTACACCACCGACGCCTTCGCCGATCACGCGATCCAGTACATCGAGGAGAACGAGAAGGCGGGCGACAAGCCGTTCTTCCTCTACCTCGCCTTCAATGCCCCGCACTGGCCGCTGCACGCCCCCGACCCCGAACTGGACAAGTACCGCGGCAAGTTCGGCATGGGCTGGGACAAGCTCCGCGAACAGCGCTTCAAGAAGCAGGTCGATTCCGGCTTGATCCCGGCCGGCTGGAAACTGTCGCCGCGCGATCCCGATGTGCCGGCCTGGGACACCGTCGGCAAGGAGAAGCAGGTCGAAAGCTCGCTGCGCATGTCGGCCTATGCCGCGATGATCGACCGCGTCGACCAGAAGATCGGCGACCTGATCACGGTGCTGAAAAAGAACGGCGAGTTCGACAACACGCTCATCCTCTTCCTTTCCGACAACGGAGCCTGTGCCGAGGGTCCGCTGCTGGGTGACGGCGACCCCGTCGCGGACCGGGCCAAGGGCAAGCCGTCGTTCAACCCCGTGCTCGGCAAGGCCTGGGCCAATGCCTGCGCCACCCCGTACCGGCTCTACAAGCACTTCGCCCACGAGGGCGGCTCGAACACCCCGTTCATCGCCCACTGGCCGGCGCGGATCCAGGGCGGGCGCGACTGGTTCCGCGAGCCCGCCCAGCTGATCGACGTCATGGCCACGGTGGCCGACGTCACCGGCGCGGGATACCCGGCCAGCCACGAGGGGCATGCGATCCTGCCGATCGACGGGGTCTCGCTGACCGCGGCCTTCGACGGCAAGCCGCTCGCACGCAAGAGCCCGATCTTCATCGAACATGAGGACAACGCTTTCGCCCGCGACGGTGAATGGAAACTGGTCGGCCGCGGTGTTTCCCCGGCCTCCGGCCTCAAGCCGAAGAAGTGGGAGCTCTACCACCTTTCCGGGGACGGCACCGAGCTGAACAACCTGGCCCAGGAACAGCCGGACCGCGTGAAGTCGATGTCGCAGGCATGGCGCCAGTGGGCGAAGCGGGTGGGCGTCTATCCGAAGCCGGGCGGGAAGAAGAAAAACAAGTGATGCCATGAGACTCCTCCTGATCGCGTTCCTCGTCCTGACCGCCGCGACCCGCGGCGCGGGGACGAAACCGAACTTCGTCCTGATCATGGCCGACGATTGCACGTGGCGCGACCTCGAGCTCCACGGCGGGCAGGCCAAGACCCCGAACCTGCTGAAGCTCGCCGGCGAAGGGATGCGCTTCGACCGCTGCTTCCAGGCGGCACCGATGTGTTCGCCGACGCGGCATTGCCTCTACACCGGCCTCTATCCGGTGAAGTCGGGGGCCTGGCCGAACCACACGATGGCCTACGACCGGGTGAAGAGCATCGCCACCTACCTCCAGGCCGGCGGGTATCGCACCCACCTTTCGGGCAAGACCCACATCGCGCCGAAGTCCGTGTTCCCTTTCGAATACAGCGGCAACAACAATCCCGACATGAAGGCGGTGAGCACCTTCTTCGCGGAGTGCGCGGAGAAGGACACGCCGTTCCTGCTTGTCGCGGCGTCGAACGAACCCCACAGCCCGCACAACAAGGGCGACGCCTCGGCCTACCCGCCGGACAAGATCAAGCTCAGCCCGATCCAGGCCGACACCCCGGCGACCCGCAAGTCGCTCTCCGCCTATTTCGCGGAGATCACGTACTTCGACGGCCAGGTCGGGGAGATCCTCGCCGCCCTCGAGGCGAAGGGGCTGGCGGACAACACCTTCGTCATCGTCCTCAGCGAACAGGGCTACGATCTCCCCTTCGCGAAGTGGACCTGCTACGACGCCGGACTGAGGAGCGCCTGCGTCGTCCGCTGGCCGGGAAAGGTCAAGCCGGGTTCGTCGTCGCAGGCGATGGTCGAGTATGTCGATGTCGTCCCGACCTTCCTCGAAGCCGCCGGCCTGAAGGTGCCGGATGATCTCGATGGCAAATCGTTCCTGCCCGTGCTCCGCGGGGAGACCGGAAGCCACAAGACCCACGTCTTCGGCCTGCAGACTTCCAAAGGAATCATCAACGGTCCGGTTCACTACGGAATCCGTAGTATCCGCGGCGAGCGCTACCGCTATGTCCGCAACCTCACGCCCGGCGTGACCTTCCGTAACGCCGCGACCCGCGGCAAGGTGTTCCAGGGCTGGACCCGCCGGGGCGAGGCCGGCGGCAAGCAGGCCGCGGCGCTGGTCCATGACTACCTGCACCGTCCCGCGGAGGAGCTCTACGACTGCGAGGCGGATCCCTGGAACCGCCACAACCTGATCGGCGACAAGTCGCTCGAACCGGTCGTCGCCGACCTGCGTCAACGGCTCGACGCCTGGATGAGCTCCCAAGGTGACCAGGGACAGGCGACCGAGGAACTCGCCCTCACCCGGATGCCCGGGAAATCCGGCCGCAAGGCAAAGCAAAAGAAGGGCGACGGCCCGTGACGGGCTGGCTTTCCGGCCTTGCCCGCCGCCGTGGTCCGACCGGCATTTCCGCGTCCATGACGGGTGGCTGGAGGGGGGCAAGCGGGGCCAAAAAGCGCTGGTTTTCCCGGTCTCCGGCGAATCCGGCACATTTCTCGCCTGCAAGTGCAGAGGCTAGCTTGACAAGCTGGTTCGAATCCTGAATTCCCTTCGCATGGCCAAGAAACCTGCAACCATTAAAGAACGTTACTCCAAGACCCAGATCCTCGACCAGATCGCCGGCGAGACCGAATTGAACCGCAAGCAAGTCGGTGCGGTGCTCGACAGCCTGGGCGGGATCATCGAGGGCCACCTGAAGAAGAATGCCGTGGGCGAGTTCGTTCTTCCCGGCCTGATGAAGATCACCACCGTGCGCAAGCCGGCGGTGAAGGCCCGCAAGGGGATCAATCCTTTCACCAAGGAAGAAGTGACCTTCAAGGCGAAGCCGGCCACGACCGTCGTCAAGGTCCGCCCGCTGAAGAAGCTCAAGGACATGGCTTCCTGAGATCCGTGATTTGAAAACCGCAGGCCCGTCCTGCATCCGACGGCGGCCCCGGGATTTCCCGCGGGCCGCTTCTTCGATGCCGGGAGACCGGTTCGAGACGAGATCAGCGGTCGCCTGCCAGATCGATGGCCAGATGATGCAGGTAGACCGCCCGCAGTAGCCCGGGCGAGGATGAAGCCGTCATCAGGGCGGTTCCCAATTCGGCAAGTCCCGCCCGTTGGCAATCGGCGGCGAGGCGGTCGAGCCGGCCGGGGTCCCGGACCAGGTGCAATCCGCTTTCGGCCTTGGCGCGGAGCTCCGATTGCATGGGTTTTAGGAATGCGACGAACTCCGGCGGCGCGGGTGCCGCGGCGGGATCGTCGTGGTCGCCGAGCCAGGCCGCGATCCGGCTTCCCAGCATCCGTCCGAATCCACGGAGCCGGTTTGCCGGTGGTGGCGGCTGGAACCACAGGTCCCACCGCCGCCCGTCGCCGAAGAGCGTCAGCGGCATCAGTCCCGCATCGTGACGGGGATTGACGAAGGCCAGCAGGCGATAACTTCCCGCGCCGAAATCGAAGTTCTCGAGGAAGGCCACGGCCCCGGCGCTCAGTTTGTCGTAAGGAAGCACGACGTCGCTCACCGCGCCATCCTCGTCGGTTATCGGTAGCCGCAGTCGTTGCTCGACTTGATCGAACTCCGGTTTGCCCCACGCCGCCGGCTCGATCAGCACCAGGTGGTCGAGCGGTTGGGAACGCCGGAGCCCGGCCGTCGCGGGGCGAGCCTCGTGGAGTTCCGGCCACCGGCGGTGAACGGGGAGTTCGCGGTCACCGGGGAGATCCGGGCGAACCTGCACCGCGGTGGTACCATCCCCGGAGCCCAGGCGGCCTTCGTCGCTCACCTTCGGTTGTTTCAAGGTCAGCCGGCTGGAGGCAAGCGCCTGGATGGTCCCGCTGCCTGCCCACGGTCCGGGACCCTTATAGCGATGTTCCGGCTGGAACCCTTCGTCGACATCCTTGGGCCGGACCTCGCTCCAGCTCAGGTAGCGGCTGCCGTCGTGGAAAATCACGCTGATCCCCCGGTAGCCCGACCCGGTTTGCCACGGATAAACCCCCACGCCTAAAAGGTCGAGCGCGGTGCCCTCCGCATAGCGGCTACGCGCACGGCCGGTGAGGTCGGCGGGGGCATGGGCACCCGGCCTTGCCAAGGCCGAAGCCAAGGCATGAAGCCTGGCCATCGACTCAAGAAGCACCGCCGAGTCGGCGCTCGCGTGGCGGGCGAGCTGCCAGTCGATCCCCTGGGCGACACGCTCGAGTTCCAGGGCGGGCCGATGCAGGCCGCCGGTCCGGCAAGACATGGCCAGCACGCGTGCCACGCCGGATGAGTGCGCCGTCAGATGCTGCAACCCGAGTTCAACCGCATCTTCCAGCCAGCGGACAAGTTGTACCGGCAGCGAAATGTCGTGCGTCGTGGGGGCGATGTCGTCAGCCGTTGCCGGCGTTGATTGGACTCCATGGGCCTCGCGGTAGGCCAATACCGCGGCGGCCTTGTATTTCCGCGCGTGGCGGGGTGCCGCCGAAGTGATCACGCCATCGAGGTCGGCGCCGTGAGGCAAATGGCATTCCACCCCGGTATGGAACCGGACCTGCGGTCCGGTAACCCCGGCCAGCTGCTGCCGCGCGAGTTCGGCCGCCGCCCGGAACTCCGCGGCCCCGCACCAGCGCCGGATCGCGTCGCCGTCGATCTCCAACCACTCGTCAGCCTGCGGGAGCGGGGACCCGACGTTCGCCTCGCCCTCTTTGCCGGTACCGCCTCCATGCCGTGCCGCCAGGGTCAAGCCGGCCGCCACCAGATGATGACAGATGCCGCTCGCCGGGCAGCTGCAGGTGCCGGCGGCAACGCCGGCCGGTCCGAACTCGACCTGCCACGCGCCACCGCTCACCTGAACCCGGTCCCCGCTGCAGTTCACATCGACTCCCGGGTCGGCCGCCAGGTCCTTGCGGGCGCGGCGCAGCAAGCCCCGGCTGGCGAGCGCTTCCCATGCTTGATCATCGAGCGCGGCCGCCTGGGCCGCCAGCCGCGTCAGGAGATCTTCGTCGCCAGCCATTCCGCGAATTGTTTGGGCGTTGCCGCCGTGATGTCCATGCCGAGTCCGGCCAGCTTCCTGCCCATCGCCTCGTCGTAACAAGGCCGCGCCCCGGCATCCAGCGAGGCCAGGCCAATCAAGGTCACGCCGGACTCGGCGAGCCGCTTCACCGCGCCGAGCATCCGCCCCGGCGGGGGG
>NZ_JACZFQ010000040.1 GCF_014904755.1 Neoluteolibacter marinus
CCACTGACCACTGACCACTGACCACTGACCACTGACGTTCCGTCCGTTTCCCAAATTCCGGCCGCCCGCATTTCAACTTTCAACTTTCAACGTTTCAGCTTTTCTACCCCCACCCCCTCCTCCCATGGCCCGTTGGTCCTCGCAGACGACTCATCAAGATATCAGTGGCTTCAGTGACAATCCGCATTTGCGGAAGGAGCTGAAGGTCTGGCGCATGAAGGTGGCCGCCGTGGTGCTGGTGGTGCTGGCGGTCATCGGCTTGTCGGCGAAGCCTGCCTACCGCGCCTTCCGTGAGTACCGGATCAACAAGAACATGGAGGCCGCGATGGTGGCCGCCCGCCTGGAGGACTGGGGCTCGGCGCGGGACAAGGCGCGCAGCGTGCTGATGGCGCGGCGCAATGATTTCGAGGCTTTCCGCCTGTGGACCCGGGCTTTGGGGAAGATGGGGGAACCCCGTGCCTATCTGGCCGCGGCCCAGTTGTTCACCGATCCCCGGGCGACCCGCGACGACCGGCTGGAGTGCCTGCGGGTGCTGGCAGTCCAGGCCCCCCAGGCGGTCGGGCTCAGCGCCTATGCCAGTCTGGACGAGGCGCTCCGCGACGAGGCGGAGTTCCGGGCGGCGATCACGCCCTTGCTGGTGAAGCGGGGGGAGTTCGCCTTGGCTGAGAAAGGACTTCGCGAAAGTTCCGGGGAAGCTGCTCCCCCGGAGGTCAAGCTCGAGTTGCTGCGGACGCTGTGCGCCGTCGGCGACCGGAAGCGGATGGACGAAGCGCGGCGGATCTTCGCGGACATGGTGTCCGGCGGGGACGAGGCGGTGGCGCTGGAGGCATTGTTGATCCTCGGCGAAACGCCCGGGGGCTTGGCTCCGGGCGAGCCGCTGCCGGAAGATCTCCCCCAATGGGTCGCGGGTACGACCAAGGCGACCACGCTCCACCACTTGCTGGCACTTCATCCCCGGATCGAGGCGAATCCCGGCGACCGGGAACAAATCTTCCGGGAGGCGATCGATCGCTTCCTGGCCGTCGATCCGGGCCCCTTGGGGACCTGGCTGGTCCGGCACAATCGGTCGGCGCAAGCGGTGGAGTTGTTGGAGGAGCCGGCAAAGTCCAGCTCGAGCGCTTATCTCGCATGGCTCAACGCGCTGCTGCGGCTCGACCGGCACGATGAGCTGGAGGTCGCACTGGATTCCCCGCCGGCATCGACGGACATGGTGGAGGTGGAGTTGGTTCGGGCGGCGATCGCCCGCTACCATGGCAACCGGGCCGCCGCGACTGCTGCCTGGACCCGGGCGCTCAATCAGGCCGCTTTCGACGGGTCGCGCAATCGCTTCATCGAGATCGCCGGGATCGCCCAGGGCTACGACGCGAAGGGCGCGGTGGAAGACGCCTGGGTCGGTGCGGTGTGCTCCGGCTGGGGACCGCTTCCGCTCTATACCGACCTGCTCCATGTGTTCGGCCGTCTGGCCGTCAAGGGTCGATCCGAGGACCTGCTGGCGATGTATCGGGTCATGTTGAGGTTCGAGCCGCAGAACCCCGAACTGATCAACAATTTCAACTATCTCGCGTTGATCCACGGGATCCTGCCGCCTGAACAGGTGGCGGACGCGATGGAGGCGCTGGTCGCCCAGCATCCGGAGATGCCGGAGTTGGACTCCGCCCTGATGCTGGCGAGGATGATGGACGGGGATGTCGAGGGCGCGCTCGGGCTGGTGCCCAAGGTGAGGGCCAGCGAGCGGGTGGCCCCGATGATGAAGGAAGCGCTCGAGGGATCCGCGCTGGTCCTTGCCGGCAAGACCGCGGAAGGCAGGGCGCTTCTTAGCCAAGTGAACTGGCGGATCTTCATGCGGCAGGAGCGGATCGCCTTCCGCGATCTGCTGATCAAGCTCCAGATCGCCGGCTTGCCGCTTCCAGAGCTCGAACGCATCGAGTCCGACACGGATGTGGACCAGGTCCCGGCGTGGCGCAAGGCGGTGGAAAAGTTGGAGCGGGATCGGTCCAATGATGTCCTGCCGGCCCTGCCGGCACCCCGCCTGCCGGGTCAATATGAGTTACCGGGATCCTGAGGCCGTGTTGATATTCCGTCGGCCCATTTTCCCCTTGGAAACACGAGGATGAATTTGACTCATGGACCGATCTCCCAGCCATGCCGATGAATCTCATGGCAAGTCAGGTTTTTCCTTTCCAATCCGGGAGGCAGCCGTTAATTCACCCCTGTTCGATTTCGATCTACCCCTTCAACCCCCTCCCAACGCTGAACATGAAGCGCTCCCTCCTCTCGGTTTTTGCCGGTACCGCGGTATTGGCACTGCCTCAGCTCGCGTCCGCCACCTTGTTGGTGGGCTTTTACAATTTCGACGGTGCCGACAATGTCGAAGTTGTCACCAACAGTGAGACCGGCTTTTCCGGAACCGTGACCGACGGAATTGCCAGTGAAGATATCGGTGGCAGCAACGACGGCTATTTCGGTGCGGATGGCGGCTACGCGGTGCCGTCCGGCACGGCCCTGAACGGCCACGCCAAGGTGCAATCGGGAACGGGCGGGCAGTTGGTGTTCTCGATCACCAACGGTTCGACCTCCTCGGTTTCTCTCGGCTCGCTTCTGTTCGACGCCGCTTACAAGGAGAGTTCATCCAGCGTCCTGAACATGAGCTGGGCGATTTCCGGTGGTGGCGGGTTGGGCTCAGCGAGCTTTGGAGGCACTTCGGACCCGCTCGTGAAGCATTTCCAGTGGGATGAGGGTGCGAACTACAGCGATCTGGCCATGAGCCTGGCCGGTTATTCGCTGGCAGTGGGACAATCGATCACCTTCACCTTCTCGACTCTTGCGGGTGGCGGGGAAACCTTCCGCATCGACAACTTGGCGCTGACCGGACTCTCCGCCATTCCCGAGCCGGCCAGCATGTTGGCCTTGGGTTGCCTTGTCGGTTGCGGTGGCCTGCTTCGCCATCGCAGGCGCGGACCGGTGGCGGGTCTCGCTTGATCCGCCGCGGGCTCAAATGCTCGCTCTGATCATCGATTAAATTCCAAGGGCGCATCGCAGGATGCGCCCTTTTTTGTGCCTGCATCAGGATGGGTGGTGGCTGGCGGCTTGGCGGATGGCGGATGGCGGGGATCGGGAGCTCCATGCAGGCCGAAGGTCTGGCCTGAGATAGCCAGGGGCAGCGCCCCTGGAATAAAATCGGAATGCCTTTGCCGCGCTGAAGGTGCGGGATGCAGGCGGTAGTGTCCCCATGGGATTGGACGCGCCCCCCGTGTGCCCCTTCAGGGCACCCCGCATTCATCTTCTTGAATTCCGGGGCCGCACTACGCTCGCCCCGGGCTACTTCAGGTAACCCCTTCGGGGCCAGAAGCCGGGTATTACCTGCGCGAAGGGCTGAGTCCTCAAAGGCATCGGGATGAATCCCGCGCTCCCGGTGGGACTTCGCTGCTCGAGCCGGTCCTAATCCCGGCGGCTAGGGTCACACGTGAACGCAAGCGTGCGGGGCATGCCGTGGCATTGGGTCAGTACCTGCGCTGGCGGGGATATGGCATCGAGGGCATGAGCAAAAAAACTGCCTCCCTTCTTCAAGGGAGGCAGTGTGTCGGAAAATCCACCAGAGATGACTCGTGCCACCTTACGAGCGGCGGCGGCGCAGGAGGCCTGCGCCGAGGCCGGCCAGTCCGAGGAGGGCCACCGAAGGTTCAGGAATCACGTTTGCTGAGAGGGTCACGTCGTCGAAGACCAGGAAATTGCTGCCGGGATCCGCAATGTTGTTGATATCCCAGAATGCACCCATGGTGGAGATGTCCTCCGCGCCCAGTCCGGCAAGCACGCCGCTGAACTGGGAGCCGTTCACATCTGCGAGGAAGCTGATGTCATTCGCTCCCGACAGGCTGAAGGCGATGGAGAGCGTGTAGGCGAAGGACTCCTGGGCGGAAAAGCCCCCGAGCACGGACGTTGCGGCACCGGCTCCGGTCGACCATGAAAAGGTGTTGAAAAGGGTATCCGTGTCCGGATCGGGATCCTGGTCGAAGGGGGTGAGGAAGATGCTGAGCAGATTGTCACCGAAACCATTCTCAAGCCGGAAGCCGAAGGTGTCCCGGCCCACGCCCGAGGTGTCGCTCACGCTGTCGACAACCTGGAACTTCACCGAAAACATCGAGCCATCCAAGGGAACATCATACGCGGTGTGGCTCACGTAGACTTCGGAATTGGCGACCGTGGCGGTGTAGCCCAAGGTGGCGGCCCGACCCCAGGAGGCACCGGGGTTGATGACGTAGCTGGCATCGTCGTTGCCGGCCGAGTTGTTCACGGACCAACCGAGCTGGCCGTCGAGTTTCGCGCCCAGCGTGGTGCCCTCGCCGAATTCAAATCCGGTCGAGTAAACCGTCACGGCACCCTTCGAAACGGATACCAAGGCAGCGGTCGCCATCAAGGCGCTTGTGAGGAGGGGGAGTCGCATGGAGAGAATGGATGTAAACTAATGAAGTTTGGACGGAGTTGACATCGAAGACGGATGACCGGTCAAAACGGGCTGACCGGAGGGGTCGTGGTCGAAGTGGTTGTGACCACGACGATCGGCGCGCCACCCCTTGCGGCGTAAGCGGGCGAGAGCCCGGCAAGGCAGGCGATGGCAGATGCGAGGAGGATCTTCTTCATGACGGCGCTGGAATTAACAGGTTAGATTCGCGGGGTCAATTTTGCAGAACGTATTCCGTGGGTTTTTTTAATTCGAGGCTGCATTTGGAGTCGCATTCAATGGCAAGGACCCGAAGCATGAAGGCGGTTCATTTCCGGGGCGGAATCCTCGTTGTGTCTTCGGGTTTCCAGGGGATGGCTGGGCCGCTGCCGGCGATTCACGGGTCGGAAAGCTCGAATTCCGGATGCGCGCTCGCGAAATTCCGCGGCACCGGACTTTTCGATCGTCTGGACCAAATTCCAAAAATCTCTTTCCGTTTCGAGGGGTCGGATATCTGGAGGAGCAGTCCGGGCAGCGCGCTGTCGCTCAAATCGGTTGGCACAGCGGCAATCCAGCGTCGGACGAGATTCGGATCCGATCCGGCGAGGGGCAGCAGGGACGGGAGGGTGCCCGGGGATTGGGAACTATCTTTCAGGATGGTCTGGAAGGTCCGGGAGATGAGTCCCTGGTTCATGGTTTTCGATTCGGCCGCGGTCGCACGCTGCATGGCTTCCTGCCAAAGTTCGATGGAGCGATTCGGATTCGAGACCAGCCAGGCACGGGCCTGATCGATCGGGACCAGGACGCGGTCGGGCAGAAGGATCCGCTGGATGGCGAAGGAGCGCGCGGCAAGGGCCTGTTTGTCATCGAAGTAAAGGGCCAGGGCGCCCTGCAGGTAGTGGGCGTGGGGGTCCAAGGGAGTGATCCGGAGTGCCCGACCGATCTCGGCCAAGGCTGCCTCCAACGGGTCATCCTGCGGGGCAGGCTGGTAGTCCCGTCCTTCGGCGGCCGCTGCTTTCTGGGCAATCTGATCCTGCTCATGCAGCAACCGGGCCCGGTCGAGGTGTGCCAAGGCCTGGCGGCTCGGGAGGGCGACGTCGCCGCGCCATTGCAGGACCATCAGCGCTGCCCCCGTCAGCGCGAGCAGAACGCCGGTCGATCGCCAGAACCAGCGGGCCGACCGGAATGGCGGGATTTCATCGCCCTCTTGAGTGAAGGATGTCCGCAGCGCGCTTGCCACGAGCAGGATGGCGCTCCAGGCAAGGCCGACCCGATGCGCCGGAACGTCGAAGGTTGCGTGGAGGCAAAGAAGCGAGGCTGCGACGAGCGAGCCCATGCGCAAAGCCCTCGCCCGGCCTCTCCAGGCGCGTCGGCCGGCGGTGATGAAGACGATGGCAACCACGGCCAGCAGCCATCCGGTTGCCAAACCGCCGTTCTCGGCGAGCAGCAGCAGCCAGTCGCTCTCGGGGTGCAGGCAGATGGAGTCGTTGCTGGCCGTTGACGAACGGCGGTATTGGGGAAAGACGCGTGAAAATTGGCCGGGCCCGACTCCGGACCAGGGCTCGTGTCCGATCATCTGCAAGGTGTCTTTGTAGATGGCGAGTCTGGCGTCGAGAGGGGGCTCGGTGACCTCGGGGGAAGCCATGTCACCGGGCGATGTGCCGGCGGACAGCTGCCCCGGCGAAGGAGCATCCGCCGATTGTTGGATTTTCTCCACCGTGTCCTTGAGGCGGTCCTTCACGCGGGAATCGACCGTCAAGAAGGTTCCCACCAGCGCGATGGCGATCAGAAGGAGGGCCTTCCCGGCATGTCCGCCCATCAGGCGGAAGCCGGTCGCGGCGAGCCAGAGGAATGATCCGACGGCGAGAAGCAAGACGCCGGCCCGGCTTTCGCAGACGACGACGATCGCATAGAGGCAGAGCAAGGTGGGGACGGCGGCAAGGGCGATTCGCCATGCGTCCCGAACTCGGATCGCCTGGGCGAGGGCCCCGAAGCCGGCGCAACTTCCCATCGCGAGCAAGGTGGCGGTGTGGTTGCGGTTGGGGAAGAAGCCGAACACGTCACCCGGCTTGTGCAAGGCGATCGCCGCTGCCGTGAGAACTCCGGTTCCGGTCACGAAGGCCAGCAGGAGCTGGTGGTGCCCGCGCGTCCCGACCCGGTGGCCGAGGAGGAAGAGCGCGACGATCGTTGTGACGATGTAGCCTGCCAGGGTTTCGATCGCCAGCGACGCCTGCACAAAGGCGTAGGGCCCGGTATCGAGGCCTTGATCCTCGAGCTTCTGCCTCCATTCCGTGAGGTGGAACCAGTCGCGCGGAAGGAACCCGATGGCAGAAGCTGCCGCGAAGCCACAGCCGAGGAGCCACCAGGAACGCGGGATCCTCGACTCCGGTGGAAACAGGACCATCACCAGGCCCGCGCCGGTCCAAAGGATCCCTTGGAGTGCTTGAGGAGCCATCTCCGGGAACGCCAGGGCGAGCATGGCGAAGGCGAGAAACGCTGAGAAAACGACGCCGGATCGCCGTTCCGCGTCGGTGGTGTCGGTCGCGAGGGATGAAGGGGTGCGATAGGACATGAGGAGGGAAACCACCGGTGCCGATGGCCTGCGATCGATCAAACGGGGAAAGAACGAATGCGAGAATGAAAAATTCCGGCAGATGCGATCCATGGCGGGGTCCGATCGAGCCCCTGCATTTCCAGCGGGACAGGAAGGTTGGGGGATATCCCGGGATCCGGATTGGGATCGCAAGCCCGGTCGCTGAATTGCCGCCTGCTCCGGGGATTTCAGAGTTTCATCCACCCCGGTTTCAGCGTTTTTCTCCCTCTGTGCATCTGGTGCTGGTGAATCAATACTATCCTCCCGACGAAGCGCCGACGGGACTGATGTTGGAGGCGGTGGCCGCGGCGCTGGTCGCGGCGGGGCACCGGGTGACGGTGCTCTGTGCGGAGGGGGGGTATGCGGGAAAATCTGAAACGCTGGAATCGGGAACGTCACCCCCGTTGCCATCTTCCTCGTCAGACAACACTGACCACCGACCACTGACCACCGGCCACTCTCACGCCGGTCTCCAGGTGATCCGGATCGGTGCGACCCGCTTCGGGCGCGGGACTTTCATCGGCAAGCTGGGCGACTATGCTTCCTTCTACCTCGGTGTCGCCTGGCGGTTGTTGACCCTGAGCCCAAAGCCCGACCGGGTGCTGGTCTTGACCACACCGCCCTATCTCTCGGTGTTGGCGCGGATCCTTTCAAAGCTGCGCGGTGCGGATCATGCCCACTGGGTGATGGATCTTTATCCCGACGTGATGGTGGCGCATGGGATGATCCAGGAGGGATCCATACCGCAGCGATGCCTCGCCTGGCTGACGCGCTGGGGCTTCGGTGGAAGCCGGAGTGCCGCCATCGTCACCCTGGGACCCGACATGGCGGAGCGGGTCGACCGGCATCTCCACGGGGGAAAGGCCTCGGAGTGGGTGCCGCTGTGGAGTTCGGAAGAGGGAGGGGCAGAGGGCGAAGGGCAGAGGGCAGAGGGGGAATCGGGAGCGTCCATGCCCCATGCCCCATGCCCCATGCGCTCCTCAAGCCTTGAAGCCGAGGGGTTGGAACTGCGGCGGGAGCGCGGCTGGGAGGACGACGAGTTGATCCTGATGTATTCCGGGAACATGGGCCTCGGGCATCGCTTCGGCGAATTCCTCGCTGCAGCGCGCGAACTTTCATCGGCCTCTGCTCCCTGCTCTCTGCCCCCTGCTCCCTGCAACCGAAGCGTCCGCTTCGTCTTCTTCGGTGGCGGCAAGCGGCAGGCTGAGATCGAGCAGTTCATGGCCGCGAATCCCGGGGCCGCGGTGGAACTCCATGACTACGTGCCGCGGAAACAGCTCGCGGCCCATCTGCGTAGCGCCGACGTTCACCTCGCATCGCTCGAACCCTCGTGGAGAGGCACCATGTTGCCGAGCAAGTTGCAGGGCATCTTCGCGGCCGCCCGGCCGGTGATCTACGTCGGATCCCGTGAATCCAGCACCGCCCGATGGATCGGGGAGAGTGGCGGCGGGTGGGTGGTGGAGCCCGGGGACAGCGGTTCTCTGGTGGAAGTCATCGGGGCTGCGTGTGATCCCGCGGAAGCCCGCGCCCGGGGGGCTGCGGCCGCCCGGTTCGGGCTCGAGCATTTCAACCGCGACACCAATGCCGCCAAGCTGGCCGGTCTCTTCGGGAGGGGATCCCGTTAAGCCGCGAGGGGTTTCCGCCGGCGGCGGAGCAGCCCGGCCGCGATCAAGGTGCCGGCGAGGGCGCTCGAGGGTTCGGGGATGGCCGACCACTGGAGGTTGCCGGTGGCGGAATCGAACGAGAACGATCCGTGGCCGCTGAAATCAATGGCCGTCATC
This sequence comes from Neoluteolibacter marinus, assembly GCF_014904755.1. Lineage (GTDB taxonomy): Bacteria > Verrucomicrobiota > Verrucomicrobiia > Verrucomicrobiales > Akkermansiaceae > Haloferula > Haloferula marina. Next base: position 8,813 of record NZ_JACZFQ010000040.1, read on the forward strand.
AGGTCCCCGGAATCGTAGAGCTCGAACTGCGTGAAAGCGCCGGATGAAGCCGTGTTGAAGACATCCCAATCGAGCAGCGGGCTGTCCCAGAATTCGCTGCCCAGATCCAAGCCGCTCACGATCACGCGGAACACCGCGTCGCCGACGGTCAGGCTGCCGCCGACGTTGACGGCATCGAATGCCGTGCCGCGGCCGCTGGTTGTTTCCGACCCCAACTCCCACGCGAAGATCGAATCGTCGCTATAGGAAAGGTCCCCGGAAAAAGTCTGCAGCCCCGGACTGTTCCCCGGTCCGTGGATGCCGCCGGCCTGAATCGTGGTGGCGCCGCCAATCGTCCCGCTGCCGGCCAGGGTCGCCCCGCTTTGCACGGTGACGTCGCCGGTGGCGCCGCTTTGGTTGCCATTGATTACCAGGGTACCGCCGGAGACCACGGTCGCGCCGGTGTAGCTGTTGGCGCCGGAAAGGGTGAGGGTTCCGTTGCCGGTTTTGGTGAAGCCGCCGGTTGCGATCGAAGACTGGTTCTGTAAGGAGACTCCGGATCCGACCAGGATGCCAGCACCCGTGGCGACATGAACCGTTCCGTTGCCATTCATGGCAAAGTTGAATTCACCGGAATTTGTCGCTCCGAACGAGACCACTCCGCTCGAAGCATTGTTGTTCAGGCTCCAGCCCGGCTGCATCCGGAAATAGTAGTTATTTGATGAATTGTGGCTGATCGTGGAGGTGTTGGTTGGATTGAATCCGTCTTCGAATGTCATCGAAGTAAAGCCGATCGTTGAGCCGATAGACATTGATGATGGTGCGTCCTTGGAATTCGTGCCGGTTCCTGCAAAGCGCAAAGAGTCAGCCGAACTGGATCCTCCGGCAGCGACTTGTGATCCGGAATCGGCATTGTACCAATTGTTTGTAGCAGTGGTGATCGCGCCAGATGATCCGGGCGGATTCCAATAGAGGGTGTCCGCCCTGGTGGGGTCGGTGGCGAGTGTGATTGCTGAAATGACAACCAATGTTCGTCGCTGGGATTGGGTCGAATGTTTTTTCATAATACGGGAAGGGCATTCGTTTTGGTCGCCAATGAAAGAAGAAGAGTGATTATTCATCCAAAACAAGAAGCTATTTAGTTAAGGGTATAATCCGAGTCGATGGCAAACATTTGAGTGGATTGCGACAGGGAAGTCACGCGGTTGATCCCATGCGAGCATCTACCGGGCCAAGCGCCGCTGCGGTCTTGCGACCGGATCACGGGCTTCGATCACTGGCCGGTGCGGATTCAGGGCTACCGCATCTTGGCTGGCTGTAATCGGTAGGGTTGGACGCCCTCGGCCAACCGGAACGGTCCCCGACGGCTGGCCGATCTCCCACCTCTCGGCCGACCGGGGACGGTCGGCCCTGCTCGCGCTTCCGCGCGATTCCCCGAACCCAAGTGCGTCCAAAGATGAGATCGGCGTGTGTGTGGACGCTTTTTCTAAACCACCCGGGGCTCGCCGACATCATATAGAAGCTGGTTCCCCTTCGACCCGAAATGAGGAGCCGGCGATCAACCCAAGTGAGAATCCATGGTGACTGTACGATTTGCCGCCCTGTCGAGGGCAGTTCGCGCCCTCCCGGGCATTGCATTGATCAAAGCGATGCTGCTGCTTGCCGCGGGGAGCGCTCACGCCCAAACCACCTACTCTTGGCGGAACGAGGCGAGTAACGGGTCCTGGTCCGAGAGTGGCAACTGGTGGCGGGGCTACACCGAGACGCCGTCAGGCTCCGAGATCCTGCGCTTCGACAATGGTGTCCAGACAACCATGACCAACGACCTGTCGGCGACCAACCGCTACCGGATCTTTTTTGATGGCGGCTCGGCGTCGCGGGTGATCGGCGGCAGCACCGAGAACACCTTTTACGACTTTGGCGGCAACATCCCGAAGATCGAGAACCTGTCGGCCTCGACGCAGACGCTCAACTTCCCGATCAAGTTGGGATACGTCCACGGGCTCGAGCTGAATCCGGTCAACGGCGACCTGGTCATCGGCGGGGCGATCGATACCAACGGCAACTACCTGAAGGTCTACGGGGACAACGGCAAATCCCTGACCTTGGGGGCGGCCGTTTCAGGGGGCGGTGGCATCGATGTGAACCAGAACTCCCGGGTGATCCTGAGCGGGGCCAACAGCTACAGCGGTGCGACCACGGTCAATGCCGGTATTTTGCAGGTGGATGGCGATCAGTCCGCGGCGTCGGGAAGTGTGCTGGTTGCCCAAGGCGCGCGGCTGGCAGGCAGCGGCACCGTGGGAGGAAACACCACGGTGAACGGCACCCACGGTGTCGGCGCCGCGGCGGGGGCGGTGGCAAGCCAGCGCTTTGTCGGGAATCTCAGCTACGGGGCGACTTCGGTCTTCGAGTGGGATCTCAACGGGAACAGCATCAGTTCAGGGTTCGATTCGGTTGAGCGGACCAGCGCAGGCGGGACGCTTTCGGTCGATGGCGCCGCGGTGTTCCAGATCGTGATCGGGGATGGTGTCGACTTCAGCGGGTCATTCTGGGAAAGCGACCGGACTTGGGGGTGGTCGTCGATCTTCGCGAACTTCGCGTCGATCGATCCCTTCTCGAGCTTCGCGGTGGTGAACGGCGGGGCCGAGGCGGGTTACGGCTCGTTCAGCGTGGATCCGGCGGGAGTGCAGTGGACGGCGCTGTCATCCGTGCCCGAGCCGGGGAGTGCCATTGCCGGGCTGCTGGTGTTGTGCGGATTGACGCGCAGGCGGCGGGAATCGGCCCGCGGGTAGAGCCATCGAAGCCGTTGAGAAAAAGAAAGCCGCCACTCCGGTTAGGAGGGCGGCTTGGAAAAACCGGAAGGTCGTTGCAAACCAATCCTAGCGCCGTTGGCGGCGGCGGCGGAAGAGGCCGGCGCTGATCAGGAGACCCGCCAAGGCCGATCCGGGTTCAGGAATCACCGAGAACGACAGAACCCCGGCAGGGCTGAATTGAGCCGCGTAGTTGACGGTGTCGTAGTTGGAAAAGCTGAGACCCGAGACGCTGCCGGAAGCGAAGCCAGACAGCAGGTTATAGCTGCTCGTGTAATCGATCCCGCCGCCACCGAGATCGAAGGTTCCGCCGGTGATGGAGAAAATCCCACCGCCTGATCCGAAAATTTGATCGGTCGAAGAGGCAAGGTCGAGGGACCAGATTCCACCGCTCATGGCGAAATTGGTTCCGGAAGCCAGTGTGGCGCTGCCAGCAGCGGTGCCGTTGAGCGCGAGCGTTCCGGACGTGATCGTGAGCCCGTTGGTGTTGATGTTGCCCACCGAGCTATGCAGGGAGCCTCCGCCGAGGGTGACGCTGCTTGAGCCCGCAAGGGCGTTAGTATTTCCGGCAATCAAAATACCGCCGCTGAGAGTGGTCGCTCCGGTGTAGGTGTTGGCTGCTGTGAGGGTGACCGTGCCGGATGTCGTCTTGTTCAGCCCCGCGGTGCCGCCGAGAATCGCTGAGGCTGTGCCGGACTGAACCGAGAAATTTCCTCCGGTCTGGTTGAGCGTGCCGTTGGTGATGCTGCCGGAGGTGAGTGTGACCGTGCCGGTGCGGGTACGGGCCAGTCCCCCGAGATTGAGCGTGCCGCCTGCGACGTTGATGGCGCCCGAAGCTGCGCCAAGGGTGCCGCTCCCGCTGAGGGTGAGGGTGCCGGCGCTAACGGTCGTGGTCCCTGTGTAGGTGTTGACGCCCGAAAGGGTGAGGGTTGAGGTACCGAGCTTGGTGAGTCCCGAAGTTCCGGCAAGGACTGCCGAAATCGAAGCCGCGGCATTTGTCGTGATATTCGGGCCCGCCAGAGTGACCGCGGTGCCGGCATTTCCCGCGATGGAGTAACCGGTGCCCGTGAAGGTCATGGAGTTCACCGTGACGTTGGTAACAACCGTGACCAACGATGATCCGTTGACCGTGAAATAAGCGTCGTCTGCCGGCGTCGAGGTGGTGCTCCAGAAAATATTGCCTCCGCCACCAGGGCTCTCGCTCCAGTTCTTGCCAGAGGCATTGGCATTGGAAGTGTCCCAGTTGCCATTACCTGCTTGAATGCCGGAAGCATTGCTGGCGTCCCAATAGAGCGCTGCTCCCTGCACCCGGGAGTTGGTCGAACCAAAGGCGAAGCATGCAGCAATGACGCTGGTCCCGACGGTAGGTCGTGAGATCATAAAGAAGGGGGAGGAATGAGATGAAAGCGAGCTTCAGATGGCGGTAAGATGACGGGCCAAGTAAGTTGTAGCCAAACGGCAGCAGTTCGGTATCCAGAATTGCACAAATTTTAAAGTGATTTTTCGCGGAACTGAATGATTCCGGGTCCCCAAAACAGGGGGTGTTTCAATCTGCCATTTGGTGCAAAAGAACGGTCTGACAGCAATGATCGGAAGAACGACGTCTTCATGGCTGTTCAGGATTCTGTTCGTGTATCCGCCAAGCCTTTGAGCGTCTTCCGCTCCGCCGGCAGCAGTTCGTCCCACGGAAAGTCCTCCAGAAATACCCCGGCTTCTTCTTTTCGGTCGTTGGCGGCGAGGGTAATGCCGCGGATGGCCCGGTAGGCGGGGCTGGCCGCGAACCAGTCGATGTCGGACCCGGCGGTGAGCTCCAGCGCCTTGTCGGCATTGTCATTGAGCAGGTGGCCGAGCGCGAGGACGCAGCGGACCGGCAGGGCGTCGGGCAGCTTCTCGTGGATCGGGTCCAGGTCGCGGATCAGGTTGTCCGGGGTGATGCGGCCGTTGAGGCAGGAAAGGTAGTCGTGCTGGACGATGATCACCGGATTGCCGGGCTCGATGAAGCGGTAGGCGGTCAGGACCTCGAGGAGTTCTGATTCTTTTTTGTCGAGCGCCAGCTTCTCGATCACCCCCTTGAGCCGGGTGGCAGGGGGGATCGGGCCGTTGCCGCGGCGGATCGCCTCGACCCAGGCGCGCTGCGCGAATGCATCGAGCCCGCGCTGCTCCGCGTGGCGGGCCAGGCGGATCAGGGCGTCGTCGGCGGTGGCTTCCTTGGCGGTCCGCAGCGCGGCCGCCTCGGCGATGTCGCGGGCGTCGCGGTCCTTGCGGCGGGCGGCGATGTAGGCCTGGTCGCAGTGGATCTCCGGGAGGAAAGCCAGCGACGGCGGGTCCTCGAGCAGATTTTCCCAATCCTCCAGCCGGTCGGCCTGCTCGAACAATTGGCGGCGCAGGTCAAAGGCCTCGATTTCCTCGCCGGCGGGCAGGGCGGCGAGCAAGCGGTCCGCGGCATCGAGGTGCCGGGTGCGCAGGCACCAGCGGGCGGTCGCGAGGGGGGCGGATCCTCCGAAACGGGCGAGAGTGGCTTGGAAGATCTCATCCGCCCGATCCGGCGCGGCGGCCATTTCACAGCGGGCCAGGCGGAGGGCTGCGGCGGGGTCGGGCTCGCCCCGGGTGGCCTGCCAGGCCGCCAAGGGGGCGTAGGTGCCGGGGAGCAGGCTCGATTGGGGCAGCTCGTCAATCAAGCCGACCCATGCTTCCGCATCGCCAGGGGCGGAGGCCAGGCGGCCGATGAGGGTCTTCTGGAATTCCTGGTACGCCTCGTCGCTGCCTTTCGCGATCAGGATCTTCATCAGGCGGAGGTCGAGTTCCGGTGGCAGCGGCTGGGGGTGCTGCCGGAGCAGGAGCGCGGCGTCGGTCGGCATGCCATCGCGCAGCAGCCGGTCAACAAGCGGGGCGACGAATTCCGGGTCGGCGCGCTCGGCGTCCTGCAGGCCGGGCCACACCGCGCGCACGTACCAGGTGGAGCAGGAACGGCACACAATCTGCCAGGCCAGCTTGCGGTCATCGGGCGGGAAGCCGCTGGCGGCCAGGATGCCGACGGCGACCTCGGCACGGCGGGGATCGCCGAGGGCATGAGCGGCGCGGAGCAGGACCGGGATGGCTTCCTGGCGGCTGCCGTCGGAGCGGAGGACTTGCAGCGACAGCTCGCGGGCCTCGGCGAAGTTCTGCATCTCGAGCGCCTTGCGGGAGTCGGCCAGGCGGCGGTCGGTGCGCCAATGGCGATAGACCCCGAGTGCCGGGCCGAAGGCAGCGTAGGCGAGGCCGGCGAGCACCCCCAGCACCGCGAGCGTGCGCCACAGCGGATGGAGGTCAGCCCAGCGGTCGCGGCAGCGGTCGATGAAATTCATGGGGGATCGAAGCTTGAATGATTCGAGGGTTCGGGCAAGCGCCGCCCATCTCAAGGGGAGTTTGCCAGTTGCCAATGCAGGCCCTGTCGGAGCGAGGCGGAAAGCTGGTGCCAGGCCAGGTCTTCGGAGGGCAGGCCGGCGACCGAGCCCATGATGACGCGGGTGTGAGCGGGCTTGAAGCGGGTCAAGGCGGCGGCAAAGCGCAGGCGCCGGAGATCGTGGCCGGTGCCGCCCAGCAGGATGTCCCCGCGCAGGTCGGCACCGTCGAGCCCGCTGACCCAGACGCATTTGAAAACATTCATCACCTGCCCGCCGCCCCGCGGCCGGAACTGGGTCGAGTCGAAAACCAGCGTGTGGCCGTCGATCTCAAGCCGCCGCCGCGGATGGATTTTCTCCAGTCTCATCCCGATGCTTCCCATGCATTGCTCCGGCAGATGCTTGAAGGCCTCCAGGGTGTTGACGGTTTCCGCCCCGTCCCACTGGAACCAGGCGATGCGCATGCCGGCCTTTTCCTCGCCGTCGGACTGCGCGATCCAGCCGGCGTCGCAGTGCAAGGACGGCTGCACCTCGCGGTACTGGTCGGGGTGCAGCATCCACTTGTCCGGCCCATCAGGGACCCGCAGGTCGAGCAGGGGCACGGAACGGTCCGCGGTGGCGGGATCCATCCAGGCGCGCGACGCGAGCTCCGACACGACCGCCGGCAGGGCGAAAAGCAGGCACGCGGCGCGGAATTTCATGCCACCCCTCCTTCCACCACCTGACGGCTGATCCGGCGCGGCGAGGCCCCGCGGTCGAGCGCCTTTGAAATCCCGAGCAAAGTCGCGGAACCGGCGGCAAAAGCGAGCAGTCCGGCAACATCGTGCGCCTTGCCGAAGGCCGCCTCGCCGTGTTCGAAGCGGATCCACGCCAAGGCGCTGGCCCGGATCACGTTGAGGGTCCAGGCGGTCAGCAGGCCCGCCCCGACCATGAGCCAGCGGTTGCGCGCCCGCAGCGACATCCATTCGCCGAAAAACAGCGAGACCATCAGGAAGCTCTGGGCCGAGCGGATACCGCTGCAGCCTTCGGTGACGTGCACGACTTCACCGAGCCGGCCGAGTTGGTCGCCGATCGCTTCAACCGGTCGACCCAGCCAACCGAGCAGCACGGCGGAGCTCGAGATCACGCTGTCGGTCAGGGTGGTGACCGCCATTTTCTCCAGCACCGAAGGCAGCGGAATGGCGGTGCAGGCGAACAACAAGACGGGGATCAGACGACGGGCGGCCGGCGTGCCTCCCCGCCGACGGGCGACCCACAAGGTCACCGCCAAGACCACCGCGGCTTGTATCCAGAGCGGTAGGGTCCAGCGCGGATCGACCCGCCCGACCACCCTCAGGACGGTGAGCAAGGCGGTCAGCAGGAGGCCGGCGCTCAGCCAGATCCACCCATGCAGCGGGGCGGCGGTAGGAAAGAGCCCGCGCAGGCGGTAAGCGAACAGCAGGGTCAGCGGCGGGACGTACCAGCCGTAGTCGTAGTATTCGCCGAAGCGCCAGCCGTAGATGCAAGCGGCAAAGACCTGGATCCAGAGCGCCGTGACCAGCACCACATCCCCCGGCATCGGGGTCGGGTCGGCCGGGGGGGCGCTCGCTTTCGTCACACCGGCGGTCATCGCAGGAGGATGGCCTGGAATCAAGTCGCGGCGCGACCGATCAGGCCGGGCGCAAGGCGGTGGTTTCCTCGGGCCGGGGGATCTCCGACGAGGGCCGGCGCGTTGTTTCGCGGATGGCTTCCGCCGCTGGCCGGTCGGCGGCGCGAATCAATTCCGGCATCATGTCGGGTTGCCAATGATGGACTTCCAGATCGTGGCTTTCCGCGATTTCCATCAGTTCGTCGAGTCGCCCTGGCGAGAGGACGCTGGAGGTGACCAGAATGCAATTCGCGCCGGTGCGCTTCACCAGCTCGGGGATCTGGGCCGAGGTGCCGAGGATCGGGAATCCGCGCATCCGGCGGCCGCGGAGCTTGGGGCTGTCGTCGATGAAGCCGATGAAATGGTAGTCGAGCCAGGTTTCGGGCTGCGACAGGCGGAGATTGCACACGAACAGCTCGCCGAGGTCACCGGCACCATAAATCAGGGCGGTCCGCGACGACCGCTTGCTGCGCATCCGGCGCTTGCGGTGCATGGTGTCGATCACGCTCTCCTGGAGCAGGAAGCCGATGCAGCGGGGTGCCAGCACGCCGGCACAACCGAGCGACAGCGCGGCGAGGTGGACCGCCGCGTCATGGAAATTGAAGTCGTCCTGCGACATGCCCACCAGCGCGAAGCTGATTCCGGCCCCGCAAGCCAGCCACAGCAGGCATTCGGCGAAATCATGGGTCGATGCCCGCGTCCAGCGGCGGGAGTGGGCGCGGGCGAAGCAGAGGCCGACGACGGTGCAGGCGGCGAACAAGGTCGCCGGCTGGCGGGCGGCTTCCCAGGAAAAGGGCCGGATCATCACCTTGTCGAGAATCCACCAGGCGAGCAGGGCGGAGCCGAACAGCACCGCGAGGTCGTAGACAAAATAGATCAACATGGTTTCCCGGCACCCGCGGGGGCGGCGGATCAGGGTCCGGAGGCCGCGGCCGCTTTCCATGAACTCCACCGGGGCGATGTAGCGCAGGCCGACCAGGCCGATGACGATGATCCCCACGACCGACACGGTGAAGTAGCTGGCACCGCCGAGAATCGGCAGCAGGGCGAGGAAGGAACACAGGCCGGCGAAGCCGTAGATCACGAACACCGCCTGGCGCTGGTTCAGGCCCCAGTTCAGCAGGCGGTGGTGGAGGTGGTCGCGGTCCGCGCCGAAGATGTGGATGGTCGCTTGTCCCGGCTTTGAGACCGCGATCCGGCGTGCGGCGCGGCGCCAGATCGCGAGCGTCACGTCCAGCAGGGGCACGCCGCCGACCAGCAGGGGGAGCAGCAACCCGGCCACCACAGCGTGGCGGCCGACCGTGGCGGTACCCACGGAGGCGATGAAAAAGCCGATCAGCATCGACCCCGTGTCGCCGAGGAAGATCCGGGCGGGGTGGAAGTTGTAGCGGAGGAAGCCCAGCAGCGCCGCCGCCATCAGTGCGATCACGAACGCGTTGGTGGGCCGGTCGCCCGCCACTGCCAGCGCCGTCAGGATCACCAGCGAGATCGTCGCGAGACCCGAGCACAGCCCGTCCATGCCGTCGATCAGGTTGAAGGCGTTGATCAGTGCGACCGTCCACGCGACATGGATGGCGAGGTCGAGGAACCACGGGATCTTCCAGCCCATGAAAATTCCCGCGCCGCCGGGATTGTGGAAAAACATCAGGACCGCCGCCAGGATCTGCACGCCCAGCTTCAGCCAGGCGGAAATGCCGCCGCGGTCGTCGAAGAATCCCGCGATCACCAGCAGCCCGGAGGCGGCGACGAAGTGCAAGGTCCAGCGGCCGCCGAGCATGCCCTCGAAGCCGGTGCCGAAGGCGCGCAGGCAAATGAGGCCGGCGATCAGGGTGACGAACAGGCCGAGTCCGCCGGCCCGGGGAATCGGCTTTTGATGGATCCGCCGCGCATCGGGTTGATCGACCAGGCCCAGCTTGGGAGCGATCCCGATCATCAGCCGCGTCATCGCGAGCGACAACGGCAGGACGAGACCCACGATAAGCCAGGACCAGACGGTTTCAGACATGGGGGAGGGAGGGGGCCCGGTGTTGCTCCAGCGGGCGATTGGCGTGTTGGGAGTGGCTCCAGATGAGGGATCGGTGGCTCAACCGGAATGAGTTGCAGATGCGGAAAGCATGAACAATGCCGGGTTGGGCTCCCAATTGATCATCGGGCGCGATGAAGATGCCCGGATCGGGATCTGCTCCAAGGATAAAACTCCTCGCGAGTCATTTGGAGCAGTTTTTCTGAAGTTTAGCCCCCGAATCAGGGGGTGCCTTGCAAAGAATTGCAGGGCCGTCGATCACGGCATTCGATCGATGGGCAGATAACTTTCGAAGCAACTCGCAGGACGTGACGATCTCGAAACCTTGGAGTGCGCCGGCAGAGGTCGCTCGCGACCGGCGACGGCGCTTTTGGGTTGGGAGCTTGGTGTTCTGCTGGTCGGATTTCGGAGGTCGGCTGTGCATTTACGGGTGGCTTCGACGACGGCGGGTGGTTCGAAAGCGGTGTCGCCGCTGCGCTCTGCCGCCGCACTCCAAGGTACTCTGGAGTGCGCCGGCAGAGGTCGCTTGCGAACGGCGACGGCGCTTTTGGGTTGGGCGCTTGGTGTTCTGCTGGTCGGGTTTCGGAGGTCGGCCGTGCATTCACGGGTGGCCTCGGCAATGGCGGGTGGTTCGAAAGCGGTGCCTACGCTGCGCTTTGCCACCGCACTCCAAGGGGCTTGGGCCGCCAGCTGCACCACGGATCGCGCAAAAAATTTGCAGTCCCGCTTAAACCCCGGGCCCGGTTGCCGACATTCCCCTCTTCGGTGCCTGCCTTATCGGGGCGGCACCCGTCAACCCATCCTGTAAAAACCCATGAAGACCCGCCCGCTGACGGGGGCGTTGTGCCTGGTTGCCGCCACGGCCATCGCCCAGACCACCGAGAACTACCCGGATGCCACCGGTGAGGTGGCGGTGGGGACCTTTCCTCATCTCGACCTGACTTCCGTCGATGTCACGGTCGATGCCACCGAAACGAACATCACCTTCATACTCCACCTCGCCGGCAGTCCGGTGGCGACGGATTGGGGGAAATACGCGATCGGGCTCCGCTCAAACCCCGGCGGGGCGACCACCGGCAACGGCTGGGGACGGCCGATCCATTTCGCCGGTGGCATGACCCACTGGATTGCCTGCTGGGTCGACGGGGGCAATGGCGGCCAAGTTCATCACTACACCGGTTCGTGGGCGGAGACGGACTCACCGGTGGTCACCAAGGACGCGACCAGCGTGAGCATCACCACCACGACGGCGGCGCTGGGACTTTCGCCGGGCGAGGTGTTCAGCTTCGATGTCTATTCCACCGGTGGCGGTGGCGGCGACGGGGCGGTCGACGCCTTGTCGGCGGCGGCGAGTTCGATCAACAATTGGGGCGATGCCTACACCACGGCGGTGGCGGGCGGTGAATCGAATGCCGCCCTGACGTTCACGATGCCGGGGACGGCGGATTTCGCGACGTGGATCGCCGGCTTCGGGCTCGCGGGCAATGATGCGCTACCCGAAACCGACTACGACGACGACGGCCTGACCAACCAGGAGGAGTTCGACCTCGACCTCGGCTTGTCGCCGGTCAACGACGACTCGGACGACGACTTTCTCAAGGACGGCTGGGAAAATCTCACCGGCACCTATGTCGATGGCACCCACACCGGCACCAGCCCGATGGCCTTCGACACCGACGGTGACGGCATCAGCGATGGCGACGAGGTGGACGGGGTCGGGCTGGATTTCCCGCAGGATCCCAATCACTTCAACCATGTGACAATCGTCGTTCCCGGCAGCTTCAACCTGCCCGATGCCTGGGATCCGGCGGGGATCAGCACGCCGGGCAACGCGATGTCGCTGGCGGGCACCGGTTTCGCTGAGCAATTCCAGTGGTCCCTCGACTATCACTTCACGACGCCGAAGACGACGATCACCCACAAGTTCACCGCGGGCTCGTGGACGACCAACTGGGGCGCCAGCGGCACCGCCGGGGTGGCGGCGCCCAACGGCGGCGATATCAACCGGCTGGTCGAGGCCAGCGGGATCCACCGCATCACCTTCAACAGCATCACGCTGGCCCACACCTTTGCCCGCGCGACCTTCGCCGATGCCAATGCCTACCTCGCCGCCTACGGACTGGCGGCCGGTGCCGACGAGGACAACGACAATGTCCTCAACGAGGACGAGTTCGCGGCCAACACCGACCCGCGCAATGCCGACAGCGATGGCGACGGCCTGCAGGACGACGTCGATCCCGAGCCGTTGGTCGCGGCACCGGAGTCGCGGGACATCGTCTTCCAGGTCGACATGTCGGTGGCCATCGGCGACGGCTACTTCACCGCCGGGGTCAGCACGGTGCGGGTGATCGGCCAGTTCGACGGCCCGTGGAATGTCGCGGGAGGGGTGGTGCTGGCGGATCCCGACGAGGACATGATCTACACCGGGACGTTCACCGCGGAAGGCTTCGAGGGCAGCCCCTTCGGTGTCTACAAGTTCTTCATCGATGGCGGGCCGAACTCCGGCTACGAGGACACGCCCGACCGGACCGTCAACCTGGGGCCGGACGGGGTCGAGCAGGTGCTGCCGGTGGTTTACTATGCAAACATCGGGCCGCCGGCCGGCTTCGACGCCTGGATCGCCGGTTTCGAGGGCCTCTCCGACCTGAGCCGCGAGGGGGATCCGGACGGCGACGGGATTTCCAGCGGCGATGAATTCCTGTTCGGAACCTCACCGGCGAGCGGGACGGGGCGGGCCGTGATGTCGGCCCCCGGCCCGACCGGTCTCACCCTGGTCTGGTTGCAGCGGACCACCGGTGCGACCTATGTCCTCGAGGAAAACGACGACCTCGCCGGCGACTGGACGCCGGGTCCGGTGCTTCCTGCCGTCGCACCAGATCAAGCCGGAGTCCCCGCCGATTACACCCGGATGGAGGCGTTGATCCCGTTCGGCATCCGCAATTTTGTCCGTGTGACTGGCAGCGAAAACTGACCCATGGCAAGCGGTCCCGCTCGTGGCGGTGTCTGTGGGCGGGACGCAGTCAGGCGATCACATCCGTCACCACCCGTGATGGTTTGGTGACATTGGAGAGGCGCTGGTCGAGGCCTTGGAACGGATAGGTCATGCGCTTGTGGTCGAAGCCCAGCAGCGTCAGCAGCGTGGCGTGGAAGTCATGGGCGCTGACCTTGTCGACCGCCGCTTCGTAACCGATCGGGTCGGTTTCGCCGTAGCTGAAGCCCGGCTTCACGCCGCCGCCGGCCATCCACAAGGTGTAAGCGGACGGGCTGTGGTCCCGGCCGACGTTGCTCATCGTCATGCCGCCGCGGTTTTCGCGCATCGGCGTGCGGCCGAACTCGCCGGACCAGACGACCAGCGTCTCGTCGAGCAGGCCGCGCTGCTTGAGATCCTTCAGCAGTGCGGCGATCGGTTGGTCGATCTGGCGGCACTTGTCGGCGAAGCCCTTGCGCAGGTCGGTCTGGTCGTTGGTTCCGTGCGAGTCCCAACCCCAGTCGAAGAGCTGGATGAAGCGGACCCCGCGCTCGGCGAGGCGGCGGGCGAGCAGGCAGTTGTTGGCGAAGGACTCCTTGCCCGGCCGGGTGGCGTAGGCTTCGTGGATCGCTTGCGGTTCCTGGGAGATGTCGAAGGCGTCGGAAGCGTGGATCTGCATCCGGTAGGCCATTTCGTACTGGGCGATCCGGGTCATCGTCTCCGGGTCGCCGATCTCGGTGGCGACGCGCTGGTTGAGGTCGTTGAGTGCGTCGAGCGTGCGGCGCCGGAGTTTTTGTGAGACGCCGTCGGGGTTGCCGAGGAAGAGCACGGGGTCGCCCTGGGAGCGGCATTGCACGCCTTGATAGACGCTCGGCAGGTAGCCGGATCCCCACACCGACTTGCCGGCGTCGGGGTTGTTGCCGCCGGAGGTGAGGACGATGAAGCCGGGCAGGTTCTGGTTTTCCGAACCGAGTCCGTAGGTCGCCCACGCGCCGGCGGAGGGGCTGCCGGGCGTCTGGCTGCCGGTGTGGAGGAGGAGCTGGGCGGGGCCGTGGTTGAACTGGTCGGACCACATCGACTTGATGAAGCAGACGTCGTCGATGACTTCCTCGAAGTACGGCAAGCGGTCGGAAATCCACTGCCCGGACTTGCCGGCGCGGTGGAAGGGGTACTGCGAGCCGAGCATCTTCGGCACCCCTTGGATGAACGCGAACTGCTTGCCCTCGAGGAACTCGGCGGGGCAGTCCTGGCCGTCGTATTTGACGAGGTCCGGCTTATAGTCGAAGAGCTCGAGCTGGCTCGGCGCACCGGCCATGTGGAGATAGATCACGCGCTTCGCCTTGGGCGCGAAATGCGGCAAGTCGGGCGCGAGCGGCGCGGCGGGGTTCTTCTTCAACCCGGCACCGCAGGCCAGGTCCATCTGCGACCCCATCCACAGCGCGCCGAGGGACAAGGCCGATTGGCCGAGGAAATGCCGCCGCGTGAGATGCCGGGCGCGGTCGTGGTGGAGCTGTTGGAACAAGTTCATGGAAAATGACGAATGAGGAATTCCCGAATGACGAATGGAGTGGGTGGGGAATCAGGGTTGGTCGAGGGTGGTGCGGCGGATCTTGGAGAAGATCAGATGGAGTTCGTGGGCTTCTTGCCAGATGGGGCGGGCGAGGTCCTTGGCGGACGGATGGGCCTTTGCGATCATCCGGAGCCAGTGCTTGGTTTCGCGGGCCTCCTTGCGGCAGGTGTTGATCTTGAGCGCGAACTCTTTCCGCGACACCGCGTCGTCCGCCTCGACATAGTTGGCACCCACCGAGGTGCCGGACCGAACAATCTGGGAGATCAAAGGGTTGGTAATGGCGTTGCGCGGAAGATCGAGGGCGAACTCAATCACCTGCTCGCCGAAGCGCGCGGTGCGTTCTTCGAGATCATAGCCACCGAACCGCGGCTCCCGTTGTCCCTCCGCATCACTCATTCCCAGCACACTTCATTCGTCATTCGGAAATTCTTCATTCGTCATTCCCCCCTTTATCGGTTCAGCGCGAGGTCGGAGTTGAGCAAGGTGTTCGCCACCAGCACCAGTGCCGCTTCGTCGGGCGTCGGCGCGAGCTTGGCGGACTCGGCGGGAGTGCTTTCGTACTCGGCCTTCGCATCGGCGTGGAGGGCGCGGAGGGTGTCGAGGGTCGCCGGGGTGGCTTGCTTGAGGGTGAGCAGCTGGTAGCCACGGGCGAGCCGCTCGCCGAGCTCGGGGCCGGCTTCGGCCATGCGCTTGGCGAAGGCCTGGGCGAACTCCATATGGGCGGGATCGTTCAGGGTGACCAGTGCCTGCAGCGGGGTGTTAGTCGGAATGCGGCGGGCCAGGCAGACGTCGCGGGCCGAGCCGTCGAAGGTGAGGAAGGCGGGGTAGCCGCTGGTCCGCTTGTTGTAGGTGTAGAGCGCCCGGCGGTAGCGGTCCTCGCCCTGAGAGGTGTCCCATTTCGCGCCGCTGTAGACGCTGTTCCAGATCCCGTCGGGTTGGGGTGGGAAGACCGGCTTGCCGAACATCTTGCGGCTGAGCAGGCCGGACACCATCAAGGCCTGGTCGCGGACCATCTCGGCGGTGAGCCGGTTGCGCGGGCCGCGGGCGAGCAGGCGGTTGCGTGGGTCGCGGCCGATGATCTCCGGCGTGGCCTTGTCCGATTGCCGGTAGGTGGCGGAAAGGACGAGTTCGCGGAGGAAGGGCTTGAGGTGCCAGGCGTGGTGGTCGCGCAGGCGCAGCGCGAGGAAGTCGAGCAGTTCGGGGTGGCTGGGCAACGCGCCGGAGCTACCGAAGTCCTCGAGGGTCTCGACGATGCCGATGCCGAACAACTCGGCCCACAGCCGGTTGGCAAGCACGCGGGCAGCAAGCGGGTTCTCCTTGCCGACGATCCAGCGCGCCATGTCGAGGCGGTTCCGCGGTTTCTCCGGGGCGCCGAGGAGTTCGGGAATGCCGGGCTCGACGACTTTGTCGAGGGTCATGCGGTTGCCGCGGATGAAGACCCGGGTTTCGCGCCGGGCGGCGTCGGAACGCTCCTGCATCACCGGGATGGTCATGCCGGGGATGGCTTGGTACTGCTTCCGTAGTTCCGCGACCTCGTTCCACAGGGCGTGGTGTTCCGGGGTGTCGAGGTAGGCGATCAATGCCGGATCCTCGCTGGTCGCGATCCGCAGGCGCTGGACCACGCAGTTCTGGCTTTCGTTGCAGGTCGCGCGGTGCTGGACCTTGATCTCGAGCCGGTCGCCCCCGGCGGGGGCAACCGCTTGCGCCGGGATGAACCACGCGGTGCGCGGGCTTTTGGTCATCGGGTAGTCGCCGACCCCGCCGGCATTGCCGGCGAGCGCGTCATTGGGATCGAAGGGTCCGGCGATGAAGTCCGCCGCGACTTCCCGCAGGCGGATCGGGGTGCGCGTGCCATCGGCGCCGACATAGGCGGCCTCGAGGCCGGAAACCACCGCGCCGCGGCCGCGCCATTCCGCGGGATTGTCGCTTTCGGGGAAAATCTCGACCCGGATCAGGGCCAGCGGCCGGGCGGCTGCCTCGAACAGGAACGCGGTGTTGTTCGGGGTGGTGCCGGAGGTGACGACGATGCCGTCCTCGCCCTGGGTCAGGATGCCGGTCGGCGGCTCGGCGGTCGCCTTGTCGAAGCGCAGCGTCTGCCAGTCCGCCACTTTCAGCGCCAGCTCGCGCATCGGGGTGTTCATGTCGGCGCGACGCTGGCGGACGAGCTGTTCGAGGCGGACCGCGTCGGCCTGCAACGCGGGGTCGTCGGCGACCTTGGTACGAGGGAAATCGGAGTTGATGTCGACGTCCTCCGAATTGTTGAAGAACGCCATGAAGCGGTAGTAGTCGTCGTGGGGGATGGGGTCGTAGGGATGGGCGTGGCACTGCACGCAGCCGAAGGTCGTCGCGTTCCACGCCGTCCAGGTCGTGTTGACGCGGTCGATGACGGCATTCATCCGGTACTCCTCGTCGTCGGTGCCGCCCTCGGAGTTGTTCTGGGTGTTGCGGTGGAAGGCGGTGGCGATGAGGTCGCCGGGTTCGGGTTCCCCGATCAGGTCGCCGGCGAGTTGCTTGAGGGTGAACTGGTCGAAGGGCATGTCCGCGTTGAAGGCGCGGATCACCCAGTCGCGGAACGGCCAGATGTCGCGATGCGGGTCCTTCTCGAATCCGAAGGTGTCGGAGTAGCGGGCGAGATCGAGCCACATCGCGGCCCACTTTTCACCGAAGGCCGGGGACGCGAGGAGGCGGTCGGTGGCTCCCTCCAGCGCGGCCTGCGGGTCGCCCTCCCAGGCTTGCTTGAAGGCGGCCCACTCGTCCGGCGTCGGCGGCAGGCCGGTGATGTCGAGCGACGCACGGCGCAGCCATTCCTCGGGAGCCGCCGCCGGGGAAGGCTCCAGATCCTCAGACTCGAGCCGCGCGAGAATGAAGCGGTCAAGTTCCTGCTTGCCCCAGGCCTGGTCTTTCACCGCGGGCAGGGCCGGCATCACCGGTTTCTGGAACGACCAATGGTCGCCCCACTTCGCTCCCTCCTTGATCCAGCGGGTGAGGGTGTCGATGTCCTGTTGGGGCAGCGGATGGGGATGGTGGTCCGGTGGCGGCATCCGCTCGTCGAGGTCCTCGGTCAGCAGGCGGGCGATCATCTCCGACTGTTCCGGGTGGCCGGGGACGACGATGGCTTTGCCCGAGTCGCCCTTGCCGAGGGTGTCCTCGCGATACAGGTAGGAGACGCCGCCGGCCATTTTCACCCCGCCGTGGCAGGTGGTGCAGTTCTTGGTGAGGATCGGCCGCACGTCGCGGTTGAAATCGACCGACACCTCTGCCGAGAGCGGGAGGACGAGAGTGGCGAGGATGGTCAGTTGGCAACGCATCGGATCGGTCGAGCATACGGAACTTGGCGCCGGCCTTTCATCGGCGGCACTTGGATTTTCAGGATAAAACTTGTGGATTTTGGGATGATTTCCCCCGAATGGGTAGGTTGTGAGCGGTCAAGCTTGGAACATTTGGGCGCAGCAGCTGAACACGCCGCTCGGCTCGCTGGTCGAGACCGGGCAGGTTCTCCACTCGACGGGGCGGATGTCGCGGTTCCGCTACCTGCGGCGCTATGCGCTGGTGGTCATCACGCGCGGGGAAGGCCATTTCGAGGACGAGCGGGGGCTTGCGCGGAGTGTCGCCGCGGGCGACTGGATCCTCGTTTTTCCAGAAGTCGGCCATTTCTACCGGCCCGACCAGCCGGGCGGCTGGGACGAGGTCTACATCATGTTCGAGGGGCCGGTTTTTGAAACCTGGCGGCAGCAAGGGGTGCTGGACCCGGCCCGGCCGACCGGACGGCTGCCGGACGCGGACGCCTGGATGGAGGATTTCCGGAAGACCCTGCTGGAATCCGATTCCGGCGCCTTGACGCGGCTGTGCGGGTTCCAGCGTCTGCTCGCGACCGCGCTCGAGGGCGCGGGGGACTCGCCGCCATCGTCCGGCAACCGGCCCGCCTGGTTTGGCGACGCCTGCCGGATGCTTTCGCGCCCCGAAACCGGGGCGGAGAAGGCCGCCGCGGAGCTGGGCATGAACTACGAGACCTTCCGGAGGAAATTCAAGCAACACGCCGGCGTCGCCCCGCACCGCTACCATCGCCAGCAGCTGGTGAACCTCGCGGCGCGGATGCTGGACACTACCACCCTGAAGTCCGCGGAGATCGCCCGCACGCTGGGATTCAGCGACGAGGCTTATTTCTCCCGCGTCTTCAAACAGATTTCGGGGCGCTCGCCGCGGGCTTACCGGACCCGACAGGAGTCACGGTGAGAGGCGTTTCCGGGGAGGGTGGCACTGTCCCGTGCCCCGAAAGCGGTGTCGGCGCTGCGCTCTGCCACCGCACTCCAAAGTGTTGCTGCGGTGGCATCGTAACCTTGGAGTGCGCCGGCAGAGGGAGCTGGTGACCGGCGACGGTGCTTTTGGGGGGCGGTCGTGTCCGGGAGAGATCGGGTGGCGACCTTTCGGTTTCCGGGGCGGAGAAGTGATACCGGGAGGGGATATGAGCCGGTGCCCCGAAAGCGGTGTCGGCGCTGCGCTCTGCCACCGCACTCCAAAGAAAAACGGCCGGGACCCCGAGGATCCCGGCCGCTGGGCCATGAAAGGTTGATGCTGGAACTCAGAGGCCGGCGTTCTCCTGGCCTTGGGCCGGATCCTTGGCGGCGGTCTTGGCTTCGAGTTGTTCGATCTGCTTGCGCAGGTCGTTGACCTCGGTGCTCTTGCTGGCGACTTCCTGTTTCAGGCCGTTCTGGGTCTCGAGTGCGGCGGCCAGCTTGCGGTGGGTTTCCTTGAGCTCGCCTTCCAGACGGACGGTCGCCTGTTCGGCTTTGACCCGCGCCGCAGTGGCTTCCTTGATCGCCTTGGTGGCCTGGGCGGACTGTTCGTTGGCGGCTTTGATTTCCGCTGCCAGCGGCTGGATCGTGCCGCGCAACTGGGCGGCTTCCTTCTCCAGCATCGCCAGGCTTTGTTGGGTCGAGTCCAGCTTGCCGCGGGTGCTTTCCAACTCCTTGGTGACGCTGGCGTTGGTGGTCTTGAGGGTCTCGGCTTCCTTGTTCGCCGCAACCAGCTGCTCCTTGGCGGTGCCCAGGTTCTTGGCCAGATCATCGCGCTCCTTGCGGGTCTTGATCAGGTCCGCGAGGTGGGCTTTCGCACGACCGGTGAGGTCGGCGAAGGCTTTCTTCGCCTGATCGGCGGCATTGCGGGCCGCGGCCAGCAGGCGCTTGCTTTCGTCGTGGGCCTTGGTCTCGGCGGCGAGTTTCTGGGCCAGCTGCTCGCCGGACTCCTTCAGGCCGGCGATTTCCTTCTTGAGGGCCATCCGTTCGGCGGGGGCCTGGAGTTCGCCGCGGACCGCGGCCATGTCCTGTTTCAGGGTGGCGAATTCCTTGAGCGCGGAGCCCATTTCATCGCGGAAGCTGGCGAGCTTCTGGTAGGCCTCCTCGCCGGCACCGAGCTTCTTCTCAAGCACGCCGGCCTTGTTTTTCCAATCGGCGACTTCGCGGTTGGTGCCTTCGAGCTGTTTGCGCAGGTCGGCGAGCTGTTTCTCGAGCTGCTGCTTGGCTTCGCGGACGGTCGCGGCTTCCTTGCGGGCGGCATCCCGCTGGCCGGCGACTTCCTTGGCTTCCCCACGCGCTTCTTTGATCGCGTGGTTCATCGATTCGAAGCGCTTCTGCAAGCCGGCCAGGGCATCGAGCGGGATGGCTTCCTCCTGGGAATTCACGGTAGCCGCGGCATTGGCGGCGGGCTGGGATCCGTTCTTCGACGGATCCTCGTTGGCGCGAGCCACGGGGCTGATAGCCACCGCGAGACTCATCCAGAGGGGGGTAGTTTGAGTTAGCTTCATCATAGGTGAGGTTGAGCTTCCCCTGACGGGTAGGCGTCGTTGTGTCCGATGAAAAGCGATAATTAATCTAGGTTAAGCAAATGCGTTGGATTCGTGCATGGTGCTTGCAATCTGCATGGGGGAAACAGGCGACTTTGGAGTGCGGTGGCAAAGCGCAGCGGCGACACCGCTTTCGGACCACCGGAGGGGAAGGCCGGGTATTCGGGCGTTGAATCGCCGGGACGTGCTGTGGGGACAGCGGTGGGGGTCTTCCGGCTATTGGAGGTGAGGCCAGCCGCAACAAAGCGCCGTCGCCGGTCGCTGCGCTCCCTCTGCCGGCGCACTCCAAAGTACCTTGGAGTGCGGTGGCAGAGCGCAGCGCCGACACCGCTTTCGGGGCACCGGAGGGGAAGACCGGGTATTCGAGCGTTGAATCGCCGGGACGTGCTGTGGGGACAGCGGTGGGGGGCTTCCGGCTATTGGAGGCGGGGCCACCCGCAACAAAGCGCCGTCGCCGGTCGCTGCGCTCCCTCTGCCGGCGCACTCCAAAGCCCGGTCAGCCCCCGCCCAGCAAGTCGGGCCGGTTGCGGCGGGTCCGCTCCAGGGCTTGCTCCTTTTTCCAGGCCTCGATCTTCGCGTGGTGACCGGAGATCAGGACGTCGGGGACCTTCATGCCGCGGAAATTGGTCGGCCGGGTGTAGGCGGGGGCTTCCAGCAGGTTCGGATCGGAAAAGGATTCATCCTGATGCGAGCGCTCGTCGCCGAGGGCGCCGGGCAGCAGGCGGACGATGGCATCGGTGACGACGGCCGCGGCGATGGCCCCGTTGGTCAGGACGTAGTCGCCGATGGAGAGCTCAAGGTCAACGAGTTGCTCGATCACGCGGTGGTCGACGCCCTCGTAGTGCCCGCACAGCAGGATGAGGTGGGTTTCCTGGGAAAGCTCCCGGGCGACGGCCTGTTTGAAGACCCGCCCCTGAGGAGTCATCAGCACGACCTTCGACTCGGGCCGGCGCAGCGCCTCGATCGCGTCGAAGATCGGGCCGGGCAGCATCAGCATGCCTTGGCCGCCGCCGCACAAGGTGTCATCGGTGCGCCGGTGCTTGTCGGTCGCCCAGTCGCGGATGTTGTGGGCGTGAATCTCGACGATGCCGGCGGCCTGGGCGCGCTTGATGATGCTTTCGCCCAAGGGGGCGAGGGCGATCTCGGGGAAGAGGGTGAGGATGTCGATGCGCATCGTGCGGGCCGCCTTGTAACCGCGGATCACGGGACCGGTCGAATCTTTGTCGCGGAGGCGCCGGGGTCATCCGGCGGAGCAATGGCTCGTCGGGACCCTAGCGCTGGCTTGCCAGGGCAATCACGCCGATGACGATCAGCACCAGCAGGACCACGAAGGCGACCTTCCAAGCGCTGATCGGGAAGCGGGCATGGGCGCTGCCGGTCACGGCATTGACCGCGCCTTGCCAGGTCTTGCGCCGGTACTGGTAGGCGAGCAGCCAGATCGGCACGAGGATGTGCTTGAAGGTCTTGTCGGAGAATTCCGGATAGATCCGCAAGTTGCGGTAGGTGTCGCCGGGGACCTCGCGGCCGCAGGCTTCGCGCAGCATCGCTTCCATGGTGCCAAAGCCGTGCCGGGCGGCATCGAGGAGCGGGACCTGATACTGCTCGACCTGCCAGCCCGACACATAGCGGGTCTCGTAGGGTACCAGGTCCTTGGTCGGAAAGGGTTCGAGCTTCCGCAACAGGTCGATGTCCAGCCCCCGCGACCCGGAAATCACGATGTCGTCGAACCAGGTCGAGACGTGACCTCTGGCCGGACGCCAGCGGATCCGGCGCTCCTGACGGGTGACCGTGCGACCCTGCGAGTCGCGGTCGGTCACGGTGACGTAGTAGTAAGTGCCGCTGTCGGCGGTCCACGGGCATTCGGCGGAGGCGTCGAAGGTCCAATAGGGGAGGTAGACGCGGTGGATGCGGTCGATCAGGTTGCGGCGCTTGAGGTCGTTCGGAGCGAACCAGCGCTCGGCGAGGAATTTTTTCAGCGCGTGATAGGCCTGCTCCTTGGAAACCACCGCCGGCAACAGTGACTCCGGCGAGATCGGGCTCTTGATCTCCGTGTAATCGAGCAGCTCGGGCGAGCCGCAGAAGTCGCAGTGCTGGGCAACGGTTTCAGCGGAGCGGACCAGCACCGCGTGGCAGTGGTTGCACTGGACGCGCCGGGTCGAGGTGTCGACCGTGCGGCCGGCCTCGCCGAGCCGGTGGAGCGCCTCGTCGAGATCGTGTTCCACCACTGCTCCGGCCAGCGGCGGCGGGCCCAGCCGGGGAAACTCGGTCCCGCAGTAGGGGCACACCAGTTGCGCCTTGCCGGGGTCCCATTCAGCCTTGCCGCCGCACTCCGGGCAGACGTGGCGCTCCATCGAGCGCACCTCCGCCGCCACCCCGCGGTCGCCGGGAAGCGGCGGCGGGATGCGTTTTTTCGGCAGTTCGATCGGCGAGGAGTCCGCGGTCGCTGGGTCGGATGCGTCCATGATGGTGCGTGAGGGCGGGCAGCCCCCATCACGGACCGGGGCGGATGGCCCCGGCGATGGAGATTACTTGGCGAGGAACTCGTCGAGCGCGGCGCGGGTGACACGGTAGGCGGAACCGATCTTCTTGGCGGGCAGGTTGCCGGCCTCGATCTCCGCCATCACGTCGGCATCGGACACGCCGAGCATCTGCGCGATGGTCGCCGGGTCGAGGACGTCGATTTCCGGCACCGCGGGAGAGGCACCGGGTACGGGAGGCGGGGTGCCACCGGTCAGGTTGCCCTGTTGCATCAACTCCTTCGCGACCGCGAATCCGACCGCCAGTTCGCTGGCCATGCCGGCGGCTCCACCGCCACCACCGCCCGCGGCCATGCCCTGGCCCATCTGGTACTTCACATAGTCGTTGAGATTGCCGATCGCCGACATGGCCGAGCGCTTGTCGATGGCTTCCTCGACTTCCGGCGGGACGCTGACGTTCTCGACGATGAAGGACGCGACCTCGATGCCGTACTTCGCGGAGATCACCGGATTGATCAGCGGCAGCAACGCGTCGCCGAGGTCCATGTAGCGGGTGGCGACATCGAAGACCGGCACATGCGCGGTGGCGAGGGCGTCGGAGAAGACGCTGACGATGCGCGAGCGCATGGTGTCGGCGAATTCGTCGACGCGGAAGTCATGGTCGGAGCCGGCGACCTCCTTGAGGAAGACCGGCACGTTCACCACCTTGAAATCGTAGGTGCCGTAGGCGCGGGCCCGGACCACGCCGAGGTCGGCGTCGCGCAGCATGATCGGGTTGGCGGTGCCCCACTTGTTGCCGGTGAAGAGGCGGGTGTTGACGAAGTAGACGTCGGCTTTGAAGGGCGACTGGAAGCCGTACTTCCAGCCCTTGAGGCGGGTCAGCACCGGGATGTTGTCGGTGGTCAGCGTGTGCTTGCCGGGCCCGAAGGCGTCGCCGAACTGGCCGAGATAGAGGAACTGGGCCGACTGGCTTTCGCGGACGATGAGCTGGGCGCCGTTCTTGATTGCCTTGTCATCGTCGGGGAAGCGCCAGGCGATGGTGTCCCGCGAGTCGTCCTGCCACTCGATGATCTCGAGCAGCTCGCCTTTGATGAAGTCCATGAGTCCCATAATTCTGGAGGGGTTGAAGTGCCCGATCACAGTGGATGGCACCCGTGGGGCGGGCAATGAGAAATCGGCGGCGATTTCGGAAGCCGGTGCCCGGACGGGCTCAGGCCGGCCGGGCCCCCTGCCCGAAAACCCCGCGCCAGTCGACCCGGGCGGTCAGGAACATCAGCAGTGCCAGCGTCAGCACCGAGACCACCGCCAGGGTGATGCCGGTCAGGCCGTCGAAGAAGAAGGACAGGCTGAACAGGGTGAGATAGGTCAACTGGGCCGGTACCGCGACCCGGAACAACAGGCGGCCGCCGATGGCGCGCAGGTAGCCGGCGACCAGCAGCAGCGACACCCCGCTGGCGACGGCGAAGCTGGCATAGGGCGACAACAGGTCGACGAGATAGGCGAACAGCAGGTGGAAGGCGAAGAAGCCGGCACTGACGAAGAAGACATGCATCGGGTGCAGCGGGATGCCCTTCAGCGCGGCGATGATCATGACCACGGAGATGAAAAACAGCAGCGATACCGGCGCGAACATCACGATCCGCTGCGCGACCGGGCCGGCATTGAGGAGCTTGGGCATGTCCATGCCGATGTCCGGCGCAGAGAGCACGTCGGGGAAGAGCCAGGCGAGGTCCCAGCCGGTGGCATCCTCCTGCCGTTGGTCGGGCGAGCCGGTGCCGACGGGGAAGTTGATGTCGGCGAAGTTCACGCGCATCCGCAGGTCGAAGCCGGTGATCCGGCGGTTGTCGGGAAAGGAGTAGTTCCAGGAGTCGGTGCCGCGGGTGCGGTAGGCGACATGCAGCGGCACGCTTTCCCCGGCGGGCACCACCACCGCCCGCGTCACCACGCCGTTGCTGGCCGCGGTGGCGCTGTCGGCCACGCCGTCGAGCTGGAAGACGAAGCCGTGCAGGCCGGCACTGTCCGGTGGCAACGCGAAGCGCAGGTAGAAGGTCTGCGGGATCCGGGTGGGATTGGCGAAGGTGTAGTCGGCCTTGAAATCGACCCCGTAGGTGCGGTGCCACAGCAGCCCCCGGCGTTTCGGCTCGGATTCCAGCGCGACGGTGACCTTGCTGGTTGCGGGCAGCACTTCGGCGCGGCCGTCGGGTGCGTTCGGGGTGAGATAGTAGGCGTCCGGATGTTCCTGGACGAGGGCCGGCCCCCAGACGCCGGAGACCTCGCCCCGCATCGCCGAGGTCGAGGAGCGGGTTCGCTGGCCGATCGCGGAGCCGAGCAGGGTCCAGGCGACACAGGTGCAGGCGACGATGCCAGCGGAGACGAGGAGGTTGTTCTTTTTCATGGCGGTCAGCGGGTGGTGGTGAGGTCGGCGCGTTGGTAGAAGACCGCGACGGCAGGCACCTCGTCGCGGCAGAGGTTCTTGCCCAGCCGGATGGCGGACCCCGGGTCCCCGGACTCGAGACTCGTGCGGGTCAAGTTGCCGTTCACTTCGGAGCGGTACGCGGCGGGCAGATCGATCCTCCACGACAGCGAGTGGATGAAGACCGGGGTGCGGGGCAGGGCCAGCGAAAGCGTTCCGGAGACCGGGTCGAGCGGGTCGCCGGCGGCGGTGAAGGAGAGCTGCAGTTTGGTCGTCGACTCGCCGCCCGGGGGCAGCGGGATCTCGATCCTGCCGTCGCCGCGGTCGACCGGCCGGGTTTCGCGGCCGTTCACGGAGCAGTTCAGCAAGGTGGCTCCCGCCGGGCTTTCGAGGGCGATGCGCAGCGGTTGCCGGTGCTCCACCTCCAGCACGCCTTCGATCAGCCGCGAACCGTCGACCTCTTGTTGGAGAAACCAGGCGGCCTTGGGAATCACCGCGTCGGCGGTGGCGACCAGCGGCAATTCGCGGGCCTGCAGCGGGGTTGTGCCGTCCTTGCCCTCGAGGGTGAAGTAGGGTGACCCGGCCAAGGCCTCGCGCAGCGCGGCGGGGAGGTTGCCGGCGTCGAAGGGACCGGCCAGACCGGCGGCCTCGAAGGCCCGGCGCGGATTGGCGGCAATCAGGAAGCGGGTCTGCAGGGCGCCCGTGCCCATGGGTGTCGCGAGCTGCCAGGTCGAGTCGAGCGGGCGCAGCGGGCGGCGGTAGCTCAGGACGATCTCGCGCTCGAGCAGGTCACGGCTCTTCCATTTCAGGTTCAGCCGCGTCGTCCCGTCGGCATCCCGTCCCGTCCGCTGGCTCGCGAGATCGCTTCCTTGCGCGCTCACCTCGCGGGCGTCGGCGGGCAGGCGCAATCCGGCGGACAGTCCCGACCCGCCGGTGGCGGAGGCGCGGCCGCTGACGACGTGAACCAGCTCTCCCTCGTCTTCCCGGACCAGCACCTGGAACTGCCACGACCAGTCCGATGGCTGCGGCGGGCGCGAGGCTTCCTCGGCTTCGCGGGTGGAAAGCGCGCGCAAGGTCACCGGGCCTCCGGCCGCGGGTAGCGGCAGGGTTTGCCCGGCGGTCAGCGGCCGTTCATTCACCAGCAGGCCGGTCTCGTCGGTTTCCACCAGCAGCGACGGACAGGGAGGCAGATCGAGCGTCAGCTCCGGGCCGTCGCCCAGCAGGCGAACGGTGAACGTGCTGGTGCCCTTGGCCTCCGCGGCGTGGCAGATCCGGCCGTCGCGGACCAGCAGCTTGACCTCCATCGCCTCATCGGCATCCAAGCTCACGGTCCCGCCAACCAAGGGCACCAGAACCTGTGCGTCGGTGAAGCTCAAAGTGCGGAATGTCGCCTCGACGGCGATCTGACCGCCCGCGCGGAGGACCTTCATCCGTGCCGCACCGAGTGCCGGCGGCAAGGTTTCCGCCGCGGGGGAGACGTCCTTGCCTTCGTCCAGCAGCCGCCTCAGCTCCAGGTAGGGCAGCCTGACCTCGGCATCGCCGAGCGGGTCGGCAGGGGCGGAACAGGGTGAAAGAAAAACCGCGGCCATCAGCAATCGCTTCATGTCGTGACCGTCGCCGCGAGGGGTGAAAGGCGGATGAACCCCGGGTGAAGAATTCGGCTTCGCCGTGTGAATGAGAGCCCAAGCTCCTTGGAGTGCGGTGGCAGAGCGAAGCGGCGACACCGCTTTCGAACCACCGGGGAAAGTCCGCGAGTTCGCAAAGACTGCTGCACCGATCCGCGCCAGCCCGGCAACCCGAGGGAATCCTCCCCATTCCCCGCACTGGGAGCACCCACGCCAAAGCGCCGTCGCCGGTCGCTACGCTCCCTCTGCCGGCGCAC
The DNA here is from genome assembly GCF_014904755.1 of Neoluteolibacter marinus. Lineage (GTDB taxonomy): Bacteria > Verrucomicrobiota > Verrucomicrobiia > Verrucomicrobiales > Akkermansiaceae > Haloferula > Haloferula marina. Next base: position 35,781 of record NZ_JACZFQ010000040.1, read on the forward strand.
TCCAAAGTACCTTGGAGTGCGGTGGCAGAGCGCAGCGGCGACACCGCTTTCGAGTGACTGGGGCAAGGCCGCGAGTTCACAAGGGCTGCTGCACCAATCCGCGCCAGTCCGGCAATCCGGGGGGATTCGAAAAGTTCCCCGCACTGCGAGCACCCCACCCAAAGCGCCGTCGCCGGTCGCTGCGCTCCCTCTGCTGGCGCACTCCAAAGTACCTTGGAGTGCGGTGGCAGAGCGAAGCGGCGACACCGCATTCGAGTGACTGGGGCAAGTCCGCGAGTTCACAAGGACTGCCGCACCGATCCGTTCCAGCCCGGCAACCCGATGGAATCCTCCCCATTCCCCGCACTGCGAGCACCCAAGCCAAAGCGCCGTCGCCGGTCGCGAGCTCCCTCTGCCGGCGCACTCCAAAGGGGCGTCGCAACTTCCCGGCGGGCCACCGGTTGGAAACTCCGGCTTCCTTGGCCGCTTTCCATTTTCCTGCCGTCATGAACACCAAACTTCCCTGGATGATCCTCGCCGCCGGCCTGCTCGCCGCCTGCGATGAAAAGACCGAGCCGGCCGCCGCCGCGCCGGAATCGAAATCGACCCAGCCGTTCCCGACCAAACGGGCGGAAACGCGCACTCCGGCGGCGCCGCCAGAAGTGGCGCCGGTCCCCGAAGCCGCGCCGCCTGCCATCGCCGGCGAGGCGGCAGCCGCAGCGCCTCCGGTCGTGCCTCCCGCCGCGCCGGCGATGACGGCGGAGGAGCGCGAGGCCCGGCGTGCAGAACAACGCGAGCAACGGATCGCCCGCATGACCGAACAGGTGACGGCCCGCTTGAAGGAGCGCGACACCAACGGCGACGGCATGCTGGCGAAGGACGAGGTGTCCGGCCGGATGGGGCGCGGCTTCGACCGGGCCGACACCAATGGCGACGGGATGCTCGATGCCGCCGAGCAGGAGGCCATGATCCAGAGCATGACCGAACGGATGGCGGACTTCGACCGCCGCGACCGGGGCGGTCGCTTCGGGGGCGGCGGGAACTTCGGCGGCCGGGGAAACTTCGGCGAAGGCCGCGGTCCGCGCCGGCAACCCGATTGACGCAGGACCGTGATGTTGCGGCTGGCGCATGGCAACGTGTTGAAGACTACAGATACGGGATTTGTTGAGGCCGCGATCGAAGGTCTCGGCCGAAGGTATTGCGCTCCATCGCGGAGTTGTATCGTGCCGTTTTCGGTTTGCCGCCGAGTGCGGCGAGCGAGAGGGAGCGGCTAGCAGTTGTTTTTGGATGCCCTCATTCTAGCCTGCAGACTCCGTTTCAAGCCGGGCCACCAGGCCTTCGGTGACGGCGTCCGGCGAGAACTCGCCGGCGGTGATGCCGATGCGGGAGATGCCGGCAAAGTCCTTGGGATCGAGGCTGGCGACATCGGGGATGGCAAAGGCCGGGAGGCCCAGCCGCCGGGAAGCTTCGATCAAGGTCCGGACCGAGGCCTCCCGCGCCTCGCCCGCGACGATGATGGCTTCCGACCAGCGGCTGAGCGCTTCCACGGACCGGACCCGCTCGCTATTGGCAGGTGCGGTCGTATCGAGGAAAACCATGCGGCTGTCGGGGTGCTGCAGCCGCAGCGCTTCCGCCACCCCGTTGGCGAGGCGGCGGGAAATCCCCGTCTGGCAGACCAGGCCGAACTTCGGGGCAAAGGGCAGTTGCGAGGCCTGGTCGCCATCTTCCACCACGATCGCACCTTTCGCTTCGCCGGAGATCGCGGCGCTTTCCGCGTCGTCGCGGGAACCGATCACCAGCGGCTTGCAATGTTCCAGGGTCAGCAGGTTGAGGGAGGTCTGGGCACGGCGAACGGCGGGCAGGGTCAAGTCGAGCAATTCATGGCCGGCTTCCTTCCAGCGCCGCCGGCAGTCCCTGGGCAGGCCGTGGAGGGGAACCACCACGGTGTGGGTCGGGGCTCGATATTCCCCGGCGGATCCTTCAAGGGCGCCGCGGCGCCGGTAAAGCTCGCACAGCGCCGGATCGGGGGCGAGCGGGCCGAGGAGGGTGACCGGGCCGCGTTTCAGCCGGGCGTCGAGCCGGGCGAGGGCGGCGCGGGTTTCGTCGCCGTGGCCCGCGGTGTGGGCGCGGCGGATTTCAAAACGCATGGCCGGCGGGGAAATGGCTGGGGACGACATGAACTTTGTGATGCAAAGTAATTGGCTGCGGGTGATCCCGAATGACGGGGTGTGCAATCACTTTGCAAAACAAAGTGAAGCTGGCAAGAGGGAATTGGCGGGGTCGCGTCAGCGGTCCTCGCGCACGGGGACAGTGGTGAGCCGGGCTCCGCCGCCAAGCTTGAGCATGGCCTGGTTGATTGCGTCGAAAACTTCCGGGCTGGAATAGAACGGTCCTGCGCCCATGCCGCCGGTGGAGTGGGTTTCGATCAAAACCAGCTCCCCGCCGACGAGGAGGAAAGAGGGATTGCCGGAGTCGCCCTTGACGACATTTCTGGTCAGGTTCGGCGGAATGCGGTCGGGATCGGGGCGGCGGAACGCCATGCCAATACCGGAGACGCGGTTGATCTCGTGGATGTGGGCTTGCCGATACTGGTTGGTTACCACGGCGAGGCAGCCGGCGAGGTTTGGGTTCGATGGCGAGGGCGGGAGCACCCGGTAGAACGGCACCGAGGCTGGCAGCGGGGCGTCGAGCTTGCCGACACAGACGTCGGTGATGCCGGTGAGCGGGACGACGGCGGTCAAGGTGCGCTGGTGGAGCTTTCCGCGGGGATCGTGGAAGGCCAGCGTCGCGCCGACCGGCCGCGGATAGTGGCGGGCCATCACCACGTGAACCGGCGAGACCAGGGTGGCGGTGCGGGAGTCGTCCCAAGCGATGCCGGAAAAGTTCAGCCGGCCGGTGAAGTTCCGCGCCCGTTGCGAGGTGCCGCTGCGCGAGTATTGGGAAAAGATGTCGGTTGAGGTGGCACCGTCGAGGAGCTGCGCGAAACGCTGGTCGGAGTCGCGGCGGATGTCAGCGACCGAGAGGGCGCTCGTGGGTGCCGGTGGCATCCGGGGGACGCCCGGTCCGCATCCGGTGAAGACGAAAGCCAGTAGCAACAGGCGGGGAAGGCGGATCATGGCGGCGTCAGCTTTCCTGCGGTCGGGGCGGGAAGCCAATCCTCAAATCTTTTCGATCCCGGGTGGGCAGCCGGAAGGGCGTCTGCTAGATTCGGCCATCAGCATGAACCTCAAGACGATCGGCTGGGCCGAATACATCGACTATCCCGAGTGGGGGATCGACGGGGTGAAGGCGAAGATCGACACCGGCGCGCGCAGCAGCGCGCTGCACGTGGAGAACCTCGAGGACCTCGGGGACGGCCGGGTGGAGTTCGATGTCGTCTACTCGCGGCGCAAGCCCTTCAAGCGGAAGCGGGTCACCGCGCCGGTGGTGAAGTGGGCGCGGGTGCGATCGAGCACCGGCCACTTCCAGAAGCGCTGCTTCGTGATGGCGCGGATCCGGATCGGCGAAGAGGAGTGCGAGGTCGAGATCTCGCTGGTGTCGCGCGACAAAATGCTGTTCCGCATGCTGCTGGGGCGAAAGGCGCTCGAGCACCGCTTCCTGGTGGACGTGAGCCGGCGCAACGTGCTCTCGAGCCGCCGCTCGAAGAAGAAAAAGATCACATGAAAATCGGTATCCTTTCCTGTAGCCCGAAGTGCTACAGCACCCGCCGGCTCAAGGAAGCGGCGGAGAAGCGCGGGCATCGCGTCTTTGTTCTCAATACCTTGCGGCTCGCGCTCAACGTCGAGGGCGATGACCCGCACCTGATGTACAACGGCAAGACCCTGTCGACCTACGATGCGGTGATCCCGCGGATCGGGGCCTCGATCACCTTCTACGGTCTGGCGGTACTGCGGCAGTTCGAGCAGATGGGCGTGTCGGTCCTCAATCCGGCGCTCGGGATTTCGCGCAGCCGCGACAAATTGCACGCGATGCAAATCCTCAGCCGCCACGACATCGGCATGCCCCACACCGCCTTCGTGAGGCGCAAGGAAGACGTGCTCGGGGCCATCCAGGCGGTCGGCGGCGCGCCGGTGATCATCAAGTTGCTGGAAGGCACGCAGGGCGTGGGGGTCATCCTCGCCGACACGGCGAAGGTGGCGCAGGCGATTGTCGAGACCTTGCAGAGCACCAAGCAGAACGTGCTGATCCAGAAGTTCGTCAAGGAGAGCAAGGGCAAGGACCTGCGCGCCTTCGTGGTCGGCGACCGGGTGGTCGGGGCGATGCGGCGGCAGGCGCAGGGCGACGAGTTCCGCAGCAACGTCCACCGCGGCGGCAGTGCCACGGCGGTGAAGCTCACGCCGGAGTACGAGGAGACCGCGGTGCGCGCGGCGCAGATTCTCGGTCTCAAGGTCGCCGGCGTCGACATGCTGGAAGGCAACGACGGGCCGCAGGTCATGGAGGTGAACTCGTCGCCCGGACTGGAGGGCATCGAGACCTCGACCAGGATCGACATCGCCGGGCTGGTGATCGAGGAACTGGAAAAGAAGGTGCTTTTCCCCGAAATGGACTACCGCCAGCGGCTGACGATTTCCGCCGGCTTCGGGGTGGCCGAGTTCACCGTGGCGAACCTGCCGATGCTGGAAGGCAAGAAGCTGCGCGAGACCAACCTGATGGAGAACCGCATCCAGGTGCTCAACATCATCCGCAACAAGGTGCCGATCCCGATCCCGGACGGCGACACCTTGATCGAAACCGGCGACAAACTGATCTGCTACGGTGACCTGCTGCACATGCGCTCGATGATGGAGAGTGAAAGGAAGCGTCAGAAGAAGGCCCGGCGCAGCAAGAACTCGAAGAAGAAGGACGCGTGAGGAAGAAGGCCGCCAGCGGCATTGTCACCCGGCTCGGCAACCCCCTCGTCGTGGCGGGCGAGCTCATCGAGCCGGGATGCACCCGCGACCTGCGGCTCGGGTATTCGCAAAGCTACACCGGCATCGAGGTGTCGGTGCCGGTGCGGGTGGTGGCGGCGGAGAAGCCCGGGCCGATCCTGTTCGTGGCGGCGGTGGTTCACGGGGACGAGCTGAACGGGCTGGGCATCATCCGCGAGCTGGTGTTCGACCAGCCGCTGGAACTGCGGCGCGGGGTGGTGATCGCGGTGCCGGTGGTCAATGTTTACGGCATGGACGCGCACAGCCGCTACCTGCCGGACCGCCGCGATCCCAACCGCTGCTTTCCCGGATCCCGGTCGGGCAGCCTGACCAGCCGCTTGACCCACCTGGTCTTCAACGAGGTCATCCGCCAGTGCGACTACGGCCTGGACCTCCACACCGCGGCGGTCCGGCGGACCAACTACCCGAACATCCGCGCCGACCTCGACGACCCGAAAGTGCGGCGGATGGCCAGGGCCTTCGGGTGCGAACTGATCGTCCACAGCCGCGGCGCGGAGGGCAGCCTCCGCCGCACTGCCTGTCGCCGGGGGATTCCGACGATCGTGCTCGAGGCCGGCGAAGTGTGGAAGATCGAGCCCGGGGTGGTCGCGCTCGGCGCCCAAGGCGCCCGCAATGTCCTCAAGCATCTCAAGATGATCGACGGCAAGCCGGTCCCGCCGCCGTTCCAAGTCGAGGTGAGGAAATCGGTGTGGGTCCGGGCCGAGCACGGCGGGATCCTGAAATTCCGCTGCGGGCCGGGGGAACTGGTGCAACAGGGCCAGCTGCTGGCGACCAACCACGACATCTTCGGGCACATCCTCAACGAGATCCGCTCGCCGGCGGACGGGATCATCCAGGGGCTCACCACCATGCCGGCGGTGAAGCCCGGCGAGCCGGTCTTCCACATCGCGCTGCCGCGGCTTTCCTTCGCCGCGCTCAAGCGCCGGATGGCGGCCCGGGCGGGCGAGGGGTTGCATCACGAGGTGCAGGAACAGCTCGCAACCAGCCTGCTGGTGAAGAAACGGCGGCGCCGCTGAGGTCCCCGCGGAGGCCGGAAACCAGGCAAATCCGCCTGATTTTCAATCCCTGCCCCGGTGATTGACCCCCCGGGGGGAGGTTGCTAGCTTCCGCGCCCGCCGATGAGTTCAGACGCCCAATACAAAGACACGCTGCTGCTGCCGCAGACAACGTTCCCGATGCGCGGGGACTTGGTTCAAAACGAACCGAAGCGGCTGGCGATTTGGGAGAAGAACGGACTCTACCAGCGCATCCTCGCCCGCCGTCGCGGCGAAAAGGCCCCGACCTTCCTGCTGCACGACGGCCCGCCGTTCGCCAACGGCGACGTCCACATGGGCACCGCGCTCAACAAGGTGCTGAAGGACCTGGTAGTGAAATCGAAGACGATGGCCGGCTTCGCCGCGCCCTTCGTCCCGGGCTGGGACTGCCACGGCCTGCCGATCGAATTCAAGGTGGTCAAGCAGGCGACCGGCCTGGAGCCGGCGGAGATCCGCCGCCGCTGCACCGAGTTCGCTGAAAAGTTCATCGACATCCAGCGCGGCTCTTTCCGCCGCCTCGGGGTCTTCGGCGACTGGGACAATCCCTACCTGACGATGGCACCCGGCTACGAGGCGGAGATCCTGCGGGTCTTCGCCAAGCTGGTGGAGAGCGGCGCGGTCTACCAGTCGAAGAAACCGGTCCAGTGGTCCTACGGCGCGCACACCGCGCTCGCCGAGGCCGAGGTCGAGTACCAGGACAAGGAGAGCAGCGCGATCTTCGTCAAGTTCCCGATGACGCCGGAGTCGTCGTCGAAGCTGGGCATCGGCAACGCCTCGATCGCGATCTGGACGACCACGCCGTGGACGCTTCCCGCCAACCTCGGCGTGGCGGTCCACCCGGACTTCATCTACGAGGTCGCCCAGTTCGAGGGCAACGGCCGCCGCGAGATCCTGATCGTGGTCAAGGAGCTGGTCGCCGAGCTCGAGGCCAAGTCCGGCATGCGTCGTACTTCGGTGATGAAGGAGCTGAAAGGGCGCGAGCTGGAACTGCTCGAGGCCCGGCATCCCTTCCTCGACCGCACCTCGAAGATCATCCTCGGCCAGTTCGTCACCACCGACACCGGCACCGGCGCGGTCCACATCGCCCCCGGGCACGGCGCGGACGACTACTCGGTCGGCCAGCAGTACGGGCTGGGCGTGCTTTCGCCGGTCGACGACGACGGCAACTTCACCGCCGAGTGCGGCCTGCCCGACCTGGTCGGCAAGCACGTCTTCAAGTCGAACGAGCCGATCATCGAGCTGCTCGAAAGCAAGGGGGTTCTGCTGGCGAAGGAAGTCTACCGCCACAGCTACCCGCACTGCTGGCGCTCGAAGACGCCGATCATCTTCCGCGCGGTGGAGCAGTTCTTCATCTCGCTGGAAAACCTGCGCGGCCAGGCGCTGGAAGCGATCGACCAGGTCGAGTGGCTGCCGTCGTGGGGCCGCAACCGCATCTACGGCACCGTCGAGTCACGGCCCGACTGGTGCATCTCGCGCCAGCGCACCTGGGGTGTGCCGCTGCCGGTGTTCTTCGATGCCGAAAACAAGGCTCTGCTGTCCGCCGAAACCGCCCGCAAGGTGGCCGACCTGGTGGAGAAGGAAGGCACCAACATCTGGTTCGAACTTTCCGACGAGGAGCTCGCGGCCAAGCTCGGCCTGCCGGCCGGCGTCAAGAAGTGCCGCGACACCCTCGACGTGTGGATCGACTCCGGCTGCTCGCACGTGGCGGTGCTCGAGACCCATCCCGAGCTGCACGCCCCGGCCGACCTCTACCTCGAGGCGACCGACCAGCACCGCGGTTGGTTCCAGAGCTCGCTGATGATGAGCGTGGCCTGGCGCGGTGCCGCGCCCTACAAGGCGGTGCTCACCCACGGCTTCGTGGTCGACAAGGACAAGAAGAAGATCTCCAAGTCCGACGCGGCCAAGGCGGGCAAGCCGACCGACGCCTCCTACTTCTACGACAAGTATGGTGCCGACATCGTGCGCTTGTGGGTCTCCTCGGTCGACTGGCAGAGCGAGGTGCCCTTCGGCGAGGACCTCTTCAAACAGGTCGCCGAACCCTACCGCCGCCTGCGCAACACGCTGCGGATCCTGCTCGGCAACCTCGACGGCTTCGACCCAGAAATGGACCGCGTCGCACCGAGCCACCTGCCGCTGCTCGACCAGTGGATCCTGGAAAGGCTCCACGCCGTGGTCGCCGAGTGCCGCAAGGCCTACGAGCAGTACGAATTCCGCAAGGTCTTCAACGCGGTGAACCAGTTTTGCGCCACCGACCTGTCGGCGATCTACATCGACGCCACCAAGGACCGGATGTACTGCGATGCTCGTAGCTCGGTCCGGCGCCGTGCCAGCCAGACGGCGATGCACGACGTCTTCAGCGCGCTGTGCCGCATCATGGCGCCGATCCTCGCCTACACCGCGGACGAGGCCTGGGAGCACGCGCCCTTCACTGACGGCAGCGTCCACGAACAGGATTTCCCGGAACCGGATCCCGGATTCGCCGGCACCGAGGCCACCGCGAAGGTGAACCGCCTGCTGGAGATCCGCCGGACGGTGCAGACGGCGATCGAGGAAAAGATCCAGGCCAAGGCCTTCGCGAAGAACAACGAGGCGTCGGTCACCCTGGTGGTGCCGGAGAAGGAAGCGGTCTACGACCTGCTGCGCGACCGCCAGTTCGCGACCGAGTTCTTCATCATCGCCGGCCTCGACGTGTCGGCCGGGCCGGCGCTGTCGGCCAAGGCGGAGAAAACGGACTATTGCATGTGTCCGCGTTGCCGGCGCTACGAACCGCTGGGTCAGGCCGGGATTTGCGGCCGCTGCGAGTCGGTGCTGCAGACGGTGTCGCACGCCTGAGGGTTCCCAATACTGGACGCCGATGGAACCTGACAAAGAGAAGAAGGAGTGGCCGCTGTGGTGGATCCTCCTCGGGGTTACCCTCCCTCTCTACGTCCTCGACCAGTGGACGAAGTTCTGGGTGGTGAAGCGCTTCGTGCCGCCGTGGATCGACCACGAGGACAAGATCGTCGTCATCGAGAACTACTTCAATCTCCGCCGCGTCCACAACCAGGGCGTGGCCTTCGGCTTCGGCAATGGCAGCGATTGGGCGCCGGTGGTGTTCCTCGCGGTGCCGGTGATCGCATTGACCCTGATCACCTGGGGGGTGCGGAGGAAATTCTTCGCCGGCAACGGCGGCAAGTTCGCGGTCGGGCTGCTGCTGTGCGGGATTCTTGGCAACCTCACCGACCGGCTGGTCCAGGGGTCCTTGCTGGTGGAGATGAAGGGTGCCCCCTTGTGGGAGCGGTTGAAAGCGGGCTACGTGGTCGACTTCCTCGACTTCACCATCCCGGTGGTGAACTACAACTGGCCCTCCTTCAATGTCGCCGACTCCTGCATCTGTGTGGCGGCGGCGCTGCTGTTTTTCACCGGCATGAAGGCGGACCTGAAGTCGGCGGGTGAAAAGAAGAAGGCTTGAGGTGCTGCCCGGCTCGCGGCTTGCCAGCCACGGCCGGCCGGGGATGATGTGCCCGTGAGATGGTTTCTTTTCCTGCTGCTGGCTGTCGCGATGGCGGTGCCGGTGCTCCGCGCGGATGAGGAAACCTTCGTCGCCCCGCCGCGTCCCGAGGATGGCGTGTTCGACGAGGCGCGGCTTTTCGTGCGCAGCCCGGAGCGTCTCGCCAAGATCGTCGAGGCCCTGAGCCTGCTCGAGGAGGCCCACGGGTTTCATCTTTACTACGCGATTTACGATTCGCTGTTCGACACCACCGTGGCGGAGCGGGCCCAGCGATTGCAAGATGCCTGGGTGGGCGATGCGGCGGGGATGGTGCTGGTGCTCGAGGTGGACAGCCGCGCGTTCCAGGTGGGTCGGTCGCGGCCGCGGGAGACCGAGATCGAGCCGGGCATGAAAATGCAGCTGAAGGGGGCGACCGAGCTTTCTCCGGTCGAGCTGGCCGGGCTGGTTCGCGGCCTGGAAGGACGGCTGCGCGACGTCCCGGACCGCGAGGAAGTGGCGGAGGTCCTGGGGATCGGCTTCGCGGAAGGTGTGTCGGCGCTTTTCGACGAGCACGATGCGATCCCGGAGGCGGCCACCCGGTCGCGGATGATCGCGCTGGCCGTCGGGTTGATCGCCGCGACCGGATTGATCGCCCTGCTGGTGGTGGCCGGGCTGAAACGGGCCGAGGCGCGGGCCCAGGAGCGCTATGTTTTTCCGAAAGTCTCGGTCGGCATCCGACTCGGCGCGCCGTACGGAGGCGGCAAGGTCAGCTCGAGGACTTTCCGCCATCCCGGGCCGGAGTCGTAGCCTGCTTCTGCCGGTGGAGGTGCGGCAGGTGGGGGAGGTGGTGCGGGAGGATCGCCGAAAAAAGGTGAACGAGGGGGAAGGCCAGCATGCCCATCAGGATTCCCGAGACGGCGGCGCCGAGCATCAGGTCGATCGCCGCGCCGCCGAGGCCGGCGATCTGATCGGCGTCGTCGATGCCGGGCACGCGCAGGCCGATGTTCGATTGCAGCCAGCGGCCGAGCCACAGCTGGGCCGGCAGGATGAAAGGGTAGGTGAAGGGATTGCTCAGCCAGGTGGAAACGATGGCGAAGGGAACGTTCGCCCGCAGCCAGGCCGCGATGACCCCGGCGCACAGGGATTGCGGGATGAAGGGGCTGATCAAACCGATGAAGAGGCCGATCGCCATGCCCTTGGCGACCGAGTCCCGGCAGGGTTTCCACAGCGACTTGTGCATCAGCGGGCGGGTCAACTTTCGCCACCACGGCCGGTGACGCAGCCTCGGATGGCGCATTGCCCGATAGGCGCGCCTGACCATCCAAAGGTACCGTTGCTTCATGCCGACAAACCTCGCCCCCCCGGCAAGTGGGCAGAGCATCCGCGTGGAGTGCGGGTGATTCAACCGCAAATCCCTTGCCGGTTGGAATGAGGCTCTCCAGTGTCGCTCGCATCCTCCCATGAACTGGTGGCAAGCGCTCATCCTCGGCATCATCGAGGGCCTCACGGAATACCTCCCGGTCAGTTCGACCGGCCATCTCATCGTTGCCCAGCGGATGATGCTCGGCGACCTGACGGGCCAGGAAAAGGCGGCCGCGGATTGTTTCGCGATCTGCGTTCAGGGCGGCGCCATCGCCGCGGTGCTGGGGCTTTACTGGCCGCGGGTCCGCCAGATGATCCTAGGCTTGCTGGGCAAGGACCGCGAAGGACTGCACCTGATTTTCGCGATCGTGGCCGGCTTCCTGCCGGCGGCGGTGATCGGGATCCTGGCCAACGACTGGATCGAGGAAAAGCTGTTCCATTTCAAGTGGGTCGCCTGGGCCTGGCTGGTCGGGGGCATCGCGATCCTGGTGGTGGACCGCTGGATGAAGAAGGGTGGCGGTTCGAAAGGCGTCGAGCTGGCCGAGATCACCCTCAAGATGGCGCTGGTGATCGGCTTCGCGCAATGCGTCGCGATGTGGCCGGGAACCTCGCGCAGCTTGATGACCATCCTCGGCGGGATCCTGGTGGGTCTGCGTCTGGGGGCGGCGGTCGAGTTTTCCTTCCTGCTGGGGCTGGTGACGCTCGGTGCGGCCACCGCCAAGAAGGCGGTCTGGCCGGTCCATGACATCGCGGAGAAGTATGACCACAAGCTCGGCGGGGCGCTGCTGATGTGGGACAGCTACGGGCTGATCCCGCTGTTGATCGGCGTGATTGCCGCCACGGTGTCCGCGGCGATCGCGGTGAAGTGGATGGTTGGCTACTTGAATCGCCGCGGTCTCGGCGTCTTCGGCTGGTACCGGATCGCCATCGCAATCGTGGCGGCAGCGATGATCGCCACCGATTTCCTCGGACTCGGGCAGGGTTGAGGGCGGCGCATTGCCATCGACATCGCCCCCGCGAGGTGGCATTCGATGCAGCGATGGCCGATGAAAGGAGGGTATCCATTCCTGCTTCCAGGGCTGCTCGGAGCTCTCGTGGCCGGGCTGCAGTTGCCGCGGGATGCGCCTGAGGGATCGGCAACACTGCCTCCCGCCAGCCGGCGGACCAAGGTGGCGCCGCGACTGCCGGCGACGGGTCCGCAGGACCGTCCGGGGGACGCGCATCATCGGGAGCTCGACGGGACGATGTCCGGGGCGGAGATCGCCGCGATGATGAGGGAGCGGCTGATGGAAGGGCTGCTTTGGCGGGAAAAGGAGCTGACCCCGGTGCTGGCGCTTCGCCGCGACCAATTGGATGACCTCGCGAAATGGCGGGATGAAGTCAGTGCCCGGATGGCGAAGGAGAGCGACTGGCTTGCGGTTCGCGAGGTCGGGAGCTCGTGCAACCAGCGGGCCTACGATCGTTATCTGGAGAGCCAGCTCGAAGGGGCGCAGACCAGGGTCTTCGACGAATTCCGGAGCGCCGAGCGGGAGCGGGTCCGTGATGCCGCGCTCGAGTCCTGCCTGGCGCCGTTTCCGGGCCGCGAGGGCATGGGGACGAGGCGGCTCGACCTGCTCCGGGCGACGTTGATGGAGGAAGCCGGGGCGGTGGCGGATTTCCGTGTCAATGATCCCCGGCCGGTCGAGTTTTTCCATTCCAGTTTCGACCGCGACCCCCACGCCTTGGGGATTGAAGCCTTGGTCTGGGAGCACCTCGGGGATCGGATCGGGATGCCGGATGGCGCGAGGCCGGAGGTGGAGGATTTCCGCCGGGAAGTCCGGGCCGTGATCGAAAGCCGTTTGGAGAAAGTGGGCCCGCTCCTCGATGCGGTGCAGCTCGAGGCCTATCGGGCTCGTCTGGAATCGGGGTGGTCCGATCCTTGGACGATGATGGCGCTTGCGCCGCGGGACCCGCCCGTGGCGACCCCGGGGCAGGTGTCGAATTAGACTTGCGGGCAGGGGCCTCCGGCCTTGCACTGTGGGGGTGAGCGGATCGCCGCGAAAACCCGGCTTCCTCGCCGTCCTTGCCCTGTTCCTTGCATGCATCATGCCGGCGCTGGCGCAGCAAAGGACGGCGCGCGTGGCGTTGACCGACGGTTTTGATTTCCCGGTCGGGAAACCGGATGGAAACGGCTACTACAAGGCCCGCGGCTTGCGCTTGAGGCCGCCCGTCCACTTCGGCGAGGACTGGAACGGCCGGGGCGGCGGCAACACCGACCTGGGCGACCCGGTCTACAGCATCGGCGACGGCGTGGTGACCTGGTCCTACGACGTTCGCGTCGGTTGGGGCAACGTGGTCATCATCCGTTACGCCTACCGCGAGCCCTCGACCGGACAGGTGAAGTTTTGCGACGCGCTCTACGGGCATCTGAACGAGCGGATGGTGCGGGTGGGCCAGATCGTCAAGCGCGGCCAGCAGGTCGGCACCATCGGCAGCAACCGCGGGATGTACGCCGCGCACCTGCACTTCGAGATCCGCCACGACCTGACCGTTGGCATGCACCGGGAATCGGTGCCGCGGGACATGACCCATTGGGCGGATCCGACCGAGTTCATCAAGCGCTACCGGCGCTTGAACCGCGACTGGGGCAAGGCGTCGATGCCGCTCGGCACCTACAAGGAATACAAGGGCTTCAAGGGGCTTTGACCGCATGGCGCGACGCCGGCCGAGGAAGACCTGGCAGTGGGTCCTGCTGTTGATCGCGGCGGCGGTGCTGTGGTGGCTCGATCACCGCAACGAGCTTCCTGCCGGAAAGCTCCCGACGGGCGCTTACCAGAGCTTCGCCGGCTGTCGTTGGGTGGATCACCGGCAGAACGACGGCGACAGCTTCCGCGTCCGCCTGCCGGACGGTCGGGTCGAGCAATTCCGCCTCTACTATGTAGACGCCCCGGAAAGTGACTTCCGCCGCTACAAGGGCGGCCGGAACAACTTTGACCGGATCCACGACCAGGCCAAGGATCTGGGGATTTCCGACGAACAGGCGGTCGAGATCGGCCGGCAGGCAAAGGCGAAAGTCCACCAATGGCTGGCGAGCACGGAGTTCACGGTCTTTACGGCTTGGGACGATCCCTTTGGCGATCACCGCTACCATGCCTTCATCGCACCGCCGGACGGTCCGATGGTTCACGAGTTTCTGGTGATCAATGGATTGGCAAGAATTCACACCAAAGCTGCCGGCCTTCCCGACGGCACCTCCGTGCACACGCGTCTGCGCGAGTTGCGGGAATTCGAGCGCATTGCAAAGCGCGACGGCCGTGGTGCCTGGGGCTTGGTGATTGAACGTTAGTTACTTTTAAAGTCAGGTCGAGGTCGACCCGAGGCTCGGGATGTGCTACCCGGAGTTGCTTTGCCGCGCCCCCCTGCGGTTCCCCCCAGTTCATGAAAGCTCACGAAAAGGCACTGTTGGCCTTATGGTTCATCGCGCCCACGGCATCCGGAGTGCCCGTGATCAACGAGATCATGTACCGCCCCGGGATCTCCTACCCCGAGAACACCGCGCTGGAGTTCATCGAGATCCACAATCCGGACCAGCAGGCGGTCGATCTTTCCGGCTGGGCGCTCACCCGCGGGGTCGACTTCGTGTTTCCACCGGGTTCGATGCTGGGCCCCGGGGCCTACCGGGTGGTGGCGGCGGATCCGGTCGCCTTGGCGCTGGCGACCGGCGTGCCGGGGATCCTCGGTCCCTGGGAGCACGGCGATCAGCTCTCGAACCGTGGAGAACGGGTCACACTTTCGAAGCCGGACGGAAACGGCGGGTTCGCGGAGGTCGATTCGATCCGCTATGCGGACGAAGGTGACTGGGGCTTCCGGACCTGGGATGACACCAACGGCTGGCGCTGGAACAGCCCGAGCAGCGGCGGCGGCGCGTCCTTGGAGCGGCGCAACCCGCACCTGGCCGTCGACAACGGACAGAACTGGGGTTCGTCACTGGCGACCGGCGGGTCTCCCGGGGCGCCCAATTCGTTGATCAGCGACGACATCGCGCCGGTCATCCTGAAGGTGCAGCATTCGCCCGCCGTGCCGCGCAGCGGCGACGTGGTCACCCTGTCGTGCGAGCTGGTCGATGAGAATGCCTCCGAAGCCTTGTTCGCGACGCTCCATTGGCGGGATGCGACGAGTGCTTCGCCCGGACCCTTCCAGCCGCTGGCCATGAGCAACCAGGGCAACCGCCGCTTCACCGCCACCCTCGGGGCGATGCCGGACGGAACGATCATTGAGTTCTACGTGCACGCCAGCGACGGCATCCTGACCCGCACCTGGCCGGCGCCGGTCTCGGACGGGCAGACCGCGAACTGCACCTATCAAGTCGACGACGAGCCGGAGAGCACCGCTGCGCCGACCTACCGGCTGATCCTGACGGCGGCGGAAAACGACAAGTACGAGGATCTTCAGTCCGAATACGGCCCGACCACCAACATCGACCGCGTCAAGGGCCCGGACCGCAAGTTCAATGTGACGCTCGTCGCGACCGAAGGCGGCGAGAAGACGATCCGCTATCGCACGGGGATGCGCATCCGCGGCAGCAGTTCGCGGAAGTTCGTCAACAAGTCGCTGCAGATCTCGATGCCGGCCGACGACGGCTGGGGCGGGGTGACCAAGTTCAATCTCAACGCCAAGTTCCCCTGGCTGCAGTTCCTCGGCATGAGGATGTACCAGGCTACCGGCCTGCCGGCCAACGACACCACGCCCGTCGAGGTCCGCCGCAACGGCATCGAGCGGACCACGGGCAGCTCGGGGGATGATCCGGACCATGGCATGTGGGTGCGCATGGAAGCCATCGACAGCGACTACGTCGACAACCACTGGCCGACCGCCCCGGACGTGCAGGTCTACCGCAAGAACGAGGACAAGACCGAGTGGTCCAACATCGGCACCGCACCGGCAACGCCCGACGGGGTCTATTCCGGCTGGCTCAAGCGCAACCACAGCGGCCGCAACGACTGGTCCGACGTGATCGCCTTTTCAGACCTCTGGCAGTCGGTGTCGGAACCCTATTTCACCGGTGCCGACCCCGGCAATGTCGCCTCAGGCACCTGGACCAAGGCGCCGTTCAGCAACGCGGACATCGACAGCCTTTCGACGGTGGTGGACTTCGACCAGCTGGCGCGCTGGCTGGCGCTGATGACCATCATCGACAACCGCGAATCGAGCCTCTCCAACGGCGAGGACGAGGACTACGCGGCGGTCTGGGTTGACGATGGCAGCCACCGGCGGATGCAACTTTTGCCGCACGACCTGGACACCATCGTCGGGCAGGGGGACGACCCTGCTTCACCGACCCGTGACGATTTGTTCGAGTCGACCGAATCCGGCGACATCTTCGAGGGCTTCCTGCCGCTGATCGGGGACAACGACGATCCCGGCAACGCGTTGATCCTGGAGAAATACTTTGGTGCCATCCGCGAGATGTTCGGCGGGCCCTTCGATGCCGAAACCACCACCAACCCCAATCCGCCGTTCCATGCCTTCGTGGACAACTTGCTCGGGGATTGGGTGCCGGCGTCGGTCCGCGGCGAGATGAAAAGTTACATGACCTCCCGCCAGAACTACCTGCTCGGGAAGGTCGGGGCCGGAAAGATCGTGCCGCCGGCGCCGACCAGTCACGGCACCTTCACCCGGGCTGCGGCCGGTGACTTGCGGATCAACGAGGTGCTTGCGGTCAACGTCTCCACCTACCCCGGTGGCGGTTCGTTTCCCGATGTGATCGAGCTGCACAACAGCGGCACCAGCGGGATCGCCCTGGCCGGCCATGTCATCGCGGATGCGTCCAACGAGTATGTTTTTCCCGCAGGCAGCGGCAATGTCCCTGCCGGGGGATTCAAGATCGTGACCTCGGACACCCTGGGTTTCGGCCTGGCGGCGGAAGGCGACCGGGTCGAGCTGAGGAACAACCTCGGAGAAGTGCTGGATGAAGTGGACTTCGGGCCGCAGGTCGCCGACAGGTCGATCGCGCGCGGTGCCTCCGACCCGGCAACCTGGGGGCTGGGCGAGCCGACCCTCAACGGTCCCAACGGCGATCCCGTTGGCCTGGGCGGCGTGGACCGGCTGTGGATCAACGAATGGGCCGGCAACACCGGCTTCCGCCTGGAGGACGACTTCGTCGAAATCCACAACTCCGCCAGTCTCCCGGTGGCGCTCTCCGGGCTGAGGTTGACCGACCACCTCAGCGCTTATCCCGACCGCTTTGTCTTTCCGGAGCTGAGCTTCTGCGCGCCGGGAGACTACCTGGTGCTGGACTCGGGGCGCCTGGGCTTCGGCCTCGACGGGCGCTCGGAGAACATCTGGCTGTGCGGGGAGAACGGCACCGTCATTCGCCACGTCGCGATGATTTCGCAGCGCGCCGACGAGTCGACCGGTCTCAATCCCGATGGCAGCTTCAACTGGGACCTCTTCCCGATCCCGACCCCGGGATTGTTCAATGCCACGGCGCCAAGCAGCCTGGTGGACGTGCTGGCGGCCCTGCGGGTCACCGAGGTGATGTATGATCCGGCGGGCGGCGGCGACTTCGAGTTCATCGAGCTGCAGAACACCGGGGCGGTGGAGCTGGATCTCGGGGGCGTGAGATTCACCGATGGCATCAGCTACCTGTTCGGTCCGGGATTCCTGCTGGCCCCCGGGGACTTCGTCGTCGTGTGCAAGAACCGCAGCGCGTTCCTCGGCCGCTATCCGGACAAGGCCGCGGTGCTGGCACCCGGAGAATACACCGGCTCGCTGTCCAACGACGGCGAGAAGGTCAGCCTCACTCTGCCGCTGCCCTTCGGCCTGAACATCCTCAGTTTCAAGTATGACCCCGCCTGGTATCCCGCCACCGCAGGCGGCGGGTACTCGCTGCACCTCCGCGACGCGGGAACGACCCGGGCGGCGGATTGGGGGTCGATCGGCGTTTGGGTGGCCTCGGCGGCGATCCACGGCAGCCCGGGCAGCGGTGAACCCCCGGTGATCACCAGCATCACCAGCGCACGCGGGGTGATGGCGAACCCCTTCGCGTATTCGATCGCCGCGACCGGCTCGCCCGTGGCCTACGATGCGACCGGACTGCCTGCCGGCCTGAGCGTTGGTCCGGCGACCGGCCTCATTTCGGGAATCCCCGCGGAAGGGGGCGAGTTCCCGGTCCAGATCTCCGCGACCGGCCCCGCCGGAACGGCCCAGGCCACCTTGATCCTGAACGTGATCGAGTACGGTCCGCTCGATCATTTCACCTGGGACTTCGTGCCGGACGCCGGGTATGCCCGCGCGGGCTTCGCGGTGAAAGTTTCGGCGCGCGATGCGGCGGGCCACCTGAAGCAGGACTACGCGGGCGGCGCGACGATGCGCGCCTTCAGCCGGCTCGCCGGCGCTTCGCCCGTGTTGATCACCGAGGTCACCGACGGCGCGGAGGATCAGTTCGAATTGCAGAACGTCACCGCGGAATCGGCGGACACCGCCGGATGGACGGTGGTCATCGGCGACAGCGCGGACATCGTGGTTCCGAACGAAGTGAGCTACGCGCTGCCCGCGGTGGTCGGGGCGGGCGGGATCCTGCGGATTTCCGAATCCGATTCGCCCGGACGCATCCATTTCGGCGGCGAGATCGGCTGGGACCCCGCGGATTCCCGGGGCTGGCTGATGCTGCTGGATGATACGGGAACGCTGCGCGACTTCGTCGCGATCGGACAGTGGACCGACGTCGAGCTTGCCGGCCTTTCGATCGAGATCGGTGGCCAGATCATTGACCCGGTCGCCTCGGGTCACTGGAGCGGTGGTGCGCTGGCCGGCGATCCCCTCCAGACCGGCTCGAACTTCTGGCAGCGCGGCGGGGGGGGCGACCACAACGACCCGTCCGACTGGGCCTGGTCGCTGGTCGACTCGTCGCTGGGTGCGGCCAATTCTGCTCTCATCCTGCCGTGGGTGATCGACACGCCCCTGACGCTGAGCCCCGCGGGGGCTTCTTTCGAGGGCGGAGAGTTCGTCGGAACGATCGCCATCGCGGAAGCCGCGGACGCGGCCTTTCTCCAGATCGCCGACGCCTTCGGTCATCGCAGCGAGATCGCCGGTCCGGTCGTGCTTGCTGACTTCGTCGATGAGGACGAAGACGGCATGCCGGATGACTGGGAAAGCGCGCGCGGCCTTTCGCCGGCTGATCCGGGCGATGCTGTGCGGGATGCGGACGGCGACGGAGAGGACAATCTCACGGAGTTCCAAACCGGGACTGATCCCGATTCCTCCTCCTCGATCTTGGCGGTCACGGCAAGCCATCACGACGCCGCTGCCGGGACCTTCACCCTCGAATGGACGGGCGTCGCGGGGAAACTCTACCGCGTCACCAGCGGCGACGGGCTGACAAACTGGACGACGCGCGCGAAGCGGATCGCGACAGTCGATGGTCCGCTTAGCGTCGAGTTGCCGACCCTCGGAAGCTCCCGGCAATTTTACCGCGTCGAGTATGATCCGCTGCTGCTGCCACCGCTCCCGGACGGGTCCTTGGATCATTTCACCTGGGAATTTGTCCCGGCTTCGGCCTATGCGGACCACGGTTTCGCGGTGCGGATTGTCGCGTGGGACGACTTCGGGAACCCGAAGGCCGACTACGAGGAAAGCGCCACGCTCAGCGGTGTCGGCACGGAACTCACCTTCACCCCGGCCGGGATTCCGTTCACCGCGGGCGAGTTCGTCGGGATCATCTCGGTCGCCGAACCCGCCGCCAGCGCGGTCCTGAGGGTGACGGACGCGGAAGGACCGACGGGGGATTCCCCGCCGGTCGACCTGCTCGCCTTTGTCGATGCCGACGAGGACGAACTGCCGGACGACTGGGAAGCGGAACACGGGCTTTCCTCCCTGGATCCCGGCGATGGCGGTCTCGATGCCGATGGCGACGGCAGGAGCAACCTCGAGGAGTTCGAAGCAGGCACGGATCCGCAGCTCGCGGCATCGGTGTTCGCAATCACCGCACACCATCGAGATCCGGAAGGTGAGACCTTCACCGTCGAGTGGTCCGCCGTGGCCGGGAAACTCTATCAGGTCACCTCCAGCGAGACTCTCAGCGGATGGTCGGTCCGGGCAACCCGGCTGGCGACGGAGACCGGGATCCAATCGGCCGAGCTTCCGACCGGACTCGAGCCGGCCCGCTTCTTCCGGGTCGAGGTCGTCCGCTGAAAGACGCTCCGGCGCGGGGTTGCGGCCGGGCCGTGCGCCCGCTTAGCTCGGCCGCGTGACCCAGCCCCTGATTGCCGCCGCCCGCGAACTGGCGGACCGACTGCGCCCGCTCGAATTCACCAAATCGAGCCACGTCTACCTGCCACTCGACTACGCCCGGGAACCGCACGAGGCTTATCTCAAGCGCTTTGGCGGCGGCCCCAAGCGTGTCGTGTTCCTGGGCATGAATCCAGGGCCCTTCGGGATGGCGCAGACCGGGGTTCCGTTCGGGGAGATCGCCGCGGTGAAAGAGTGGATGGGCATTTCCGGCAAGGTCGGGAAGCCGGGGCACGAGCATCCCAAGCGCCCCGTGCAGGGTTTCGATTGCACCAAATCCGAGGTCAGCGGCCGCCGGCTGTGGGGCTTGTTCGCCGAACGCTTCGGCACCGCGGATGCGTTCTTCCGCGATCACTTCGTCCTCAACTTCTGCCCCTTGGTGTGGATGAGCGAAACCGGGGCGAACCTCACCCCGGACAAGCTGGTGGCGGCCGAGATGGAACCGGTCGAGGAGGCCTGCCTCGACCACCTGGTGCGTGCCCTCGAACTACTGGACGGGCAGTATTTGATCGGCGTGGGCGCATACGCCGAGCAGCGCCTGAAAGCCGCCGCGGAACGTCTCGGCTCCACCGCTCGACTCGGCCGCGTCCTTCATCCATCCCCTGCCTCGCCCGCCGCCAACCGCGGCTGGGCGGAAGCGGCGACCAAGCAACTGGTCGCGCAGGGCGTGTGGGCCGATTGAAGGAGCGGGTGGCTGGCAAACTTGGCTTGTGGCAAGGCCCGCTGATGATTTCCTTGTCCCCATGGGAATCCCCGGCGTCTGTCCCGGTTTCATTGGCGGCCTGCTCGCCTTGCAAGTCCTGACTGGGCGCGCGCAGGATGCCCCGCGCGACCCCGCTCCTGCCATGCCTGTAATCAAAGAAGATCCAGCCCACCCGCCGGCCCTCGAAGTCACCGTCCGCCGCTACATCGAGCTCAGCCAGAGTGCCGGTCCGCGGGAATGGTCGCCGCTGGTTTTTCCCGCGGACATCGACAGCTTCCACGCCCAGGTCACCGCGGCGGCGGAGATCCTCGAGCCGTTGGGCGAAGCCCAAGGCTTGCTGCGGAATGCCGGTGTCGGCAGCGTCGCCGAACTCACGGCGATGGCTCCCCTGGATCTTTTCTGCGCGATGCTCGACCAGCAGTTCGCCAGCATCCGGCGCCGGGCTCCCGGGGAGCTCGCGAAGTTGCTCGAATCCGTGCGCTTGGATCGGATCGTGGCGCCTTCCGCCGACAGTCCACCGGGGAGCACCTGGAAAATCGAATACTCGTTCCTGTTTCAGAACGAGCAGCTCCAGATCAACCGCCGCCTGAGTGAGGAAGCCGAGGTGATTGAATCCGGGGGCAAGTGGTTCATCCGATTGCGTCCGGCGATGCACTCGTTCGCGACCCGGGCGCGAAACCAGGTGGCAGACTTCCACGCCCGCGCCGCTCGGGATCTCAAGGACGGGATCGCGAACCCCGATGACGAGCTCGAGGAAGTGCGGCTCTCCGGGTTCCGTCGCGTCGACGACAAGCGGATCGTGATCGAACCCCGTTTTTCCTACGCCCGTGAATTCTACCAGGGGCTTGCGGCGGTGCGGGTGATGAGCACTTGGGGATACATCAAGGCGGACGGGAGCTGGGCCGTCGAACCGCGCTTCTCCGATGCCAAGGATTTCGCCGATGGACTGGCCCCGGTTGCCCTCGAGGATACCGAGGAGGAACGGTGGGGATACATCGATCGCGGCGGCCGCGAGGTCATCGCCTTGACCTACGGCTCGGCCCGCGAGTTTTCCGAAGGCCTTGCTGCGGTGGAAAAGGATGGACGCTGGGGATTCATCGACCCCAAAGGGGGGATCGTGATTCCTTTTCGCTACAGCGCCGCGGATTCCTTTTCGGAGGGTCACGCCGAGGTCGAGTGGGAGAACGAGGACGGCGAGGAGGAGTCGGGATTCATCGATCGTGCCGGTAGGCTGGTTTCCGATGATGAGGGGGAGTGAGCGGCCGGGTGCGAAGCATGGAACGGCTCGACATAGGCCTCGCGGATGAGGACGTTGGGCCATGAGGATTCTATTCCTGTTGGCCCTCGCGGCCGCAACGACGGCGCTTGCCAACGACACCTCGATCAATTCCGGGGCGCACGGGCCGTCGCCGCTCGGCGAGTTTGCCGCGGAGGAATCGGTGGTGCGGATGGTTTCCGAAACGATCGCCATCCGCTTCGGCAAGGAGGAGTCCGAGGTGACCTGCCGCTTCACCTTCCGCAGCACCAAGCAGGGCGGCGCGGCGAATCAGACCGTGGGCTTTCCCGACCTGTTGGAGATGGACTCGGACACCGGGCGGATCCGCAAGCTGGAGACCTTCGTCGATGGCAAGCCGGTGGAAGCCAAGAAGGTCCGCGGCTGGTTCGCGACCGGGGATTGGGGCACTCCCAAGAGCGGCTTCGGCGCGCCGCCGCCGGAATTGCCGGCAGGGGAGGTCCAACTCGCGGATTTCTTCGCCATCGAGGTGGCGTTCCCGCCCGACCGGGACGTCATCATCGAGCGCCACTACCTCGCCGACAACGGCGGCGACACGATGGGAACGTCGTGGTTCAGCTACACCACCCACACCGGCGCGGTGTGGCAGGGCACGATAGGCAAGGCCGAGTTCCGGGTGAAGCTCGACGGCTGGACGGTCGATGACCTCGCCTTCGAGGACGGGCCGCAGAAGCTCGACCCGCGGAAGCAATCCGGATGGTGCTCCCCGAACCTCGCGGAGTGGACGGTGGTCTCGCCGACCGAGCTGACAATGACCTGGAAGGACTTTGAACCGGCCGTGCACAAGACCCGTCGAGGGATCGAGATCTGCACCTGGTCGCAGCAGATGTTGAAGGCGGGGGCGCCGCGCTAACAGGGGTCCAACGGCTCCTCCGCTCCAGCGTCATTTGGCCGGGCCGCCCGCCGCGCGGCGTTTTCGGCCTTGAGCATGGTGATCTCGGCGGCCCAGCGGTTGAGCTGCCATTGTCGGAAAAACCAGACGGCAGTGGCCATCGCGATCGCCAGCACGAGCCAGACGAACCAGGTTACCGTGACGGCAAGCGGGCCCTGCACGTCGTAGATTCCGCCGAGCACGGCGAAGACCGACTCGATGCCGGCGAAAGCGGCCCAGCTCCGGTATCCCAAGGTATCGAGTCTGGCGAACCACACCGCCGCGGAGGCCAACACCAAGGCGTTCAGCACGTCCCACTCGCCGTCTAGCAGGAGCGGGCTTTGCCAGATCACCTTGAATTGATCGGGATGGAACCGGCGCATGGCGGTCAGGAATCCCGCGGCGATGGCGAAGGCGCCGACCTGACTCCCGACCCAGACCGCGCTCAGGTAGAAGGCGACCCTTCTTGGAAACCACCAACAACCCTTGGCGTAGATTTCCTCGAGGTCGCGGCTCATCGGGTCACCCCTCCTGGTGCGGGAAGATCACCGCCAGGCGCTCGATGCCGTTCTTCGAGAACTCGTCCCAGTAGCGTTTCTCGATGTCACGGGTGTGGGCGCGGCGGTCTTCCTCGCTCATCGCCTGCCAGGCGCTCATGCCGATGACCCGGGCGAGGTCGCGGTCGGCGAGCCGGATAACGAGTTCTTCCCAAAAGACCTCGTTGCGGAACTCGTCGTAGCACTGCTGGAAGAACGAGCCCTCCTGGTGCTCCGGGTTGAGGTGGTGGCGTTGCTTCTCCTCGTCGAACTCGATCTGGTCGCCGAGTCCGGCATGCTTGGCCTTTTCCAACACCTTGTCTTCCAATGCCTCGTAGGCGGAGACGCCTTCCTCCGAACCCGGGCGCTCGTTCCACGAAGCGACTTCGGCGGCCAAGCTGACCATTTCCACCAGGGTGGCGAGTTCTTCTTCGGTGAAACGCAGGTGCATGTCGGGGCGGGGAGGAAATCACCGCTTTCCCGCAGCCGCAAGCCCGCAGCGACTCCATGCTTGCACGCGGCGGATGGATGGCCGAAAAAGCCGCCGTCCGCAGGGAGAAAGCACGAGTAGCTCAGCGGTAGAGCAACCCGTTTACACCGGGTCGGTCGGCGGTTCGATCCCGTCCTCGTGTACCACCTGGCAGGTAGCGCAACTTGCAAAGTTGCGCTACATCCGCCGCTCCAGAGCCTGTTCCATGGCGCGTTCGACCAGCGCGGCGGCGAGCGCTTCGGTCGCCTTGTCGAGCCGCTGGACGGCGGCCTTGAGCGGGTTCGGCTGACCGTCGGCCAGGGCCTTGCGCACCTCTGCGGCGGCCGCTTCGATCTCGGCCCGTTCGTCGGCGGGCACCAGTTCCCCGGCGGTCGCCAGAGCCTGGTCCACGGCCGGCAGCAGCTCCTCGGCCTTCAAGCGCGCCTCGGTGAAAATCCGCTCGGCCATGTCGTCGAAGGCATGCTCGACCGACTCGCCGACCATCCGTTCGACCGCCTCGTCGTCGACGTCGATGGCGGCGCTGCGGATTTCGACGACCGTGTCGCGGCCGGTGGTGGTGTCGCGCGCAAGCACCTCGAGGATGCCGTTTTCATCGATGCGGAACTGCACCCCGACCCGGGCCTGGCCTTTCGGGGCGGGTTCAAAGGGGACGTCGAAGAGCCCGAGTTCCCAGTTGTCGCGGGCCATCTCGCGCTCGCCTTGGAGCACCCGCAGCCGCATCGATGCCTGGCCGGCGGCGGCATTGGTGAACATCTCGCCGGCTTTGCAGGGGATGGTGGTGTTGCGCGGGATCAGCACGTTCATCAGGCCGCCGAAGGTCTCCACGCCGAGACTGAGCGGGGTGACGTCGAGCAGCACCATCTTGCGCAGCGTGCCGCCGAGCACGCCGGCCTGGATGGTGGCGCCGAGCGCGATCGCCTCGTCCGGGTGTTGGGAAAGGTCGGGCTCGCGACCGAAGAATTCCGCCACCGCCTGCCGCACCGCCGGAATCCGGGTGCTGCCACCGACCAGGATCACGGCGTCCAGCGCCGAGGTCTCGGTGCCGGCATCCGCCAGCGCCTGGCGGCAGCAGGTCAGGGTGCGGGCGATCCACGGTTTCGCGAGCTTGCCGAGATCCGCGGCCGTCAGCGGGACCTCCAGGCTGTGGACTCCGTCGAAAAACGGCGCGCGGAAGGTCTCCTCCCCGCGATCCGACAAGGCGCACTTCACCCGCTCCGCCTCTTCGAGGAGCCGGACCTTGGCGCTGTCGTCGAGCGAGTCGAAGTCGATGCCGCCACGCTCCGCGCCGTGTCGCGCCAGCGCCAGGTCAAGGTCGTCGCCGCCGAGGCGGGTGTCGCCGCGGGTGGCCAGCACCTGGAACACGCCGTCCTGCATTTCCAGCACCGAGAGGTCGAAGGTACCGCCGCCGAGGTCGTAGACGGCGACCCGCGAGCGTTCCTCGAGTTTGTCCAAGCCATAGGCCAGCGCCGCCGCGGTCGGTTCGCTGAGGATGCGCACCACTTCGAGACCGGCGAGTTCGCCGGCCCGCTTGGTGGCGGCACGCTGGGCGTCGTTGAAGTAGGCCGGCACGGTGATCACCGCCTTGCTCGCCTCGCGCTCGAGCCGGCTTTCGGCGATGCGCTTCAGTTCCTTGAGAATCTCCGAGCTGACTTCCTCCGGGCTGCGGTCGAGCACCGTAATGCCGCCGTCGGGGGCGGGCTTCATCGGCACGCAGAACGACTCTTCGTCGCCGTAGCGGCGGCCGATCAGGCGCTTGACGCTGGTGATCACCCTCCCGGGATCCGCCGGGCGCCGGCGCAGGGCCTTGCGGCCGACCTCGACCTGGCCGGCATCGCCGTACCACACCGCGCTCGGCGTGATCCGCCGTCCGTCGGCGTCCGCCAACAGGATGGGGAAGCCGGATTCCACCGCGCCCACGGCGGAATTCGTCGTTCCCAGATCAATTCCCAGAATCAGCTCGCCCGTCACGCGGCGAGCCTCGCCCGGTGTCCCGGCGCGGTCAATTCCGGGACGGAGGATCCTTGCGCGGGACCCACCGTCCCGATGGCGGGTCGCGGAGTCCTAGCGGCCGCCCTTCCGGTAGCCGGCGTAGTAGCCGCGTGTGAAGTGGTTCTTGGTCTGGGAGTTGTAGTAGTTGTTGTAGAGCAGCGGGTTCGAGGGCTTGCCCAGGTTGGCGTCGCGGCGGCCGAAGCCGAAGCCTTGGTTGAAGGCCTTGTCCTGCTGCTCGGCGAGGTTGTTGCCGCCCGGAACCGGGCCGGGCATCGGCGGACCGGGGACACCACCCATCGGCATGTCGCCGCAGGACGAAAGCATCAGGCAGAAGGCGAAGGCGGGGAAGGGAATGAATTTCATAGCAATACCAGACTCAACGGTCCGCCCGCCCGCTCAAGGAGATTCTGGTCAAAACGGACGGAAGGCAGTCTTGCCGCGCGGCACCGGAACTGCTGATGCTAGGCAGATGGGGAAGTTGTCCACGCATGTGCTCGATACCGCCCACGGGAAGCCGGCCGCGGGGATGCGGGTCGAGCTCTTGAAGGAAGGGGTGGCGGTGGGAAGCATCGTCACCAATGCCGACGGTCGTGCCGAGGGGCCCTTGCTTGAAGGCGAAGCGGTGGTCGGGGGCTGCTACGAGCTGCGCTTCCATGTCGCCGACTACTTCCGGACGCTCGATGTCGCCTGTCCCTTCCTCGACGTGGTGCCGGTTTGTTTCCGCATGGAAGCCGGCGGCTCCTACCACGTGCCGCTGGTCTGCTCGCCGTGGGCGTATTCCACCTATCGCGGGAGCTGATGGACGCGATCACCCAGGCCGCCGGGCAACTTGCGGAACGGATCGAGGCGCTCGGGCAGGTCACCGACACGCCGGGGGCGTTGACGCGGACCTTCCTGTCGCCGGCCAACCTGGCGGCGGCGGCGATGGTGTCGCGGTGGATGGAGGAGCTGGGGATGACGGTGGAGCATGATGCCGGCGGGACCATCCGCGGCATCCTCGCGGGGACCGCCGGTGATTTGCCGCCGCTGCTGCTGGGCTCCCATCTCGACACGGTGATTGACGCCGGGAAATACGACGGGGCGCTGGGGGTGCTCACGGCGCTGGCGGCGCTGCAGGTGACGGGGCCCCTGCCGTTTCCGGTTCACGTGCTGGGCTTTTCGGACGAGGAGGGGGTCCGTTTCCATGCCACCTATCTGGGCAGCCGTGCCTGTGTCGGGCAATTGGGGACCGAGGCGATGGAGATCCGCGACTTCGCCGGGGTTTCGCTGGCGGAGGCGCTCGGGAAGGAAGGTTGGAACGAGGGGGCGACCCGGTTTTCGTACGAGGACTCCGCCTGCCTGGCTTACGTCGAACTCCACATCGAGCAGGGGCGGGTCCTGGAGGAACTGGGCGAAGCGGTCTGCGGGGTGTCGGCGATTTGCGGTCAGAGCCGGCTGGCGGTGGGACTGATCGGCCAGGCGGATCATGCCGGGACGACGCCGATGGAGATCCGCCGCGACGCCCTTGCCGGGGCCGCGGCGTGCATCCTTGCCGCCGAGCGCTGCGGCCGCAGCGATCCCCTGCTGGTCGCGACGGTGGGCAAGCTGGACCTCCGCCCGGGCGCGTCGAATGCGATTCCGGGCGAGGTCAAGTTCACCCTCGATTTCCGCCATCCCGACGATGCCTGCCGCGAGCGTCTGTTAGGCGAGCTGCTGGCGGAGTTCGAGGCGATCGCCGCGGACCGCGGATTGAAGCTGGCCTGGGACCTGGTGCAGGCCAATCCGGCGGTGCCCTGCGACCCGGGTCTGACGGAGCGGCTGCTGGATGCCATTGAATTGGTCACCGGCGGGCGGC
This sequence comes from Neoluteolibacter marinus, assembly GCF_014904755.1. GTDB lineage: Bacteria > Verrucomicrobiota > Verrucomicrobiia > Verrucomicrobiales > Akkermansiaceae > Haloferula > Haloferula marina. The sequence goes on from NZ_JACZFQ010000040.1 coordinate 63,537, forward strand.
GGCTGCTGCCGAGCGGCGCGGGGCACGACGCGGTGATGATGGCGACGGCGATGCCGGTCGCGATGGTTTTCGTCCGCTGCCGCGACGGGCTCAGCCACCATCCGGACGAATATGCCTCCCCGGACGACATGGCCGCGGGCTTGCGGGTGCTGGTGGGATTCCTGCAGGACATTTCCAAATCATGAGTGACTTCGACACGATCATCCGGGGGGCGACGGTGGTGGCCGCAGGGGAAGCGACGATCGCTGACGTCGGCATCTCGGGCGAATCCTTCGCCGCCATCGGCCCGGATCTCGCGGGGAGCACGGAGGTCGAGATCGATGCCAGCGGCAAGGTGCTCTTTCCCGGGCTGGTCGATGCCCACGTGCATTTCAATGAACCGGGGCGCAGCGAGTGGGAGGGATTTGCCACCGGTTCGGCCGCGTTGGCGGCGGGCGGCGGGACCTGCTTCATCGACATGCCCCTGAACTCGGCGCCGCCCTTGCTGGACGTCGGGGCATTCGAGGCGAAACGCCACGCGGGAGAGCGCCGGAGCCGGCTGGACTTCGCGTTGTGGGGCGGGCTGACGCCCCACTCACTGGCCAACCTGGCCGCGCTGGCGGGGTGCGGGGTGGCGGGCTTCAAGGCGTTCCTGTGCCCGAGTGGTCTCGCGGAATTCGAAGCGGCGGACGAGGCCACGCTGCGTGAAGGCATGAAGATTTCCGCGGATCTCCGCTTGCCGGTCGCGGTGCATGCCGAGAGCCCGGCGGCCCTGGCGGCGCATTGGGAGAAGTTCCCGCCGCCGAGTCCCGGGACAATGGCGGACTGGCTGGCGTCGCGGCCCGTGTCCGCGGAGCTGGCCGCGATCGAAATGGCGCTGGCCTGCGCGCGCGACACCGGCTGCGCCCTGCATATCGTCCACATCAGCTCGCCTGAGGGCGTCGATCTGGTGACGGCGGCGAAGCGGGAAGGCATCGACGTCACCGCGGAAACCTGTCCGCACTACCTTTTGCTGGACGCCGTGATGGCGTGCGAGATCGGTCCGGCCGCGAAGTGCGCGCCCCCCTTGCGGCCCGCCGCGACGGTCGACGGGCTGTGGAAATCGCTCGCGGCCGGGGAGATCGACACCATCGGATCCGATCACTCGCCGGCACCGCCGGAACTGAAGCAGGGCAACGACTTCTTCGCGATGTGGGGCGGCATTGCCGGCGCCCAGCACGGGTTTCCGTTGATGATCGAGCGGGCCGTGCGGGAGGCTTCGTGGCCGCTGCTCGCGGCTCTGGTCGCGGGGAACCCGGCGCGACGTTTCGGATTGGGCGGGCGCAAGGGACGGGTCGCCGGGGGATGGGATGCCGACTTCTGCCTGTTGGCCGCGGACGAATCCGTGATCGGTCGCGAGGACCTGCTCTCGCGCCATGCGATCTCGCCGTATGTCGGCCGTCGCAGCGGGTGGCGGGTCGCCTCGACCTGGCTGCGGGGCGAGCCCGTGTCGCCCGCGACCAGCGGCCGTTTTTTAGTGCCCGGACGATGAGCAACCCGGTAGAGATGTCCGATGCCGGCTGAAGGCCGCCCACTGCTTTTCCAACCATGAGTGAACTCTTCGGACTGACCCGCACCCGCGTCGCGATGCGCCACGCCCTGATCGCCCTGGACGGCCACGTGCCGAGCGCGTTCCCCGGTTGGGACGGGGCGGATGCCTACGTGCTCCTTTCGCCCGCGATCGGCGCGGAAATCAGCCAGCTGCTGGTGTGCTACCAGACGGGCGGTGGCACCGCCTGGTTTCCGGCGGGCGAGTATGAGCACGTGATCTACATCGAGAAAGGCGACTGCCGGGTGGTGTGGGACGATGGCGACGTCACCCTGGGTGCGGGCGGATTCGTCTTCGTGCCCTCGGAGAACGTCCTCGCGCTGCACGGCAGTGAGAACACCCGCCTGACGATCTTCCGCAAGATCTACGAACCGGTCGACAACCTCGAGGCACCGCCGGCGGTTCACGGGCATGCCGCCGACATCCCGGGCGAACCTTTCCTCGGCAATGATAAGGCGCGCTTGCAGACGCTGCTGCCGGTCGACTCCCGCTATGACCTGGCGGTGAACATCTTCACCTATCAACCGGGCGCGACGCTGCCATTCGTGGAGACCCACATCATGGAACACGGCTTGCTCATGCTCTCCGGGCAAGGCGTCTATCGCCTCGAGGAATCGTACTACCCGGTGAAAGCCGGCGACGCGATCTGGATGGCGCCGTACTGCCCGCAATGGTTCGTCGCGATGGGCGACGAGCCCGCCAGCTATCTCTACTACAAGGATGTCCACCGCTTGCCCTAGCCGCCTCGACCGGGAGATCGACGAGCTCGCCGCCATCTCCGCGCATCCCGCGCCGGCGGTGACGCGGGTGCTGTTTTCGCCCGAGGACCTGGCGGCGAGGGAATGGCTTGCGGGGAAGGCACGGGAAGCGGGCTTCCAGCTGCGGCAGGACCCGGTGGGAAACCTCTTCATCCGCTGGGAGGGCAGCGAGCCTTGCCTGCCGGCGGTGGCGACCGGGTCCCACACCGACGCCATCCCGAATGCGGGCAAATACGACGGGGTCGTCGGCGTGCTGGGCGGATTGGAGGCGATGCGCCAGCTCAAGGAGGCCGGCCACCTGCCCCGCCACAGTCTGGAATTGATCATGTTCACGTCCGAGGAGCCGACGCGGTTCGGGATCGGCTGCCTCGGCAGCCGCCTGATGGCCGGCACCATCACTGCCGGCGAGGCCCAGGCGCTGCGCGATCCGGACGGCAGGTCGCTAGACGAGCTGCGTGCTGCCGCCGGTTGCGGGGGCGACCTCGGGGCGGTGAAGGTTTCCACCGGCGCCTACAAGGCCTTCATCGAGCTCCACATCGAGCAGGGCCCGCTGCTGGAAGAGCGGGGCATCGACATCGGTGTGGTCGAGAAGATCGCCGCGCCCTCCGCGTTCCGCCTCTTGCTCAAGGGATCGGGCGGGCATGCCGGGGCGGTGCTGATGCCGGATCGCCGCGATGCTTTCCTCGCCGCCGCCGAGATCGCGCTGCTGGTCGAACAGGCGGCGCTGGAGAGCGGCAGCAAGGACACCGTGGGCACTACCGGGCTGGTCGAGGTGAAGCCCGGCGCGATCAACAGCATCCCCTGCGACGTCAAGATGGAGGTGGATTTCCGCGACACCGACCAGGAAGCGCGGGACCGGGCGCTGGCAAAGATCGGCCAGGGTGCGCGGGCGGTTTGCAAGCGGCGCGGGGTGGAGATCGACTGGCAGGTGATCAACCAGGACCCGCCGGCCTTGTGCGAGCGGTCGCTGGTGGCACTGGCGGAGGACAAGGCGGCGGCTGCCGGGTTTTCCCATGACCGGATGGTCAGCCGGGCCTACCACGACTCCCTTTTCATGGCCCGCTTTTGTCCGACGACGATGATCTTCATTCCCTGCCACAAGGGCTACAGCCATCGCCCGGACGAGTTCAGCTCGCCGCATGCCATCGCGAAGGGCGTCGCGGTTTTGAAGGAATGTCTCAAGGAACTCAGCCGGTGATGGACGCGCCCTCCATCCTGCGGATCAACGGCGAGACCTTCGATCTCTCGTTCGTGCCGTTGCACGAGACCGTTCTCGGTTTCCTCCGCCGCAAGGGACTGACCGGCACCAAGTGCGGGTGCAACGAGGGCGACTGCGGCGCGTGCTCGGTGCTGCTGGTCGAGCAGGACGGAACGCTGAAATCGGTGAACTCCTGCCTGGCCTTTGCCCATGCCTTCGCGGGTCGCGAGATCCGCACCGCGGAGGGCATTGGCAAGGGGGGCGAACTTCACCCGGTCCAGTCGGCGATGGTGGCCTGCCACGGGTCGCAGTGCGGCTATTGCACGCCGGGATTCATCGCGTCGATGGCCGAGTGCTGGCACCGGTCCGGACTGCCGGACGACGCGGCGATTTCCGACCAGCTGTGCGGCAACCTCTGCCGCTGCACCGGCTACCGGCCGATCCGGGAGGCGATGCACCAGTCGTTGTTAGATAGGGAACAACGGGAAGCCTGGGACCGCTGGCTGGCACCGCAAGAGACCGCGGAGCCCCCGCAGGAGAGCCGGGTGGACGGCGGCTTGTTCTTGCGCCCGACTTCCATTGCAGAGGTGCTGTCCTTGAAGGCCCGGCACCCGGGCGCGGTGATGGTGGCGGGTGCCACCGAGGTGGCGGTTTTGGCGAACAAGAGGCACCTGCGGACGACGGTGATGATCTCGCTGGAAGGGGTCGCCGAGTTGAAGGAGATCCGCCGCAGCGGCGATCACTGGGAACTCGGTGCGGGCGCGAGCCTGACGGACATCGGGAAGGCTCTGGCGGGGGAGATCCCGGCCCTCGACGAGATGCTGCGCTGGTTCGCTTCGCGGCAGATCCGGCACCGTGCGACGCTGGGCGGAAACCTCGCCACCGCCTCGCCGATCGGCGACAGCGCGCCGCTGCTGATGGCCCTGGATGCGTCCCTGCTGCTGGTGTCGGCGACCGGCGAAAGGGAGGTCGCGATCGGGGATTTTTTCACGGCTTACCGGAAGACGGTGCTGCGCGACGACGAGTTGATCCGGTCGATCCGGGTTCCGGCCAGGCCGTCAGGGCGGGTCGCCTTCCTCAAGGTCTCGAGGCGGCGCGAGCTGGATATTTCGATCGTCTCCGCGGCGTTCCGGGTCGCGACGGATGAAATGGGGCGGGTCACCGAGGCGCGGCTGGCATTTGGCGGCGTGGCGGAGAAGACGATGCGGGCAAGTGCGGCGGAAGCGGCGCTCGTCGGAAGGACGCTCGCGGCGCACGAGGAGGTCCTGGAGTTGCTGGACGCCGCATTCACCCCGCTGACCGATGTCCGCGGCAGCGCGGCCTACCGCCGGGCGCTGGTGCGCGGGCTGTTCGGGAAATTCGTCGCGGATGAAGGTTTTGCGGAGCCGGAGTGGAAGTCGTTATTCGACGGGGGCCCGGGGATCGCGCATGAGAGCGCTGCCGGTCATGTCACCGGTGCGGCGCGTTACGTGGAGGACGTTGCGCTTGGCTGGCCGATGCTCGAGGTCCATGCGGTGCGGTCGCAGGTGGCTTGCGGGACGATCCGCAAGCTCGACCTGTCGGCGGTGGCCGCCTCGCCGGGGGTGGTGGCGGTGCTGACCGCGGCCGACATTCCGGGGGCGAACAACAGCGGACCGGTGCGCCACGACGAGCCGATCCTGGCGGAGCACGAGGTGGCCTTTCACGGACAGGCGCTGGCGCTGGTCGTCGGCGAATCGACCGAGGCCTGCCGGCTTGCCGCGGCGAAGGCGGTGGTGGAGATCGACGAGCGGCCGCCCTTGCTGGCCATCGCCGCGGCGGTGGCGGCGGAGTCTTTCCACACCGATCCCCATGTTCTCGGCCGCGGCGACGTGGAGGCCGGGATGGAGGCTTCCCCGCGGACGATCGAGGGCGAGTTCGGGTTTGGCGGACAGGAACACTTCTATCTCGAAACCCACGCCGCATGGGCGGAGTGCGACGGCGAGGGCGGGGTGCATGTCGCGAGTTCGACCCAGCATCCGTCGGAGATCCAGGCGATCGTGGCCGAAGCGTTGAACCTGCCGCGGCACCGGGTGGTGGCGGAGTCCCCGCGGATGGGCGGCGGCTTCGGTGGCAAGGAGACGCAGGGCAACGCGATCGCGGCCTTGTGCGCCATCGCGGCGGTGAAGACCGGCAGGCCGGTCCGCTGGCAGCTGGATCGCGACGAGGACATCGCGGTGACCGGCAAGCGCCACCCGTTCCTCGCCCGCTACCGTGCCGGCCACGATGAAGAGGGCCGGCTGCTGGCGGTGGACGTGAAGCTTTTCTCCGACGGTGGCTGGTCGCTGGACCTTTCCCAGCCGGTGAACGACCGCGCCTTGTTCCATCTCGACAACGCCTACTACATCCCCCACTCGCGCTTCGAGGGGCGGGTGGCGAAGACCAACACGGTCTCGAACACCGCCTTCCGCGGCTTCGGCGGGCCGCAGGGGATGCTGGTGATCGAGGAGATCCTCGGGCGGATCGCGCTCAAGCTCGGCTTGCCTGCGGAAGAAGTCCGGCGAAGGAATTTCTACCATGGCAGCGGAGAGACCAACACCACGCACTACGGCGAGGAGATCGGCGACCATCACCTCGACCGGATCTGGAGCGAACTACTGGAGTCCTCGGAGTTTGTGGTGCGGCGCGGGCTGGTTGCGGAATGGAACGCCGCTCATCCGCACCGCAAGCGCGGCCTGGCGGTGACGCCAGTGAAGTTCGGGATCAGCTTCACCCTGACCCACTACAACCAGGCCGGGGCGCTGGTCCTGATGTATTCGGACGGCTCGGTCCAGGTGAATCACGGCGGCACCGAGATGGGGCAGGGGCTGCACACCAAGATCCTCGGCGTGGCGATGCGGGAGCTGGGGCTGCCGGCGGAGCGGATCCGGCTGATGCACACGCGCACCGACAAGGTTCCGAACACTTCCGCGACGGCGGCGAGCTCGGGGTCGGATCTCAACGGCATGGCGGTGGCCGATGCCTGCCGGCAATTGCGCGAGCGCCTCGCGCCACTGGCAGCGGAAAAGCTCGGCTGCCTGGCGGAGGAGATTGTTTTCGAAGCGGGCGACGCCAAGGGACCGGTCGGCAGCGTGCCGGTCGCGCAGCTGGCGGGCATCGCCTACACTCGCAGGGTCTCCCTGGCGGCGTGCGGATTCTACGCGACGCCCGACCTGGTCTGGGACTGGAATGTCGGCAAGGGCCGGCCGTTCCATTATTTCGCCTGCGGGGCCGCGGTCAGCGAGGTCGAGATCGATGGGTTCACCGGGATGACGCGGGTGCTCCGGGTCGACATCCTGCACGACGTCGGCGATTCGCTGAATGCGGCGGTGGACCGCGGGCAGATCGAGGGTGGTTTCGTGCAGGGCATGGGATGGCTGACCGGCGAGGAATTGAGATGGGACGACCGGGGCGTGCTGCTGACCCACAGCGCGAGCACCTATGCGATTCCGGCGATCAGCGATGTGCCGGCGGAACTCAGGGTGGCGCTGTTGAAGGATGCCACCCAGCCGCGGACCATCCATGGCAGCAAGGCGGTTGGCGAGCCACCGCTGATGCTGGCGATCTCGGTGCGCGAGGCGATCCGGGATGCAGTGGCGGCTTTTGGTACGGCCGGGGATTTCGATCTGGCCTCCCCGTGCACGGGCGAGGCGGTGAAGTCCGCGGTGGATGAGGCGCGGAAGTAGCGCAACGTTGAACGTTGCGTCGGCGAACGGCCTGTTAGGTCGAGCGGTCGCCCACCAACAATCCGGCCGCCCCTGGCCGCAACGTGCAACGTTGCGCTACTTCCGCTCTAACAATTGCGCCGCGATGCTGATCGCGATCTCGTGCGGGTCGTTGCCGCCGACGGGCAGTCCGAGCGGGCAGGTGATCTTTTCCAGCAAGTCCTCGCCGAGGCCGGCCTCCCGCAGGTCCCGGAACAGGGCGGCTTTCTTCGACGCGCTGCCGATGACGCCGAGGAACGGAATCTCCGGATGGCGGGTGAGCACCTCGCGGAGCACCGGCACGTCGCTGGCGTGGCCCTTGGTGATGGAGAGCACGAAGGAGCGGGGGCCGACGAGTCCGGCCCCGGCTTCGAAATCCGGCAAGGGGTGGGTGGAGAGGTTGCGGGCACGGGGCAGCCGCTCCAGCCAGTCGATGCGGGGGTCGATCACATCGATCCGGCAGGCGAGGGGAACCAGGATGGGCACCAGGGCCTGGACGACATGACCGGCGCCGAAGATTGCGATGTGCCACGGGGGCGCGGCGGCGAGCCGTTCGAACAGGAGTGTCATCTCGCCGCCGCAGGTCATGCCGATGTCGCGCTGGAGGTTCCAGCACACGAGGCGGGTGCTTTCACCGCCGCGGGCCAGCATGGCCGTGGCCTCCTCGATCGCCCGCGCCTCGATCCTGCCGCCGCCGACCGTTCCGTGAAGCAGGCCGTCGCGGGTGACGATCATCTTGGCACCCGCCTCACCGGGCACGCTCCCGCGGGCCGCGGCGACCGTGACCACCACGAGGTCGGTGCCGGCATCCTGCAGCCGCGCGATTTCCGGCCACGGGTTCATTCCCGGACAATGACCGCTTCGATTTCCCCGGCGGGTTCGTCGGTCGGCAGGAGCACCACCTTCTGGTCCGGCCGGCCGAGCTTGGCGAGGTCGAGGCCGAGGAAGTGGACGTTGGGCATCTTGAGGTCGATCCTGCGGATCGCCGGAACGCGCTCCAAGGCCAGTTCCCCGATCTGATAGAGGGTGCGCTGGACCGAAGGGCTGTGGGTGGTGGCGAAGATCTCGTGGACGGCCGACAGGACGGAGGCGTCGGTCGTGGGGAAGTAGGCGGTCTTGTCGCAAAAGGTCCACTCGGCCGTCAGGCGGGTCGCGAAGACGCGGTCGGTGGCCGGGGGCAGGGTGGTGAGGTCGCAGACGTTGTAGCCCGTGAACGACGATGCGGTGGTCTTCATGACCAGGTGGCCGCGGATTCCCGAGGACAGCACCGGCTCGTGCCCGCGTTGGAAAATGCCGCGGGAAAAGGGCTCGCCGTTGGCGGCGTGGACGAAGCTGTGGGGGTGGGCACTGCCCTCGATGGTCATCCGCTCCCACTTGCGTTCGCGGAGCTCGACGGTCACGCCGGAGAGGTGGGGATAGGTGTCGAGAAAGTGCTCGCCGATCACGTTCGCGAAGCTCGTCCGGCAGGTGGTGAGGTGGTCGTGGGCCAGCAGGTGAACCGTGTTCTTGACGGTGTCCGTGGGGACGATCGACGAGTTGTCGTCGCTCAGGTAGGAGCCGGCGAGATCGCCTTGGAGGAGCACGTCGGCCTCCAGTTCACAGACGTCGTGGTGGGATTCATCGTGACGGATGACTTTCATCACCCGGACGCGGAACTTGCCGTAGCGGTTGGATTCGAGCGTTGCCACAGGGTTTCTGGGTAGTGATTCTTGTTGTCGTGGAGAATGTCACGGTCGAAGCCCTGAACGCGATGCCAAAGGCGGACTTCGTCGCCCGCTTCGGCGGGATCTACGAGGACTCACCCTGGGTCGCGGAGCGGGTCGCGGCCGACCGTCCGTTCCCCGGGCGGAAGCACGTGGTGGACCGGATGCGGGCGGTGGTGGAATCCGCCGCTGATTCCGCGAAGCTCGCGCTGATCCGGGCCCACCCCGATCTTGCGGGGAAGCTCGCGCGGGCCGGAGCCTTGAGCGCGGAGTCCACCCGCGAGCAGGCGGGCCTGGGGCTGGACCGGCTCAGCGACGGGGAATACGAAAAGTTCTCCGATCTCAACACCCGCTACCGCGAGCGCTTCGGCTTTCCGTTCATCATTTGCGTCCGGCTGACGGACCGGGCCGGAATCCTGGAAGCCTTCGGACGGCGTCTCGAGAATGACCGCGGCGAGGAACTGGTCGAGGCTCTCGGGCAGATCCATCAGATCGCCCGCCTGCGGCTCGAAGACCTCGTGGCGGAATGATTTTTTGAAGGGGGGAAAGCTGATAGATTCAGGATTTCCCCGGATCGGCATGGGAGCCGCTCCCATGTCACGCGATCGCGTACTTGAACACCCGGTGCTTGCCGGATAGGGTCAAGTTCCCCCTCCATGAAAAATCGTATTTGTCTCGCCTGGTTCGGCGACCTTGATGCACCCGATCAAGGTCGTACGAAGTCCCGCCCGGTTTCGAACCCCAAGGTCGCCCCCGCCGACTCGGGTCCGCGGAAATCGGTTCCGAAGGTGAAGGACGCTGCGGAGCTGCGGCGGATGTTCGGGCGCCACTGAGCTGGCCGTCGAATCAGGCCAGCTGGTAGTCCTTGCCGGGAACCGGCACCATTGCTTCGGTGGCCGGCAGCTTCTCCTTGAGCTGGCCGAGGAACCAGTCGCAGGCCTTCGGGTCGCCGTGCACGAGGAAGGTCTTCTTCGGCTTCACCTTGAGGATGTAGTCGAGCAGCGCCTCGCGGGTCGAGTGACCGCTGAAGTCGAAGATCTCCATCTGGCACTTCCGCTCCACCGCGGGGTGGCTCTTGTCGAGCACGACCTTTTCCCCTTCCGACGCGGCGCGAATGTGCCCCGCAGGTGAGTCGGGATCGGCGTAGCCGACGAACAGCAGCGAATTCTTCGGGTTCTCGAGGAAGCCGATGCGGGCGAACTGGTTGGAGACGGTCTTTTCGCTCATCATCCCGCTCGACAGGCAGTAGATGGCGCCGGCATGGAGCGGCACCGGGCCCTTGCGCTTCTTGTTGCCGGCCTCGAGCTGCATGTCCTCAAGGATGCGGAAGTCATCGTCGGTGCGGCGGGTCTTGCCCTTCGCATACTTGTCGTAGATCACCGTCATCTTGGTACTGAGCCCGCCGATGAAGACCGGGGTCTTCTTCGGGATCAGTCCCTGCTTCTTGAAGCGGTGGATCATCGTCAGCACCTCCTGGGTCTTGCCGATCGCAAACACCGGGATGAGCACGGCGCCCCGCCGGTCCAGGGTGGCGGCGATGCTTTCGGCAAAGCGCAGTTCCTCCGCGGCACGGGTGTAGCTGGCGGGCCGCTCGCTGTCGCCGCGGGTGGTCTCGATGATCAGCGTGTCGACGTGGTCCTCCGGGAAAACGGCGCCCTTGATCAGGGTGGAGTCCTCGAAGTTGACGTCGCCGGTGTACATCACGGTGGTGCCGTTGCCGCGGATGGTGATGCCGGTGGAGCCGAGCACGTGGCCGGCGTCGTGGAAGATCCCGCGCATGTGGCCTTCGGGATCGAGGTCGAAGGGGCGCTCCAGCGGGCGCGGTTCCAACCGGTCCTCCAGCTCATCCAGCTCTCGGTGGGTGAAGAGCGGGTATTCGGCGATGCCGAGCTCGGTGCGCTTCGACTGCATCACGTTCACCGAATTGTGGAGCATCGCCTTGCCGAGTTCGGCGACGGCCTGGGACAGGAAGACCTTGGCCTGCGGCTGCCGGCTCATCAAAACCGGCAGCGAGCCGATGTGATCGAGGTGGGAGTGGGTCACCACGATCGAGTCGATCGGTTCCTTCTGGATGAGGTCGTAGCGTGGCAGGCCTTCGAGGCCGTCGTGCTTGGGATGAAGTCCCGCATCGAGCACCACCCGGGACTTGCCGGAATCGAGCAGGTAGGAATTGGAGCCGATTTCGGCGTGGCGGCAGAGACTGCGGAAAAGCATGAGTGGATCGGAAGGGGCGTGACGATGGGGGAGGGGGCTGAAATGTCGAACGTTGAATTTCAGCGGGATTTGCCGGTCCAGGCGTGGAACTCCGTCCCGGCGGCTGCTCCGGTGTCGGCACGGCGAGGGCTGCGGCCCCGCAGGAAGGAGCCCTCCCGGCGGCGGGTCCGCTCACTTCTCCAGCTGCTTCAACACGTCGGCCGCCTGCTGGTCGGTCGAGGCGGTCAGGTCTTTCCAGACGAGCTTGCCGTCCTTGAACAGGAAGGCCTGGCGCTTCGCGAAGCCGAGGCTGTGGGGCACGCCGAACGCGTCGGCCACCTTGGCGTCCTTGTCGGCCAGCAGGGAAAAGGGCAGCTGGTATTTCTCCTGGAAGGCCTTCTGGGCGGCCACGTCGTCCATGCTGACGCCGAACACCGTGACCTTTTTCTCGGTCAGGGCGGCATAGGAATCGCGGAGCGAGCAGGCCTGCTTGGTGCAGCCGGGCGTGTCGGCGCGGGGGTAGAAATAGACCAGCGTCCAGCCCTTGCCGCCGGCTTCCGCGACCTTGACCTCCTTGCCATCCTGGTCGACGGCCGTGACCGCGGGCAGCGCGGCGCCATCCTCGAGCGGGGCGGCGGAGGCTTGGGAAATGGCGAGTCCGAACGGCGCGGCGATGGCGGAGAGTGCTTGGAGCGGCTTCACGCCGGGCAGCTTGCCACCGGATCGGCCGGGTGCAAGCGGGCGATTTTTCGGTGGACAGTCCGGCGAGACGACGCTAATCCCTCCGCCCGCCCGTTTTGGGCAGCGACTGGAACGGCAGAGTAGCTCAGGGGTAGAGCAGAGGACTCATAAGCCTTTGGTCGGCGGTTCAAATCCGCCCTCTGCTACCAGTTCGGCGCCGCGGGATTTAGCTCTCCAAGGGCCGTGCCACGGGTTGGAGGTGCTTTGATTCACAGCGGCCGGGGACGAGGGGCCAATCGGCCTGATCGATAGGAGCAGTGCCTTCCGGGTGCATTCCGACCATGGTGGGAGCGGGCGATCCAAAACCTGGTTCAAACTGGTCGACGGCGAGAACCGGTCGTTTCAAGGTTCGCCCTGTTGTGTATCCGTTCGCCAACGAGGGATGATGCGATTCGTGGATATCCAGTGGGGCAGGATCAAGATGGCGATCGCCGTGATGCTCGTGCTCTATGGCGTGGGGCAGGGAATGATGGTCTGGGCTTCGGTGCGCTCCGGATGGGGGAGATTGGCCAAGCATTACCAGACGGATGTCATCTCCACTGCACCGGGTCGTCGTTTGCCGGGGGCGGTGAAAATGGGAGAGCTGCGATTCGGTGTCCGGACCGTGGCAGCCTATCAATCGGCCGACCGGTTGGTGATCCGGGGGCGGAGCGTCCCGCTGGCGCTGGGCTTCCTTCACTTCCCGGATTTGGAGATTCCGCTCGAGCGGATCGAGCCCGTCGGGTCGGGGGGCTCGTGGATCGACTGCGGCGAAGAGGGGAAGGTCTATTTCGAGATGCAGCTGCCGTAGATCTCTCCGGTGTGGGTGCCGTTTGACGCTTCCTCGGCCGCCCCGGGTGGTTGGTAGGATTGGGAACGCTGAGCTGGCTTCGCCGTCGGCGGAGCTGTCCCCGCAAGTGGGGACATGACTAAACCCGGCGTCACGGAATAGGCGTTATTGCTCCTTCATTTGCCCGGCCGTCCTGGCGCGGGGTGGAGGGAGGCTGTGGTGGCGGGATTCCCCGCCCTGCCGACCCATTCCAAAATCCAAGCTGCATGGCACTACCCAACTCGCGCCCGGCGCCCACCGGCGCCCCGCACTCGCCTGACACTTTCCGCGGTCCTTTCGCGGTGATGACCTCGCTGTTCTTCCTGTGGGGATTCATGACGGTCTTCAACGACATCCTGATCCCCCGCTTCAAGGAGGCCTTCGAGTTGACCTATTTCAAGGCGATGCTGGTCCAGTTCGCGTTCTTCGGCGCCTACTTCACCGGGGCGCTGATTTATTTCCTGATCTCGGCCACCGGAACCGACCCGATCGCGCGGATCGGCTACAAGAATGGGGTCGTGCTGGGGCTTGTGATCTCCGCCCTGGGCAGCGCGGTGTTCTGGCCGGCCGCGGCCGCCGAGTCCTATCCGATGTTCCTCGGCGCGCTGTTCATCGTCGGGATCGGCTTCGCGATGCTGCAGATCGCCGCGAATCCCTACGTGACCATCCTCGGTCCGGAGCGTACGGCCTCGAGCCGGCTCAACCTCGCCCAGGGCTTCAACTCCGTGGGGACCACGATCGGCCCGCTCATCGGGGGCTGGTTGATCTTCCAGTACTTCGCCACTTCCGACGCCCACGGCGCCGCTTCGGTGAAGCTGCCGTACATGGGATTCTGCGTCGTCTTCCTGGTGCTCGCGTTCGTGTTTTTCTTCATCCACCTGCCGCATGTCGGCGAGGGCAAGGTCCTGCCCGGGGCGGGGGCGCTGGCCTTCCCGCACGTGCGGCTCGGGATCATCGGGATCTTCATGTACGTCGGGGGCGAAGTGGCCGTGGGCAGCGCGATTGTAAGCTTTCTCGGGCAGGAGTCGATCGCCGGCCTGTCGGAGGCGGAGGCGAGCAAGTATGTCTCGATCTACTGGGGCGGGCTTCTCATCGGCCGCTTCATGGGGTCCGTCGAGTTGAGCGACTTGCCGAAAGCCAGGAAGCAGGTTCTCCTGGCAGCGATCCCGCTGGTGGCTTTCCTCTTCCTGTGGGTGGCGAAGAGCGCGCCGCTGGACGCGATCCAGGCCGGGGGCAAGGGCGATGCCGATATCCTCGCGTTGTGGAAGCAGAGCTTCATCGGGAACTGGAGCGTGTTCCGCTTTTACCTGCCCTTCGTGGGCCTTTGCTGGCTGCTGTTCCAGTTCGGCAAGGGACTCGCCGGGCGTTCGCTGATGATCTTCTCGGGCACCGCGGTCGTGCTGCTGCTGGTCGCGGTCGCCGTCGGCGGCACCGTCGCCATGTGGTGCGTGGTCGCCGTCGGCTTGTTCGCCTCGATCGGCTGGTCGAACACCTTCTCGCTCGCGATCGAGGGCCTCGGGACCTACAAGAGCCAGGCCTCCTCGCTGCTGGTCATGGCGATCCTCGGCGGTGCCATCCTTCCACCGTTGCAGGGGCTGATGGCGGACCACATGAGCATCCAGGCGTCCTTCATCGTGCCGATGATCGCGTTCGCCTACGTGGCCTACTATGGCGCCAGCGGGCACAAGGTCGGACGAAAGGAATCGGGCGCGACCGCCGTGGAAGGATGAGATGAGCGATCCGAACACCGACCCCCGCCTGGTCCTCACCCTCGATGCCGGCGGCACGAACTTCCGCTTTTCGGCGATCCGTGCCGGCAAACCGGTCGTCGAGGGCGTCCACCTGCCGTCGCGCGGCGACGATCTGGAGGCCTGCCTCAAGAGCATCGTCGACGGTTTCGAGACCGTCCGTGCCCGCTGCCCCGAGGCGCCGGTGGCCATCAGTTTCGCCTTTCCCGGCCCCTGCGACTACCCGGCGGGGATCATCGGCGATCTGGGCAACCTGCCCGGCTTCCGTGGCGGCGTGCCACTGGGGCCGATGCTCGCGGAAAAGTTCGGCATCCCGGTCTTCATCAACAACGACGGGGATCTGTTCACCTACGGCGAGGCGATCGGCGGGCTGTTGCCGCAGGTCAACGCGATGCTCGAGCAAGCCGGAAGCCCGAAGCGCTACCGCAATCTCTTTGGCATGACCCTCGGGACCGGTCTCGGCGGCGGGATCGTGCGGGACGGTCGCCTGTTCATCGGCGACAACTCGGTGGCGGCCGAGGTCTGGACCTTGCGGCACAAGCTCGAGCCCTGGACCAATGCCGAGGAGGGCGCCTGCATCCGGGCCGTCCGCAAGATCTACGGCGAGCATAGTGGCATCCCCTTCGGGGAGACGCCGGAACCGAAGGTCATCCACGACATCGCGCGCGGCACCGTGCCCGGCAACGCGGCCGCGGCCCGTGAAGCGGCGCGCCGGCTCGGCGAGGTCGCCGGCGACGTCATGGCCACCGCGTTGACCCTGATCGACGGTCTCGGCGTGATCGGCGGGGGCGTTTCCGGTGCCTGGCCGGCCTTCCTGCCGGCGCTGGTGGCGGAAATGAACAGCGAGTTCATCGCGCCGGATGGCAAGCGCTTCCGGCGCATGCCCGCCAAGGCATTCAACCTCGAGGACCCCGGGCAGTTGAAAGCCTTCCTCAAGGGCGACTCCCGCGAGGTTGCGATCCCCGGCAGCGACCGGACGGTCCTTTACGATCCCTTGCAGAGGACCGGTGTCGGCATCAGCCGGCTGGGCACCAGCGAGGCGGTTGCGCTGGGTGCCTACGCGTATGCGCTGAGCCAGCTCGACGGAACGCGCGCCCGGTGATCGACTCGTTCCAACCGACCATGGATTCTTGAGTGCCGATCGTCGTTCCGAGATGCCGGATTCCCAACCATCAGGGCTTCCCCGGAAAGCCCGCGAAGAAGAAATCCCGCGGGCGCGCTTCCTGTTCGCGTCGGCCCCGAAAGTCCCGCCCGCGCAGGCGGAGTTCCTGGTGGTGACGAAGCTGCGCCCGATCGAGCGCATCGTGGCGTCCCTGGCATGGTGGAACGAGGGCGAGGTGGTGAAGTTCCTGCTCGCGGGCCCGCCGGGGACCGATGGAAGTGCTTCATGGAATGCCCTGCTTGCAGAGTTCGAGGCGGACGGACGCGTCGCCGGGCGACGCATGGAGTTCGCCCGCCTGCTCGCGGAGGATGAGCCGGCGGCGATTCTTTTGGCGGAGTGCGGTTACGAGGGCCGGCACACCGAGCGGGTTTTCGAAGCCCCCGCCGATGCCGTGCGCGAACGGGTCGATGCCATGTTAGAGCGCTACCGGCCGGAGATCCCGGCGGGGTGGCGGACGGAAGCGATCCGGCACCACCCGCCGGAGACGGTCTGGCCGCTGCTTGCGCCCTATCAATTGATCGACCTGGATTCGCTACGGGACTCGTGGTCGTCGCCGGGCGGCGATGGCTATGACCTCGCGTTCTCGTCGGTGCTCCTCGATGGCAGCGACGTGCTGGGCGTCCTGCTGGTAAGGACGAATGCGGTTTGCCTCGCGGTCGATGTCCGGGTGGTGAGCCCGATGCCGCCGAGACTGCGCGCGCTGGCGAACCTGGCGCTGTTCGATCACATCGCCCGTCTGGCGACCCCGGAAAGGTCGAGCTTGCGTGTCCTGGCGTTCCGGGCGCGCCAGCAGGACCACCTGGAAACCGCCAACCTCGCGAAGCGGATGGGCGGCCGCGAGGTGGCGGTGCGGCATATCTACACCCGGCCGGGGCAGGCCGGTTGAAGCGGATCGATCCGCGAGGCCCAGCTTGACGGGGAGGCCCGGGGTTTCATTGACTCGTAATCGCGCCATCTTTCCGGGTGCCATGTCCGTGATGGCCATGGCGAGCCGGAGGCGGCGCGATATGCATGAAAAATCCGCGTCGATCGAGGGAACCTGTTGGCGTCGCCGTGCTGGTCGCACGCCGCGGGGTGAGCATCATGAAACCGCACCTTGCCGCGGATGAGTGACGCCGAGTTTCACCGGGGAATCGAGTCCCGTGTCCTGACGGTGGTCGAGGAGGTGCTGTCGCTCGACGCCGGGACGGCGCGGCGCGACTCGTCCATTCAAGATGACCTTGGTGCCGATTCCCTCGACATGCTGTCCCTGTTCACCGCCCTGCAGGAAGAATTCGGCGGTTCCGTCGACCTCGACGAGGCGGAAGGAATGAGCACCTTGGAGGACGTCATCGCCTACATTTCCACCCGGGTGAAAACCGCCGCGGATGCCGGGTGAACGACGAGTCGTGATCACCGGGACCGGGGTGTTTTGTCCCAATGGTTCCGATGTCGATGAGTTCTGGAGCAATTGCCTCGCGGGCTGTGGCCGGGTCGGGCGCATCCCGGAGCATTGGCTCGACCACGCGGACCTGCGGTCCACCTTGTGGGCGCCTTTGCCCGAACTCGACCTCGACGGGCTCGGTGCCAACCGAAACGAACGATCCCAGCGCGATCCCGTGTCGCTGATCGGGGAATGCGCGGCCCGCCAGGCGCTGGCACAGGCGGGCCACGACCTGGTCCTGCGGGATCGCCGCGCCAACGCGTTCGGGATTCCCGGTGTCGAAGCGGAGCGGGCCGGGATCTTCGTCGGCACCGGGATCGGCGGGGCGCACAGCTTCCTGGGGAACTTCAGTCATCACCTCCTCGGGCGGGCGAAGCGCGAGATCGAGGACCTTGCCGGCCGGCTTCCCCCGACCATGAAGGAGGCCGATGAACTCAGGATGACGGGCCGCCGATTGGTGCATCCCGAGCGATTCAATGCCTTCGCCGTGTCGATGCTGATGCCAAATGCCACCGCGGCGCACCTCGGCCAGAAGTTCACCTTCCACGGCGCGAATGTCACCACGACCGTGGCCTGCGCGGCGGGCACCGTGGCGATCGGGCAGGCCTTCCGTGCGATCCAGTGCGGCGAGCTGGACCTGGCGCTGGCCGGCGGGTGCGAGTATCTCCGCGACGACTACGGTGCGATTTTCCGCGGCTTCGACATCGCCCGGACCCTGGTCCAGGACTGCAGTGATCCCGCGACTGCCAACCGGCCCTTCGACGTGCAGCGTTCGGGGTTCCTGCTGGCCGAGGGGGGCGCGGGCATCTTGTGTCTCGAGGAACGCGGGATGGCTTTGCGGCGGGGCGCGACCATCCTGGCGGAGGTCACGGGCTTTGCGCAGACCTTCGACGCCCACAACATGATGAGCATCGCGCCGGACGGTCGGCAGGTCGAACGGATGGTGCGGGCCGCGGTGGCCGATGCGGGGATCACTCCGGAACGCGTCGACTATCTCAATGCCCACGGCACAGGCACCCGCATCAACGACGCCATCGAGTCTGAAGTGATCGCCCGGGTTTTCGGCCCCCGGGTCAAGGTCAACTCGACCAAGGCGCTGACCGGGCACTCGATCGGAGCAAGCGGCGCACTGGAGGCAGTGGTGTGCGCCCATAGTCTCGCCGAGCAACGGACCCATGCCTGCGTGAACCTCCAGGAGCCGGTCGCGGATCTTGCCTTCGTGAGATCTTCCGGTGCGCTCGAGATGGATCACGCGCTTTCGCAATCTTTCGCGTTCGGCGGCCACAACGCGGCACTGGTTTTCCGGCGACACCAGGCGTGAGGTGCCGGGGTACGGCGTTGGGATAATCTCCGTGCAACTAAACCTGAAGTGACGGAACGGGCGTTTGTTCTGTTACAACCCATGAAACAACCCAAGCACTTGAAATCGTCGATGGCGGTTGCGGTTGCCGGCCTTTCCGCCGGTACCGGCCAGGCCGCGGTGAGCGTGATCAACCACGATCTGACACTCACCTACACGGGCACCACGGATGAGCAGGTCTCGTTCGATATCACGGGCGACGGCAATGCCGACTACCGCTTCGTCTACGCCAACAACAACAACACCAAGCCGCAGATCACTTCGTTTCCCTTCGAGGGCGGCGGCACCTATGAGCCGAACCAGGTGATGATGCCGGATTCGGGTTCGAAGGTGCTGCCGGCGGACCTGTCGCTTGGCACCATCGTGGACGGCTCCCTCTACGGGGGCGTGTCGCTGTGGGAAGCCTTCTTCTTCAAGAACTACGACGAGAACGCCTTTGGTACCTGGGGAGGTGCGGACACGGGGAATCCCATCGGGCCCGTCGAGGGCTACATTGCCCTGCGGATCGAGACCGGCGGTGAAGGCTCCGGCCTCTGGAATTATGGCTACGCCCATGTTTCGATCGACGTCCCGGCCGGCACCATGACGGTGTTTGACACCGCCTACCAAGACGTCCAGGGGCAGGGCATCACGATTGTCCCGGAACCCTCGGTCGGTGTGCTGGCGGTCGGCGCCCTCGGCCTTGCCTCGGTCCGCCGTCGTCGTCGAACGCCCGAGTTGGCACGGGGATGATTGGCGGAGGAAAGCGCCGCTTGTTGCTGGTGGGCTGGGAGGCGGCGGACTGGGAGGTCCTCCATCCCTTGATGGACGACGGCAGGATGCCGGTGCTCCGGGGCCTCGTGGAAAACGGGGCCAGCGGTGCGCTCGCCCATCACCCGCCGCCCTTCAGCGCCTCGCGCTGGACGACCCTTGCAACGGGGAAGCGACCCTGGCAGCACCAGGTTTGCCTGCCGGTCCACCGGACCGGTGGCCGTGCCGAACCTGTGGGGGCGGAATCGCGGGGTGCACGGTCGATCTGGGAGATCCTGTCCGGGCACGACCTCCGGCCGGTGGTCGTCGGCTGGCCGGCGAGCCACGGCGGCGGGATTGAGGGAAGCCTGATATCGGACCGGTACCCGGTGCCGACGGCTCCACCCGGGAAGCCGTGGCCCGGAGCGCCGGCGGGAACCTATCAGCCCGCAAGCCTCGCGGCTGCGTTCGACGACCTGAGGGTGCGGCCGGAGCAGATTGGCGCGGACACGATCGCCCGCTACGTTCGCGATTGGCAGCAGGTCGACCAGGATCGTGATCCGTCCCTCGCGAAGCTCCGGCTCCTGCTTGCCGCCGACGCCTCGTTCCAGACCGCGTTCTCCCGGTTGATGGCGACCGAAACCTGGGATTTCGCCTCCGTGCGTATGCCGGCGATTGGTGCCATCTGCAGCCTGTTTGCCCGCCATTGCCTCCATGCCGGCGATCCGGCCGCGAAGCCGCAGGCGGTGTATCGCGAAGTACTGCCGGTGGCGTATCAAATGCTGGACGCGATGCTCGGGGCGCTCGTCCGGTCGGCGGGTCCCGCGGCCGCGGTTGTGGTCGTTTCGGCCGGAAGCATCCGCGAGACCCTTGCGGCTCCGGGCGGGGAAGACGGGCGCGCGGGAGCCCCGGGCATCCTCGTCGCCTCGGGGCCGGGATTCGGCCGCGACCTGCTGGTGCATGGCGCACGGGCGGTCGATGTCACGCCGACCTTGCTCAACTGGTTCGGGCTCGCCCGTGGCGACGACATGGAAGGCCGGGTCCTTGCCGAATGCCTGGAGTCGCCGTGCGAGATTCCCGCCTGCCCCAGTTGGGAGTCGGGGCCAGCGGACGATGCCGTGCGCCTGGCGGAAGCCAAGGCGGGCTTGTCGCCGGAAGAACGGAGGTTGTTCGAGTGGAACCTCGTGCAATCCATGCTGGATGGCGGGCGGATTGGCGACGCCTTGCCGCGGATCGAGGCGTTGGTACGAGACTTCCCCGAGAACCCCGCCTTCATCCAGTGCCTGTTCCAGACCCTGCTGGCCATGGGCCGGACCGACGCTGCCGGGGAGTTGATGGAACTGGTGGAAGAGTCGCTCGATCCCTTTGCCGTGCTCCTTTGCCGCGCCGAACTGGCATGGGCCCGGGGCGAAGCCGAAGAGGCCCGCGAGTGCATCCGGGGCCTGCTCGGTTTTCCCGCGCGGAGTTCGGCGGCATGGCATCGCGTCGGGCTGCTGCTGGTGGCGTTGCGCGAATGGGAGCTCCTCGAGAAGTGCGCCCGGTCCGTCCTCGGGCATGGCGACGACGAGGTGGCCTGGCTCGGGCTCGCGGAGGCGCTGCTGCGGCGCCGGGACCTCGACGGCGCGGCGAAGGCGGCCCAGCGCGCGATCGGGATCCGCTACTGCTTTCCCGAAGCCCACCTGGCGCTTGCGCGGGCCTTCGCGGCCCAGGGCATGATCCGGGTGGCCGTCGAGGCCCTTGACCGCCTGCTGCGGATCTCGCCCGGTGATGAACTGGCCCGGGCCTACCGGCGCCGTCTGCTTGCTTCCGGTCGTGACCGCGATCCCGGTCATGTTCCCGCCGGTGTGATTTGAACTTTCGGACGCGGTCCGGCGCAATGAAAAGGCATCGCCCCCCGGCGAGGAGGCGATGCCATCAAGGGGCGGTTGCCGTTTACTCGCCGCCGGGACCGCTGGCGATCCTCACGAAGCGCTTGGGACCACCCACCGGGCAGGGCGGGATCGGGTCGCCGCCGGTGAAGTCGCTGCCCGGCACGGGAGCGAAGTCGTCGAGCGTGACGCCGGTCTCGAGGTGATAGGTCTGGCCGGCGGTGAGTCCGCTGGAACCGGTGATGACGATATTGCCGTCGACGATCTCGACGCCCGTAATGGCGAAGGGTTCGGGATTCGGGGCGATCGAGTTGGGATCGATCAGCGTGCCGGGGCCGCTGCTGAAGCTTGCCGCGACATCGCTGGAGTCGAGGACACCACGCCAGATGCGCATCTCGTTGATGCTGCCGGCGAAGTCCGGGTCGTTGTGGAAGACCGGGGCACCGAGGAAGTTGTCGGTGGTGATGCCAAGGTCGTGGATTTCGCCGGTCCACGCCACGCTGTCCGCGAGGGTGCCGTTGACGTAGATCGAGATGAGATGGCCGACGGCATCGTAGACCACGACGACATGAGCCTCGCTCCCGGCGGGAATCCCCGGGGGATTGTCCCCGTCACGGGTGTGCACCTCATTGGTCCCGTTACGGAAGTTGGCGCTGGGGAAATCCAACAGGCTGTCCCAGGTGAAGTCGAGGTAGGTGACCGTCTCCGCCGTGGTGCCCGGGATGCCGAACATCCAGACCTTGGTCCAATCCTGGGGAATCGGGTTCAGCGGGTCCGGAACCACCGGCGTGAACCAGCCCTCGAAGCTGAGGCTCGAGGCTGCGGCGATGGTGGCGCTGACCGGGACCGACGCATAGTCCTGGCGGACCCCGCCGCCGGGCAGGACCAGTGATCCTCCTGACACCGAGGCGGCTCCCACGAGGGTGGCATCGGCGCTGCCGGCGCTGTCGCTGAGGTCGTCGAAGCTCCAGCGGTGGGCCAGCGAGACGGTCGTTTCCTGCGGCGGGGCGGAGACCTCGACGTTGACAAGGAGCGTCGGCGTCGGGTTGTCCGGGTCGTTGGTCGAGAGGGTGATCACCGCGCTCTTCACGCCGGCTGCCAATCCCGTCGGGTCGAAGGAGAACGGCAGGTTCACCGAGCCCTGGCCGGCGGCGGTCAGGCCGCTGCCGATGAAATCATGGGTGACGGCGAAGCGGGTCGAGTACGGCCCGGCCGCAAAGTAGGCGTCGTAGATTTCCAAATCCGCGTAGCCGCTGTTCTGGATCTCCACGTTGAGCGCCTGCGCGCCGTCTCCGCTCGCGAACGGCCCCAGCTCCAGGCTCGCGGGGAGCTGGATGTTGGGCTGGCCGACTTCCACGGTCACCGGCAGGCTGATCACCGGCGCGAAGGGATCGTCGCTGGTCAGCTCAAGGGTGGCGGAGAAGGTGGAGACCAGGCCTTCGGGGTCGAAGTCGACCGAGAAGTCGATGCTGCCGCCGGGTCCGATGACCAGTGGATAGGTTTCGTTGATCGTGAAGTAGTCGGCGTCGATTCCCGTGAAGACCGCCGAGGTGATGGTCAGCGGATTGGTGGCACCGCCGTTGGAAACCGAAATCTCGAGGGTGACCCCGGTGGTGTCGGATTGCCCGGTGAAAGCATCGGGAACCACCAGCGCCGGATCGTGGGGCGGGATCGTGATCGCCGTGTTCGGATCGGTCTCGTAGCCGGTCTCGAAGACCTTGATGGTGCCGCCGGGAACATCGACCCGGACATGGGCGTAGCCGTAGTTCCAGGTACCGGAGCCCTGGCCGCCGGTTTCGATGCGCAGGGCGATGTAGCCTTCGACCGGGCCGGTGGGATTGTCGGTATCGGGGCCGCCCCATTCGCCGAAGGCGTTGTTATCGAAGTTCCTGAAAAGGAAGCCCTCCCAGAACGACATGCCGCCATACAGGGACCCGTCGATGACGCTGCCGACCGCCAGGTCCGCCGGGACGGCCTTGGAGGTGATGTTGGGCATCATGATGTGCTCGGGGGCGTAGGCCCCGCCGCCGGGGAACGGCTCCGAGGTCAGCTGCGGCTTGGTGTTGTTGTTGTTGGCGTAGACGAAGCTGTAGTCGGGATCGGCATCCCCGGTGATGTCGAACGAGAGCTGGCCGCCGCCGGCGTGCGTGAAGCTCGTGTTCTGCGGGGTGATGACGACGGAGCCCCGGGAGGTGTTGGTACAGACTCCGGTGGCCGCGACGGCGAGGGAGGATGTGAAGTAGCGGGTTCTTGGGTTCATTCTGGGTTGTTTTGGTTTTCTATCGGCCGGTCCGCGGCGGCAGGCCGGGTACCGGGAAGGTGGATATCCCGCAGCGCGACAACTGCCCGGGGCCGGGGGGCCGGGGGTGCTGGAAATCCACGGCACGCGCGGGTTCACGCGGGCCTCTCGCTTGGATTCGGCGCATGGGTTTTGCGGGTTCGGAAAATCGAAACAGTATTAACGTCGAAACCCGGAGTTCAGGTGTAGTTGACGCGATCTATTTCTCATCCGTCACCCCGTTACAGGGGAACGGGCCGATCCGATTGGCCGCATCCGGATGCGCCCCCGGGGCCCCTCAAGGGGGAGGTCCGCCGCAGCGGGCGGGCCCGCCGGCTCAAGGGGCGGGATCGTAGTGGCCCGGGTAGACGACGATCTTCACCACCAGGTCCTCGAGGGCGAGGTCGCCGCCACCCTGGTTGAAGATGCTGAATGATCCGGGAATGGCGTTCGGACGGGTCGTCAGGGTGACGAGTTCCTTGCCCTGGACGGAGGAGCCTTCGTAGAGCACCGCCCGCCCGGTCCAGGATTCGTAGAGCAAGGTCAGCGTCCGCGTTTCGAAGGCGCGGATGTCGGTGACCGGCGACGAGGCGGGGCTCTGTTCGTCCTGGAGCCGCCAATGGTGGTTTTCCGCGGAGTGAGCGGACACGCTGAACATCCGCTGGCCGTCGGTGTCGTGGAAGAGCAGGCGTTCGCTGGCGAAGGGCTGCTGGCTCTTGTCCTCTTCATTGGACGGCTTGCGGGTGGTGAAGGTCACCACGTGGGAGATGTTCTTCCCGCGCTCGTCGATCCGCTCGAAGTTCGCGGTCAGCGAGCGCTGTCCGAAGGATGTGTCGAGCGCGCCGTTGCGGAAGACCTTGGGCTCGACCCGTTCCTCGCCGGCGATGAGCCACGGCTTGCCGGTCTGCGGGCGGCGCAAGGCGGACGGGTCGTTGGCGGGCCGCTCGAAGTTGTCGGAGAACACGATGCGCTGCCAGGGGAGGTTCTGGACGAAGCGGTCGAGGTCGAGGTCGACATCCACGGCGTCGTCGGCCGGCTTGTAGGCGATCGCGAGCCCCGAGGTCACCTGGTGGGTGTTTTCTTGCGGGTCGGTGATCCGGACCTCGCCGTTGCCGACGTGGACTTCGAACGAGCCGTCGGCCTTCGCGTCCACGCCAAAGCGGGTGCCGATGTCGCGGATCACGGTTCCACCGCAGTGAACCTCGAACCCGTTCCCGCCGGCCGAGATGTCGAAGAAGCCGCGGCCGGAGATCAGTTCGACGTTGCCGCTCCGGTCGAGAAGCTTCACCCGGGCGGGGCCCTCGAAACAGGCGTTGACGCGGGAAGTGAGGCCGACCTTGACCACGCCCCGCTCGATGTTCAGCTCCTGGCCGACACTCAGGACCCCGGCCGGGCTGTCGCCCGCGAAGTAGCGGCAATCGGCGGTGCCCTCGACGGTTGCGCCCGTCTGCGGCAGCTTGATGACCAGGAAAACGATCGCCGTCACCAGCATCAGGATGGCGGCGGCCGCGACCGAGCCGAAGGCGAACTTGTTCCGCATCCGGTTGATCATCCACGACCCTTCCATCGCCTTGGCGCGGACGGTGGTGTATTCGGGCATCCGGTAGCGGTCGGTCAGCAGGGAATCGACCGCCAGCAGGTCGTAGTAGAGCATGCGGGCGGCCTTCGAGGCCAGCAGCTCCTGTTCGATTTCGGCGCGTTCGTCCTCCGAAAGTTGTCGTTCGACCTTCCGGTTCAGCAGCTCTTCCAATCGGGCGCGTTCCATCGCGGTCAGACGGTTTGGAGCTTCTTGCGGATGCAGCGGCGCAGGGAGATGCGCAGCTGGAAGAGCCGCGCCTTGAGCGTGCCGACACTGCGGTTGGTGGCGGCTGCCAGCGTGTCGAGCGTGGCTGAGCTCCAGTAGTGGTGGCGGATCAGTTGCTCGTCCTTGGGGGTCAACCCGCGGACGCACTCGGCGAGCGCCAGCTGGCGTTCGGGCAGCTCGTCGGCGACCTTCGGCAGTTCGCGGGCGAAGAGGTCGAGCAGTTCCGTGTTGAGCGGCGTCGTGCGCGCCTTCGCCTGCTTGCGCATGTAGGCCTTCACCTCGATCTGGGCGACCCGGAACGCCCAGTTCTTGAAGCTGGTGCCCGGCCGGAAGGCCTTGCGCTTGCGCCAGAGGATGATGTTGACCGCTTGCCGGATGTCAGCGGCCGAGTCCGGATCGTCGCAGAGGGCGCGGATGAAGTACAGCAATTCGCTCTGGCAATCCGTGAGCTCCTGCACGAATTCCCCCAGCGATGTCTCCTCGGCGTCCGGCATGCGATTGGTGAAACAGTAGTAACGTCGGGGCCGGCCGCCGAAGTTTAGTCGGGCCGGCACTTTGCCGCGCTGGATCCGGGTCCGGTCAGTGCCTGCGCTTCTGTTTCAAAAGCCAGGGGTAGAAGGCCGGGTCGTCGTAGGTCTGGGTCCACGAGTCGTGCTGCGCTTCCGGGAAAACGGTCAGGGTGGCGTCCTGCGCGCCGGCGCGCTTGAGGGCGTCGATCATCCGCTCGGATTCCTCCAGCGGCACGACCGGGTCCTTGGCCCCGTGATAGGCTCGCACCGGGAGCGTCTTGAGGATCTCGCCTTTCTCCCGACCGGCGAGGATCACCTTGATCCTCTCGCCGCCGCCGCAGATGGGGACGATCGCGGCGAAGCGTTCCGGGTGGCTGAGGCCGAGCGCCCAGGTGCCGTAGCCGCCCATGCTGAGGCCGGTGAGGTAGACGCGGTCGGGATCGATGTTCTGCTCGGCCATGATCTTGTCCAGCAGGCCCGTGAGTTCGGCCACGTCCCAGGTTTCGCCATCCGGGCACTGCGGGGAAACGACCACGCAGGGGAAATCCGGGTTCTTCTCGATCTGCTTCGGCGGACCGTGGGCCTTCACCTTCTCGAGGTTGGAGCCGCGCTCACCGGCGCCGTGGAGGAAGAGGATCATCGGGAAGCCCTGCTCGCGCTTGGCATCGTAGTCCCGCGGGAGGAAAAGCAGGTAGTCGAGCGCCTCCTCGCGGGTCACCGTGCGGGCGAAGTGCTGGTGGGTCTGGGCTCCCGCCTTGGCGGGTTCCGGGTCGGCGGCGCTGGCATTCAGGAGCATGAGGAGCGGAAGGAAGTGGATGGGTTTCACGATGAGAGAAACGTCGGGAATCCGCAGTTCGATCGGACGAATCGTGGCATGCAGGGAAAATGTCCGGCGGTGGCGCGGCGGGCTGTCGCGAAGTTTCCGGGATTGCCGGACGGATAGATGCGGCACAACTAAACCTGAATTCGGCAAAACTTCGTTTGTTTATCCTGTCGATA
Source organism: Neoluteolibacter marinus (assembly GCF_014904755.1). Taxonomy (GTDB): domain Bacteria; phylum Verrucomicrobiota; class Verrucomicrobiia; order Verrucomicrobiales; family Akkermansiaceae; genus Haloferula; species Haloferula marina. Next base: position 90,086 of record NZ_JACZFQ010000040.1, read on the forward strand.
TTTCTCGGATGATGTGCCGGGTTCCGTCGGTTGCCTGATGATATGAGCGGGGAACCGGGTGGCGTGGCATTGAATCATGCGGGAGGCGGCGGGCCGGCGTGTCCACGGGGCGCGCTGGGAAACCCGAGAAACCACAGATAAAACCCATGAAACCTAACATGCGGCCCGGAGGATCCGGGCGGTCACACCGGCGCGCGCTCTTGTCCCTGCTCGCGCTGTCCATCGGCACGGCGGGAGCCCAGCTCCTGCCGAACGCCGGCTTCGAGTCCAACTTCAGCGGTTGGACCACCTCCCAGGGATCGGGAGCCGCGAGCTTCTCGAATCCCACCGCCTCGCCCTTCGCGGGATCGAAATCCGCGCGGATCGCGGTCTCCAATCCCGGCGCCGGCACGCGCCCGTCCCTGACCACCACCTTCCAGGCGAGCGCGTCGGAAACCTACCTGGTGCGCTGGTTCGCGAAGTCCAGTGTCAACCGCCCGCTGATGCACCTCCAGGTCAGCAGCGCCGGGGGCCCGACCTACTCCGCGGCGGAATACCGGCCGTCCTCCAACGGCTGGGAAGGCTACTACTGGTCCTTCCGAGCGTCGGGAACGACCACGCTGAGCATCACCTTCGGGCAGGCGGCGACCTTCGACCTCGACGAGCTCCAGGTCTTCGACACCCAGAACGCGATCGACCACACCGGCACGCGGCTGGACCCCGAGTTGCACCATCTGTGGCGCTGGGGCCAGCCGTCGCAATCCGGAGGACTGTTGAACACGGACAATGATATCTCCGTGGAACTCCCCGACGGCCGGGTGGTGTGGCTTTTCAACGACACCTACACGGGGACGCCGAATCCCTATGACAACAGCACCGGGACGGCGGGCTTCGTCCGCAACATGCTTTTCGTCCAGAACGGCGAGACCCTGACCCCTTGGGCGCCGGGCGCGACCTCGTTCTCGCCGTCGACCTCGGGCAACTGCTATTGGCCGAACGATGCCTTCGTCGAGGGCTCGAAGCTGAAGATCATCCTGCACGAGGTCGGCGGCTACGGCCAGTATGTCGGCTGTGCGGTGGCCACCTTGTCGCTGCCGGGGCTCACGCTGGACGGGATCTCGGGACTGTTGCCGTGGCGGATCTCGAAGGTGGTCGACGGCGCGGACGGCTACTTCTACGTCTACGGCGGCGATGACGAGAAGAAGGTCGCCAGCGTGCCGAAGGGCAGCTTCAGCAATCTCTCCGCCTGGGAATACTGGGATGGATCCGGATGGGCGGCGAGTTCCTCGTCGGCCGTCTCGGTGAGCGGCTTTCCCGGTGCCTGGAAGGTCGTGCGGATCGGTCCGAACAACTTCGCGGCGATCCATTCCGGCTTCGTCGGCGGCCAGATGCTCACCGCCTTCGCCCCCACGCCGGTGGGTCCGTGGACCAGCGCCGAGTGGATCGCGACGCCGGCCTGGGAGGCACAGAACTCCTACTACTACATGCCCTACCTACACGCCCACACGGTGCAGAACGGCGTCTACGGCGTCGGCTATTCTGACATCGGTCCCGACGGCGCGGATGGCGCGGGACCTTTCCTGTCGAACCGGCCGGGGAACGACCATTGCTTCTACAACATCCAGTACTTCCGCACGCCGAACCTGCTGGAGATGTCGCCGTACACCGTGAACTTCTTCAGCGACACCTTTGCCGACAACGACCCCGCGGAGTGGAAAACCTACGGCGGCACCTGGACGGCCGCGTCGGGGACCTACTCGGTGGCTGCCTCGGCGGGTCCAAAGGCGATCGCCCTGGGGGTCGTCAATGAGGACGTGACGGTGGAGGCCGACGTGACCGCCAACGGCGGGGACGCGGGGCTGATCTTCCGCGGGAGCAACTACCGGGTGGGAGCCGATAATCTGAAAGGCTACTATGCCGGGATCAAACCGGGCAGCGGTGTGATCCTCGGGCGGATGAACAACAATTGGACGCTGCTCCAATCCTCCCCGATGACGATCGCCAACGGCTCGACCCACCATTTGCGGGTCGTCGCCGCCGGAAGCCTGATCAAGGTCTACTGCGACGACATGAACACGCCGAAGATCACGGTGACCGACACGACCTTCGCGAGCGGCAGCTGCGGGGTGCGGGCCTTCCTGTCGAACGCGACCTGGGACAACTTCGCGGTCAACCTGGTGCCATACGAACTGGAGCCGGGCTGTGCCCCGGGCCAGCGGCTCGACGTGTCCGGCGGTGGCAGCAGCAATGGCACCAACGTGCAGATCTGGCAGGACAACAACAGCAACGCCCAGTCGTGGACCCTGCAGGACCAGGGCGACGGTTCCTGGGAATTGATCCCGGCCTGTGCGCCGTCGCTGCGCCTGGAGACGACGGGCGTGAACAACGGTTCCGCTGGCGCCAACGTGCAGATCTGGGGCGATCACAACGGCTCGGATTCGCGCTGGATCCTCGTTCCCGCCGGAGACGGGGAGTTCGAGATCCGGCCGGGTCACAACCAGGGGTTGCGACTGGATGTGTTGAATGGCGGGACATCCAACGGCACCAACGTGAGGCTGTGGACCCCGAGTGGCGGTTCGGCCCAGCGATGGAAATTGATCCCGCGCTGAACTAGGCGATCCCGACACGCAGGCGCCGTTCCTCTGTCTGCAGGGGGACGGCGTTTTGCGTTTTCAGTGGCGTCGGGCCGGCTGCAGATCGGAGACCCGCAGGGTGCGGAAGCCGAGGCGCGGGATTTGCAGCTCCACGGTGCCTTCGGCAGACGGCTTGAGCGTCTCGATGACGCGGCCGTCGAGTTCGACCAACTCGACCGTGCCGGCGTCGATCCCGAGCTTCACCTGCCGCGGCGAGTCGTCGCCATGGGAATTGAAGAGGCGGATGAAGATCGCGCCGTCGCGCTCGAACATGGCCGGCACCTGCCACCCCGGGCCGGGATCGACCAGCGAGCGGTCGCTGGTTTCCCCGCCGCGGGAGAAGGCACCGGTCGCGGGTTCCTGCCAGGCGGCGGACAGGCCCGGGAGATCGGCGGCGTCCCATTTTCCTGCGTGGGGGACCAGGGCGTAGCGGACTTCGGTCGGGCCCTCGATCCGGTAGTCGCGTGCCCACAGGCCCTTGCCGGCATACTGGAGGGTCAGCCCGAGCGGGTGGTCGGGACCGTGGGTGTAGCTGGTGGTGTGGTCGCTGAAGAGCGCGAGCCCGGACTTCGCGCCGGCCACGTCGACCCAGTCGAGGATCAGGTTGTGTTTGATCGCGTCCCAGGATTCGTAGAACGAGTCGACGAGCTGGCTTTCGCAGACGTCGAAGGGCGCGTTCTTGGTGAGTTTCGGCTCGTCGAGCGCGGTGGGGAAGAGGGCGAGCAACTTGAAGCGGTCCTGATAGGCGGGGCGACGGAAGTTCTTCCAGCCGTCTTTCTCCTCGGACTCGCCGATCCGCGGGTTGCCTTGCCAGTCGATGCGCACGTTGCAGTCGATCACCGGTGATCCCTGCGTGAGCGAGAGGCGCTGGGTGAAAGGGCTGCCCGCGATTTCTCCGGCGATCTCGACGGTCGCGCGGAGCGGGCCGTTCTCGATGATCGTCACCGTGGCCGGATGGTCGGCGCTCGAGTGGAAGCCGCCTTGTTCGTAGAAGTGACCGCGGAGTTCATTGAAGCGGCGTTCGCTCGCCTGGTCCACGACCTCGCGGTGGTTTTCCCGCTTCGATACCAGGCTGCGGATCGTGCCGCCCTTCGCGGGGTCGAGTTCGATGCGGTAGAGGTCGCTTTCGAGCACGACGGCATCCGCGGTGGAAGTCGTGGTCACCGTCGCCTGGGGCGAATCTTTATCCTCGCTGAGTGAGACGGTCGCGTAGCCCATCGGCGGCAAGGTGGCGCGGACCAGCAGGGTGCTTTGGCCCGGCGTGTCCGAGGCGACGACCTGGGTGGGGAAGTTTCCGCCATGGGCATCCCGTGATACCCAGCGCGAGGGGCCGTCGGTTTTCGGGATCGGCACCCCGACCACGGTGTCGCGCGAGGTGGCGGTCGGGTTGAAAAGCCTCACTGACCTTCCGCGCGGGCGGCCTTCGCCGTGGAGCAGCGCTTCGATCGCGGTCTCGGTGGCGAGGTCGCTGACGGCATTGGCGACCCTGGTCCAGCGCCGGAGCTGTTCGGCCCAGGTGTTGCCGGTGCGGCCGTTGTAGGGGACGATCCAGCAGTCGTGGTGCTGGGACAGCAGGACGTTGTGCCAGGCCTCGTCGAAGCCGGCGATCCGCGCCGGCCGGCCGGCATCGACCCGCGCCATCGCCGCGAGTTTTTCGGCGACGAGCAGCCGGTGCTCGGCCTCGCGGCTCTGTTGCGCCATCCGCTGGAGCACCTGCGCGCCCCACATCAGCCCGGGTTTCACATCTTCCTGGGAGAACTTCCAGTCGTCTGTGGTTTCTCCGGCGGTGACGTTGCGGAAGTAGTCGCTCCAGAGGATGGTCTCGGTCGGCCGGTAGTGGTCCTTCGCCGACCATTTCAGCCATGGCCCGCCGCCCCAGCCGGCGTCCTGCAGGCACATGCCGACCGGGTGCCCGATGCCCTGGGCAAAGGCCGCCTGGATGTACTCCGGCGAGTTGCCCGACGCGTTGGTCGACCACGGGTTCTCCGGGTGAAGCGATTCGGACTCGTAGCGCGGCACGGTCAGGATCGACGTGCCGTCGGGACCGATCCAGTTGACCAGCTCGCCGCCGCGGGCGGTGGTGTAGCCTCCCCAGCAGGTGTTCGGGTTCTTCAGCGAGGCGAACTCGAAGCCGAAGGACTTGAGCACGCCCGGCAGGCAGCTGGTGAAGCAGGGCTCTTCGGACGAGTAGGTCGTGTACTTGAGCGACGGGAAATGCCCGCGCATCGCCCGGATGCCGTGGTCGAACTGGCGGATCACGCTTTCGCCGGAGCTTTGGAAGAAGTAGCTTTGGGCGTAGCTCGGGTTCACCACCTCGATCCGCTCGCCGGCTTCGATCAGCTTCTTGAACGCGGCATAGGCCGCGGGCTCGAGGTCGCGGGCGACGTCCCAGGTCTCCGGCTCGATCTCGAGGTTGATCTTCCACTCGGGATGTTTCCCCAACTGCTCGACGAGGAACGAGGTGTAGCCCGGCGGGTAGTGGCCGTAGACGCCGCCGTGATAGCCGTCGATGAACCAGGCCTTCCTCGCCTCCTCGGCGTGAAGCGGGCCGAGGCAGGCGAGGGCGAGGAGAAGGGGACGTGTCATGCTCATTCGAAGTCGTTCGGCGGCGCGTCGGCTTCGGCGGAACCCCAGCGCTTGTTCGGCTCGGGTCCCATCGTGAATTCCAGCAATCCGCCCGCGGTGATGACGTCGTGGGCGAGCCAGGTCTTGCTGAAAGGTTTGCCATTCAGCTTCGCGGACTGGATGTAGCGGTTCTGCTTGCTGTTGCCATGGGCGCGGACGGTGAAGGCCTCGTTCTTGCCGAGGTGGATCACCGTTTCCCCGAACAAGGGGCTACCGATCAGGTAATTCGGCGAGCCGGGGCAGAAGGGGTAGAAGCCGGCGGCATTGAAGACATACCAGGCCGACATCTGGCCGGTGTCCTCGTCGCCGACCATGCCGTCGCGGTCGTAGAGCTCATCCATCACGCGGCGGACGGCGTGCTGGGTTTTCCACGGCTGGCGCAGGTGGTTGTAGAGGAAGAGCACGTGGTGGTTCGGCTCGTTGATGTGGGCGTACTGCCCCATCTTCGAATGCTCGACCTCGCGCATCTCGTGGATCACCCGGCCGTAGCCGCCGACCACAGTGGTCGATGGCATCGACAGCAGGGTGTCGAGCTTCGCCGCCATCTTGTCGCGGCCGCCGAGCAGCTCCATCAGGCCGTAGGGATCGTGCTGGACCGACCACAGCCACTGCCAGGCATTGCCCTCGACGTAGGCGCCGCCCCAGGCCAGCGGGTCGAAGGGCTCCTGCCAGCTGCCGTCCGAGTTCTTGCCGCGCATGAAGCCGGTCTCCGGGTCCCAGACGTTGCGGTAATTCCTCGCCCGTGCGAACAGCTTTTCCGCCAGCCCGTTCTTGCCGGCAGCCTGGGCGACCTTGGCGACGCACCAGTCGCCGTAGGCATACTCGAGGGTGCAGGAAGTGGCGGCATCCTTGCGCTTGTCGACCGGGACGTAGCCGAGGGCGATGTAGTCCTCGACGAAATCGCGGCCGGCCCAGGAATTGCTGCGCATGGCGTTTTTCAGGGTCGCCTCGTGGGCTTCCTGGATGTCGAAGGTGCGCAGTCCCTTCGCCCAGGCGTCGGCGTAGATCGAGTCGGCATGGGAGCCGATCATGCACGGCCGGTTCCCCGGGCTGGGCCAGGCGGGTAGGCTGCCGCCCTCGCGGTAGGCATTGAGCCAGCCCTCGAGGATATTCGAGCTGTGCTCCGGATAGTAGAGCACGAAGAAGGGGAAGGCGGTGCGGTAAGTGTCCCAGAGGCCGTTGTCGGTGTAGAGTACGCCGTCGCGGATCTCGCCGTCGGCGAAGGGACTGTAGTGGCGGATCTTGCCGTCCTTGTCCGGCTCATGGAACATCCGCGGAAACTGCAGCGAGCGGTAGAGCGCGGTGTAGAAGGTCGACTTCTGGTCGTCGTCGGCGCCCTTGATGTCGACCCTGGCGAGCTCGTCCGCCCATTGGCCGCGGGCCTTGTCCTTCGCGTTCGCGAAGTCGAAGTCCGGCATCTCGCGGCCGAGGTTCAGCTCCGCCTGGTCGTAGCCGATGAAGGAAGTGCCGATGCGCATCGTGACCGGCTTCCCCTTCCTCGCCGCGCCGAACCTGACCACGGCGGTGTCGGTCTTGTCGTCGCGGGTGACATCGACCGCCTCGTAGGGATGGTCGAACTCGGCGATGAAGTATTTCCCGAAGCCACCCGGCGCGCCGAAGGTCACATGGGTCGCCTTGCCGCGGATGCGGGTCTTCTTGCCGTCGCCAACGGCTTCGACGGTGCCCTCGGCGGTGAAGACCACGGACGCGGCGTCCGTATCGGGGAAGGAGAAGCGGAACATCGCGCAGCGCTCGCTCGGCGTCAGCTCGACGGTCGTTTCGTAGCGCTCGAGCTCGACGGAGTAATAGTAGGGCCGGGCGATCTCGTGGTCGTGGCTGAAGGCCGAGGCGCGGTCGCGGACCGATCCTTTCACCTCTCCCGTCACCGGCATGACCAGGAAATTGCCGTAGTCGCGCATCCAGATGCTCGGCTGATGGGTCGCGCGGATCCCTTCGAGCTGCCGGTGCTTCATCTGGTAGAACGGCCCGGCATTGCCGTCGGTCTGCGGTGCCCAGGTGGTCATGCCGAAGGGGGCGACGATCGCCGCGAGGGTGTTGCCGCGGGAAAACTCGCTGTCGCCGTTGGTGCCGGACAGCGGGTTGACGCAATCGACCGGATCGCCGGTCAGCGGGGCGGCTGCGTAGGCGATGGTGGATGCGGCGAGGGCAGGGATGAGGAGTCGGGCGATGTTCATGGGTTGGTGAGATTCCAGTTCAGGGTGACGGCTCCGTTGGCCGGAGCCTTGGCGACCAGGGTGTGGCTGCCGTTGATGTGGTCGATGCCTTCGACTACCAGGGTCGTGGCCTCGCGGGTGAGGCGGGCATTTGCGCCTTCGATCCGCAGCGCGACCTGGGGATCGAGTTCGACGTGGAATTCGATGGGGTCCTTGTCCCGGTTGGTCAGGGTCCAGGTCATCGATTCCTCCCGTGCTTGGATCTCGAGCGTTGCGTTGCCGTCGGAGAGCGACAGCCGGCGGGGGCCGGTCACGGACACGTAGGCGAGGTTGCGAGGGCCGAATCCGCCGGGGATCCGGGTGCCGCCGCCGGGTTCATGGGACAGGAACTGCTTCCCGCCGGCGACCAGGCTGGCGATCGATCCGTCCCGGCCGGTCTCCAGCGCATAGCCCGGAGCCTCGAGGCGATAAACCGTCGGCAGCGATTGGAAGGCCAGCGAGTCCGGTTTCAGGCTGTCGGTGCGGAAGGGCGCCGCGGGCAGGCCCTCGCGGTTGGTGAGATTCGCATCGGGCATCGCGCCCCAGGCGAAGCGGACGGTCGCCGGACGGTCGACGCCTTCGGCTTCGAGGGAGAGCTGGGTGCCGTCGAGGGTCGCCGTGGCAATCCGGTAGTCGCCGTCGCTTCCGGCCAGCATGAAGCCACGGGCAGGCTCGCCCGGTGGCACGGAGAGCGGCTGGTCGAAGGTCAGCACGATCCGCCGCCCGGCGACGTTCAGCTTCTCCATGCGGGGTCCGTGGGCCGCGCAGGATTCGTGATGAACCTCGCGGCGGGCCAGCAGGGCGAGGCGCCGGCCGACCTCCTCCTTTTCGTGCGGATGAAGGTCGAATCCCGGGGTGGTGTCGTAGGTCACCGCCAGCCAGGCATTGGGGTCTTTCCGGCAGGCATCCGCCTCGGCCTCGCGCAGCCAGCTGAAATCGAGGCCGTTCATCCGGCCTTCGAAGGCAGGCAGCTGGACCACCAGGAACGGCAACTCCGGCTGCTCCCAGTGCTGCCGCCAGCGCTGCATCAGGTTTTGCAGCAATTCCGAATAGACCTCCGGTTTGCCGGCGTTGGCCTCGCCTTGGTACCAGGCCGCGCCCTTGATCCGGTAGGCGTGCAGGGGGAAGATCATCCGGTTGTAGAGATGGCCCGGGGGAATGCCGAACATCGAGCCGCTGATCCGGTCCGCGGGAATCGCCGGCAGCTCGTCCAGGGGCGTCCAGCCTTCGATCGCGGTGCCGCCGAAGCTCGAATCGATCAATCCCAGCGGCACTTCCGCGAGTTCCGGGTTCTGCCGCAGGTGCTTGCCGAAAAACCAGGCCACGGCGGAGAACTTGCGCAGCGCCTCCGGCGTGCAGGTTTTCCACTCCGCGCCGAGCGAGGCGTCGGGTCGCTCGGCGCCGGACTTCGGCATGGACAGCAATCGGACCGGGAGGCCGGGTTTCGCGGATCCGATCGCCCCGGGGCCGCCGTCGACCTCATCGAGGCCCATCTGCATGTTCGACTGGCCGGCGAAAACCCAGACGTCGCCGACGAGCAGGTCGTCGAGCTGCGCCTGGTCGGCCCCGGCCCGGGCGGTCATGGCGAAAGGGCCGCCGGCGGGCAGCGGACCAAAGGACACCGACCAGGTTCCGTCGGCGGCGATCCTGGTGGACTGTTTTTCGGACCCGAAATCCACGGTGAGCGTGGCATCGGCTTCGCCGCGCCCGCGGACCACGATCGGTGCATCGCGCTGGAGGACCATGTGCGGGGTGAACGGCGAGTCGAATGCCAGCTCCGCCGCGCCGGGGAGCGGGGCGAGGAACAGGATGGCGGCGAGGGCGAAGCGGTGCATCAGGGTCGGGTGTAGGTGTCGCGGAGGCTGCGGACGATCAGGCCGGCGCGGAGGTCGGAGAGGGAAAGCGGGGTGGATGGCTTGAGGTGGATCGTCACCGGCTCGCCGGGGAAGAGGTGGACGAAGTTATCGGAATAGCAGGCGTCCGGATCCGGGCAGGTGATCCAGGTCCACAGCGCCGGGGCTTTCGAGGTCAGGGTGATGTTGAAGCCGTCGCCGGCGGCCGCGATCTCCGCGGTGACCTGCGGGTCCGCGAGTTCGAGTTCCTTCGGGCGGGTGAAGAACAGCACGTTACTGTTCGACTTCCCGCCGGCTGTGACATCGAGCCAGAGCAGCAGCTTGTCGCGGCCCCTGCGGTCGATTTCACGGCCGAGTTCGAGCCGCGGGCCATCGACGCGGGAGGTGCCGGGCGGCAGGTCCACGCGATCGCTGCCGCGGGCGATATTCGTCCCCTCGAGGTCGGAAAGACGCCACGTCAGCTCCGCCGTCGCGGCTTCCGGCAGGTCGCTGGCGATTCTCAGAAGCACTTCGCCGCCGGCCGGAACCCCCGAGGCCATCACCGCGCCGAATGACCGGCGGTATCCGTAGTGGGCGGCTTTCCAGCGGCCATGGTAGTCGATGCTCGACCAGGTCGGGCCGGGCCAGCAGTCGTTGAGCTGCCAGACCAGCGCGCCGCTCGAGGCCGGCCAGTCGGTGCGCCAGTGCTCGATGCCGAGGTTCATGGCGTAGGACTGGTTGATCTGGCTCAGCCACAGCGTCGACTCGTGGTCCTTCGGTTCGCGGAAGTAGCCGCGCATTTTGTCGAGGATGAGGGTGTTGCCCCGGCCGTTACCGTTCTTCTGGTGGAAGAGATGAATCTCGCTGAGCACCGAGTCGCGGTCCGATTCCCCGGTGTAGCCCGCGACCGTGGCGGGGTGGGGGAAGGACTGGAAGCCGAACTCGGTGATCCAGTCGTGCGACTCGCGGTATTTCTCGTAGTCGGCGCCGACGTGCCAGACCCACCAATTGTGGTCGTCGCCGGCCTCCGGGCTGGCGCCGACGTAGTTGCCGG
>NZ_JACZFQ010000041.1 GCF_014904755.1 Neoluteolibacter marinus
CGGGTGCCGATCACCTCGTGGAAGAGCCGGTCATATTCTTCCTGGCTGATCAGCTTGTAGCCGGTGATGAGCTTGATGACCTCGTTGTTGCCGCACCACACGGCGATCGACGGGTGGTGGCGGAGGCGGCGGACCTGGTCGGTGACCTCGGCGCGGACGTTGTCTTGGAATTCGGGGTTGTTGCCCGGGTAGGGGGCGCAGGCGAACATGAAGTCGCTCCAAACCAGGATGCCCCGTTCGTCACAGGCGTCGTAGAAGGCGTCGTCCGGGTAGTAGCCGCCGCCCCAGACGCGGATCATGTTCATGCCGACCGCGGCGGCGTCGTCGATGATCCGGTGCAACCGCGGCGCCGTGACGCTGGCGGGGAACACGTCCGCCGGAACGAAGTTGGCACCCTTGCAGAAGATCTCCCTTCCATTGACGGCAAGCCGCAGCGGGCCGGCGGCCGATTTCGGCAGCAGCTTCATCTCGCGCAGACCGATCCGGCGCTCGCGGGTGTCGAGGACCTGTCCGGCGGCATCGCGGAGCTGGACGGCGACGGTGTAGAGGGGCTGGTCGCCCATGCCGTTTGGCCACCAGAGCCGGGGCTGGGGCACGCGGAGCGGGATCGAGGCCCGGTCGCCGGGCAATGCTGTCCTGGCGCGGTCGATGACCTTGCCGCCGAACATCACCACCGCCTCGGCGGTCAGGCGGGCGGCTCCGGTGCGGCCGGCGGTGACCTCGACGTCGAGCCGGGCTGAGTTTGGATTCCCCAGGGCCTGGCCGATCCGCAGGTCCTCGATCCGGGCGGTGTCGTAGGCGATGATCGAAATCGGGCGGTAGATCCCGCAGGGCAAGAAGCGGGCGGTGAAGTCCCAGCTGTTGCTGTAGGGGGCCTTGCGGATGTTGGCGATGTCGACCCCAGTGGCATTGGGGACCTTCGGGGCACGGCGCCGGAAGGCGTCGATGTAGGGCTGGATCGGGGAGAAGGTGACGCGGATCTCATTCCCTCCGGGTTTCAGGCGCCGCTTCACGTCGAATTCCCAGGTCCGGTACATGTTGTCGGTGTTGGCGAGGTGTTCGCCGTTCACCTCGATGCGGGCGACGGTGTCGAGGCCTTCACAGCGGAGGAGCACCACGTCCTTCGCAATCAGTTCGGGCGAGAGGTCGAAGTTCCGCGTGAACTCCCAAGTGGCCTGGTGGACCCAATCCATGGTGGCCGCATTGTCGCGGAAGAACGGATCGGGGAGCCGGCCGGCCCGGATGAGGTCGAGATGCACATTGCCGGGCACTTTCGCCGGCAGGGTCCCGGGCTGCCCCGCCTGGGCGAGCGTCCAGTCGCCGGCGAGGTCGTGGGATTCCAAGGCAGCCCGGCTGCCGGATGACAGCGCCAATGCCAGTGCCGCCACGAATGGGATGAAGCGGCGCATGATCAATCGGCTTGGGCCGGCTTCAGTGCCGGATCGTCGAGGTCCAGCCGGTAGAGGACCTGGTTGTAGTCGTAGCGCGGGGTCTTGCGCTTGTTGTCGGTGAAGGACGTGGTGTAGGTGCCCTCGAACAGCAGCACCGGCTTGTCGGGATCGGCGAGCTGCCAGTCGATCTGCACATTGTAGAAGGTGTAGTTCTGGTGGGTGGCGACCTTGATTGCCGGTCCCCACGGGCCTTGCGGGCTTTCCCCCTCCAGGTACCAGACTTCGCCGAAGGTCGACGGCTTGCCGAACTTCTGCTGCACGATCATCACGAAGCGCTTGCGGTAGCCGCTCCACGCGACCGCCGCGGACGCGACCTCGATGCGCTGGCCGTCGACGGTTTCGTAGGATTTCGGGTTTTCGACGGTTTCCCACGTCGACCGGTCGCGCCACGCCTCGTAGGTGGCCGGACAGCGGAAATTCGGCGGGCCGTTGAAATAGAGCCACTTATTGCCGCCATGGTCGGTCCAGAACACCGGGTGGCCGTCGGGGTAGGGCTTTGGCGGGTGATCGCCGCCGTCGCTCTTTTTCCAGAAGGTCGAGACCTTGTCGAAGTTCTCGGTCGTGTCGTTCCACTCCAGCAGACCGAACTCATAAGCCGCCATGCCGCCGCCGATCTTGGCATAGGTGGCGACGAGGTGCTCGCGGCGCTTGCCGTCGGGCAGTGCGACGAAGCCGGACAGCCAGGTCGGTCCGTCGCCTGCCATTTGGGCAACGCCGCGCGGTTGGCCGTCCCTGTTGCGGAAATAGTCGTAGGCAATCCCGGTCGGCGGTTTCAGGGAGACGAGAGGATTCAAGGAGGACGTCGCCGCCGAGGTGTGGAAGATCCCGAGAGGGTAGCCGGGGAGGTTGGTGTCGCCCCACAGCCAGAACAGCTTGCCGCGGTAGCGGGCGAGCTGGACGGTGTCCGATCCCATCACGCCGGTGTCCTTCCAGTTCATGAAGGTGCCGGTCAGCTGGCTTTCCGCGAACTGGCCGCCGCCGGTCAGCCGGCCGAGCCGCTTGGCGATCTGCTTGCGCCCGACCTCGATCCGGGTGCTGCCGCCGGGCTTCGGGTGGATCCGGACGCCGCGGTTGCCGAAGCCGTCGGCCGGCAGCTCGTAGCCGTGGGAGGAAACGTGGAGCCAGGTTTCGCGCCCCATCAGCTCGGGCAGGGCGAAGGCGGCCACCCCGGCGTTGTCGGTGACCAGGGCGACATCGTTGGTGGTGGTCAGCTCGACCAAGGGAACCGGCCACCCGTTTTCTTTGTCCACCACCTCGATTCTGAAGGGATCGGCCCTGAGGACCGGGAGGAAGAGGACGGAAAGCAGCAGCAACTTCATGGTGTCGGATAAATGAGGCGGGCCCGGGGTCAAAAAAGGGCAAGATAACGTCGATCCCGCTACCGCGGGATTAGTCGGGCGGGGATTTCGGCGGGTGTCGTCGACCCGCGAGGTCGGGTGGACGCATCGGGATCCCCGGCGCTCGCCCTATACGATGCGGCTCTTAAACCAGTGGGTGCGCCGTACCGTGCCGAACCCGGTCGAGGCGGATATTCCCGGGCACCGGAGATCGGGCGGGAACGCCAGATCGACCAAGCAATCCGGGGGCAAGAGGGCGATTTCCACGGCAACCCCGGGAAAAGTTTCCCGGTCATTGCGCCCATCCGATCTCAAATGGTCTGCGGCAATGACGCAGCGAAGCGGCCGAAACGCTAAAAAATAAAGGATTCCGAACCAAAATCCGGGTCGGATTTTTTTTCGAAATAGGACTTGCCACAAGGGTCGCCATGCCTAGATTCGCCGCCCCACATCGCCCCCTGTCCCTTGCGCGCAAGCAAGGCGGGACGGCTTCATTCTCCAAACACTATCGGGTGCAGCTCCGGAAAAAAGGCTCCTGCGAGGGATTTATCGCTCGCCTCCTTGTCCGGCGTCGCATTCAGCGAATACCGAACCCTGCAGGAATCTTATGCCCACCATCAATCAGCTCGTCCGCAAAGGACGCCACGTTCCGATTGAAAAGTCGAAATCGCCGGCGATGAGCAATTGCCCGCAGCGCCGCGGCGTCTGCCTCCAGGTGATGACCCGCACGCCGAAGAAGCCGAACTCGGCGCTCCGGAAAGTGGCCAAGGTCCGCCTGACCAACGGCTTCGAAGTGATCGCCTACATCGGCGGTGAAGGCCACAACCTCCAGGAGCACTCCATCGTCCTCGTCCGCGGGGGCCGGGTGAAGGACCTTCCGGGTGTCCGCTACCACATTGTCCGTGGTTCGCTCGACACCCTCGGCGTCGACAAGCGCCGCCAGAGCCGCTCGAAGTACGGCGCCAAGCGTCCGAAGCCGGGCCAAGAGGCTGCCAAGAAGAAGTAATCCGCGCCCGAAGCCTTAAACATTCAAGATCATGTCACGCCGCAAGCGCACATTCCACAAGCCCGATCGCCGGGACTCCCGCTACGACAGCTCGCTCGTCGGTCACCTCATTTCCAAGGTGATGCTCGACGGCAAGCGCTCGCTCGCGGAACGCATCGTTTACGCCGCCATCGACAAGGCCAGCGAAGGCGTTGAAACCGTTGATCCTCTCGAAGTGGTCACCCGTGCCATCGAGAACGCCAAGCCGCGCGTCGAAGTGAAGAGCCGCCGCGTCGGTGGTGCCACCTACCAGGTGCCGCTTGAAGTCGCTCCGGATCGCTCCGAGTCCCTCGCCCTGCGCTGGATCGTCGGCTACGCCCGCGGCCGCAAAGGCACCCCGATGCACGTGGCCCTGGCCAACGAGCTGAAGGACGCCGCCAACAACCAGGGATCGTCGGTCCGCAAGCGCGACGACGTCCACAAGATGGCCCAGGCCAACCGCGCCTTCGCCCACTTCCGCTTCTAAATTGCTCACCGGGGCGCCCCGCCGCCTCCATCCGCCATGTCTTCCAACCACAACAGTCCTGATCGTCCGTATCCGCTTGAGCGGACACGGAACATCGGGATTGCGGCGCACATCGACGCCGGGAAGACCACGCTCACCGAGCGGATCCTCTTCTACACGGGGATGATCCACAAGATCGGCGAGGTGCACGATGGCGCCGCCACGACGGACTGGATGGAGCAGGAGCGCGAGCGTGGCATCACCATCACCTCCGCCGCCGTCACCACCGAGTGGTGGCAGCACGAGGAGGACGGTGTCGCCAAGCTCTTCACCGGCCAGAAGCAGCGGATCAACATCATCGACACCCCCGGCCACGTCGACTTCACGGCCGAGGTGGAGCGCTCGCTCCGCGTGCTCGACGGCGCCATCGTCGTCTTCTGCGGTGTCGCCGGTGTCCAGCCCCAGACCGAAACCGTCTGGCGCCAGGCCACCAAGTATCACGTCCCGCGCATCGTGTTCGTCAACAAGATGGACCGCGTGGGCGCCAACTTCGACAACGTCTTCCACGAGGTGAAGGAAAAGCTCGGCGCGAACGCCGTGCGCATCTTGATCCCGATCGGCGCCGAGGATCACCTCACCGGCCAGATTGACGTCGTCAACCAGAAGGCGATCCACTACATCGACGACGCCACCTTCGGTTCGAAGTACGAGATCATCGATCTCGACGCGGATCAGAAGAAGATCGCCGAGGAAGCCTACGCGGAACTGCTGGATGCCGTCGTCAGCGTTGACGACCAGCTCGGCGAGAAGTTCCTGATGGAAGAGCCGATCAGCCGCGAGGATCTCAAGCAGGCGATCCGCCGCGCCACCATCGCCAACAAACTGGTTCCGGTTGCCGGTGGCTCCGCCTTCAAGAACAAGGGTGTCCAGTATCTCCTCGATGCCGTCATCGACTACCTGCCGAGCCCGCTGGAGCTCCCCGCGATGGTCGGCATGGACCCCGACAACGAGGATCACAAGATCGAGGTCCACACCAGCGACAACGAGAAGTTCTGCTCGCTGGCTTTCAAGCTCTGGGCTGACAAGTTCGTCGGCAAGCTGGTCTTCTTCCGGGTCTATTCCGGCGTCATCAAAAAGGGCGACACCGTTTACAATCCTCGCACCCGCCGCTCCGAGCGCGTCGGCCGCCTGATCCAGATCCAGGCCAACGAGCACAAGGACATCCAGGCCTGTTACGCCGGCGACATCGCCGCCATGGTCGGCCTGAAAAACGTCACCACCGGTGACACGCTCGCCAAGGAAGGCTACGACGTCGTTCTCGAGCCCCCGACTTTCCCGGAACCCGTCATTTCCATGGCGGTTGAGCCGAAAACCAAAGCCGACCAGGAGAAACTCGCCAATGCCTTGGCGCGCCTGTCGGAGGAAGATCCCACTTTCCAGGTCAAGACCGACGAGGAAACCGGCCAGACCATCATCTCGGGAATGGGCGAGCTCCACCTCGAAATCATCGTCGACCGCCTCCGCCGCGAGTTCAAGGTCGAGGCCAACACCGGTGCCCCGCAGATCGCCTACCGCGAAACCATCACCGCCGCCGCCCCGGGCGAAGGCAAGCTGGTCAAGCAGTCCGGCGGCCGCGGCCAATACGGCCACGTTCGTCTCGAGGTTCGCCCCAACGAGAAGGGCAAGGGCCTGACGATCGAGAACAAGATCGTCGGCGGTGAGATCCCCAAGGATTACCACAACGCCGTTTTCAAGGGCATCAACGAGGCCATGACCAACGGCATCATCGCCGGCTACCCGGTCATCGACGTCCATGTCGACGTCCTCGGCGGTTCCTTCCACGAGGTCGACTCCAATGAGAACGCCTTCACGATGGCCGCGATCTTCGCGATGAAGGACGCCTTCAACAAGGCCAAGTCCATCCTTCTCGAGCCGATCATGGCCGTGGAAGTCTCCACTCCGGACGACTACCAGGGCGACGTGATGGGCGACCTCAACCGCCGCCGCGGCCAGATCCAGAACATGGAAAGCAAGGGCAAGCTCGCCGTCATCCGCGCGAACGTCCCCCTCAAGGAAATGTTCGGCTACTCGACCGCCGTGCGAACCCTCTCCTCCGGCCGTGCTTCCTATTCGATGACCCCGTCGCACTTCGAGCAGGTGCCCGGCAACATCGTCTCGGAAATCGTCACCGACCGCGGACACTAAGAATTACCCAACATCTCAAACCAGAATCCACCGCCATGGAAAACCAGAAGATCCGCATCCGCCTGCGCGCGTTCGACCACCGTGCGATCGACCGCTCCGCCCTGGAGATCGTCGAAACCGCCAAGCGCACCGGCGCCAAAGTGGCCGGCCCGATCCCGCTTCCGACCCGCATCGAGAAGTTCAGCGTGAACCGCTCCGTGCACGTCAACAAGAAGTCCGCCGAACAGTTCGAGATCCGCACCCACAAGCGGGTTCTCGACATCGTCGACCCCACCGCCCGCACCGTCGACGAGCTCAAGAAGCTCAACCTGCCCGCCGGCGTCGACATCGCCATCCGCATCTGAGTCCGGCATCCCCGGGCCCTTCGTTCCAATTTCTATCTTCCCTTCAGCCATGTCACTAGGACTTCTCGGTAAGAAACTCGGCATGACGCGTCTGTTCGACGCCGAAGCCGGCTCCATGATTCCCGTCACCGTCGTCGACGTGAGCGGCAACACCTGCCTGCAGGTCAAGACCGTCGAAAAGGACGGCTACTCCGCCGTCCAGGTCGGCTTCGACGACAAGAAGGAATCCCGCGTCGACAAGCCGTCGCTCGGGCACTTCAAGAAGCACGGTTCGACGCCGAAGTACCTCGTCAAGGAGTTCCGCTTCGAGAGCGGCCAGGAAGCCCCTGCCGAACACACCGGCCTCGAGACTTTCACCGCCGGCCAGTGGGTCGACGTGATCGCCAAGACCAAGGGCCGCGGCTTCCAGGGTGTCGTCAAGCGCTACGGCTTCGGCGGCCTCAAGCAGACCCACGGTTCCATGATGCACCGCCGGACCGGCGCCATCGCCGCCGGTTCGACCCCCGGCCGCGTCTGGAAGGGCCAGAAGATGCCCGGCCACATGGGCGACAAGCCACGCACCATCCAGAACCTCAAGGTCGTCGCGGTCCGTCCGGAAGACGGCGTGATCCTCATCTCCGGCGCCATCCCCGGCGCGAAGGGCGGCTACGTCACCATTCGTCCCGCCAAGAAGAAGACCGCCTGAGCGCGCGTCTGAACCTCAATCCTCACTCGCACCACAGTCATGCCCGCGAAAACTTTCACCGCTGACGACGCCCAGAGCGCGAACATCCAGTTGGCCGAAGCCGACAAGGGTGGCCAGGCCGTGCACGATCTCGTCACCGCCTACCGCGCCAACCGCCGGACCGGCTCCGCCAACTCCAAGACCCGTGGCGAAGTCCGCGGCAACAACAAGAAGATCTACAAGCAGAAGGGCACCGGCAATGCCCGTCACGGCGACAAGCGCGCCCCGATCTTCGTCGGGGGTGGCGTGGTCTTCGGCCCGCGTCCCCGCGATTACTCGAAGAAGGTGCCGAAGAGCGTCCGCAAGCTCGCCCTGCGCCGCGTCCTCGGCGACCTCGTCCGCGAGGGTGCCGTCAAGACCGTCCCGTCGTTCTCGATCGACGGCAAGACCAAGTCCTTCATCGCCGCCGTGACCGCCGAGGTCGAGCCGAAGAAGGTCCTGATCGTCGCCAAGGCGTTCGATGACAAGACCTACCTCGCCGCCCGCAACGTCCAGTGGGCCGAGCTCCGCACCGCGGACAGCCTGAACGTCGAGGAACTGCTCCACGCCAACTCCATCATCCTGGTGGAGGACGCCCTCGAAACCCTCGCCAAGCGCACCGCCTAATTCTTTCCGCTGAACCGCGCCATGAAAGACATCTACCAAGTCATCAAGAACGTCCGCCTCAGCGAGAAGGCTTCCATGCTCCAGGAGACCAACAACGAGGTCACCCTGGAAGTGGACCGCTCGGCCAACAAGCTCGACATCAAGCGTGCCGTCGAAACCCTCCTGGGCAAGAAGGTCGCTGCCGTCCGCACCCTCAACTACCAGGGCAAGGCCAAGCGCCGCCGCCGTGCCGATGAGGGCCGCACCGCCCACTGGAAGAAGGCCGTCGTCCGCCTCAAGGAGGGCGAAAACCTCGACCTCGTCTGATTTTCTAACCGGTTAACGCCGAACAACCCTATCGCGAGCCATGTCTCTCAAGGAGTTCACACCCAATACCCCGTCCGAACGCTACAAGGTGCTTCCTTCCTTCGAGGAAATCACCAAGCACAAGCCGGAGAAAAGCCTGCTCAGTCCGCTCAAGAAGAGCGGCGGACGCAACAACACCGGCCGGATCACCTGCCGCCACAAGGGCGGTGGCCACAAGCGCCACTACCGCCTGATCGACTTCAAGCGCGGCAAGTACGACGTGCCCGCCACCGTGGTCGGCATCGAGTACGATCCGAACCGCACCTGCCGCATCGCCCTCATCAAGTATGAGGACGGCCAGAAAAGCTACATCCTCGCCCCGGCCGGCCTCGAAACCGGTGCCACCGTCGTTTCCGGCGAGAAGGTCGCTCCCAAGGTCGGCAATGCGATGCCGCTCAAGAGCGTTCCGCTCGGCACCGCGGTCCACAACATCGAGCTGATCCCCGGCAACGGCGGCAAGGTCGCCCGTTCCGCCGGCCAGCAGGCCATCCTCTCCAACCGCGAAGGCGGTTGGGCGCTGGTCAAGATGCCTTCCGGTGAGATCCGCCGCTTCAACGAGCTCTGTTTCTGCACCATCGGCAGCGTCGGCAACCGCGATCACATGAACGAGGTGTCCGGCAAGGCGGGCCGCACCCGCTGGCAGGGCACCCGCCCGACCGTCCGCGGCATGTGCATGAACCCCGTCGACCACCCGAACGGTGGTGGTGAGGGCAAGTCCAAGTCGGGTGGTGGTCGCCAGCACCTTCTCAGCCCCTGGGGCCACGCGAAGGGCGAGAAGACCCGCAAGCCGAAGAAGCAGACCAGCACCTTCATCGTCGAAAGCCGCCACAGCAAAAAGCGCTAACCTCTAAGTAATCATGCCTCGCTCGCTCAAGAAGGGTCCGTACATCGACCAAAAGCTCCTGGCCAAGATCGACGCCGCCGCCGCGGCCAACGACAAGAAGCCGATCAAGACCTGGAGCCGTGCCTCGATGGTCACCCCGGACTTCGTCGGCCTCAATTTCGCCGTCCACAATGGCAAGACCTTCGTCCCGGTGTACGTCACCGAGAACATGGTCGGCCACAAGCTCGGTGAATTCGCGCCGACCCGCCTGTTCCGCGCCCACGGCGGTATCGGCAAGAAGTAATCCCGTTCCGAACGTTTCCGCCCCGATGCAACGCCTCCGCCCACAGCCCCTTGCCGCTGCCGTCCTCGGACTGCTCGCGGGTGCGTGGACCTGTGCCGCGCAGGAGGCGGATCCTTCGGGCATGCAGGCCACCATCGAGGCCCTGCGTGCGCAGAACGAGTCGCTGGAGAAAAGCCTCGTCCAGGCCAACAAGGCCGAGAAGGAGGCGTCCGAGCAACTCGCCCGCGTCCGCCTGCGCCTCGAGGCCCTCGGCCGCGATCTCCTCGACGGTGGCAATGACCGCTTGGTCGAAGCCAATGCCAACCTGGAGATCCTCGGCCGCCGGGTCAGCAACCTCGAGGGAACCTCGACCCGGCTGGTTTCCGCCGTGTCCGACTACCTGGGCAAGGCGCTTGCCGCCGATCCGGAATCGCGACTTCGTGTCGAAACAGCCATCAGGGAGCTTGACGAAGTCATCGGACTCCGCCAGAAGCCCGCCCCCGCACGCGCCGGTTCCGCCGGCCAGGCGAAGGTAGTGAACATCGACCCGGTTAGCGGTCTCCTCGTCCTGAACATCGGCGAGGAGCAGAATACCCGGATCGGCACGACCTACCACCTCGTCCGCGGGGAACAAACCTTCGGCTCCGCCATCGTGGCCGACGTCCGCCGCAACGTATGCGGCGCCTTTGTCGAAGAGATCGACGCGGGTCAAGGCCCGGTCCGCCTCGGCGACACCGCCATTCTCATCACTGAATAATCCGCCTTTTCCGAAACGCCTCACCGACCAGATCCATGGAAGTCAAGAGCACCACCAAATACGTCCGCCTCTCCCCGAAGAAGGCGCGCGACGTCGCCCGTGAAATCCAGGGGCTGCCCGTGTCGAGCGCGCTCGACATCCTCACCTTCACTCCCAAGAAGGCAGCCTTCTTCATCAACAAGACCCTCAAGGCCGCGATCGCCGACGCCGAGAACAACTTCTCGCTCGATGCCGACGGCATGATCGTCAAGGAAGCCGTGATCGGCGCCGGCCCGGTGCTCAAGCGCTTCCAGCCCCGCGCCAAGGGTTCCGCCGGTGCCATCCGCAAGCGCACCAGCCACATCTCCATCACCCTCGCCGAAGCGCCGGAAGGCGATGCGAAGCCGAAGCGAGTCCACGTCTCCAAGCAGGCCGCCACCCCGGGAGCCTGATCCCCAATTCTTAACGCACCTTCATTATGGGCCAGAAAGTCAATCCCATCGGTTTCCGCCTCGCCGTCTCCAAGGACTGGCGCTCCAAGTGGTACGCCTCCGGCAAGGACTACACCGAGAAGCTCCACGAGGACCTCAAGATCCGCAAGTACATGCGCAAGCGCCTGCAGTTCGCCGCGCTTGCCCGCGTCGTCATCGAGCGCGCCTGGAACAGTGTCCGCGTGACCCTCCACACCTCGCGTCCGGGCCTGATCATCGGCCGCAAGGGCTCCGAGATCGAGCGGATGACCAAGGAGCTTTCCGACATCTGCAAGGGTGCCCAGGTCAAGATCGACATCGTCGAGATCCGCAAGCCGGAACTGGACGCCCAGCTCATCTGCGAGCAGGTCGCCATCCAGCTCGAGCGCCGGATTTCCTTCCGCCGCGCCATGAAGCGTGCCGTCCAGACCGCCATGGACTTCGGTGCCGAAGGCATCCGGATCCGTTGCGCCGGCCGCCTCGGTGGCTCGGACATCGCCCGCTCCGAGTGGTATCGCGAAGGCAAGGTGCCGCTTCAGACGCTGCGCGTTCCCCTCGACTACGGCTTCGCCGAAGCCCGTACCGTTTACGGGATCATCGGTATCAAGTGCTGGGTCAACAAGAAGGAGGACGACGGTTCACCGCGCCCGGAGCGCCCGAACGATCGCCGCGACAACCGCGGACCCCGCCGCCCGCGCGGCCCCCAGCAATAAGCCACCATTTTCAACCCGAACCATTTCCCAGGAGGACTGAGCCATGCCCTTGATGCCCAAACGTACGAAGTTCCGCAAGTCGCACCGCGGCAGCCGCGCCGGCAACGCGCAGCGTGGAACCACCGTCGCCTTCGGCGATTTCGGCCTGCAGGCGCTTGACCGCGGCTGGATGACCAACCGCCAGATCGAAGCCTGCCGTATCGCGATCAACCGCTACCTCAAGCGAAAAGGAAAGGTGTGGATCCGCATCTTCCCTCACAAGTCGATCACTTCCCGTCCGCCGGAAACCCGAATGGGTAAAGGTAAGGGTGCCGTCGACGCCTGGGTTGCGGTGGTGCGCCCCGGTAACATGCTCTTCGAGGTTGCCGGCGTGCCGGAATCCCAGGCCAAGGAAGCGATGCGCCTCGCCTCCTACAAACTCGGCCTTCCCACCCGCTTCGTCGTCCGCAACCCGCACGCCTGAGGCATCCCCAACCTTTTAACGACCTACCGCCATGGCTCAGACCAAGATCAAGGACATCCGCGAGCTCTCCGTGAAGGAACTCGAGTCCAAGCTCCGCGACCTCAAGGAAGAGGGCTTCAATCTCCGCCTCCAGCAGGCAACCGGGCAGCTTGAAAACTCCGCCCGCATCCGTGTGGTTCGCCGCGAGGCCGCCCGCGTCCAAACCGTGCTCAGCGAACACCGCAACAAGGCCTGAGCCGCCCCGCATCCGTAACCTTAGCGAAACATTTCCATGAGCGAGCAGCCCCAACAGGAAGCCACCACGCACGTCCGCAAGACCCGCGTCGGCGTGGTCGTGTCCAACAAGATGTCCAAGACCCTGGTGGTCGAGCACGTCGCCCGCGTCCCGCACCCGCGCTTCAACAAGATCGTCAAGCGGTCGAAGAAGTACTACGTCCACGACGAGGCCGGCGAGGCCCAGATCGGCGACAAGGTCCGCATCGTCGAAACCCGTCCGACTTCCAAGCTCAAGCGCTGGTCGCTCGAGAAGGTGCTCTCCCATTGAGATCCGCCTGCCGGGTTCGCCCGGGCAATCCACCACACACGATTTTCCTGCCATGATCCAGATGGAATCCCTTGTTTCGGTCGCCGACAACACCGGCGCCCGTTCCGCCAAAATGATCGGCGTCCTCGGCAAGCGCTCGCGCTCCGCCGAAGTCGGCGACATCATCACCGCCCACGTCCGCGATTCGATCCCGACCGCCTCGGTCAAGAAGGGTTCCGTGGTCAAGGCCGTGGTCGTCCGCACCGCTTTCCCGATCCGCCGCTCCGACGGTTCGGTCCTCCGCTTCGATGGCAACGCCATCGTCATCATCGACAAGGACAACAACCCGAAGGGCACCCGCATCTTCGGTCCTGTCGCCCGCGAACTGCGTGAAAAGCAGTTCATGAAGATCGTCTCGCTTGCCCCCGAGGTCCTCTGAGGCTACGGGCATCCCCACACCGAACCATTTCCCATGAAGACTCACGTCAAGAAAGGCGACGAAGTTGAGATCATCGCCGGCAATGCCAAAGGCAAGCGCGGCACCGTTCTCTCGGTCGACGCCGCCAAAGGCAAGGTCGTCGTCCAGGGCGGCCGCGTCGTCAAGAAGGCCATCAAGCGCTCCGAGAAGAATCCCGATGGCGGGATCGAGGAGCAGGACGGCCCGGTCCACATTTCCAATGTAAAGAAACTGGGTTGAGGCCCCGGCCCCGACCCGCGCTTAAGCGCACCAACCAGCGCTGACCCGCTAAAACACAATGAGCACACCCGTCCTACAGACAAAGTACAAGGAGAAGGTCGTGCCGGCTCTCAAGGAGAAGCTCGGCTACACCAATCCCCATCAGGTTCCCTGCCTTCAGAAGATCGTCGTGACTTCCTGCATGGGCAAGGCCGCCGACCGCAAGGTCGCCGTCGATGACGCCGTCGCCGAGATCGGCAAGATCACCGGCCAGAAGCCGTCGATCACCTACTCGCGCAAGTCCGTCGCCAACTTCAAGCTGCGCGAAGGTGAACCCCTCGGTGCCCGTGTCACCCTGCGTGGCGCCCGCATGTGGGAGTTCCTCCACCGCTTCATCAACGTCACCGCGCCGAACATCCGCGACTTCCGCGGGATCTCGCCGAAGAACTTCGACGGCCGCGGCAACTACGCCGTCGGATTCGCCGACCAGACGATCTTCCCGGAAATCGAGCTCGACCAGATCAAGCGCACCATCGGTTTCGACATCATCTTCGTCACCTCGGCCAAGACCGACGACGAAGGCCGCACCCTGCTCGCCGAGCTGGGACTGCCGTTCCGCGACATCAAGAAGGCGGACGAAACCACCGAAGGCGCTGCCGCCTGAGCCCACTGACATCCTCAAGGAACCACCATCATGGCCGTTCTCACCGATCCAATTTCCGACTTCCTCACCCGTTTCAAGAACTGCTGCCGCGCTGGCAACGAGCAGTTCCTGGCTCCTTACTCCCGCATCAAGGCTGACATCGCCAAGATCCTGCAGGAAGAAGGCTACATCTGGGGCTTTGAAGTCGTCACCGAAGGCGCTCACCCGCAGCTCAAGGTCAAGGCCCGCTACGTCGATGGCCGCCCCGTGCTGACCGACCTCAAGCGCATCTCCAAGCCCGGCCGCCGTGTCTATTGCGGTGGTCAGGAAATGCCCCGCGTCCTCAACGGGCTCGGCATCGCCATCGTCTCCACCTCCAAAGGCGTCATGACCGGCGCCACGGCCAAGCGCAGCTTGCTCGGCGGTGAAGTGCTCGCCCACGTCTGGTAACCTCCAACACGCGAAAGGAACAAACCACCATGTCACGAGTTGGTCTCAAGCCGATCTCCCTGCCCGAAAAGGTCAGCGTGAAGGTCGATGCCGGCAAGGTTCTCGTCGAAGGCCCGAAGGGCAAGCTCGACTTCGCCCTGCCCGACGGCATCTCCGTCAAGTCCGAGGACGCCAGCGTCATCGTTTCCCGTGCCACCGAAGCCCGCGCCCACCGCGCGCTCCACGGCACCGTCCGCAGCCTGGTCAACAACATGATCACCGGCGTTTCGACGGGTTTCGTCAAGGAACTGGAAATCCAGGGCGTCGGCCTCCGTGCCGCCGTCAAGGGCCAGGACCTGGACCTTTCCCTGGGCAAGTCCCATCCGATCCTTCACCCGATCCCGTCCGGCATCGCCGTCACGGTGAACGAGAACACCAAGATCAAGGTGGAAGGCATCGACAAGCAACTCGTCGGCCAGTTCGCCGCCGACGTCCGTGCCTACTACCCGCCGGAACCCTACAAGGGCAAGGGCGTGCGCTATGCAGGTGAGAAGGTCCGCCGCAAGGAAGGCAAGAGCGTCGGCAAGTAACCCATCAATCTCTCAGCAACATGAGCAAGATCAATCGCAAGGAAGGACGCCGCCGCATTCACCGGCGCATCCGCAAGAAGGTTGCCGGCACCGCCGCCCGCCCTCGCCTGGCCGTGCACTATTCGAACCAGCACGTTTACGCCCAGGTCATCGACGACGCCGCCGGTCGCACCGTCGCGTCGGCCTCGACCCTCGACAAGAGCGTCGAAAATGCCGCTTCGAATGTCGCCTGCGCCGCCAAGGTCGGTGCACTCGTCGCCGAGCGCGCCAAGGCCGCCAATGTCAGCGCCGTGGTTTTCGACCGCGGCGGTCACCTCTACCACGGCAAGATCAAAGCGTTGGCAGATGCCGCCCGCGAAGCCGGCCTCCAATTCTAATCGCTTACCGATACCGTCATGGTGACAACTCCAGATTCCACTCCGACACCTCCGGCCTCCCAGCAGGCGAATCAGGGCCAGCGCCCGTCGTACGGCCAACGCAACCAGGGCGGCTACGGCGGCCAGGGTGGCCGTGGACCCCGCGGCCCGCGCCGGGACGACCGTCAGGCCGCCGAGGCCGAAGGTCCCCAGCTTGCCGAGAAGGTCGTCTTCATCAACCGCTGCGCCAAGGTCGTCAAGGGCGGCCGCCGCTTCAGCTTCTCCGCGCTCATCGTCGCCGGTGACCGCGAGGGCAAGGTCGGCCTCGGTTTCGGCAAGGCCAACGAAGTGGCCGATGCCATCAAGAAGGCCGGTGAAACCGCCAAGAACTCCCTCAAGCCGGTGAATATCGTGGACGGCACCATCCCCCACGAGATCTACGCCGAGTTCGGCGGTGGCAAGGTGCTCCTCAAGCCGGCATCGCCGGGAACGGGCATCATCGCCGGTGGCGGCGTCCGCGCCGTCTGCGAGGCGGTCGGTATCCGCGACGTGCTTGCCAAGTCGCTCGGTTCTTCCAATCACTCCAACGTGGTCAAGGCCACCCTCAAGGCGCTGTCCCTGCTTCGCACCCGCGACCAGATCCTCGGATCCCGCGGCAAGAAGAAGGAAAAGGCCATTTGAGAACTCCCTGAACCTCCAAATTCATGAAACTTCACACTCTCGCCCCGAACAAGGGCGCCAAACACCGCACCAAGCGCCTCGGCGCCGGCGAAAGCTCCGGCTTGGGCAAGACCTGCGGCAAGGGTCACAAGGGTCAGAAAGCCCGTTCCGGCAGCGGCACCCGCGTCGGTTTCGAAGGTGGCCAGATGCCCCTTCACCGCCGCTTGCCCAAGCGCGGTTTCAACAACGTCAACTTCAAGACCAAGGTCGAGGTCGTGAACCTCGCCCAGCTTGAGAAGGCATTCAACGACGGCGACACCGTCAACGAGGAAGCCCTCCGCAAGGCGGGTCTCATCAACCGCGCCTGTGACCAGGTGAAGGTGCTCGGTCTCGGCGAGATCACCAAGAAACTGGAGATCGTTGTCGATACCATCAGCGCCTCCGCCAAGGAGAAGGTCGAAAAGGCCGGCGGGAGCGTCCAGACGCTCGCCGACGCTTGATGTTTCCCCGTTCATACCCGTCTTGACGGTTCTCCGGGGAGGAAGCGCTTGATCGCTTCCTCTCCGCGTTTAAAAACCCGTCGCTTTTTGCACCCCGCTTTCACATGATCTCCGCTTTCGCGAACACCTGGAAGGTGCCGGAACTCCGGGACCGGATCCTTTTCACCCTCGCCATGATCGTCATCGTGCGATTGGGCGTGCACATCACCCTTCCGGGTGTCGATGCCTCGGTCATCGAGCGCTGGATGGAAGACGCCTCCAAGGAAGACGGCGGCGGCAATGCCTTTGGGGCGATGCTGACGATCTTCGCCGGGGGCGGCCTCCAGCAGGCCGGTATCTTCGCGCTGGGGATCATGCCGTATATTTCGGCCTCGATCATGGTGCAGCTGATGACGGCGGTGGTGCCGAAGCTGGCGCGCCTTGCCCGTGAGGACGGCGGTCGCCAGAAGATCACCCAGTATACCCGCTACATCACGATCGTGATCGCGCTGGTGCAGGGTTACTTCGTTACCCGCACCCTGCTCGATCCCAGGCAGATGTTCTACATGCAGGGTATCGAGAAATACGGGGACCTGGTCCCCGGATTGACGACGCCGCTCGCAGTGTCGCTGTGGTCGGCGCTGATCGTGTTGACCCTTGTCGCGGGCACCCTGTTGCTGATGTGGATCGGTGACCAGATGACCGAGCGCGGGATCGGCAACGGCACCTCGATCATCATTACCGTGAACATCATTTCCGCCCTGCCCGGCGCGCTGGTGCAGACGTGGCGTCACTTCGTGACCGGTGACGACGTCGATGCCTTCCGGTCGATGATGATGGTCGTGATGATCGTGATGTTGTTGCTTGTGATTGCCGGCACCATCGCCATCACCCAGGCCCAGCGCCGCATCGCGGTGCAATACGCGAAGCGCGTCGTGGGTCGCAAGCAGTTCGGAGGGCAGACCCAGTACCTTCCGCTGAAGGTGAACTACGCGGGGGTGATGCCGATCATCTTCGCCACCGCAATCCTGTCGCTCCCGACCATGATGATCTCATGGCTCTTCAAGGGGGCTCCGTGGGCGGTCAAGCTCCAGACGGAACTTCAGCCGGGTGGCACCTGGTACTACGTTCTTGGTGGTCTTTTCATCTTCTTCTTCTCTTATTTCTGGGTCGCGACGATGTTCCAGCCGTCGCAGATTTCCGAGGACCTGAAGCGCAACGGCGGTTACATCCCCGGTGTCCGTCCCGGCAAGCCGACCGCGGAGTTCCTCGACTTCACGATGACCCGCCTGACCTTCGCGGGCTCGATTTTCCTCTCGTTGATCTTCGTGCTTCCCGCAGCCATCGGTCATCTGGTCGAGCTCCCTCCGGGATCGATGGTCCTTCAGTTCTTCGGCGGCACCAGCCTTCTGATCCTTGTGGGTGTCGTTCTCGACATCATGCGGCAGGTGGAGACCCACCTCTTGCAACGCCACTACGACGGCTTCCTCCGCAAGGGCAAGCTCAAGGGCCGCTACGATCGCCTCGCCCAGACGGGTGCCGCGGCGTCGAGCACCGCCTTGGTTTACCTGTGGGCAGTGATCGGCCTCCTCGTGGTCGTTGCTGCTGCGGCTTGGATCGCCAAGTGAGGCCGCCGCATTCCGTTCACAACCTTCATGGCCAAGCGCTTCGTTCTTCTTGGACCCCCGGCATCCGGCAAGGGTACCCAGGGACGGCGCTTGGCGGACCAGCTGGGTCTGGCCTACCTCTCGACCGGGGCCTTGTTGCGATCGGCGGTGGAGGAGGGGAGTGGCCTCGGCATGGAGGCGGCACCCATCCTCGAGCGGCACGAGTATCTGCCGGATGCCCTGATGTGTTCAATCATGGGCGAGTGGCTCGCCGGCCAGACCGGTGGCTGGGTGCTTGACGGGTTTCCCCGCAGCCTCGTACAGGCGGAGTTCCTTTCCGAATGGCTGGCAGATCGAGATCAGAAGCTCGACGCTGCCATCCTGCTGGAAGTCCCGGAGGAGGTGTTGCTCCAGCGCATTCGGCTCCGTGTCGAGTGCCCGGAGTGCCGTTGGTCCGGACGGCGTCCCGAGCTGAACGGTGCCGGCCGTTGTCCCGAGTGCGGAGGAGTCGCCGGGCCTCGAGCCGATGACACGGTGGCGGGCTTCCAGTCGCGATTCAAGGAATACCGTGCGCACACCTTGCCGGTGGTGGCACACTACGAGGCCCGCGACGTGCTCAAGCGTTTCGATGCAGCACAGGACCCGGACGGTGCCGAAGAACGATTGCTCAAACTTGTCCGAACATCGCATGGCCAGGCGGCATAAGATCAAGATTAAGAACGCCCACGAGATCGGTCGCATGCGGGCGGCCGGCGAGGTGGCCAGCGAGGTGCTCATGGCGCTTGCCAAGGCCATCCAGCCGGGACGCACGACGCTGGAGATCGATCAGCTGGCCGCGGAGTTGATGCGGGAGCGGGACTGCAAGAGCGCCTTCCTCGGATACCGCGGCTTCAAGGGGCAGATTTGCATTTCCGTCAACGAGGAGGTTGTCCACGGCATCGGCGGGCCCCGCAAGATCCATCCCGGCGACGTGGTCAAGATCGACGTCGGCATCGTCAAGAACGGCTGGATCGGCGACAACGCCGTCACCGTCGCGGTCGGAGAGCTGGACGAGGAGACCAGGCGTCTGCTGGTTGCGACCGAAGAATCGCTTTTCGCGGCGATCGACCATGCGCGTGCCGGTGAGCGTCTCGCCGATCTTTGCGGTGCGGTCGAGGAATACGTCGAACCTCTGGGGTTCACCGTGGTACGCGAGTTCGTCGGCCACGGGGTCGGGCGCGACCTGCACGAGGAACCGCAGGTTCCCAACTACCGGCCCCAGGGCAAGAGCCCGATCCTCCAAGCGGGCATGGTGCTCGCCATCGAGCCGATGGTGAATGCCGGCAGCCGCTCCGTGCGGATCCTCGACGACGGGTGGACGGTGATCACTACCGACGGCAAGCCGTCGGCACACTTCGAGCACACGGTTTTGATCACTGACGGGGAACCCGAGTTGCTGACGTGGCGCCCGCGCGGGGTGCCGGGGCTTTGATGCGCCTCACGGATTGACCGGAGGCTTCTTGGAGACGGCGAAGCGATACTTGCCGATGGCTTCGGCGATCCCGGTGACCACCGCGGTGCGGAAGGTCGGGTTGTTGATCAGCCGTGCCTCGTAAGGGTGGGTCATGAAGCCGACCTCGATGAGGATCGACGGGTGCTTGACGCCGGTCAGGACGCTGAAGCGTGCACGTTTGATGCCCCGGTCCAGGGAGTTCTTGCCCAAGCGGCGCGACACCGAGCCATGGACGGCGGTGGCGAGGGCGACGTTGGCGGAGTCGTGGCTGTTGCCGGTGCGCGCCTGGTAGTCGCTGGAATTGAGACCACGCCCGTAGTGTGCCACGCCGATCGGCGAGAGGGTGAAGGTTTCCAAGCCACGTGCCGAGGAGCGGCCGCCGGAATTGTGGTGGATCGAGATGAAGATCGCGTTGTCGTTGATGCGGTTGGCGATGTTGACCCGCTCTTGAAGGGTGAGGTAGCGGTTCGAGTCACGCGTCATCACCACCTTGTAGCCGCGCTCGGTGAGCATCTTCTTCAGCTCCTCGGCGACCTTCAGGTTGTAATTGGCCTCGGTGCCGAGGGAATTGGTGGCCCCGGGGTCCTTGCCGCCATGGCCGGGATCGATGATCACCGTGCGGAAATCCCCGGCGTTGCCGATGTAGTTGGGCCGCAGCACCGGATCGACGAGCTTCGAGAGATCGATGCGGGAAACCCAGGCCTTGCCGCCGCTTTCCTCGACCTTGTAGCTGAACACGAATTTCACCCCGTTCATCAGGCACTCCTGCGCGCCGGGGCGGAGCTTCATGATCACCTTCTTGTTTTCCAGGATGACCTCGCGGCCGCTGCGCTTGATGGAATCGAAGCCGTAGAACTTCCTCATCCCCTCCACGTTGACGTAGTCGCGGCCATTGATCTGCTTGGTCTCCCATTGGGCGAAGCCGGTCAGGCAGGTGCCAAACCATGCGAGCAGCACGGCGAACAGGAGTCGGGAAATTCGTCGGGACGTCATGGGCGAACGGAAGAAACCACAGGAAAGGCGATTCCATTAGCGTTTTTGCGCCAGTCTTACAAATCCGTTTTCGCCGAAAGCCGGGCGTTGATCTGCCGGTCCTTTCTGCTTTCCGTGCTTGGTCCGGTCCCTAACGTCGCGGCCATGACCATTGAGACCGTCGGCAACTACCGGGCCCGTTGGGGCGAAGGCCCTTTGTGGTGGAAGGATTCCCTGCTGTACGTCGACATCGAGTCCCACCGGGTGATCCGTTTCAATCCGGGAACCGGCGATGAGACGAGCTGGGATGTCGGCGAGCGGGTAGGCACGGTCGTTCCCCGTGAGGCCGGAGGGCTGGTCATTGCCGGCGACAACGGCTTCCATTTCCTCGACGAGGAGACTGGCAAGGTCACGCATCTCGGGGACCCTGAGCCCGACAAGGCCGACAATCGCTTCAACGACGGCAAGTGCTCACCGGACGGGCGTTTTTTCGCGGGCACCATCAGCCTGGTGAAGAAGACGGGTGACGCCCGCCTCTACCGGCTCGATCCCGACCGCACGATTCATGAGGTTTTCGGACCGGTGACCAACTCGAACGGCATCGTTTGGAGCGCCGATGGACGGACGGTCTATTACATCGATACCCCACGGAAAGAGGTCCTTGCCTTCGATTATGAAGCCGGTCACCTGACGAATGTCCGCAGCGTCGTTTCAACGGCCCACCATGAGGCGTCTCCGGACGGAATGACCATCGATGCGGATGGCAACCTCTGGATCGCGTTTTGTCACGGGGCCTGTGTCGCCTGCTTCAGTCCGCAAAGCGGTGAGGAATTGAGGAAGATCGACCTCCCCTGCCTTGAGACCACCGCCTGCGCCTTCGGAGGCGAGGATCTGGCGGATCTCTATGTCACGACGGGAGTGCACAAGTCCGTCGAGGAGGCGGATGCCGGACGCTTGTTCGTGATCAAGGGGCTGGGCGTCCGGGGCGTGCTGGCCAATGGCTTTGCGGGATAGTTGCTTGGCAGCCGGGCCCGCGGCGATAGTGGTCCGGAGCGGCGGGGATCGCACCGGATCCGTCAAGCGGCGCGTCCGGCGGCGAGCATGCGGGTATCTGCTTAGGGAAGGCCGCCGCCAAGCGGGCTCCCGGTTAGGCGGAGCTCCGCGCCCATCGGGCTTCCCGGCGACAATAGTCAAATTTGGTTAAATTTCATACTTTCCAAAAAGTTACAGATCAAGTATAGGCGACCCTCAAATGGAATGATTTCCTTCGGGTAATGCAATCGAGCTGGATGGAACGAGTGTCTGGATTTGTCTGCAATCTCTTGCTGCTGACGATGTCGTTGGCGTTGATGGTTGCTTACGGATTCTTGTTCAAGGTGTTCCGGCCGGATCAGATTGAAGTGCGGCCGGTGGAGGTCCAGCAGCAATCCGATGACCGCGCCGATGATCAGTGGTCGTATGTGGATCCGGAATCGTAGGGATCACCGCTGCATCTGAGGAGGGGGCCGGATGCTTGGTCGTTGTTTGTTTCCGGGACACTCCGCGGGTTGATATCTTGAAGCACACGGCCGCGTAGTCACGAGGTTGTCGTGATCCCTGCGTATTTCCGTGCTTTCCTGCTCTTTTCGGTCGCTGCTGAGGCGGCCGATGGTCCGGCGGTGTCCTATGCCTTCGAGGTCCGACCGATTCTCGCGGACAAGTGCTTTGCCTGCCACGGGCCGGACGCCGCGAAGCGGGAAGCCGGCCTCCGGCTGGACACCGCGGAAGGTGCGACGGCTCCGCTGCGTGACTCGCCCGGGTGGGCGATCGTTCCCGGCGATACTGATCGGTCGGTTGCCTGGCAGAGGATTTCGTCGGACGATCCCGAGCAGGTGATGCCGCCGCCTGACTCGCATCTGGTTCTGGAGGAAGGGGAAAGGCAACTCGTTCGACGGTGGATCGAGCAGGGGGCGAAGTATGAGCGCCACTGGGCGTTCCAGTCGTTGCCGGACGAGGTGGCGGTTCCAGCCACGCGCGATGTCGCCTGGCCCCGGCAGGAATTGGATCGCTTCATCCTGGCACGGCTCGAAAGCGAGGGGCTTGCGCCGTCGCCCGCCGCCGGGCCGCATCGATGGTTGCGACGGGTCACCCTCGATCTCACCGGGCTGCCGCCTTCCCCGGAAGAGATCGCGGCGTTCATCGAGGCGAGCCGGGTGGATGTGCAGGCGGCGAAGGTCGAGGTGGTCGAGCGCTTGCTCGCCAGTCCTCGCTTCGGGGAGCATTTCGCGGTGAGCTGGTTGGATGCCGCCCGCTACGCCGACTCGTATGGCTACCAGTCGGACGGCCTTACCCAGTTCTGGCCGTGGCGGGACTGGGTGATCCGGGCCTTCAACGGCAACTTGCCGATCGACCGCTTCATCACCTGGCAGCTTGCGGGGGATCTCCTGCCGGATGCGACCCGCGAGCAACAGCTCGCCACCGCGTTCAACCGGCTCCACCGCCTCACCAACGAGGGGGGGTCGGTGGCGGAGGAGTTCCTGGTCGAAAACATGGCCGACCGGGTCCAAACCTTCGGCTCTGTTTTTTTGGCGCTGACCCTGGAGTGCAGCCGTTGCCACGATCACAAGTACGACCCGATCCCGACGCGGGACTACTATTCGCTCGGTGCCTTTTTCAATTCGATCCCCGAGCGAGGGTTCTACTCCTCGCCGGTGATCCAGCCGTCCCCATCGCTGATGCTTCCTGACGCCACAATGGAGGAGCAGCTGCTGAAAGCCCACGGTGAAGTCGAAGCTGCCCGGGCTGAGGTGGAAAAGCGGCGGCTGGAATCCGATGCCGACTTCGACGCGTGGTTGGCGGGTGAACCTGGAGAAATGCCGTGGATCGACTTGGTTTCCCGCCTCGACTTCACCGGCGAGGGGCCGGCCATGGTATTCAAGGATGCCGCGGGTGCGCCGGATGCCACGGGCAGCGGCCTGCAACGCGTCGAGGGGAGGTCCGGTGCGGCGGTGAAGTTCGACGGGGATTCACCGCTCCGGCTTCCCGGCAGGCTCGCCTTCGACCGGATCCAACCGTGGACGATCGACCTGGTCCTCCGGGATCCCGTCGCCGATCCGTCGCCGGTGGTGGTCTTGCACCGCTCCTACGGCACTGATGTCGGCTACAACGGTCTCGAATTGCTGCTGGCGGGGGGACATCTCGAGGCCCGGGTTGTCCGAGACTGGCCGGGCAATGCGATCGGGGTTCGTTCACTGCGGCCGATTCCGCAGGGGCAGTGGTCGAGGGTTACCTGGAGCTATGACGGTTCCAGCAGCCCGTCCGGAATGATGCTCTTTTTGGACGGCCAGCCGCTAGAGACCGAGGTCACCGCGGATCGCCTGTGGAAGTCGATCACGCAGCCCACCCATGGCGATGGCATGGCTGCCCTCGGCCAGCGCTTCCGGGACCGGGGCTTTGCGGGCGGTGAAATTGAAAGGTTGATGGTGTTCTCCAGGGCGATTTCGCCGCTCGAGGTCGACGTGCTGGACGAACCGTCGCCGTGTCTTGCGGCAATGGGGCAGGCCGGGAAGCGGCGCGAAGATTTGAAGGCGGCATGGCTGGGGGCGATTGATCCCGCTTATCGCGAGGCCATGGCGTCACTGACCGCCGCGCGGGCCGCCGTGATCGCCGTGGAGCAGGGGACCCCCGAGATTCCGGTGATGCGCGAGACCGCCCGGCCGCGGCCGTCCCACGTGTTGGCACGCGGCGCGTATGACGCCCCGCGCACCCGGGACAACGAGGTTTCGCGCGGGACCTTTTCCGAGATCCTGATCCCGCTCCCCGCCGACGCGCCGCGCGACCGGCTTGGGCTCGCTCAATGGTTGACGGACCCGCGGCATCCCTTGACGGCCCGGGTCTTCGTCAACCGGGTCTGGGCGAATTTCTTCGGCGAAGGGATCGTCGCGACCGCCGACAACTTCGGACAACAAGGCGCCCTGCCGAGTCATCCCGAATTGCTCGACTGGCTGGCGAGGGATTTCGTTTCGCATGGCTGGGATCTCAAGCGCCTGTGCCGCGCGATCACCCTGAGTGCCACCTACGGCCAGGACAGCAGGATGAGCGCCGGCTTGTCCGGTCTGGATCCGGGGAATCGACTCCATGCCCGCGGCCCGTCGCGGAGGTTGGGTTCGGAGCAAATCCGCGACCTCGCCCTGTCCGCCTCCGGGCTGCTCCGCCATCGGGACGGCGGCCCGCCGGTTTCGCCCTACCAGCCGGGCGGCGACCTGTGGCGCGAATCGAACGCGATGTCCGCGGGCTACCAGCGGTCCAACGGCGCCGATCTCCATCGCCGGTCCATCTACTCGGTGTGGAAGCGCACCGCGCCCTTGCCCAACATGCTCGCCTTCGACAGCCCGACCCGCGAGGTCTGCACGATCCGCCGGCCGCAGACGAACACGCCGTTGCAGGCCCTGGTGTTGTTGAACGACGTCCAGTTCATCGAGGCGGCGCGGGCCTTGGCGGCCCGGGTGCTCGAGCTGCCGGAAGAGCAACGGATCGCCGCGGCATTCACGGCCTGCACGTCGCGGCCGCCCGACGGGCGTGAGCTCGAACTGCTCACCGGGCTCGCCGCGGAGCAACGCGAGGTTTTCGCCGCCGATCCCGCCGCCGCGGGGAAGTATCTCGCCTTGGGTGAAGACCCGGCGGGGCGTGGCTCGGATCCGGTCGAAACCGCGGCGATGACTGTCGTTTGCCAGGCCATCCTCAACCTCGACGCCGCGATCTGGAACCGATGAACCCTGAAACCTTCAAGAGCCTGACACGGCGCCACTTCTTCAAGAGAGGGGCCGCGGGCATCGGTGGCGCAGCGTTGGCGTCGATGGCCGGCGAGCGCTTGCTGGCCGCATCGCCACCGTCCCTCGCGCCGAAGGCAAAGCGCATCATCTACCTGTTCCAGTCCGGCGGGCCGGCGCAGCAGGATCTTTTCGACTACAAGCCGCTGTTGGTGGAAAAGAACGGCGAACCGCTGCCGGACCACGTCCGCGGCGGCCAGCGCCTGACCGGCATGTCGGCGCAGCAGGCGTCGATTCCGCTGGCCGGTAGCCACTTCAAGTTCGCGCAGCACGGGCAGTCGGGAGCCTGGCTGTCCGAGTTGCTGCCCCACACCGCCGGGATCACCGACAAGCTGTGCTTCGTGAAGTCGATGTTCACCGACGCGATCAACCATGACCCGGCGATCACCTTTTTCCAAACGGGCTCCCAGATCGCGGGGAGGCCGTCGATGGGCTCGTGGTTGTCTTACGGACTCGGCTCCGAGAACGAGAACCTGCCGGGATTCATCGTGCTGGTATCGGCGGGGCAGGGCGGGCAGCCCTTGTATTCGCGCCTGTGGGGCAACGGCTTCCTCGACTCGAAGTTCCAGGGCGTCCGCTTTCGTTCCGGAAAGGACCCCGTCCTCTATCTCTCCAATCCCGACGGGATCTGCCGCACCGGCCGGCGGGCGATGCTCGACAAGCTCTCCGTCCTGAACCGGGTGCAGTTCGAGCGCGAGCTCGACCCGGAGATCGAGTCGCGGATCGCCCAGTACGAAATGGCCTACCGGATGCAGACCAGCGTGCCGGAGGTCACCGATCTCGGCGGCGAACCGGAATCCGTCCACCGGCTCTATGGCGAGGACAGCCGCAAGCCCGGAACCTTCGCCGCCAACTGCCTGCTGGCACGGCGCCTGGCCGAGCGTGGGGTGCGTTTCATCCAGCTCTACCACCAGGGCTGGGACCAGCATGATAACCTGCCCGGGGCAATCCGTGGCCAGTGTCTTGAAACCGACCAGGCATCGGCGGCCCTGGTCCGCGATCTCGAGCAGCGCGGGTTGCTGGAAGACACCCTGGTGATCTGGGGCGGCGAGTTTGGCAGGACCTCCTATTCGCAGGGGAAACTGACCAAGGAGACCTACGGCCGGGACCACCACCCGCGTTGTTTCACCATCTGGATGGCGGGCGGCGGGGTGAAGCCGGGGATCTCCTTCGGCCACACCGACGCCTACGGCTATAACATCGCCGATGCCGACGGCATCCCGATCCCGGCGGACAAGCACATCTACACCCCGGGGGCGGTCCACGTCCACGACCTCCAGGCGACCATCCTGCACCTGATGGGCATCGATCACACCGCGCTGACCTATCTTCACCAGGGCCGCCGCTTCCGCCTGACCGATGTCCACGGCCACGTCGTGAACGAGTTGCTCGGCTGATAAAAAGCGGTATTGGACGCCGGCCGCTTCCGGTTCAAGCTGCCGCTGTGCTCCCTGCGCTTACCGGTTTTGATCCCGCCGCCCTGGAGGCCTTTCTGGCCGCCGAGGGCCAACCCGCGTTCCGCAGCGGGCAGATCCTCAATTGGATCTGGAAGAAGAAGGCCGACTCGGTCGAGGCGATGACCAACCTGCCCGCCGGCCTGCGCGGGAAACTCGCCGAGTCGTTCCGCCTGCACGCGCTCGAGCACTCGCGGACGCATGGCAGCGAGGACACGACCCGCAAGTTTCTCTTCAAACTTCACGACGGACGCTACGTCGAGAGCGTGCTGATTCCCGCGAACCCGGCGCTCTACGGCGAGCGTTCGGACCGCCGCACGCTCTGTGTCTCTTCCCAGGTCGGCTGCGCCTACGGCTGCAAGTTCTGCGCGTCCGGATTGGCCGGATTCTCCCGCAACCTCGATCCGGCGGAGATCGCCGGGCAGGTGCTGATGGCGGAGCGGCTGTCGGGCGAGCGGGTCGACAACCTCGTGTTTATGGGCATGGGCGAGCCGCTGGCCAACCTCGACAACCTGCTGGCGGCGATCTCGATCATCACCTCGCCTTGGGGGCTCCATCTCGGCGCACGCCACCTGACGATCTCCACCTCGGGTCTGGTTCCCCAGATCCGCAAGCTGGCCGAGCACCCGCAGCAGATCCGCCTGGCGATCTCGCTGCATGGCGCGACCGACGATGTCCGGGGGCAAATCATGCCGGTCAACAAGAAGTGGGGGACGGCGGAGCTGTTCGACGCGCTCGACTACTGGAACTCTCGTAAGAAACAGCACCTCACGCTGGAGTACATCCTGATCGACGGGGTGAACGATGATCTCGGGCAGGCCCGCATCCTGGCCGGCCATGCCCGCCGGCTGAAGGCGAAGGTGAACCTGATCCCCTACAACACGGTGGAGGGTCTCGACTGGAAACGTCCTCCGGAACACCAGTGCCGGGCGTTCCGCGACATTCTCCGGAACGCCGGGGTGGCCGCCACCTTGCGGCTGGAGAAGGGCCACGACATTTCCGCCGCCTGCGGCCAGCTCCGGCTCAAGCAGGAGACGGAGGAGGGGATCATCGAAGCGCCGGTCAAGCGGCGGTGACCCCGGCCACCAGCCGGCGGCAGGCCGGAATGCGGGGATTTCTCGCGGCCTCGATCTCGTAGTAGGCTTGGAGCAGGCCTTCTTCGACACCGACCCGCCGCCGCACTTCCCGCAGCGGGAAGTCCATCAGGCTCGTGAAATCGACGCTGTCGAGCGGCTGGCAATCCGAGACGGACGCGAGATGAACTGCATCGCGGAACACCCGCCCGGCGGCGGGCGGGAAGCGATAGGGTTTCGGGTAGAAGCGTCCCGCGACCCGGCCGAAGACCTCGGTCGCTGAACTCCGCATCCGCTTGCTCGATCCCATCGTGAAGCCGACGACGAAGGCCTCGTCCATCAGCGTGGTGCCTCGGCCCAACAGCAGGTGAATGCAGTCGTGCTGCTTGAGCGTGACGCGGCCGCGGAAGAGGGACAGCGGTGGCACGTCGAAGGCGGGATTCTCCATGACCCTCACGATCCACGGAACCTCGGCCTGGGAATTGCCGATGGAGAGGAGCCGTTCCATGCCCTCGCGGAGGGTGACGTGGCCTTCGCGCAGCGGCAGGAAGAAGCTCTGCAAACCAGGATGATATTCTGGCATGGGAGACTATCCCATTTTCCGCGGCCCGATGCAAGCGGCCGGCTCAGGCGGCGAACTCCTCGCGGAGCCCGACCAGCAAGGCGTTGACCCGGTCCCGGTCGGGATGCTCGGGGAGCGAGCTGTCCTTGAACGCGTCCTGGACCCGGGCGAGCTGCTCTTCCGCCCGTGCCACGAGATCCTCGTAGGCGAACTCGCCGGACCGCACGCGGAGCAGGAAGTCGCGGTTGGGCCGGCGCACGCGGATCACGCCTTCGGTGGCGATTTCGCCGGCCATGTCGAGCAGGCGCAAGGTGTGCATCAGGTTCTTCGAGTCGTAGCCCCGCCCGTGGCTGGCGTTGGTGGCGAAGCGTTCCTCGTTCCTGCGTCCCACCCATTCCCAGTACTCGCGGTGGGCCTTGCAGTGGGCCTTGAAGGCGTCGAGGTTGAAATGCATCCAGGCAAGTGGCACGGCGTCCTTCGGGACACTGCTGAAAACCAGCGTGTCGGGGTCTTTCGGCGACACCAGGCCGCGGAGCTCGGCACGGGAGTCATCGTAGATCGCGAACATCCCGGCGGCGTGCTGGACGGCGGTGAGGCCGCATTTCCGCGGGTCGATGCCGCGCGCGGCCAGCCAGTCGAGAACAGGGACGCTGCCCTGTGCTTCCGGGACATGGCAGAAGCTTAGCATCGGCCGGCGTTGCTCCGGCTGGGGGTTGACGATTTTCTTATTGAGTCCGCGGGCCTTGCGGATCTGGCCCATGGCGTATTCGCCGAAGGTCCGGGCGCAGAGCTTCGAGAGGAAAACCGAGGGCTCCAGCCGCGCGAACAGCGGGTGGCGGTGGCGGATGCAATCGTCCGGCATGGCCAGCAGTTCCATGGCGTTCGGGTTGTTCTTCAGCAGCAGCGACACGAAGTGGCCGAGTTCGTAGTAAACTTGGTCGCTGCGCTCGTCGGCGACCTGCTCGATGGCATCCAGCCCGAGCAGGAAGGACCGGGGCGCGACAAACACCCCGCGGCGGTCCTCGTCGGAACCCGCGATCGCGGTGCCGTAGGCCTGGCTACCGGCGACGCTGTCCAGCAGGAGGAGATCCGGCTGGCGGACGCGATCGAGGGTGAAGGAGGATGGTAGGGGCGGTGTGCTCGGACCCCGGACTTCCGCGCGGAAGAGTTGGTCGAGCAAGGAGGCGTCGGGATGGACCTGGGTGACGTCGGGATTCGCGGCAAGGGCCTCGGCGAGGAAGCTGTCGAGGCATTCCAGCCGGGGCATGCGCTCGTTTTCGAGGGTATGGGTCTTGTGGTCGAGCAACCCGGGAACGAGCTCTAGGATCTCGGGTGGTGCCAGCGGGATCAGCTCGGCGAAGGCAACCGGCGGGATGCCGCGGCCCGCGGAGATCCAGCGGGCGCAAAGAATCGCGCGGAGGGCGTAGAGGTAGTCCTTGGCGCGGACCTCGGCGGCCGCGAGTTTGCCGAGCACCATCTGCCGGGCGAGACCGTGGTAGTGGTCGTGGGCGGCGCGCGGGGAGAAGACGGCCCGTGCCGTCGCCTGCCAGCGCTCGCGGAATCCCGGGTCCGAGCGGTAGACGACCGGCGAATGCAGCCACTCGACCAGCGCCCCGTTCGACTTGCCGAGCAGGCGGGCGGCCTTCCGGATGTCCCAGCCACCGGCGTCGAGGTCACCGTCGGCCAGCGGCAGGTAGATGGCTTCGGTGCTGGCGGCGACCGAAAGGTAGGTCGCTTCCGGCCGCACGAAGAGGAAACGGATGTCGTAGTCGCTGTCCGGCGAGGCGAAGCCCCAGGCGCGGCTGCCGGATTCGCAGGCATAGGGGATGCGCACGCCGTGTTGGCGTTCGATCCGGTCGAGGTAGGCGGCAATTTCGGCGTCCATGGGCACCGGGGGTGTAGCGGGAGGAAACACTCCGGACAAAGCCAAAGCCGCAGGTTCCTGCGGCGGCGTGGCGACTTTCGATCTTGTTTCAACGGCGCCTGCGGCCGAAACTCTTAGAACCGCGGATTCCTTCCGGAGACGGCGGATCCGGCGAAACCCACTCCCACATCATGAAAAACAACTCTTTGGTATCAACGGCGGCCGTTCTCCTTCTGGCACTCGGCAACTGCGGTCTGCTGTCCGCCGGTTCGGTGCGCTTCCTCCTTCTGGATGAAGCCACGGCTTCCCGGGAACTCGGATTCCAGGATGCCAAGGGGATCAAGAAGCTGGAGAACCTGAGCTCCGGCGAATGCTCGGCGCCGCAAGACTTTGACAAGGGGGAAGGAGCGCTGCAACTGGTCGCCATGGACCGCGAGTCGCCCGATGGAAAACCGGTGGCCACGACGGTTGTCGTACCTGACGGCATGAAGGCGCCGCTGGTGCTGATTTCGCCGGACGAAAAAGAGGCGGCGGGGGTGAAGGCGCTCGCCGTCGAGGACAGCAAGGCCGGATTCCCTTGGGGCAGCATCCTCTTCGTCAATACCACCGGGCAGGCGCTGGTGATCCGCCACGGCGAGGACGAGACGGAGCTCGCCGCGACTCCGGCATGCCAGGTGGTCAAGCCGGGAGGAGAAGCACGCAACATCAGCGTGCAGGTCGCCAAGCAGGATGACCCCGGGAAAACCATCTACTCGGCGATCTGGGAGCACGACCCGAATGTCCGCAAGCTGGCCCTGGTGGTTGCCGATGCCGACGGTGCGAACTTGCAGCTCAAGGTGATCCCCGAGGACCGCCGGCTCGAAGAGTGATCCCCGGGATCAAACGCAAAAAAGCAGCGGCCCGGAGGCCACTGCTTTTTCATGCGGTGGATGGCCACAACCTTGCCGGAGAGAACCCAAGAAACCCCGTTTCGGTCGTGGCGGCACCGCGATGGACTGGCTGTAAAACCCAAGAAACGACCAATCCACCGCGGACCATCCGCATTACCAAGGAAAGCTTTCGTTATGCCAACGCTGGAACATTTTCCAAAATAAATGAGTCCGGGATGCGGCCCACGTTTTCGACCACCAGGTCCGGCTGATAGGCGAAATTCCGCAGGTCCTGGCGGCGGGTTCCCCCGCTGAGGACCAGCACGCTGCGGTAACCCATCTGCACGGCGCCGAGGATGTCGGTCTCCATGGTGTCGCCGACCATCACGATCTCGTCGGTGCGGAGTCCCATCTCCTTGCGAGCCGCCCGCATCATGATCGGGCTCGGCTTGCCGACGGAGAACGCCTCGACGCCGGTGGCGCGTTCGATCATCGCGACGATGGCGCCGCAACCCGGGCGGGTGCCCTGCTCGGTCGGACAATTGGGATCGAGATTGGTGGCAATCAAACGCGCGCCTTTCTCGACCAGGCGCACCCCGCGTTCGATCATCTCGAAAGTGAGCGTGCGTCCTTCACCGACGACCACGAAGTCGGCGTCGTCGTC
Organism: Neoluteolibacter marinus; assembly: GCF_014904755.1. GTDB lineage: Bacteria > Verrucomicrobiota > Verrucomicrobiia > Verrucomicrobiales > Akkermansiaceae > Haloferula > Haloferula marina. Next base: position 31,712 of record NZ_JACZFQ010000041.1, read on the forward strand.
CACCACCGAGTAGCCGTTGCGATGCAAGGCCGCGGCGAGGCCGTGCTCGCCGATGACGTAGGCGGTGCCGTTCGGTTTCTGCGATGCGAGGAAGCGGGCGGTCGCCATCGCGCAGGTGAAGACCTCGTTTTCGCTGGCCGGGATGCCGAGCCGGCGCAGCTTCAAGGCGACGTCGCGCCTCGCGCGCTGCGAGTTGTTCGTGAGGAAGCGGAACGGGATGTCGTGCTTCCTGAGCCGGGAGATGAATTCGCTCGCTCCGGGGATGAGCTTCGATCCCCGGTAAATCACCCCGTCCATGTCCAAAAGAAATCCAGTGCGTGCCATGCCGGCGTCCAAGCGTCTGGCATGCCACTTGGATGCCGGTGGCGGCCGGAATTCTGCGGGCATTTCATGCCATGCCCCGATATGGGTGACCCGCTTGAATGTCGGGTCAAATTAGGGAATCAGCCCTGCGGAATCGGCATAGCTATCGGGTAAACGGATGCTGCTCGAGGAGATCCTTGGTCGAATAAAAATCGACCTTTTCCTTCGTGGCCTCGCGGATCTTCGCCACCGACTCCGGCTTCACGGCAGGCGCGGTATTGCCGAAGTGGTTGCGGACGTAGGTGAGCACGCCGGCAACTTCACGATCATCCAGCATCGGGCCGAAGCCCATCATCGGCGGAACCCCGTTCGAGGGATCAAAGGTGGTGCCCTTCACGGTGATCGGGCCCCACAGTCCTTTCAGCACGAGCTTGATCAAGCGCTCCTCGTCGCCGGTGACCCATTCGCTGCCGTCCAGCGGCGGGTAGATCTTGTCCTGACCCTTGCCGTCCGGCTGGTGGCAGGTGGCGCAGTGCGCCTCGCGGCCGTAGACCTCCTTGCCGATGCGCCAGAGTTCGAGATCGGCGGCGGCAAGTTTCGGCTCCGGCTCTGCCGGCGTGGCGGGTTTCGCGCCGAGTTCAAGGGTGCCGTCGAGGTAGCCGGCGGCAACAGGGTTGCCGGTGAGGTCGAGCGCGCCATCCTTCTTCAACTCTTCGATGTCGTCGCCGAGGGTCAGGAAGGCGGTCTTGATCGCTTCCGGCATCCACTTGCCAACCGGGTGCTTGAGCGCCTCGAGCAACACGGTGGCGCCGTCGGGATTGTCGAGCCATGACGCGGCGGCGATGGCTTCCAGCCGGACCAGCGGGTGGGGATCGCCGGCCGCCTTGAGAAGAAGCGCGGTGTGGTCGGGGATCTTCCGCCAGGCGTAGCGCAGGACGTGGACGGCCGCGGCGCGGGCCTGATGGGATTTGGCACCGAGGCAGAGCCCGAGGATTTCGCGGTCCACGCGGTTCTGCGCCCAGGTCACCCACAGGGCTTCGGTGACATGGTGCTCGTAGCGGGGGTCGGAGGGGTCGAGGGTGTCGATCCATGCCCTGGCCGCGGGCGCGACGATGTCGGCGGATTGGCCGCGCAATTCCCGGCGGGCGCGGTAGCGGGTGCGGTACTCGGGCTCCTTGAGGGCGGCGAAAAGCGCGGGAACCGAGGCGCCGGCGATGGCCGGGGCCTCGACCAGCGGGCGCGTCTTGTGGGAGACCCGGTAGATCCGGCCGCGGGCGTGGTCGCGGTTGGGATCGCGGGCCGAGTGCTGCATGTGACCGACCAGCGCGTTGTGCCAGTCGAGGATATAGAGCGAGCCGTCGGGCGCGAACTCCAGGTCGCAGGGGCGGAAGTTCGGATCGCTCGAGCTCACGAGGTCGCCGAGGGCCTCGCCGGAAAAGCCGCCGTCGTCTTCGTGGAGGCGGCTGACCGAGGTGCCGAGGAAGCCGATCGCGTTGTTTTGCATGAAGGCGCCCTGCATCTCGTCCGGGAAATGGCGGGACGATACGAACTCGGCCCCGGAGGTCGGCCGCGAGCGCTTCGGGGCGAAGGGGGCGATCTTCTTGATTTCGTGGCTGAACGGCGCCTTTACCGAAAGCGGCAGCGCCCACCAGTTGTTCCCGTCCGAGGCGTCGCCGATGAAGCACTGGTCCCAGTCATCGAAGGCGATCCCCCAGGGATTGTTGAAGTAGGTCTGGACCGTCCGCTCGAGCCGGAACGACTGGGGGTCGAAGCGCCAGATGCCGCCGCCGGTGCAGCGCTGAGGGCCGTAGGGCGTCTCGACTTGGGAATGCAGGAAAACGCCCTCCGCCATGTAGATCGCCCCGGAAGCGTCCGAGGAGAAGGCGCTGATTGCGTGGTGCGTGTCGTGGGGGTCGAAGCCGTTTAGAATGTAACTGCGTTGATCCGCCTTGCCGTCGCCGTTGGTGTCGCGGAGGTAGATCAGGTTCGGCTCCTGCGAGACGTAGACGCCGCCGGGTGCCAGCTCGAAGCCGATCGGCAGGTGCAGTCCGTCGGCGAAAACGGTCTGCTTGTCGGCGCGATGATCGCCGTCGGTGTCCTCGAAGATCAGGATCTTGTCGTCGGGCAGCGGGTCGCCGGGACGGTAGTGCGGGTAGCTCGGCATGGTGCAGACCCACAGGCGGCCGAAGTTGTCGAAGGTCATCTGCATCGGGTTCGCCAGGTCCGGGAAGTCCCGTTCGTCGGCGAAGAGCTCGATCTGGAAGCCGTCCATCACGGTGAACTTCTCCAGGGCCTCCTTGCCGCTGAGGTATTCGATCGGGCGGGTGAAATTCGTCTCCACCGGGTCGAGCGCGCGGGTCTTGGCGTCGGCGGCGGCGAGGTCCATCTCCTTGCCCGCGACCGCTTGCCAGATCGCCTCGTCGCGGACCGCGGTCATTTCACGGATCTTCTCGATCTCCTGCGGGTAGTTGAAATTGCCGTAGGGCTTCCAGCGCCGGCCGTAGGCGTGGACGCCATTGAGCATGCGGTGGTCGTTTTGCCAGAACCACGACTTCTCGACGACCCGTGCGGCGACCTTGTTGGGATCGGCCAGCAACAGGATCTGGGCGGGTTGGTAGAGGGCGTCGGCGAGGAGGTAGGCGATTTTCACGTCGCCGACGTCGTTCAAGGCGAAGCCGTTGGTCGTGAGTTTCGACTGCGAGTCCTTGAATAGGGCAAGGGTGGGGTTGAACAGGTCGATGAAGCCGACCTGGCGCTTGGCGGCCACCTCCTTCATGACCTCGGTATAGAGAGCGAGGTTGGCGTTCTCGCGGGTGCCGTCGGGCAGGTCGTAGCCGCTCGAGAGGTCTTCGAAGGCGATCGGCGAAACCAGCACCAGCCGCGGCGCGGAGTTGCCGTTGTACTGTTGGGCGAGGGTATGGGCGACGAAGGTATCCAACTCGGCGCGATACTTTTCGGTGCCGGCGGGACCTTCGAAGGATTCGTTGTAGCCGAAGAAGGCCAGGATGGTGTCGGCCTTGCAGGTCGCCAGCCACTCGTCCTCCGACGGGTAGTGGCCCTCGCCGCGGTGCTGGTTGAGCTCCGGGCGGAGTTTTTCGGCACCCGGGAATGCCCACGGCGTTTTCCGGCCGGCGCGCGGGCGGTAGGCCGGGGTGTCGCCGGGGTAGCAGAGGTTGCGGACGGTGAGGTGGTGCTCCGGGTAGCGCAGGTGCAGCTGGGTCTCGAAATTGCCGTAGTACTGCATCCGCTCGCCCAGGCCGTTGCCGAGGAGGACAATGTGCTCGCCCTTTTGTGGGGCTTCGAAAACGGGGGCCGCGCGGAGTGCCGGCAGCAGCAGGCAGGCGACGAGGAAGAATCTCGCGATCATGGTGGGCTTCAATGAAGGGACGTTGAAAACGCGCGCTTCCGGGGGTTCTTTCCGGAAATCCTGGCGCACGGGCGTCCCCGGTTGCTTCCGGCACGCTTGCAAGGATCGGGGGCCGCCGGCAAACTGGAATCATGAAAATCATCGCGGCCGTTGCGGCCATCCTGACCTGGGCCGCGGGGCTGTGCGTGGCCGCCGACGGCGAGGAAATCTTCAACGGCCGCAACCTCGACGGCTGGTCGGCGCAAAGCGAGGTCGACTGGATGGTCCGCGACGGGGCGATTGTCGCGACCAAGGGCAAGCCCGGCCTGCTCACCACGCAAGCCACCTACCGTGACTACGAACTGGAGATCGAGTTCCGCGCGCCGGATGGGACCAACAGCGGGGTCTTCCTTTCCACGCCGCAGACCGTCACGGATCCCGCGACCGAGTGCTATGAACTCAACATCGCGCCGTCGTCGAACCCCTATCCCACCGGCAGCCTGGTGGGGCGGGTTCGCCATGACGGCGGCGAAGCACCCGAATGGCGACGGTTCCGGGTGAAGGTGGAGAGCGGCCGGGTCGAGGTGTGGCTGAACGGTGAGAAAGTGGTCGATTACAAGGACCTCCAGCCGCTGGCCGGGGGGCACATCGGGCTGCAATTCAACCAAGGCAGGGTGGAGTTCCGGAAGATCAAGATCCGCAAGCTCGGTCTGCCGTGAGTGCCGATCTCCGTGCCATCGCCGGCGAGGTCCGTGCCATCTACCGCGAATGGGAGCAACGGCCGCTGGAGCGCCAGTGCACCGGTCGCGGCGACTGTTGTCGCTTCCGGATGACCGGGCGGACGCCCTTCCTGACCAAGGGCGAGGCCCTGGTGGCGGCCCTTGCCTGGCGCGCCGCCGGCCGGACCGCGGTGCCGGAGTCGCCGGACGGGGCCTGTCCCTTTTTGAAAGGCGGCCGTTGCCAGATTTACGTGGGGCGGCCGTTCGGCTGCAGGACGCATTTCTGCGATGCCGCCGGCGGTCCGGCGGCGCGGCGGGACGTGCGCGATCTCATCCAGCGGCTTGAGGACATCGATGCCCGGATGGGCGGCAGCGGCGGGGTGAACTTGCCGGCCGCCGTGGCGGCGGCGATGGATCCGGCGGGTGCCCGTCGACGCGGTGGCAGCTCCGGGCGGCGGTAACACGAGGCGATCCGGCTCGCCGATCGGCGGGATCCAAGGCCGGTAGCGGGACGGACGCCGTTCCATGCGACATCCGGGCAAAAAAGTGGCGC
>NZ_JACZFQ010000042.1 GCF_014904755.1 Neoluteolibacter marinus
ATCCCGGCCTCCGGAAACCGGAAGGCGGGGTGCTGACAATTTGCTGTTCACCCTTACATGAAAACTCACGCACTGCGCGGTCTTCTGGGATTCAGACCCCCGGGGAGGGTGAATGTTCAAAGAATCCGAAATTATTTTTTCGGAGGCGAGAAACGACCTCATTTCCGGCGATAGACCTCGCAGTCGGCGATGCGGCGGCGCATCGCCTGGAGAACCCCGCGGTTGGCCTCGTTCTTCACGAGAATGGTCGTGTAGTCATCGCAATCCCAGGCGTCGAGCAACCGGTCTTCCAGCCGCTGGCGGCCTTCGCCGGACAAGCTCCTCGCGGCAGGTCCGCGCAACTCCAGCACCAGCACCAGATGACGCCACTGGTAGAAATGGCGGACCTGCTTGGTGCAAACCCAGACCCGGTGGATGGAGGTTTCCGATTCCAGGGCCCGCCGCAGATCCGCGAGTTCCTCCTCACCGAGGTCGTGGGGGAGAAACGAGGCCTCGGGGCTCACCTGATTCCGCTCGATCAGGGCGGCACGGAGTTCGAGTTCGTGCCGGTTGGCGCGTTCCCGGAGCGTGCCGAGCTGGTCGTGCCGGCCGTTGACGGCGTGAATCCCGGCGAGCGTTTCGAAGGCCCGGGCCGCCAGGGTGGGGTCGGCGGCAGCGCGCTCAAGGTAGTCGCAGGCTTCCGCGGCTCCTTTTTGGGCGAGATAGCAGCCCCGCAGGTAGAGTGCACCGGAGTGCGAGGGCTTGTCCTCCAGCAGCTCGAGCACCGCCGGTTGGATCTTTTCGAGGCCGTCCAGCCGGGCCAGGGCCGCGATCCGCTGCCATGCCCTGCGGCAGCTTTCCTTGGGTGCCTTGGGTTCGGCCGGCGGCCGGCGGGCGCGCAACTCTTGGGCCTCTTCCAGCCAGCCGGTGCTGAATTCGCGGCGGGCGCGGTCGATGACCTCGGACGAGAGCAGCAGTTCCGCGGCGGAGGATTTCTCGGGGATCTCCGGGGGCAGTTCGTCGAGGACCGGTCCGGCCAGCTCGAGGTGCGAGAGACGGGCGGCGAGGGTCGGGTGGCTGTCGGTTGCTTCAGGAGGCCGGGCCAAGGCCTCGGCCAGCCAGATGCCGGCTTGCCCGTCTTCCGCCGGTTTGCGCAAGAAGCTCGAGTAGCGAGCCATGACGTCGTCGGGCAGCGGCTCCCCGGCGCTTTCGGTGAGGCGGTCCAGGGGCTCCCAGAATTGGGCGTCCGCCCGGCAGCTCTGGATAGCCAGGCGTTTCAGTCCGGAGGCCAGCGCGTCCGTCGAAACCCAGCCGGCGGCCCGCCGGTCGGCTTCCAGTTCGTGGTCGCGAACCATGGCATACGACTTCGCGTTGAACTGCGGCCAGAACCAGTTGAAGAAGCTGCGGAAAAGGGGACAGAACGGTTGGGAGGAGGCGCGGCTGGCGATCCGCTCCCAGGTTTCGCGGGTGCGGTGCAGCCAGGCCGCCGTCTTGCCGTCCGACTGTGACAGGTGGGCGATCTCGTGGGCGATCACCGCCTTGAACTCCGGTAGCGGAAGCGACTCCATCAGGGGGAGACCGATGACCAGATAGGTCCGGTACCAGCCGAAAATCCCGAGCCGGGGATTCTGGACCGCCGATGCGTTCAACTCGGGATCGAGGATCACCTGGTCGAAGCGAACCCCTCCCGCCCGTTCGCCGATCTCACGGATGATCCCGTGCAGCTCCGGGTGATCGGCTTCCTTCAAAAGGATCCCCGCGGGCGGGTCGAAGCGGACCCATAGGCAGGCCATCACGAAGGCGGACAGCCCCAGTCCCGCCATGGCCAGAAGCACCGCCAGCACCGTGGCCCCCGGTCCCGGGTTGAAGCCCGCGATGATGGCCCCGGAGGCCAGCATGAGCAGGCCGGTCAGTACCGCGCCGGCCAGCGAGATATATCCGATGATAATCCACCCGACCGCGTGCCGCATGAACTCCCCTGGCTGCCGCCGCGAAGCCTCCAGGCGCGGGGCAAGGGAATTGAAGTTCTCGCGGTTCATGGGGAGGGGAAACCTGAGCGGGATCTATTCCAGATATGATGATCCTTCAACGGCAATTGATGATATTTATGTAACGGTCATGGATCCTTTCTTTCTTGCACGATAAGTGATGGGGTGTGGACGGAACGAGTCATCACGTCGCGGATGGCGGACAACCCGGGAAAACGGGTTTGAAACAATGCGCCGGCGGGCCCGTGGGCGCCGGGATGGTCTCCGAACCACCGGGATCGCCTGAATCCGTGGCAGCGGGGAAAGCACCCGCTGGATCGAAAATTGAAGTTAGATCAGCACTCCACCACGTTGACGGCGAGGCCGCCGCGCGAGGTTTCCTTGTACTTCGACTTCATGTCGCGGCCCGTGTCGCGCATCGTCTTGATGACCTTGTCGAGGGACACGAAGTGGGAGCCGTCGCCGGCCATGGCGAGGCGGGCGGCGTTGATCGCCTTCACCGAGGCCATGGCGTTGCGCTCGATGCAGGGGATCTGGACCAGGCCGCCGACGGGGTCGCAGGTCAGGCCGAGGTTGTGCTCCATGCCGATCTCGGCCGCGTTCTCGACTTGTTTCGGTGTGCCGCCGCGGAATTCCACCAGGCCGGCTGCGGCCATCGAACAGGCGACACCGACCTCGCCCTGGCAGCCGGCTTCGGCACCGGAGATCGACGCGTTGCGCTTGTAGAGCATGCCGATCCCGGCGGCGGTGAGGAGAAAGCGGTGAACGCCGTCCGGGTGCGGCGAGTGACGGAAGCGCACCGCGTAATGGAGGACCGCGGGGATGATCCCGGCGGCCCCGTTGGTCGGCGCGGTGACGACCCGGCCCCCGGCGGCGTTTTCCTCGTTCACGGCCAGGGCGTAGAGATTCACCCAGTCGAGGATGCTCAGCGGATCGGAGAGGGACGCTTCGGGCGTGCTGCGCAGGTTTTCGTAGATCGCCTTGGCCCGGCGGGTGACCTTGAGGCCGCCCGGGAGGGTGCCCTCGAGGGCACAGCCACGCTTCACGCAGTCCTGCATGGCGGTCCAGATCGCATCGAGCCGCGCGCGGGTTTCGGCTTCAGGACGGAAGGCCGCTTCGTTGGCAAGCATCAGCTCGGCGATCGAGAGGCCGGTCTTTTCACAGTTCGCCATCAGCTCCACGGCGCTGGCGAAGGGGTGGGGAACCTCGACCTCGGCGACGGCGGGTGCCTGCATCTCCGCTTCGCTGGCGATGAAGCCGCCCCCAAGCGAGTAGATGATCGCGTCGGCCAGCGGCGTTCCCGCCGCGTCGAGGGCCGTGAAGTGCATGCCGTTCGGGTGGAGCGGCAGTGGCTTGATCCGCTTGAAGTCGAGGTCGGTCTTTTCGTTGAAGGGGAGCTCGGCCCCCCACGGGGTGAGCAAGGTGCCCGCGCGGATGGCGGCGAGCTTGCCGGGGATGCTGTCGATTTCGACCTGTTCCGGCTCCTCGCCGAGAAATCCCAGCAAGATCGCCGAGTCGGTGCCGTGACCCTTGCCGGTGGCCGCCAGCGACCCGTAGAGGTCGCAACGCAAGCGGGCGACCCGGGGAGCCAGGCCCGATTCCTCAAGCCGGCGGACGAACTGGCTGGCCGCCCGCATCGGGCCGACGGTGTGCGAGGACGAGGGGCCGATGCCAATGGTGAAAAGGTCGAGGGCGGACAAGGTCATGATGCCGGACGGTGATGATTGGGGGTCGCTGCGGGCGGCGCAAGGACGCGGGAAAAATTGACCGATTCGGGGAAGTTGGCCGTCCCGCCGGGTCAATCCGGGCACGCGTCTTCCGGTGGCCGGACCCGTTATCGGGTGCCGGCAGGACGGGGGCGACCGTGCAAGTCCGCTCTGCAGTGGTCCGGGAGATGGACCGGGGATCCCCTCTGCTCAGGCATCCGGCGTTTCCATCGGGAAGATCGGGTTCGGGCTGTTCTCGCGCTTCAACAGCGCGGCAGCCTGCGCGATCAGTTCCGGATGGCCCGCGGCGAGGTCGGTCGTTTCATTCGGGTCCTCGATCACGTTGAAAACTTCCCAAGTGCCGGGTTTGCGGGTCTTGAGACCGCGGCGCAGGACTTTGAAATCCCCCAGCCGCACGGCGACCTGGCCGCCGTATTCGGGATAGATCCACAGCATTGGCTTGCTGCGCTTGACGGTCTCGCCGCCGGTGAGGTTCGGCCACAGGTCGATGCCATCGAGGCCTTCCGGGGCCTTGAGGCCGGCGGCTTTGCACAGGGTCGGGAACCAGTCGGGGAAATAGCCGGGCGTGGCGTCGGTCGCCCCGGCCTTCACCTTGCCGGGCAGGCGGACGATGGTAGGCACGCGGAGTCCGCCTTCGAGCACGGAGCCCTTGAAGCCGTTGAGACCGCGGGTGCTGTTGAAGAAGTCGGCGTCACAGCCACCAATGTTGAAGGCGGTGCCGTTCGCGCCGCGGTGGGTGGTGCCGTTGTCGGAGGTGAAGACGATCAGGGTTTCATCGAGAACCCCGGCCTTCTCCAGCGCCGTGCGGACCGCGCCGACGTGGCGGTCGAGGTCGCTGATCATCGCCGCGTAGGCCGCGCGGGGGCGGGGATGGGGGAGGTAGGCGCATTCGCCGCGGTAGGGTTTGGTGTCCCATTCCTCCGGGTACTCGTCGAGCCGGTCGAGCGGCGGGTGCATGGCGACATGGGGTTCGACGAAAGCAAGGTAGAGGAAGAACGGCTTCCGCGCGTTGTCGGCGATGAACTGCTCGGCCTCCTTCACCATCAGGTCGGGCGCGTAGTTCTCGCCGATCCACTTTTCCGCCTTCACCTCGCCGTCGGGTTGCTTGGCGTGGCCGGGGACGGGCTTTTTGTTGATTTCCACCTGGCGGTCGTTCTTCCACAGGTAGCGCGGGTAGTAGGAATGCGCGACGGCCTGGCAGTTGTAGCCGAAGAAGAGGTCGAAGCCGTGCTTGTTGGGATCGCCGGTGGAGCCGACCGGCCCGAGGCCCCACTTGCCGATCGCGCCGGTGGCGTAGCCGGCCTGCCGGAAGACCGAGGCGACGGTGAGGGTGTCGGCGCCGATCGGGTGCTGGCCTTCCTTGAACTGCGGGAACGAGACCTTTGCCTGGCGGTTGCCGCGGATCTCGGTGTGGCCGAGGTGTTTGCCGGTCATCAGGGTGCAGCGGGCCGGCGCGCAGACCGGGGCGCCGCTGTAGTGCTGGGTGAGGCGGGTGCCTTCCTTGGCGAGCTGGTCGAGGTTCGGGGTGTGGATCTTTTCTTGGCCGAAACTCCCGAGCTCGCCGTAGCCGAGGTCGTCGGCGAGAATGAAGACCACGTTCAAGGCCGACGCCGGGACCAGGGTGGCGATCAGGCAAGCGAGGGTGACGGATGCTGGAAATCCCATGGCGGGAATGCTGGCGGCTGCGGCATCCGGCGTCCCTCCGATTTCGCGAATTTTTCCTACGATATTGCGGGGATTGCGGGGAGCATCCGCGGCACCATCACCATGGCCGATTCCACTCCGTCCCGCCCCTCTTTCGCCGAGGCGTTCCGCTTCTGGCTGAAACTCGGGCTGATCAGCTTCGGCGGGCCGACCGGACAGATCGCGATCATGCACGAGGAGCTGGTCGAGAAGAAGAAGTGGATCAGCGAGGAGCGCTTCCTCCACGCGCTCAACTACTGCATGCTGTTGCCAGGTCCGGAGGCGCAGCAACTGGCGATCTATACCGGCTGGTTGCTCCACCGCACCTGGGGCGGGATCGTGGCGGGGGCCTTGTTCGTGTTGCCCTCCGCGATGCTGCTGTTCTTGCTGAGCTGGCTCTACATGGCCGGCCAGGATGTCGAATGGATCGGCGCGATTTTCCACGGCCTCAAGCCCGCGGTGCTGGCGGTGGTGGCCGTCGCGGTGCTGCGGATCGGCGCGAAGGTGCTCAAGAACGGCGTGATGTGGGGCATCGCGGCGCTGGCGTTCGTCGCGATCTTTTTCCTCAAGGCGCCGTTCCCGCTGATCGTGGCGCTGGCGGCCTTGACCGGCTGGCTGGGCGGGAAGTTCCGCCGCGACAAGTTCCTCGTCATCCCGGCCGGTGGCGGTGCCACGGCGGCCGCGGACCTGGCGGCGGATGCGGGTCATCTTCAGCCGAGCTGGGGCCGTGCGCTCCGGGTTGTCTTCACCTGCCTGGCCTTGTGGTGGTTGCCGGTTCTCGGGCTCGGCCTGTGGCTAGGTTGGGACGAGACGCATGCGCAGGAAGGGTTGTATTTCAGCAAGGCGGCCATGGTCACCTTTGGCGGTGCCTATGCGGTGCTGCCCTACGTCGCGCAGCAGGCGGTGGAGCGCTACGGCTGGCTGTCCACGCCGCAGATGATCGATGGCCTCGGCATGGCGGAAACAACCCCCGGGCCGCTGATCATGGTGCTGCAGTTCGTCGGCTTCGTCGCGGGATGGCAACACGCGCCGGCCGGGTGGTCGCCGCTGGCGTCGGCGGCGCTGGGGGCCTTGGTCACGACCTGGGTGACCTTCCTGCCTTGCTTCTTGTGGATCTTCCTGGGGGCACCGTACATCGAGCGCCTGCGCGGCAACGAAAGCGTCGCCAGTGCCCTGTCGGCCGTCACCGCGGCGGTGGTCGGCGTGGTGCTCAATCTCGCCGTCTGGTTTGCGGTCCACGCCTTGTTTCCGGCGGGCGGCTCGCTGGATCTCTTCGTCGCCATCGCCACGGTGATCGCCTTCTGGCTGATGCAGTGGCGCAAGTGGCAGATGATCCCGGTGGTCGGTGTGTGCGCGGCGGCGGGGCTAGCTTACCGCTTGCTCGCTGCCTGAGGATCGAGCACCAGCCCGGGCGGCAGGGACTCGCCGAAGAGGCCGGCTTGGTCGGCTCGCTCCAAGGGGACGTGGCGGCGGACCTTTTCCACCTTCACGGCGGCGACGCCGGCCTCGTCGAGCTGGTCGGCGATCTTCGTGCGCAGTGGCTTCGGCAGGTCGATCGAATCGTCGCCGATGACGCGTGCGGCGCGCAGGAACAGGGTCTGGATTTCCGCGAGCTCGGGGATCGACCAGTCGAGGTCCCGCAGCGCCTCGTAGGCGGCCTCGACCATCGCCGGCGGCAGGACCGCGGAGGGTCCGGCATACAAGGGGGAGCGGTTGAGCAGCAGGCCGAGGGCGGCAAGCCAGGGGTCGCAGTACTGGCGGGCGGTCGCCAGGGCGGCGGCCCGGGTGGTGAAAGCGGTGGCGAGCTCGGTCTTGAGGGCAGGCTCGATCCGTTCCAAAGCGCCGGCCAGCCGGACCAGCTCGGCGGGTGCTTTCTTGCCGGCGAGCCTCGGCAACTCTGTATCGAGTAGCGCCTGCTGGCGCACCCGGTCGAGACCGCCGGCGACCCGTCGCCAGGTGATGTAGCGCTGCAGTGCGATGCGTTTGCCCGGATGGGCCGGGCCCGCGTGACAGAGACGCCAGAGCTCGTCGATCCGGGCGGCATCGCCCGCCGCGCCGAAGCCCGGCCGCAACAGGTAGCCGGCCATGATCAGCCAAGCCTCCTCATGGTCCGGCGACTGGCCGCGGCAGTCCGCACATTCGACCAGGGCGGTCCACAGCTCGCGGATCAGGGCACCGTTCCAGTCGTGTTTGGGGTGGCCAATTTCGGACTCCAGGTGCTTGAGCAGCTGGTTGGCGGTGAGCTTTTCGCGGCCGCCCGGCGGCTGGCGGAAGGAGCGGGTGATGAGGGCGCGGGCGGCTTCGAGCGTGGCCTTGTCGACCCCGGGGTCGGCGGCCACGGAGTGGATCGGGTCCTGCGGTCCGTTTTCGTGGGGCCGCAGGTTGAACTCGAGCGGCCACGCCTGGTCGATGGCCGGGTCGGCGCTGGCGCAGGTGACGTGAAGCAGGCCGAGCTCGTTCATCCAGGCGAACAGGTGGACCGGGATACTGTCGGGGGTGCCCGCGGCCGCGGGGCCGGCGAGCTTCGCGACGGTTTCGAGCGGCGGCAGGGCGTGGAACGAATGGTGGTCCCAGATCACCAGTTCGCCGGCTTCGTCCTTCGAATGGTGGGTCGAATGGTAGGGGTGGAACTGGACCGGGCGGCCGAGGGTGAGTTCCAGGTTCGGCAACTTGATGTCGAACCGCTCGCCGGCCTTCGCGCCGTGCGGCAGGATGCACACCAGCTCCCGGCCCGTGCCCTCGCTGTGGAGCTCGAGATAGACCGCCCGGGCGGCCCCTGCCTCGATGCGGGCGCCCTTGCGCTGGATGAGCGCGCCGAACCGCGCCGCCCCGCGGGCGACGGCGAGATCGGGTTCGGGGTTGTCGAGGATGACGGGCAGGTGGCCGCCTTGCCAGTCCCCGATCTGTCGCTGCAGGCGCTGGCGCAGGGCATCCGGCACCAGCGAGCCGCCATTGAAAAGCACGGCATCGACCGGAGGCTGGCCGCGGAGGAATTCGGCGAGGTAGCGGGTGATGGCGCTGTCCGCGGCATAGGGCAGCGCCCACTCGCGCAGGCCGGCCTCGTCGCGGAGCGGTTCGGCATCGGCGCCGCATTCCGGGAAAAATCCATCCATCAGGATCGCCTCGATCTCGTCGCGGCGGATCGAGGTGGTGAGGGTGCCGCCGAACAGGCCGGAGCCGCGGCTGGGGATGGAGATCGGGAACGGACCGGCGCCCGGATCCGCCAGGCAGCGTTCCTTGAGCTCGCGGCAGCGGGCGACCAGGTAGCCCCACTGCACCGGCGCGAGTTCGGTCGGGGCCGGCAGGTTTTGCTGCGCCCGGTGGGCCAGCGCGAGGTCGATGTTGTCGCCGCCGAGCAGCAGGTGGTCGCTGACCGCGACACGCTCGATCCGCGGCAGGGGCGAGCCGGGATGGATCTTGAAAAGGCTGAAGTCGGAGGTGCCGCCGCCGATGTCGATCACCGCGACGGTGCGGGCCTCCGGGCCATCGGCGGGCAGCGCATCGCGGAGGGCATTGGCATCATCGTGCAGTTCAAGCCAGCGATAGAACGCCGCCTGCGGTTCCTCGATCAAGCGGGTGCAGTTTGGAAATCCGGCCTGCTCCGCTGCATCCAGCGTGAGCCGCTGGGCGACCGGATCGAAGGACGCCGGCACGGTGATGGTGATTTCCTGGTCGTGGAACGGCGCGTTCCGAAAGCCTGCGTCCCAGGTTTCGCGCAGGTATTTCAGCAGGATCGCCGATGCATGGACCGGCGAGATGTGCTCGCGGCGTTCGAGGGAATCCGAATGCCAGGGGAGGAAGGCCGCCGTGCGGTCGAGCGCGTGGTGGCACAACCAGGATTTTGCCGATTGGACCACCCGCCCCGGGATTTCCGCCGACTGCTTGCGGGCGAAAAGGCCGGGGATCCAGGCCGCGCTGCCACCGGGGGCGGACGCCTCGCTGCTGGTGGGCAGATAGAGGAAGGACGGCAGCGTGGTCGCTTCGCCGCGGCTGCCGGGGTTCACCCATTGCGGGATTTGGAGGACCTGAGTGCCACCGCCGTCGAGCGCTTCGAAGGCGACGGCACAGTTGGTCGTGCCGAGGTCGATGCCGATGCTGAACGTTGCGCGGGCCATGGGAGCGCTACTCGGTGCGGACCTGGAACTCGACCTTCCAGCGGTGGTCAGAGCCGGTGTGCTTCATCCACAGTTCGAGCCGGCCGACCTCGGTGACGAGCGGGTTGATCAGGACCGGAACGGCCTGGCCTTCCGGGAAGCCCTCGATGGCCGGCAGCGTGACCTCGAGCTGGCTGGTCTCCTCGAGTTCCCGCTCCGCGTTGGCGATGATCTGCCCAGGGGTGTCGCCGCTGCGGACTTCCGAGGCGAAGAAGCGGAAGACGGCGGGGCGGCCGATCGTGAGTCCGAACTCCTGGCCTTCGATGACGAATTCCGAGCCCTCTTCCATCCCTTGCGGGACCACGCAGAGCGCCTTGATCGGTGGCTTGAAGCCGGGCACCGCGGGGCGGGTGGACTGGAGGCCGATGTAGTACGAACGGGCGGTGCCGGCCTTGATCCGCAGCCCCTGGCCGGTGGCGCGGTTGCGACCGTAGATCGCAGCACCCTTGGCGACGGCGAGGTCCGGCTGGAAGCCTTCGAGCTCGCGCACCGGCCGGCCGTCCCCCCACGAGGCGAGGAGGTCGAGAACCCGCTGGCGGAGCGGGGCGGCATTGAAGACGCCGCCGTTGAAAAGCACTGCCGAGGGTTGCAGCGATTGGCCCTCGAGGGCCGCGGTTCCGACGAGAGCGGTGAGCGATTCGCTCGCCCTGACGTTTAGCAGGCTGCGGGTCAGGAAGCGCGCGAGGTGCTTGCTGACGACCGGGTCGGCGGCGTAGGGCAGGCCGAATTCCTGCAATCCGGTGCCGGCGCTTTCCTCCGGCAGTTCGGTGACCGGGGTGAGCGGGAAGAACCCGTCGAGCACGACCGCCTCCAGCGTCGCGCGTCCGAGCCGGGTCGAGACGGTCTTCGCGAACAGGCCGGAGCCGCGCGAAGGCACGGCGATCGGGACCTCGTCGATCGAAGCGTCGTTGAAAAGCTGCACCTTGGCCCGCCCGGCGGCATGGACCAGCGCGAGGAACTGCCAGTCGTCGATCGCCTTGCCGTCATCCTCCAGCTGCGCCTGCAGCGTGTAGGCGAGGGCGAGGTCCATGTTGTCGCCGCCTAACAGGAGATGCTCGCCGACGCTGATGCGTTCGAGTTCGAGGGCACCGTCCCTGCCGGTGATCGCGATCAGGCTGAAGTCCGCGGTGCCGCCGCCGACATCGCAGACGAGCACGATGTCACCGGCTGCAACCTGCTTGCGCCAGTCGCTGCCGGCCTGTGCGGTCCAGGCGTAGAAGGCGGCCTGCGGCTCCTCGAGTAGCACGACCCTGCCGAGTCCCGCGGCCTCGGCGGCTTCGCTGGTCAGGGCGCGGGCGACCTCGTCGAACGAGGCCGGCACGGTGATGACGACCTGGCCTTCGGCAAGATCCCGTTCGCGGCCTTGGGAGCGTTCCGCGGCGAGGAAGCCCTCGCGCAGGTGCTCGAGGTAGAGGCGCGAGCAGTCGAAGGCCGAGAGTTTGGTTTCGGCGATGGCGGAATTCCACGGCAGCACCGGCTTCCGTGGATCGGTGTGGAAATTCGACAGCCAGGACTTCGCCGAGGTCACGAGCCGGTCGGGCACCAGCGCCCCGTGGTCGCGGGCGAAATGGCCGACGACCGCCTGCCCTGCTCCTGTAGCCCAGGGCAATTGCAGGGAGCCGCCGGGGAACTCGTCCGGGTGCGGGAGATAAAGCGCCGACGGCAAGGTCGGCTTCTCGCCGATCTGTTTCGGGCCGGTGATCTGGGTCACCTCGACGACCGAACCCCGGCCGCTGTCCAACTCCTCGATGGCCGCCGCGCTGTTGCTGGTGCCGAGGTCGATGCCGAGGCTGAATTGCAGGCTCATTTCAGTTCCACTTCGGCGGGTGCAATGGCGGGCAGGCGGTCGCCGTCGGCCTTGAGGATGCGCGGAAGTTTGACGGTGCCGGTCTTCCATCCCTTGTGGACGAGGGTTCCGGTGAAGGGGGGCTCGCCGCTGATCTTCCCGAGCAGGCGATACTCGTCCGCGGCGTAGCCCGCCGGCAGGGTGATCGGCTCGCCTTCCGCGGAGCCGGCGACCGGGGCGATGTCGAAGTGCTCCTTCAGGACCGCGGCGCAACCTTGGTGGACGACCCGCGACGCCGCCGCGACCTGGCTGTCGTCGTAGGGCGTGATGTCTTCCATCAGGAAGTCGACGAAGCGGCCCTTTTCCTGGAGCAGGCCGACGAAAGCGATGACCTCGGCCTCCGCGGGGTGGGCGGTCGGCGCCGGCGGTGGAGGCGCGGCGGCAGGGGCCGGAGCCGCGGGAGTGGGTGCCGCGGTGGTTTGGGCGGGGATGAAGGCGAGGCCGGCGGTCAGCAGGGCGAACACGGCGGCCGCGATACCAAGGATCATCGCGTTGGCATGGAGTGCCGGCACCAGCAGGAGGACGTTGAGCACCACGACCAGCAGCGCGCAGAGGGGAAGGAAGCGTTTCACGGCAAGTGAAGGGGGTGGAATTCAGGACCGGGCGGCGGTCCGTTGTCGGCGGGGCAATGCCCACAGGTGGCGCGGCATCGCAAGTCCGGAAACAGCAGCTCGCAGGCCAGCACTCCGGAATCTCTGGCGGTCAACGAGTCGTGAGGGGGGCGGGGAAAGCGGCGATTTCGCCTCCGGGGGCGGATTGGGGGACAAACGGGACTTGAACCGGCGGCCTCCCCGGGAGATGGGAAGGCATGGCAACCGCCGCCCGCTCCCTGCACGACCTCGGATTCCGCGAGGTCGAGGCGGTGCTGCGCGCCGACGGCGTCAACCCGCACCATGCCAAGGCGCTGTGGCGGGCGCTGCAGCGCGAGGGCGAGCTCGACCTCGCCGCGCGCGACTTTTCACCGCCGCTGAAGCGCTGGGTCGAGGAGCAGGTGGGCGAGGGCAGGGCGTTCTTCCTGGACGCTCCCGCGGTCAGTTCCGAGATCCACAGCAGCGACGGCCTGACCCGGAAGTTCCTGCTCCGCCAGCAGGACGGCCAGGAGACCGAAACGGTGTTGATGGGCTACGACGGCCGCCACACCGCCTGCGTCAGCTCGCAGGCAGGCTGCGCGATGGGTTGTGTCTTTTGCGCGACCGGGCAGATGGGATTCGTCCGTCATCTCCGGCCGGGCGAGATCGTCGCCCAGGTGCTGCATGCCCGGCGCGTGCTGCAGGCGACCCAACCGGGCAAGCGCTTGCGGAACCTGGTGTTGATGGGCATGGGCGAACCGCTGCACAACTACGACTCGGTGATCCGGGCCCTCGACATCATCTCCAACGTCCGGGGGATCGGCATCGGTCCGTCGCGGATCTCGATCAGTACGGTGGGTGTCGTACCCGGGATCCTGCGGCTCGCCGAGGAAGGCCAGCCGTACCGGCTGGCGGTCAGCCTGCACGGGTCGAACGAGGCGGAGCGCTCGGCGCTGGTGCCGGCGAGCAAAAAGTGGTCGCTCGCCGAGCTGATCGCCGCCTGCCGCACCTACGGTGAGATCACCGGCAAGCGGATCTTCTTCGAGTGGACCTTGATCGCGGGCAAGAACGACTCGCCGGACACCGCCCGGCGCCTGGCGGCGCTGCTGGCGGGGATCGACGGGCATGTGAACCTGATCCCGCTCAATCCGACCGGCGGCTTCAGCGGGGTGCCCGCCGGCGAGGCCGCGGGGTATGAATTCCAACGCATCCTGCTGGAAGCAGGATTCCCCTGCACCTTCCGCCAGCGGCGCGGGATCGACGTCGCGGCCGGATGCGGCCAGCTCAAGGCGGAGAAGGTGGCCCGCGCTCGATGACCTGCGTTCAAGCGGGCGATAGGGCGGGTTGGCGCTAGTCCTTCGACAGGTCGATACAGGCGATCTCGTTCTGGCTGCGCATGACCAGGCGACCTCTCGAAAGGGCGAGCGGAGCCCAGAGCTCGCGGCCGGGCGGCTTGCTGAAGACCTTGGCGCTGGCGAGTTCCTTGTAGACCGGGCCGGGCTCGATCAGGCGGAGGTGGCCGGTGGCGCCGTCCTGGCTGATGATGATCCCGCCGGCGGAGATGATGCTGCCTTCGCCGAGGTCGGGTTGACGGTTGCTGCTCCAGAGAATCTTCCCGTCCAGATCCATGCAGACCAGTCCCCCGGGCGTGGCGTTGGCGGAATCGTTCCGCCTGTTTCTCCGGCCACCGCCACCGGCTCCACCGGAGCTGAGGTAAGCCTGGTCGCCGATCTTGAGGACCGGATGGATGGTGGCGCCGGGGGCCACCTCGTTGAGTTTCTCGACGGTGATGGCATCCTCCTTGGCGGAGAACTTGAGGAACTGGGTGCCTTGGCCGTAGCCGCCGGTGAGGAAGGCCTTGTCTTCGCCGACCATCGTGATGTTCGGGATCGAATTGTGACGGCCTCCGGACAACCTTTGGGTGTATTGGAAGACCTGGCTGCCGTCCTTTGGATCAAAGCCGGTTAGCATCAGTTCGCCGTTGCGGGAGCCCGGCATGACAAGCAGGTCGCGGCCGAGGATCCGGGCGGAAACCGGGGACGAATGGCTTTCACCGACGGGTTTGGATTTCCACACGACCTCGCCTGACTTCGTGTCGAGCGCGGCGATGCCGACGTCGTCGCCGGTGGGGGCGATGATGCATCGATCCCCGATGATGACGGGGTGGATCGAGTAGCCGAATCGCGGCGGCTGCACGCCGAAGGTTTTGATCACGTCGACGACCCAGCGCTCTTTCCGGGTTTTGCGGTCGATGCAGTAGACATGGCCGAAGCCGCTGCTGGTGTAGACCGTCTCCGCGGTCACCGTCGGGACGGTCCGGGAGCCGGGGTGGGAAATGCGGCCGGGATAGGCGTGCTCCCATTGCCACTTGAGCTTCCCGTCCGCGAGTCCCAGGCACATCAGCACGTCCTTTTCCTGATCGACACGGTCCATGAGGAACACCTCGTCACCGGCGATGGCGGCTCCTCCGTAGCCCTCGCTGAGATCACGGGACCAGAGCACTTCCGGGCCGGATTCCGGAAACGAGCGGATGATGTCGGCTTCGGGCAGCGAGTTGTCGCCGTGGGGGCCGCGGAAGCGAGGCCAGTCGTTGGCCGGGAGGGCCTGGGTCAGGATCAAGCAAAGGAGGGGAATGGCTTTCACGATGAGGAGCAAACCGGCGTCCGGGTTCTTGGTTGCGGGGCAAGGGTCTCGGATCTCCGGTTTCCGCGTCTTGGGGGAGGATCGCGGAAGGTGGTGGATTCGGGTTTTGCAATGGCGGGGGATCGGGCATCGTCGGGCCATGGAAATGCGCGAGGCTGCCGAGCGGGTCCTGCTGGCGGAGACGCTGGAGGACAAGTTGTGGCTTGGCCCGCGGGATGTTACTGATGACGCGCCGGGACCCGCTATCATCACGCCGGAGCGACCGGGCCGGCCGCGGGAACTGGCAATCGGGCCGAAGGGTGTGCGGGTCGAATTCCCGGGCATCCACCGTCTCGACGACGACCGCGAACGCGGGGTGATGCTGCACTTCCTGGCCAACCACGAACTGCTCGCCGCCGAACTGATGGCGCTGGTGCTGCTCAAGTTTCCCGACGCGCCGGAGGAATACCGCGCCGGGGTCTACGAGGCGATGCGCGAGGAACAGATGCACACGCGGATGTACGTGCGGCGGATGAAGGAGTGCGGGATCGCGTTCGGCGAACTGCCGGTGAACGATTACTTCTGGCGGATCATCGCGCCGATGGCGACGCCGATGGATTTCGTCACGCGGCTGAACCTGACCTTCGAACAGGCGAACCTGGATTTCTCGAAGCACTATGCCGGCTTGTTCCGGCAGGCCGGCGACACCGCGACGGCCGCGGTGCTCGAAAAGATCTATCAGGACGAGATCGGCCATGTCGGCCACGGGGTGAAGTGGTTCCGGCGCTGGAAGGACGAGGGGGCGTCGGACTGGCAGGCGTTCCGCAAGTCGCTGGTCTTTCCGCTCGCCCCGGTGCGCGCGAAGGGGCTGGCACCCTTCAACGCCGAGGGCCGCCGCCTCGCAGGACTCGACGAGGACTTCATCCGTCACCTCGAGGTCTGCGAGCAGTCGCGTGGCCGGACGCCGGTGGTGCACTGGTTCAACCCGAACGCCGAGGGTCACGCGATGTCGCCGCGCCATCAGCCGGACAAGGCGGCGGTCGCGCTCGAGGAGGATCTGGAGATGTTGATCGCCGGCTGGTGCCGCAAGGATGACGTCGCGGTGTTGCGCCGTCCGCCGTCGCGCGGGCACCTGGCGTCGCTGAAGCGGGCGGGCTTCGAATTGCCGGAGATCGTCGCGGTCGATGACCTGGCGGGGCGGAAGCTCGGTGGATTGCGGCCGTGGGCCTGGTCGCCGGAGGCGAGCCGCCTGCTCGGACCCTTGGCGGGGGATGTCTCGGCGAACGTCGCCTGGCAGTGGGTGGAGTCCACCCCGCGGGAGTGGTTCTCGAAGGAGATCGGGATCCGGCTCGAGGAACGGTTGGGATTGTCCAGCGACTGCAAGCTTTGCCGGACCCTGGACGAGGCGGAGATGGCGGTCGGGGAACTGTTGGAAACCGGCCAGGTTCTGGCCAAGGCGGCGTTCTCCCGTGCCGGCCGGGGTCACCGGCGGATCAACCGGGACAGCCCGCCCGATGCGACGCGGAACTGGCTGCGGAATGTCATCGCGGACCACGGCTGCGTCGTCATCGAGCCCTGGCTGGAGCGGGTGACGGATTTTTCAGCCCTCTACGAAATGACCGCCGGAGGGCAGGCCGAGCTGATCGGCCTGACCGTGATGGAGAACGATGCCGCCGGCCGCTTTCTTGGCATCCGGGTTTCGCCGAAGTGGGCGAGCATGCTCGATCCGCAGGTCGCGGCTTTCCTGCACCGCGACGAAAAGGTGATGGAGTGGTACCAGGAAAAGATCCCGGCGATGCTGGGCAGCGTGCTGCCGGGGCATGTTGGCGCGGTGGGAGTCGACGCGATGGTTCATCGACGTGGCGACGGTTCGCTCGCGCTCAAGCATGTCGTCGAGTTGAACGTCCGGTTGACCATGGGACGGGTGGCGCTGGAGCTGTTGAAGAAGTCGGCGCCGAACCGGAGCGGATCCTTGCGGGTCCTGCGGAAAGGCAAGGCCGGGGATCTCCTGGAGCTGCAGGGAGGAAGTCTGTCCGGCGGCCCGGTGATCCTGAATGACCCGTCCACCGCGCGGGAGTTCCTCGCGGTGTGGGAGGTTGCGGGGGATCAGTCGTAGGACAAGGCCAGCTCCCGCGGCGCGGAGGTGTTGTGGAACCGGATGTAGAGGAGGCCGTTCTCCGCATCGTGGGTGACATCGGGCACGGGCACGCCGTCCAGGGTGACGGAGGCAGGGACCCGGGCAGACTTGATCAGGACGACGGCCGGGGTGTCGCCGACCCCTTCCACGGTCCAGGCGGTGGTACCGTCTTTCGGCAGCGCCTTGCAGGCGGAAGCGAGGACTTCCGCTTGGCCGGGTTTTATCCGCTCGAGGTCGAGCAGGAACGTTCGCGAACCCGGGCTGACCGCGACTTCCGTCCGGACCTTGAGCTCGGGATCGAACAGGTTCACGAAGCGTCCCTCGAGCACCTTGCTGCCGCCGGCGGGGGACTCGTCGAGACCCGCCGCGACGTAGTACGGCCCGCGTCGTAGCAGAAGGTGGTCGGTTTCCCGCCAAGGGGTGCCGGATTTCTCCACGGCGGTCTTCAGGGTGGCCGCGAACTCGTCGGAGGCGGAGGCGTCGCGGGAGAAGTCGACCGGGCTGCGGCGCAGCCAGGCCACCGCCCCTTTTCCGACGTCGAGCAGCGGCGACTCCTCCTTGAAGTCGTCATCCGCCACACCCAGTGCCGCGAACAAGTGGCGGAGCGGGATCATCGCGGTCGTGCCGCCGTCATTCCACCACTCCTTGACCTGGTTGTAGGGATCCCGGTCGTCGTCGGCGACCAGCAGCACCCCGCCATTCCTCACCCATTCCGCGAGGCGGTCGTGGACTTCCGGGCCCTGCGGCTTCTGGCCCTCGTAGGTGAGCACCAGCACCTTCTGGTCGTCGAGGAATCCCGGCAGGGTGATGTTGTCGAGTTGCACCGGGGTCACCGGGATGCCGCGCTTCAACGCCGGCAGGGCGAGGCCGTAGAAGTGGCCCATGTCCGGATCGCTGGACGACGGTTGCTCGCGCTGGAACATCAGCGTGTCGCTGACCAGCACGCCGATCCCGCGGGTGCCGCAGTCCCACTCGTGGTCCGGCTGCTTCATGTCGGCCAGCGCGTGCATCACAACCTGGAGCTCGGTGGCGTATTCCGGAGGGATCGGTTTGGCACCGGCAGCCCCGCGGGGATACTTGCCGCCGAAGATCCGTTCCGGCCAGGGCGCGACTTCATACTGGGCCACCTCCGGCTGGAGCAGGGAGGCCACCAGCGTCGATTCCCAATTGGTCCGGTAGTCGTTCCAGTCGTGGCGCGGATTGTCCTCGATGGGGTCGTTCAAGTACCACACCCCGCGGCCGGTGGCGCGGACGAGGTTTTGCATCGCCCCGTACTCCAGGAAGGCGGTCTCGAAGGTGCGCTCGCGGCCAACCCCGCGGAAATGGTTGGGCGTCCGCGAGGTGCCGGTCCAGACCTGCGCGATGTAGCCGTCGCAGCCGTCGATCCGGGCCAGGCTCGACTGCGGGCTGACGATGCGCCAGTGGGCGTAGTTGAGCAGGCTGTGGGTGGGAACGTAGCAGCGGATCTTCTTGCCGGTTTTCCGGTTGAACGCGGCGACGTGGTCGAAGACCTGCTGGAGCGCGCGACGATAAAGGTAGTACTTCAGCTTGGATGCCTTCCACTGCGCGTCGACGGTCGCCTGCGGGTCCTGCCAGTCCTCCTTGTAGAAGGCCTTCCATTCGCGCTTGAAGCCTTCCGAGTAGCCGGCGCGGGCCCAGAACTCGGGCTCCTCGAGGTGAACCGCCTCGGCACCGGCCTCGAGGGCCTGTTGGATACCACGGGCCAAGAAGTCGCCGAAGTTTTCCGCGGGGCACATGTAGTAAACATCGCCGCCATGGCTGATGACTTTGCCGTCGCGGTCGGTCTGGGCGTTGTCGACGTGGTTCTCGCCGTCGAAGCGGCCATAAAGATAGTCCTGGTACTCGCCCCACGAAACGCCGGTCATCACGTGGATGCGGTAGCCGCGGTCACGCCAGGATTTCATCCGCTTCGGCAGGCTGGGGCCGATGCCGTAAACGAGGGCGACGTCCGACCTCAGGTTCCCCCGGGGGCTCCAGGGTTGGGAGGTTTGGAAACAGGTCCGCTCAAGCGCTTGCTCCGGATCGCCGGGAAAGGGAGGGGGAAGTTCGGCGTGCGCAAGGCAAAGCGGCAACAGGACCCCGAACGGAAGCAATGGGCGGACCTTGGTCATGGGGGCAGCTTACGCCGCATCCCGTCGGCATCTACCGTCAGGCTGAGAAGCTGACACGGTGTCCCGAATGTGAAGCGCGCCCGTGGAGCGAGTCCACGAGCGCGCTGTCCCGAGTCAAATCGGTGGGATTCGTTCAGTCCTCGTCGAGGTCGGCAAAGCCGTCGAGCGATTCCGGCACCATCACCTTGTCAACGGTGTGGATGACGCCGTTGCTGACCGAAACGTCAGCCTTCGAGACCATCGAGTCTTCGATCTGGACGGTGTCCGACTTGAGGTCGATTTCGACCTTTTCGCCGTTCGAGGTCTTGACCTCGCCATCCTTCAGGTCGGCGGCGAGGAAGGTGCCGGGGACCACGTGATACATCAGCAGCGAGCGGAGCTTTTCCTTGTTCTCCGGAAGCATCAGCGTGTCGAGGGTGCCCTCCGGAAGCTTTTCAAAGGCTTCGTCAGTGGGAGCAAAGACGGTGAAGGCGCCCTTGCTGCCGAGCGTCACGTCAAGACCGGTGGCTACCAGAGCCTTGTTGAGGATCGAGAAGGTGGCGCTGTCATGGATCGTCGAGGCGATGGTGTTCTTCTCGATCGAGGTCTTGGCCGCGGCCGGCTTGGTGGCCGGTTCTTCGGCGGCGGAGGCGATCGGCACCAGGGGAGCGATGGCGAGAAGCATGGCGAGGCGAGTGAGTTCGTTCGTTTTCATGTTGTTGTTTTGATGGTTGCTGCCGTCTCCCGGTTGGAGCGTCGGCATGGTCGCCATCCTTCGTCGCAACGGTCGTGCCATGGCTCCCCGCGGCTCCCGGTCGTGGTTTCCCGGTCGCTGACCCTCAGTCGGTCGCGCGTCGGGGTCACGGGATGCCGGGTGGATTCCAGGCACGATGAATCCTTGCAGCCTGCATCACGGTTACTCCATCGGATCGCGTGTTTTGCGACGCAGCGCCCACTTCATCGCGTCGAGGACTCCCGCGTAGGGTTGCTGCCTGCCGGCGTAGTTTTCGAGGACGTGGAAAAGGAAGTAATAGAAGCGGCAGAACGACCAGGTTGCGATCCCCCAAAGGATAAGGCGCTGCAGGCTGAACGAGTCGGCAAGCAGCAGGATGGAAGCGCCGATGCCGAGGAACAGGAACAGCCATCCTTTGGCGATCAGTGCGCCGCGGCTCTTGAGATCACGGTTGAGGTTCATGTCGCGTGTTCATTTCAGGGCATAAAAAAGGCCGGACACCCGCGGGCGTCCGGCCGGAGAAAAGAGGGCCTTAGTCGCGGCTCATGAAGATGCGCAGGACATACCAGAACAGCAGGGCGACGCTGGCGAAGAGCGACAGCGACGCGGCGACATGCTGGCCGGGAGCGTAGTGATACATGATCGCGCTGGTGTTGTAGAGGATCGAGCCGGACGCCAGGACAACCATGGCGAGCGAGAACCACAGTCCCATGCCGCTCGCGAGGCCGGGAAAGAACACCGCGGCGACGATCAGGCCGAGGGCGACCAGGAAGCCGATCTTCAGGATGCCGCCGAGAAAAGTGAAGTCCTTGCGGGTGGTGAAGGCGATTGCGGTGAGCCCGAGTACCATGAAACCGGTGACCGCACCCGCCTTGCCGATGGCCGCCGGATCGTAGGTCGTGGCGATCATCAGGATCGGCAGGAAAATCACCGCCTCCGCGACGATATAGAGCCCGAGCCCGGCATATTGCATGGTCTTCGAGGCGCCACCGTAGGCCCACTTGTTGGCGATCCACGAGACCGCCATGAAAGCGCCGAGGACGAGCAGCCAGCTGTAGGGGCTGGCGTTGAGGAGCCCGAAGACCGCCTGGGCGGGGACCAGTTGGATCAACAGTGCCTCAAGCAGGGCGAACACCCCGATCGCCCCGGCAAGGTGGGTGTAGGTCTTGCGGACGAACTCGCTGCGGGTCTCCATCGGAGCCTCGGCGACAGGTCCGACGGCATAGGGGTTGAAGGACTGGCTCATAGGTCGGTGGAGTTATGCACTGCCGTGATAGACCGGCAAGGAGAATCGGGGGGCTACAGGGCGTAGGCCTTGCGGTGGCGGAGGATCGGGCTGCCCGGGGCGGAGGGGTGGCAGAGCCGGGTGATCAGGTCGTCCCAGGCGTGGTGGCCTTTGAGGATCTCGACCTCGATCCGCAGGAAATAGACCGGAACCGTGACCTCCTTGGGCCGCGGGAAGCGCACGGCGTCCTTTTCCGTGGTGACCACGATCTCCATGTCGCGCTCGATGCAGCGCTCCATGAACTTGTCGATCTCCTTGCGGGAAAAGCGGTGGTGGTCGCCGAAGCGGCGGCGGATTTCCACCCGGGCGCCGAGCTTCTCCAGGCTGTTCTCGAATCCCTCCGGCACCGCGATCCCGCTGATGGCGGCGGTCCACTTGTCCTTGAGGAATTCCAGCGGTTGCTGCTCGCCGGTGAACACTTCCTGGAGATAGCAGGGACCGTGGGTGCACTCGATGATCGGGGCGACCGGGTTGTAGCGGCGGAGCTTTTCGATCAGCGCATCGTTCGGGCTGCCGTCGCACTTGGTAATCAGGATGTAGCTCGCCCGGCAGAGGTTGCGCGGGGGTTCGCGCAGGGTGCCGCGGGGAAGCAGGGCGCCGGTGCCGAAGGGCGCGCTGCGATCGACCAGGACGATGTCGTTGCCATGGGCGAGGTGGAGGTATTGCAGGCCGTCGTCGAGCAACAGGGTGTCGGCACCGAGTTCGCGGACGGCGAAGCGCCCGCCTTTCACGCGGTCCTTGTCGACGACCACCGAGACCCCGTCGAGGTTCCGCGCGAGCATGAACGGTTCATCCCCGGCATACTTTGAGTCGAGCAACAGCGCACGGCCGGTGGAGACGACCTTGGGCATCTTGTCCGCGGGATACTTGCGGCCGTCGGCGGACTTCCAGTTCTGGGGATCCTTGAGGCGCCGGCTCTTGTAGCCGCGGCTGAGGATCGAAACCGTGCGGCCGCGGTCGCGCAGGGTCCGGGCCAGCAGCTCGACGACCGGGGTCTTGCCGGTCCCTCCGACGGTGAGGTTGCCGATGCTGACCACCAGGGTGCCGAGGTGGTGCTGTTGCTTCCAGCGCTTGCGGAAGACCAGCAGGCGGGTCTGGACGACCAGGCGGTAGACCCCGGAAAGGGCGCTCATGGCCAGCCGCATCATGCCGGCGCGGAAGCCCTTGGCGCGGCCGAAAATCACGTCGGCGCCCCAGACTTCCAGTTCCGCCAGCGTTTCCTTCATCGGCACGGCCAGCGGAACCCGGAAGCCCCCTCATTCCAAGCGCGAAAAGCAGTGCTGACCGACCGCGGAACCAACACCTCTTGCCATCGGCAGCCCGCTTCCATTCACTTCGCCCCATGTCCACTGCACGCCACGACGGCCGCCAGGCCGATCAGCTCCGCCCGATTTCCTTCATTCCCCATGTCGCGCCGCACGCCGCGGGATCGGTGCTGGTCTCGTTCGGGAACACCCGGGTGATCTGCGCCGCCACCATTCATGAAGACGTGCCGCGGTGGATGAAGGCCCAGCGGGTCGAGGGCGGCTGGCTGACCGCCGAATACAGCATGTTGCCGTATTCCACCCTCGACCGGAAGGATCGCGACATTTCCCGCGGCAAGCTCGACGGCCGCTCGTCGGAGATCCAGCGGCTGATCGGCCGCTCGCTGCGGGCGGTGACCGACCTGTCGAAGCTCGGCCAGCGGACGATCTGGATCGACTGCGACGTCCTTCAGGCCGACGGCGGGACCCGCACGGCGTCGATCACCGGCGGCTGCGTGGCGCTGGCGATCGCGCTCAACGGCCTGATGGCGGCCGGGAAGCTGAAGGCCTTCCCGCTGAAACAGCTGGTTTCGGCGATCTCCGCCGGGGTGGTCGACGGCCAGCCGGTGCTGGATCTGGACTACATCGAGGACAAGGGGGCCGCGGTCGATTTCAACGTCGTGATGACCGAGGGCGGCGAATTCGTGGAAGTCCAGGGCAGCGGCGAGGAGGCGGTTTTCACCGGCGGCGAGATGGCGGCGATGCTGGAGCTGGCGGGGAAGGGATCGACCGAACTGGTGGCCCTGCAGCGGCAAGCGATCCTTGATGCCGACCGGCCGAGCGGGGACGCCATGGCGGCACTGGCGGCGGCCTTTGCCCGTTGAAAGTGAGGCACCTACTTTATCCTTGCGCGGGCCCATGGCAGGCCTAGCTTGAACTGACCATCCAGCCTCTTTCGGGGCGGGGTGGTTCATATAAAAACCGGGAGCCAAAAGCCCCCGAAACATAGACCAGAAAAAAGAAACAAAACCATGAAAACCAAACGCCTACATCACGGCGGCTTCACCTTGGTGGAGCTCCTCGTCGTGATCGTTATCATCGCGGCCCTCGCGGGCCTTTCACTGCCCGTCATCATGAAAAACAAGAAGGCGGCAGACAAGACCGAGGCCCTGAGCAACGTCAAGCAGATCGGCCTGTCGTTGTTCGACTTCGACACCGAGTACGGCAGCTTCCCGGACAACGAGACCGCGGAAGACGTGAAGGAAATGACCGGAACGGACCTCGATTTCGCCGGGACTTTCTCGAACGACTACTTCCGCCAGCTGATCGCCCAGGGCGTGAAGTCGGAGAAGATCTTCTGGTGCAAGACCACGGAGACCACCAAGAAGCCTGACGACGTCCTGACCGCCGGCAAGGCGCTCGAGACCGGTGAAGTCGGCTACGGCTACATCATGGCCAGCCAGACCCGCGGCCAGAGCTCGGCCGGTGATCCGAACCGCCCGGTGGTGGTTTCGCCGCTCTACAAGGGCCAGCCGAACTGGGAGTTCGATCCGGCTCCGTTCGGTGACAAGGCCATCGTCCTGCGCCTCGACAGCAGCGCCCAGGCGGAAACCATCCGTCAGGACAACAAGTACATCAGCATCAAGGGCGGACGTTACTTGCAGACGACCGGTGACAGCACCCCATGGGGCACCGACATGAACCCGGTCCTCCGTGGCCCGCAGGTTCGCGGTCAGTAATCCCTTGGATCAAATCATCTGATTCCCGAACCGGGGCGCTGGAAGGCGCCCCGGTTTTTTTATCGGGTGACCGGAGGGATTCAGGGGCTGTCCCTGGGCCACGGGTGACCGGCTTGGACGAATCTGCCGCTCGCCCCGGCGGGGGGATCACCACTTCAGCTCCAGCAAGGTCACCCCTTGGCGTGGCAAGGTGACGGTCACATAGGATTGGCCGTCCTTTTCAGTGAAAGCGGCATTCTCTTTCACTTCGGCCAGCCGGCAGGCCTGCTCGAGGTCGGCGATCTGTTCTTCCGTCGGCTGCTGGGGCGATCCCATGGCCAGCCATGCCGTGAAGGCATTGGAGTGGGTTTCATCGACGAGGTAGCGGCTCATTTCCGGAGTGCCCGCGGGAGCCCCGGTCAGGTCGATGCGGACTTCGGCGTCGGCGCCGCGGACGTCGTCGTCGTGGTAGTGCCACACCAGCACCGTGATCTTGTTGCCGTCCATGGCGGCAAGCGCCGACACGTCGGCCTTTCCGCGGACGCCGCTGCGCAGGATGTCCGGCAACGAAACCGCGGCGTCGCTGGCAACCGGGAGGCGCTTGCCGCTCATCTTCGAGAACATCCGGAAGACGTTGAGTACGGGCTTGTCGATGCCGTTGGTGGCGAGCGAGCGGAAGCCGGCGAAATAGGGCTGGTCCTCGAATTCGAACGCCCAGGTCAGGGCACCCTCGAGATTCACGCCGTGCTTGTCCGCGAGATCGAGTTTCCGCGGGAAACTGGCGGCGGTGTAGCTGGAGTACATGGTGCCGTTGCGGTAGGCGAGGTTGGGGCCCTGGCAGGCGGCGCAGCCTTCGGGATCGGACTCACCGATGACGATCGGCGTGTCTTTCAGCTCCGGGTAGCGGGCGATCACGTTGAAAGCGTTGTCGATGTCGCGGAGCTGGTTGGAGATCCCCATCTGGACCCGGCCACCGACGTCGCGGGGCGATCCCTTGGCATGGAAGGAGATGAAGTCGAGCGGCGTGCCCTTTTCCCCGCTGGCGAGGTTCTTGCCGTGGAGGCAGTGCTCGATGAAGCCCTTGAGGAAATCGCCGCCGGGTCCTCCCGCGACATCGGGGCCGCCGACCTTGGCTTCCGGGATGGCGCGGCGGACGGCGCGGACGGCGTGGTCGTGGAGCTTGAAGAACTCCTCCCGCGAGCCGCGCCAGTAGCCGATGTTGGGCTCGTTCCAGGTTTGCCAGTACCAGGTGAGCACCTCCTCGGGTCCGTATTTCTCCACCGAGTGCTTGGCCCATTGGTAGACCAGCTCCTCCCATTTCGCCCAATCCTTCGGCGGGTAGGCCCAACCGGTGTAGATCTCTTCGTACTTGGCCCGCGGGGTCCAGTGGTGGCGGTAGGGCTCCGGCTTCACCGACAGGGCCTGCGGCATGAAGCCGATCTGCACGTAGGGCCGCACCCCGTTCTTCCGGTAGGTGTCAAAGATGTCGTCGATGATGGTCCAATCATAGACCGGGTTGCCGGCGGCATCTTCGGTGTAAGCGTTGGTCGAGCCCCACTTCAGTGCCGGCGTGCCGTCGCCGGTGACCAGCAGGCTGTGGGCGCGGAAAAACACCTGGTCGGGCTTCAGCGACCCGAGGTGGCCCAGCAGCTCGTCGCCGTGTTTCATGGTGGCGTAGTTCGGCTCGTCGGCCCCGAAGAATCGCCAGATCGGCTTCAAGTCGTTGCCGGGACGGGCGGCATCGACGCGGATGTTCACCGGAAAGGAATCCGCCGCGGCGAGGCCGGCCAGCGCAAGGAGGAGGGCATGGGTTTTGACGATCATCTTTGCCACGTTGGCAGCCGTGGCTCGGAACTGCCATTATGTTTCCGACACGAAATGGGCGGATGTTCACGTGCAGCCTGCGACCCGACCCGGGCGCTTTTTGCATGGCGGGTCGCACCGTCACGGCGGGCGAGCCCCGGAAGCGCGTTCCTTGCGACGCGGTACGCTCCGTGCGAAGGTAACGGGTTATGAAAACCAAGTTCATCTCTTTGGGGATCGCGGTTCTCGCCATTCCCGCCTGCACCACCACCTACGATGCCTACGGGCGTCCCGTTCAAACCGTCGACCCCGGGGCCGCCGCCGCAGGTGTCGTCGCCGCCGGTGCCGTCGGTTACGCCATCGGCCAGCACAACAACAACGACCGCTACTACTATGGAGGCGGCTATTACGGTCACCGCCACCACCATCATCGCCGCTACTAATGTGGACCGCGAGTCAGCCCGCTTCCGGGGCTGCCGGCGGGACATTGGGAGCCGGTGGCTTCACCCAGGCGGGTGCCTTCGGCGTGGCGTCGGCGTAGATGCTGACCAGCGACATCCCGATCAGGCCGACAAAGCCGGCGTAACCCATCGTCATTGCGGTCGCCATGCCGACGACGAAGGGGGTGAAAATCAGCAGGCCAATGACCATGAAGCTCGGCTTCACTTCATAGGCATGGACCACCAGCCGCAGCCGTGATCGCGCGAGCGAGAGGCCGAGCAGCGTGTAGCACAGCGTCGCCGCGACGGCATTGATGTGGTAGAAGAGACCGCATTTCCCGCTCGCCACCGCGGCGAAGCCGACCGGGATGCCGACGCCGGCGATCATCGAGCCGACAAACAGCAGGACCACGCCAATCCTCGCCATGAGTCCACGGAAGGACGAGGCCCCGATGGCTCCGGCGCACATCATCGAGGCGAGCGCGATCACCGTCAGCGAGCAGGCGAGTTCGCGCAGCAATTCGATGGCGCCGACGTTGTAGCGGACGATCACGTACGGCAGCAGCGAGATGAAGGTCAGGGTCGAAAGTCCCCACAGCGTGAAGAATTTCCCGCGGACCACCTTCCACCGGCTCAGCTTCGTGAGCAGCAGCAGCTCGTGGTTCCCTTCGTCGAGCTCCTGGCCCATCAGGACCAGCCCGCCGAGGGGCATGACAATGGAACAGATCGCCGCGGCGCAGATCCAGAACGGGCCGGACTCGGCGAGCATCGCGACGTTGAGCATGCCCGAGAACTTCTCGAAGGAGTAGCCGGCGTCGTCCTGGAACTCCAACAGCAGCGCCATCACGGCGAGCGCGTGGATGCCGAGAAACGGGTAGACGAAGCTTCCCCGCCGCATGTTCTGCCGCAGTTCCTTCACCAGCATCGCTCCGAAGCGGTCCGGCAGATCGTCGTTCGCCACGCTTTCCACGGCTGACATGATCGACAACGGCGGGACGGGGGCAAGGCGGAGTTTCTGCAACCTTGCCAAGGATATGGCGGACCGGTAGGAGATGATAAGTGAAAGCGCGAGTCGTGATCCCTGCCGCTGTCGTGCTCGGCTTCGCCGGCGGATATCTGGCCAAGCGGCCGCCCGCGGGATCGGTTGCCGATACGCCGGCTGAGGTTGTTTTCAGCCGGACCCGGGGCGCTGTTCCGGGGGCGGGGGAGGAATCCGCGATGGCGGGGACCGCACGATCGACCCTGAAGTCGGCCGACAGCCTGGCGGATTTGGAGAGGCTGGAAGATTTCGAACTCTACCCCCGGCTCGCACTGTGGCTGCTGGACGCGGGAGAGGGCGAAATGGCGGAGTTTTGGGCCGGCTACCGCGAGCGGCCGGAGCGCGACACCTGGGTGGTGGACCTGATCTTCTCCCAATGGACCCGGCTTGATCCGCGGGGTGCCATCGAGGCAGCGAAGGGGTCCGGACACGAGGGGATCCCGTGGTGGGCGTGGACGATCAATGATCCCGATGCCGCGATCGCAGCCGTGAAAGACGAGTCGTCCGACATGGCCGGATTCGTGATGCGCGCCGTCGGCCAGTTTCACCCGGACCGGGCGCTGGCGGTCCTGGAGGAGAATCCGGAGTTCGGGCAGTGGAACGGCATCGAGGGCGTGGCGAATGGCATGGCGCGCAGCGACCCCGAGGCCGCCTTGGATTTCCTCCGGGATCACGGGCAGTACTACGACATGCGGCTGATGAAGGACTGGGCGCGGGACGACCCCCACGCGGCCTTCGAGTGGCTCAGGGCAAACCCCAACCGGCAGTACAACCGCCAGGAGGAGGTTTTTCTGGAAACCCTCGAACGTGAGAATCCGGAGGTGTTGGGGGAGCTCGCCGCGGCGACTCCGCCGGGCGCGTTGCGGCGCAAGCTCGAGGCCGCCGCCTTCCGCAATCTGGTGAAGGAGAATCCGGACGAAGCCCGCGCCCTGGCGCGCAACAGCGAGTCGCCGCGGCTCGCTGCGGAGCGATTCGCGGAACTCGGCCGGGCAACGGTGGCCGACGATCCCGGAGAGGCGATGGCGATCCTGGGAGAGCTGTTTGAATCCTGTCCGGATGCTTTCACCCGGTCCCGTTTCACCTCGTATCCAGGCGGCTCTTCCAGCGGCAGCAGTCCGATCAACGGGGTTTCCGAGTTCGTCGGCCAGCTGGTGGCAGTCGATCCGCAAGGCACGATGGACGCAGCGAGCGGTCAGGCGGGGGGCGAGAATACGGTGGCGAGGATCTGGCTCGATCGCGATCTCGACGGCTATGCGACCTGGCTCCGCGGGCAGGAGGCGGGCCCGTCGAGGGATCAGGGCATGGCGATGGTATCGACCAAGTTGGTCGATGAGAAAGAGTTCGAATCCGCGATCCAGTGGGCGACCGCGATCGAGGGGGAGTCGGAGTCCTTCGATACGGTCAACAATGTGATGAACTTCTGGATCCAAACGGAACCCGAGGCCGCAAGGGCATGGCTCAAAACCGCGGACCTGCCCGAGCGGTACCAGGAAATGCTGAACCGACAGTTCCTCCAGCCATGAAGCCGATCGTTCGACATGCTTTCGCCTTGTTGGTCTTCGCGGCATCCGCGGTCGCGGGCTGGCAGGCGAAGTGCGGGAGGGAAACCGCCGGGGACGAAGCGCAAGAAACCTTGCCGCCGTCCAAGCACTCGTCCCGCGGGCGCCGGGTCGCGGAAAAAGCGGCGGTGCCGGCCGATGTCAGCGCGGCGTTGGCGCCGGTCTATGCCGCCCGATCCCCGGTCGAACGGATGCGGGCGACGATCGAACTGGCGAACCGCCTGCCGGTGTCGGAGCTCGAGCGCTGGTATTCGGCGGACTGGTTCCAGTTCAACGAGAGCATGGACTCCAACCTGTTCTATCAGATCACCCGGGCCCGGTGGCTGGAGGAGGACCCGGAGGGCATCACGGCCTACTTCCTGAAGCGCGGCCATGATCGTCTCGGCCAGGTGGCAGGCGAGTGGGCGAAGCGCGATCCGCAGGCGGCCGCCGCTTTCCTCGACTCAGTCCGCGACCCGAAGGACCTGGCCAAGCTGGCCCAATGCATGGCCTCGGGCCTTGCGGCGGCCGATCCCGCGCTGGCACTGGCGCAGCTCTCCAGGCTCAGGAGCGACCTCGGAAGCCAGCAGAGTTGGGTGATCGGTTCGTTCCTCAACGGACTCGCCGCAAGCTCTCCCGCGTTGCTGGAAAGTGAGGCCGCAGGCTGGCCGGTCTCTTTGCGGCAGCAGGCGATGATGGCGATCGATGTCGCGTCGCTGCGCGGAGACTTCGCCGGTGCCGTCGCCGCTTTCAGCGGGGCGCCGGATGGCCGGGAGCGTTTTGTCGAGGCGCTCTCCAATGACAGCCAGCTGATGCAATCCCTCGCGGGCCGCGCCGGGGGATTACCTGACGGATGGTTTGCCGCCGCGGCTTCCAGAAATCCTTACTACGTGGTCAAGGATGACCCGGGCCGGTGGTTGGATGCCGATCTCGAATCCGAAGGATTCACGAAGGTGCAGGCGGGTAACCTGAGAAGCCAGGCGCGGAGTTTGCTTGCCTCCAACGATCCCGTGAAGGCGCTCGACATGGTGGCCCGGGGTGAGTTCAGCGACAGTGAGCGGCGGGAGGTCATCCTGAATGCCATGCGACATCTGTCCAAGAAGGACGCTGCCGCCGCCGAAGAATGGATGGCGAGGTTTTCCGATGAGGAGGACATCAAGGTCGCCAGCGATGGCATGCAGCTCGCGGACGACCTGCCTTCCGCCGAGCCCGAGGCCTGGATCGCGGCTCTTGTGGCCGCACCGCCCGGGAATCTCTATCGGTCCTTCGAGGAGGCCGGCCGCTGGGATGCCGGCCGATGCGCCGAGGTATGGGCGGCCTTCGGGAAGCTGCCGGATGCCGACAAGAGGAAGGTCGCGGAAAGTCTCGGGAGCCGGGCGGAGGGGCTCAATCCAAGTCTCGCGGCAAACGCCCTCGGCTACCTGATCGAGAACCCGGCACCGGAGCCATCGGTGCAATCCGGCCGGGCGACCAACCTCGTGCGCCAGGTTTCGGAGTTCGCCGCACGCTGGGCCGACGAGGACCCGTCCGCTGCCAGCCGGTGGGTGAAGTCCTTGCCGCCCGGCGAGGAGCGCCTGTGGGCGGCCAGGAACCTGGCGGTCAGGTGGTCCGAATACGAGCCGTCGGCCGCCCGCCGGTGGGCCGCCGGGTTGCCCGGGGACGAGCGCGTTGAAGTCGAGCGGGC
>NZ_JACZFQ010000043.1 GCF_014904755.1 Neoluteolibacter marinus
GGGGACGGCGGCTAGAAGAGCTGCCGGGGAACCAAAAAGCCACTCCCGGAGGAGTGGCTTGGAAAGTGGCAACCCGTAGGGGAATCGAACCCCTATTGCCAGAATGAAA
The DNA here is from genome assembly GCF_014904755.1 of Neoluteolibacter marinus. Classification (GTDB taxonomy): domain Bacteria; phylum Verrucomicrobiota; class Verrucomicrobiia; order Verrucomicrobiales; family Akkermansiaceae; genus Haloferula; species Haloferula marina. The sequence continues at coordinate 110 of NZ_JACZFQ010000043.1, forward strand.
ATCTGGAGTCCTAACCGTTAGACGAACGGGTCTTGCTAGTGTTGCCGCGAGCGGCGGGCGGAAAACTAGGCAGAGATCGGTTTGTGGCAAGTCAAAATTCGCATGAAAATGCGCGTGTCGCATTTCTACCATGAATTTGACAAGGGATGCTGCCCCGCTTGTGGCTTGCCAGTAGGGTTCCGGCCCCTACCCTGCGGCCCCTGTCCGACAACCTCGAATGCAAATGAATACAGCCATCCTTTCCCAAGCCGCGACCCAGGCGCGCGGCCTCGCCATGGACGCCGTCCATGCCTGCTCTTCCGGTCACCTCGGCCTGCCCCTCGGTTGTGCTGAAATCGGTGCCGTTCTCTACGGGGGCGGTGGAATGCGCTACTATCCGGACGCCCCGAAGTGGCTCAACCGCGACCGCTTCATCCTCTCGGCCGGCCATGGCTCGATGTTCCTCTACTCCTGGCTCCACCTTTCCGGCTACGACCTGCCGCTCGAGGAGGTGAAGAATTTCCGCCAGCTCGGCTCGCACACCCCGGGTCACCCGGAGTCCTTTGAAACCGTCGGCGTCGAGGCCACCACCGGCCCGCTCGGCCAGGGCATCGGCAACGCGGTCGGCTTCGCCCTCTCCGGCAAGCGCGCCGCCGCCAAGTTCAACACCGCCGAGCACACGATCTTCGACCAGCACGTCTTCGCCCTCCACGGTGACGGCTGCCTCCAGGAAGGCGTTGCCAAGGAAGCGATCGCCTTCGCCGGCCACGCCGGCCTCGACAACCTGATCCTGATCTATGACTCCAACGACGTTACCCTCGACGCGATGGCCGAGAAGACCCAGGGCGAGGACGCGGAGGCCTACTTCACCTCGCAGCGCTGGGACGCGGTGACCATCGACGGCCACGACTTCAATGCCATCGCCGACGCGATCGCCGCAGCCAAGGCCAGCAAGAACGGACGGCCGACCGTGATCATCGCCAAGACCCTGATCGGCAAGGGTATCCCGCAGGTCGCCGGCACCGCCGCGGCCCACGGTGAAGGCGGCGCCAAGTTCATCGACGAGGCGCGCGCCGGCCTCGGCCTGCCTGCCGGCGAGCACTTCTTCGTGTCCGAGGAAGTCCGCAGCTACTTTGAAGGCGTGAAGGAAGAGTCGAAGAAGGCCTTCGATGCCTGGCAAGCCACCTACGACGCTTGGGCCGCCGCCAATCCGGAGCTGGCCGCCGAGCTGACCGACTCGGTCGGCGGCGTGGTGCCGAGTGACCTTTCCGCCAAGATCCCGGCCTTCCCGGAAGACTACAAGGACGCGACCCGTGGTGCCGGTGGTGTCGTGATCCAGTCCGTGGCCAAGGAAGTGCCGAGCTTCATCACCGGATCGGCCGACCTCTACGGCTCGACCAAGAACTACATCAAGGACGGCGGTGATTTCTCCGAAGCCAATCCGCTCGGCCGCAACATCTGGTTCGGCATCCGCGAGCACGCGATGGGCGCGATCTGCAACGGCATCGCCTACGACGGCATCTTCCGGGCCAGCGGCGCGACTTTCCTGGTCTTCGCCGACTACGTCCGCGCTTCGATCCGCCTCGCCGCGTTGTCGAAGCTGCCGGTGACCTACATTTTCACCCACGACTCGGTCGGTGTCGGTGAGGACGGCCCGACCCACCAGCCGGTGGAAACCGTCAGCGGCCTGCGGGTGATCCCGAACCTCGACGTCATCCGCCCGGCCGACGCCGAGGAAACCGCAGGCGCCTACGTCGCCGCGATGCTCCGCACCGACGGCCCGACGCTGCTCAGCCTGACCCGCCAGGGCGTGCCGCAGATGAACGAGCTGTCCGTCGAAGCCCGCCGCGACGGCGTGTTGCGCGGTGCTTATATCGCCAAGAAGGAAAGCGGCGATCTCAAGCTGATCCTGATGTCCTGCGGTTCCGAACTGCAGCACTGCATGGCGGCCGCCGCGGAGCTCGGCGACGGCGTGCGCGTGGTGTCGGTGCCCTGCATGGAGCGCTTCGACCGCCAGGGCGACGACTACAAGGAGAGCGTCCTGCCGGCCGCCTGCACCAAGCGGGTCGCCATCGAGGCCGGCGTGTCCGGCCTGTGGTGGAAATACGTCGGCTTCGGCGGCCAGGTGCTCGGCATCGACCGCTTCGGCATCAGCGCCCCGGGTGGCACGGTGATGAAGGAACTTGGCATGACCAAGGACGCCGTCGTCGCCGCCGCCAAGGCGCTCTGATCCGGCTGGATATTTCGAAAGGCGCGCTCTCCACGAGGGGAGCGCGCTTTTTTGTTGGGATGGAGGCCACGTGCGGTGGCTAAGATCGACCCGTGACTCAAGGCGTCCGTTCCGATCAGCTTCGCGATCGATTCGTCGGGTGGTGCCATCGCCAGGGCTCGGATTTCGGGGCGGCGGGGATTGTCTGGCAGCAGTTGGAGGCTCGCTACGGGGAACCTCACCGCGCGTATCACAACCTCCGGCACATCGCCTCATCGCTGGACGAGCTTGACGGTTCGGGTCGCCCGGATGAGGCGCTCGAAGGGGCGATCTGGTTCCACGACGTGATCTACGATCCGAAGCGGGCCGACAACGAGGTCGAAAGCATCCGTTGGTTCCGGAAGGCAACGGGGCCATGGCTCAACCTGGATCTCGCACTTTGGATCGCCGGCCTGATCGAGGCGACCGACTTCCGCTTGCAGATCAAGGGTGTCCCGGGCTGGCAGCGGATGGTCGACATTGACCTCGCGATCCTGAGTGCGGAACAAGAACGCTACGATGAGTATGCCCGGGCGATCCGCGAGGAGTATGCATACGTTGATGAGCCGTCATTCCGGGAAGGGCGGGGCAAGGTGCTTGAGCATTTTCTTTCGCGTCCGATCTATCGAACGTCCGGCTTTCAGAAGCGTGAAGGCCGAGCCCGCGCGAATCTCGTCCGGGAATTGCAACAGCTGAGAGGCTGACCAACCTGCAATGCTCACCCCAACCGGAAGCTCGCAGCCGATTCGCTGCGAGGGTTGCGGCGTGCAGGATGCGCATCCATGCTTCGCCGCATGGAATTCGACCTTCTCGGCGCCCACGCCGATCGTGCCTATGCCCTGCTAGCCGGCCTGGTGATGCCGCGGCCGATTGCCTGGGTCACGACCTTGAATGAAAACGGTGGGGTGAACGCCGCGCCGTTCTCGTTTTTCAACGTCTTCGGCTCGAACCCGCCGCTGGTGATCTTTGCCCCGGGGAATCGTGAAGACGGGGCGCCGAAGGACAGCGCCCGCAACGCGAAGCGGACCGGAGAGTTCGTCGTGAACCTGGTCAGCGAGGAACTGAAGGAAGTAATGAATGGCACGGCGGCGACGCTGCCGGCGGAGTCGAGCGAAACGGAACATCTTGGCCTGGAAACCACGCCGTCGAGCGTGGTGGCACCGCCGCGGATCGCCGCGGCGCCGGCGGCCCTGGAATGCCGCGTCCACTCGATCCAGGAGATCGGTTCGAACCGGTTGGTCCTGGGCATCGTCCACCGCGTCCACGTGCAGGACGGGATCCTCGATCTTGAGAAGCTGCGCGTCCGGCAGGAACTCTATCACCCCGTCGGTCGGATGGGGTCGCCGAATTGGTATTGCCACAGTGCCGATCTTTTCGAGATGGAGCGGCCGCAGTAGCGAACGTTTTGGACCGGGATGGTTAGGATGGATGGGATGTGAGAAGACCGGACACTCCGGGACTTCGTAGACTCCGATCCTATCCATCCCATCCATCCTGGTCCTTGTATGGAAAGTCCCTGATGAACTCTCTTTTTCCAGCCGGTCGGCCTGTGCTCTACTTGGCGCCGATGCAGGATGTGACCGACCTGCCCTTCATGAAGGTGATGCACCGCTATGGCGGCGCGGACATCTATGTGACGGAGTATTTCCGGGTCCATCCGGAGTCGCGGCTGAACCACTACATCCTGCGTTCGATCGATGAGAATCCGACCGGACGACCGGTGTTCGCGCAAATGATCGGCCAAGAGATCGGGGCGCTGGTGCGGACGGCGAAGGAGTTGCTGGAGCATCCGGTCGCGGGCATCGATCTCAATCTCGGGTGCCCGGCACCGGTGGTGTGTCGCAAGGAGGCGGGAGGGGGCTTGCTTCGCAACCTGCCGAAGGTCGACCGCATTCTGGGTGCCTTGCGCGAGGCGATTCCGGGGCGCTTCACGGTGAAGACAAGGATCGGCTACCACAGCCATGAAGAGTTTCCCGAGCTGCTCGAGATCTTCCGCAAGCACGGGATCGACGCGCTGGCGATTCACGGCCGCACGGTCGAGGAGCGCTACAGCACGCCGGTGCATCCGGATTGTGTGAAGATGGCGGTGGAAAGCCTGCCGTGTCCGGTGATTGCCAACGGCAACGTGGTCGACGTCGCCACCGGGCAGGCTTACCTCGAAAAGTCGGGGGCCGCCGGGCTGATGATCGGCCGCGGCGCGATCCGCAACCCCTGGTTGTTTCCCCAACTAAGGGCGGCCTTCGAGGGCCGCGAATCCGGAGAGCCGAGCTGCCGGGACCTGCTGGAATACGTGATGCTGCTGCACGACGAACTGGCGGCCTCGGCGACGAATTTCGACGCGCTCGGTCACGTCCAGCGGATGAAGAAGACGATGGTCTTCGTCACCCAGGGTCACGATCCGGATTTCGAGTTCCGAATCCGCCGGGCGAAGACGCCGGAGGATTTCCACTCGGCGTGCCGCGACCATCTCGACAATGACGCCCCGGTGCCGGGTGCGCCTTCGGAAGGGTCGCGGGTTTTCTGTGGATTCGCGGACCTGTTGAAGTAGCACAACGTTTCGCGTTGTGACGTTGGACGACCGCAAATTGTGACGTCGCGTTACTTCGGCTCGAGGATCAGCTCGTCCCCGGCTTCCGGCTTGATGGCGCCGAACTTGGAGACCGCGCCGGCGATGGCTCCTTCGGGGGAGATCTCGTTCACCTTGAGGCGGCCGAGAATTCCCGAGTTCCGGCGAAGACAGAGCACGGTATTCGCCGGCACACTCGCGGCATCGACGATCTCGATCGTCGCAAACGAGCCGATCTGAGGGTCGGTTACCCACTCGGTGATCCTGGCCACCACGGGGGCGTCCTTGATGGCCTGGGCGCGGGCCTCCATGTCCGGGGTCGATGGCGGGGCGGGAGGCGGCGTTTCATCCGGGAAGTCGGCAAACTCCGGCACCGGCAAATTGTCCGGGATCGATTCCGCGGCGACCGGCGGGGTTGCCGGCGGTGGTGTCGCATCGGGCAGCTTCGAGGGAACGTCGGCAGGAGTGCCGAGTGTAACCCGATCGCGTTCCATTCGCAGGCGCTCCTGCTGAAGCTTGATCTCTTCGATCTGCCTCCGGACCTCGGCGAGCTCCTCCTTCGGCGTTTCCCGTTCCTGCTTCCGGAAGTCCTTCCAGGTCATGGCCAAGGCCCCCAGTAGCAAGGCCACGGTGAGGGATAGCAGGATCTTGATCGTGTCCATGGCCGAAGCTGCCGCCGCCGCTTGCGGAAGTCAACGGGCCGGTGGTGATGGGTGTTTGTGAATTTGCGCCCTTGACTTAGTGTGAAAGTGACACTTACGTGGCCGCGAGTCGATGGCCTACCAATATGAATATCCCCGTCCGGCCCTGACCGTGGACTGTGTGGTCTTCGGTTTCGATGGCGATGGTCTGCAGGTGCTGTTGATTCGCCGCGGGATCGAGCCCTTTTTGGGTGCCTGGGCCTTGCCGGGGGGCTTCGTCCACATGGACGAGGATCTGCCGGAAGCCGCGCGCCGCGAGCTGGAAGAAGAGACCGGCCTTCATGACGTGTTCCTCGAGCAACTGGCGACCTTCGGGACGCCGGGTCGGGATCCGCGCGGTCGGGTGGTCAGCGTGGCCTACGTTGCGCTGGTCCGGCCCGACCAACACCCGGCGACCGGGGACACGGATGCCAGCGAGGCCGCCTGGTTTCCCTGCGGGGAATTGCCCGGGCTTGCCTTCGATCACCCGTTGATCCTTGAGGCCGCGCTCGAGCGCTTGCGGGGCAAGATCCGCTACCAGCCGGTGGGCTTCGAGTTGTTGCCGAAGCGCTTCACCCTGTCGCAGATCCAAGCGCTCTACGAGGCGATCCTCGGGCGCCCGATCGACAAGCGGAACTTCCGCAAGAAGCTGCTGGCCTTCGATTTCCTGGTGCCGCTGGAGGAATTCACCAGCGGCTCCCACCGGCCCGCCCGGCTGCACCGCTTCGACCGCCGCAAGTACGAGGCCCTCGTCCGCCGCGGCTTCCTTTTCGAACTCTGACATCATCATGAGCCCGCTCCAAACCGACCTCTATCAGCTCACCATGGCCGCTGCCTACTGGCAGGCCGGCAAGGCGGAGCAGGAAAGCGTCTTCCACCTGTTCTTCCGGCGATTGCCCTTCAAGGGGGGCTACGCCATCGCCGCCGGCCTCGGTCCGGCGCTGGATTGGCTGGAGGCGTTCCGCTTCGGCACCGCGGAACTCGACTACCTCGCCTCGCTGCGGACGCCGAAGGATCTGCCGCTCTTCGGCGGCGACTTCCTCGCATACCTCGGCGACTTGAAGCTGTCCCTCGACATCGACGCGATGCCCGAGGGAACGGCGGTCTTTGCCCACGAGCCGATGCTGCGGGTGCAGGGGCCGATCCTCCACGCGCAGCTGGTTGAGACCGCGCTGCTGAACATCGTCAACTTCGAGACCCTGATCGCGACCAAGGCGGCACGCGTCTGCCACGCGGCAGGGGACGGTCCGGTGATCGAATTCGGCTATCGCCGTGCCCAGGGCCCGGACGGGGCGCTTTCGGCCAGCCGCGCCGCCTGGATCGGCGGATGCCAGGGGACCTCGAATGTCCTGGCCGGGCAACGCTTCGGCATCCCCGTGAAAGGCACCCACGCCCACTCGTGGGTGATGTCCTTCGACAACGAGCAGGAGGCCTTTGACCGCTACGCCGAGACCATGCCGGACAACTCGACCCTGCTGGTCGACACCTACGACACCCTGGAAGGCGTCGACAAGGCGATCGCCACCGCCCGCAAGCTCCGCGCCCAGGGCCACGAACTCAGTGGCATCCGTCTCGACTCGGGGGATCTTGCCTGGCTCAGCCAGCAGGCCCGGCTCAAGCTCGATGCTGCCGGCTTTCCTGACGTGAAGATCGTCGCCAGCAATGACCTCGACGAGCATCTGGTGGAAAGCCTGCGTCATCAGGACGCGAAGATCGACATCTGGGGCGTCGGCACCAACCTCGTCACCGCCGCCGACCAACCGGCGCTCGGCGGTGTCTACAAGCTTGCCGCGCTGCGTCGCGACGACGGCAGCTGGCAGCCACGGATCAAGCTGAGCGAACAGAGTGCCAAGAGCTCGATCCCGGGCCGTCTGCAGGTCAGGCGCTTTTGCCAGGAAGGTGAATTCATCGGCGATGCGATCCACGACCTCGATCATCCGGTCGACGGTCCGGTGACGATCGTTGATCCCGCCGATCCGATCCGCCGCAAGGAGATCCCGGCGGGCAGCGAGTTCATGGAGCTCCTGAAGCCGGTGATGAAGGCCGGCACCCGGACCGGTACGGCGGAAACGCTCGGAGTCATCCGCGATCGCTGCCAGGCCAGCCTCGCGGGCCTGCACCCGGGCATCCTGCGGCTCAGCAATCCCCACGCCTACCCGGCGGGTTTGGAGGGCGGGTTGCATGCTCGCCGCGAGGAACTGCTCGCGGCCTATCACTAACAATCACATCAATGGAATTGAGAAACTATCGCGACCAGGCCCTTGGGTGGCCCTCGGAAGGTCGCTGCATCCTCGCCCATCACGACGAGGACCACATGGTCGTCTATCAGGCCTATCGTCCTGAGATCGGCCGCTATGCCGTGCAACACCAGCGCTTCGGCGGCGAGTTCAGCTTCAGTCGCATGAGCTGGATCAAACCGAACTTCCTCTGGATGATGTACCGGTCGGGTTGGGGCGTTAAAACGGGCCAGGAGGTGACACTTGCGATCACCCTTTCGCGCGACTTCTTCGACGAGATCCTCACAACGGCCGTTCCTTCAAGCTTCGACCCGAGTCGTTTCGGCGACCGGGACGCATGGAAGTCCGCGCTGGCGGATTCCGAGGTCCGCCTGCAATGGGATCCGGACCATGCGCCCGACGGAGCGAAGCTCGCGCGTCGCGCCATCCAACTCGGCTTGAGGGGAGACATGCTGCGTCGCTTTGCGACGGAGGAGATCGTGCAGATCGAGGACCTGAGCGACTTGGTCGCTACCCAGCGGGAACACGCTCATCGTAGTCTTGAAAAGCTGCTGGTGCCCGTGGAGCGGGTCTACGTTCCGCGTCACGAAGGAGCTGCATCCTCTGTCGGATTGGATATGGCGGAATCCAGTTTTTCCCGAAGCGGTGCAAACCCATGCATCTGACCAGACCATGGAACTGAAACGCGTCAGCAAGCTGCTCAGCCTCGTGCTGCGTCACGACCCGGGCAAGATTGGAATCTTGCTCGATGACCAGGGCTGGACGGATTGCGGGGAGTTGATTGAAGCCATCAGGCGACGGGGCATGAAGGTCGATTCCGCGATCCTGCGGGAGGTCGTCCTCACCAATGACAAGCAGCGCTTTGCGTTCAACGGCGACGAGACCCGGATCCGAGCCAACCAGGGGCACTCGGTCACGGTGGACCTTGCCCTCGTTCCACAACCGCCCCCGGAGTGCCTTTTCCACGGAACGGTGGAACGTTATGTCGAATCGATCCGCAAGGACGGCCTTCAAAAAGGATCGCGCCATCATGTTCATCTCAGTCCAGACCTCCAGACCGCGACCAAAGTGGGAGAACGGCGGGGGAAACCGGTCATCCTGAAGGTCCTGGCTCGCGACATGTGCGTGGCCGGACACGAGTTCTTCGTTTCCAACAACGGCGTCTGGCTGACGGACGAGGTGCCGCCAAGTTTCATTGAGTTCCCGTGAAAGCAACAGTGGTAAGAGGAGATCTGCTCGACCAGTCGGTCGAGGTCATTGTCAATGCATGGAACCGCAACATGATTCCGTGGTGGCTGCTGCTGCCTCAGGGTGTGTCCGGCGCGATCAAGCGAAAGGCTGGATACGCTCCGTTTCGTGAACTTGCGAAGATGGGTCCAATTGGAGCAGGTGAGGCCAGGCTCACGACAGCCGGGCGCTTGCCATTTTGCGGGATTATTCACGTCGCCGGGATCAACCTCTTTTGGAGATCGTCTGCGCAGATCATCGCGAAATGCGTCCACAGTGCGCTTTCGATTGCATCGGAACAGGGGTTTCGATCGATAGCTTTTCCTCTGATCGGTTCGGGTACCGGGGGGATAGAACCCTCATCTGCGAGGGAGTGGATGATCGATGCTGTTGATGCATCGGATTTCGAAGGAGAAGTGCTGATTGTCGAATTCTCTCCCACGAAGGCTGAATGCCACTGAATTTTGAATCCATGAACCTCCATCTTGCCGCCGTCGCCTTGAACCAAACCCCGCTGGACTGGCCGGGGAATGAAGCGCGTGTCCGGGCGGCGCTTGATGAGGCCCGTGCGGGCGGGGCTTCGCTGGTCTGCCTGCCGGAGCTCTGCTTGACCGGCTACGGCTGCGAGGACGCCTTCTTTGCTCCGGCGACGTGGCAGCGTGCCTGGCGGATGCTGGAGGATCTGTTGCCGGCGACCCGGGGGATGGTGGTCGCCATCGGTCTGCCCGTGTTCCACCAGCGGGCGCTGTTCAACGGCTGCGCGGTGGCGGCCGACGGCGAGTTGCTGGGGATCGCGGCGAAGAAGAACCTGGCGGGCGACGGGATCCACTATGAACCCCGTTGGTTCAAGCGCTGGCCCGACGGGGTGCGCGACGAACTCCGCCTGGACGACGGGCGGAGCGTGCCGATCGGCGACCTCTTGTTCGAGGTCGGCGGGGTGAAGATCGGATTTGAGATCTGCGAGGACGCCTGGGTGGCCGACCGGCCGGGGGCGAAGCTGGCGGCGCGCGGGGCGGATGTGATCCTCAATCCCAGTGCCAGCCATTTCGCCTTTGGCAAGGCGGGAATCCGCCGGCGCTTCGTGACCGAAGGGTCGCGGGCCTTCGGGGCGGCCTACGTGTATTCGAACCTGCTGGGCAACGAGGCCGGGCGGATCATCTACGACGGCCAGCTGCTGGTGGCGCAGAACGGGCATCTGGTGGCCGAAAGCCCGCGCTTCGGCTTCGCCGACCACCGGGTGCTCGCGGTGACGGTGGATCTTGATGCCGGTCGGCTGGCGATGGCGCGCAGCGCGAACCACCGGCCGCAGCTTCCGGCCACGGCGGACGCGGGCTTGGTCCGCGGCGACTTCGATTGGCCGGAGGTGGCGGCGGCATTTCACGTGGCCCTGCCCTGCGACACGGGCGACGAGGGCCAGTGTGAGGAATTCACGCATGCAGTGACGCTGGGCTTGTTCGACTATGTGCGGAAGAGCCGGTCGAACGGCTTCGTCGTCTCGTTGAGTGGCGGCGCCGACTCGGCCGCGGCGGCCTGCCTGGTGCGCCTGATGTTCGATGCCGCCCGCGCGGAGCTCGGGGACGGTTTCGGCGGCAAGATAACGGCCGGGGATTTCGCAGAAGTACTGCTGACGGCGTACCAATCGACCGAGAACAGCGGGCCCGTCACCCGCAATGCCGCGCGGGTGCTGGCGGAGGCGCTGGGCGCGACCCATCGCGAGCTCGATGTCGCGGCGATCCACAAGGCCTACGTCGGGATGATCGGCGAGGCCTATGGGGAAGAACTGAACTGGGAGGAGCACGACATCCCGCTCCAGAACATCCAGGCCCGGGTCCGCTCGCCCGGCATCTGGATGCTGGCCAACCTGCGCAATGCGCTGCTGCTGTCGACCAGCAACCGCAGCGAGGCGGCGGTCGGCTACGCGACCATGGATGGCGACACCTCCGGCGGGCTGGCACCCTTGTCGGGGATCGACAAGCACTTCTTGCGCGAGTGGTTGCGCTGGCTGGAAACGACCGGACCGGTGATCGGCGGGGAGCGGCGGACGGTGCCGGCGCTGGCGGCGGTGAATGTCCAGCAGCCGACGGCCGAACTGCGGCCGGGCGAACAGGGCCAGACCGATGAGGGCGACCTGATGCCCTACGAGGTGTTGGATTTCATCGAGGGTGCGGCGATCCGCGACCGCAAGTCGCCGCGGGAAGTACTGGGTTTGCTGAAAGTTGCCTTCGGGGACCGGCCGGAGGCCACGCTGCTCCAGTGGACGAAGCGCTTCTTCACCCTGTGGAGCCGCAACCAGTGGAAGCGGGAGCGCTATGCCCCGGGTTTTCACCTCGATGACGAGAACCTCGATCCCAAGACCTGGTGCCGCTGGCCGATCCTGAGCGGCGGGTTCCGGGAGGAACTTGAGCAGCTATGAGAGCCATCCAAGCGGACATCACCACCCTGGCGGTCGATGCGATCGTCAATGCGGCGAACTCGAGCCTGCTCGGCGGGGGCGGGGTTGATGGCGCGATCCATCGCGCGGCCGGGCCGGAATTGGTTCACGAATGCCGTCTGCTGAGTGGCTGCAAGACCGGGGAGGCGAAAATCACGAAAGGCTACCGGTTGCCCGCCAAGCACGTGATCCACACGGTCGGCCCGGTGTGGCGGGGAGGGAACTCGGGGGAGCACGAATTGCTGGCGTCGTGCTACCGCCGATCGTTGGAACTGGCGGTCGAGCACTCGCTCGGGTCGGTGGCGTTCCCTTCGATCAGCACCGGGGTCTTCGGGTATCCGGTCGAGGATGCGGCGAGGATTGCGGTGGCGACGGTGGGTGGGTTTCTTGCGGGAGTGGAGGTGCCTTTGGAGGTGACCTTCTGCTGCTTTTCGCGGGGAGATCTCGAGGTTTATTTGGAAGTTATCGGGGGTGGAGATGGTGGCTGATCTGTCCAAGCCGGCTGAAGCCGGCGCTCCCAGCATGCCTGTGAAGGCGCGGTTTTGCTTATGAAAGAACACGCATTGATCCTGGTCGATTTGCAGAATGACTTCCTGCCCGGTGGAGCCTTGGCCGTGCCGGGCGGAGATGATGTCATTCCGATTGCCAACCGCCTGATGGAAGACTTCGAGCTCGTGGTCGCTACCCAGGACTGGCATCCGCCGGACCACGGGAGCTTCGCGGCGAATCATCCGGGGAAGAATGTTTTCGATTCAATCGACCTCAACGGCTTGCCCCAGACCTTGTGGCCGGTGCATTGCGTGCAGGGGACCGTGGGCGCGGAGTTTGCGCCGCAGCTTTGGACGGACCGGATCGCCCGTGTGTTCCGCAAGGGCACGGATGCGGAGATCGACAGCTACAGCGGCTTCCACGACAACGGCCATCGACGCTCGACCGGGTTGGCGGAGTGGCTGAAGAGCCAGGGCGTGCAGCGGGTCACGGTGTGCGGGCTGGCGCTCGACTACTGCGTGAAATTCACCGCGCTCGATGCGGTGGCCGAGGGCTTTGAAGTGGCACTGTGCCTGCCGGCTTGTCGCGGGGTGGACCTCCAGCCGGGTGATTGCGACGCGGCGGTCGCGGAGATGAAGGCCCGGGGGGTGGAGATCCGAGTATGACGACCGAAGCGGTCACGAAGCGCCCGACTTGGCAAGGTGCCGATGCCTGGCTTGTTGCGGGCCTGTCGCTAGTCCTGTTGTCCGCCGCCTGGTGGCGGTGGTTGCCGATCGACGTGACCGAGGCCTTGGGTTTCGCGACGGGCGCCGTCTGTGTGTGGCTGGTGACGAAGGAGAACATCTGGAGCTGGCCGATCGGCCTCGCCAACAACGTGTTCTTCGCCCTGTTGTTCTGGCGGGCGCGCTTGTTCGCCGACTTCGGGTTGCAAGGCGTCTATTTCGCCCTCGGGGTGTGGGGCTGGTGGCAGTGGCTGCACGGCGGCCGGAACCGCGGGGCGCTGAAGATTGCACGGGCCTCCGCAAAGGAATGGGTCGGGATCGCGGTCTTTCTGGTGGCCGGAACCTGGGGACTCCGGGAACTGCTGGTGGTGGTGAACGGTGCGGCCCCGTTCTTCGATGCCTTGACCACGGTGCTGTGCCTTGCGGCGCAGTATCTGTTGTGCCGGAAGCGCCTGGAGAACTGGTGGCTTTGGATTGCCGCGGATTTGATCTACGTGCCGCTCTATCTGAGCCGCGGGCTGCCGTTGACGTCGCTGCTGTACGCGGGATTCATCGTGCTGTGTGTGTTGGGGATGAAGCGATGGAGAGCGGAGGTGGCCGAAGCATGATGCCGGCGGCTCGTCATGGCCTCGGGGTGGTGATCGGAAAATTCCTGCCGCCACATCGCGGCCACCGTTTCCTGATCGAGACTGCGCTCGACCATTGCGAGCGGGTGGTGGTGATCGTCTGCGGAAAGCCTGGCGATCCGATCCCGGCTGAGATCCGCGCCGGCTGGTTGAGGGAGATCGTTCCTGGGGCGGAGGTGATGGTGATCGACGATCGCTACGATGAAAATGACTCGAAGGTCTGGGCGGAGAACACCATCCGCTGGTTGGGCAGCGCCCCGGATGCGGTGTTCACTTCGGAAGACTACGGCGACTGCTATGCCGCTCATCTCGGCTGTGAACACGTCATGGTCGACCGTGAACGGCTGACGGTGTCCTGCAGCGGCACGGCTGTGCGCGGGGATCCGGCGGCAATGTGGGATTACATGGATCCGCCGTTGCGGGAGTGGTTTGCGAAACGGGTGGTGATCGTCGGTGCCGAGTCGACCGGGACGACGACCCTGGCCCGGGACCTTGCGGCCGAACTGCGGACCGGTTGGGTGGCGGAGTATGGCCGCGAGTTCAGTGCCGGGAAACAGGCATGCGGGGACAACTGCTGGGACAGTGCCGAGTTTCTCGAGATCGCCCGCAAGCAGACCTGCCGGGAAAATGCCGCGGCCCGCGAATCGAACCGGATCCTGGTATGCGACACCAATGCCTTCGCCACCGTGCTCTGGCACCGCCGCTACATGGGATTCGACGATGAACGGGTGACGCGGTTCGGCCGCCAGGCGAAAGCCGATCTCTACCTGCTCACCGGGGATGAGATTCCCTTCGTCCAGGACGGGCTGCGGGACGGCGAACACATCCGGCACGAGATGCACCGTTGGTTTGTCGATGCGCTTTCGGGGCAGGAGGTGCCGTGGCGGCTGGTGTCCGGATCCAGACGGAAGAGGATCAGGCTGGCGCTGGAGGCGATCGATGTCCTCGGCTTCCCCGGTGCCCCGGTTGCTTGACGAACGGAGCGCTTCCCGGAAGCTTCCGGACATGGGCGAGCCCTTCATCCGCGTCCGCGGTCTCGAGCAGAAGTTCGGCGAGCAGCATGTGCTGCGCGGGGTCGATCTCGACATCTGCGGGGGCGAGACGCTTGCCTTGATCGGCGGCTCGGGGGCGGGAAAATCGGTGTTACTGAAGCACCTGCCCGGCCTGCTGCAGCCATGGAAGGGTTCGGTGGAAGTGGATGGCACCGATATTTCGACCCTGAACGAGCGCGAGCTGGCGCCGTTCCGGCGGAAGGTCGGGATCATGTTCCAGGGCGGCGCCTTGTTCGACTCGATGACCGTCGGCCAGAACATCGCGTTTCCGCTGCGCGAGTCGGGCGAGAAGGATGAACGGGAGATTGCCCGGCGGGTGTCGGAGACGCTCGAGATCGTGCGGCTGCCGGGGCAGGAGCAGAAGATGCCTTCCGATCTGTCGGGCGGGATGCGCAAGCGGGTGGCGCTCGCGCGGGCGGTGGTCGACCGGCCGGCCTGTGTTCTGTACGACGAACCCCATGCCGGGCTTGATCCGATCACGGCGGATTCGATCGACCACCTGATCCGCGACCTCAACGAGCACTTCGGGATGACGAGCGTGGTGGTCACCCACGAGATGCGGAGCGTGTTCCACATCGCCGACCGGGTGGTGTTCCTTGAAAAGGGCCGCATCTACTGGAGCGGCCCCGCCGCGGAGCTGAAGGTGACCCGCGACCCGGTGCTGCGGCCGTTTGTCGACGGGGACTCGGGAGAGCCGTGGAATTGATCACCCTTGCACCGGCGGCCCCGAGCGTCGAAGCTGACCGGGCATGGCGGAATCGACCAGACGGACGGAACTGTGGGTCGGCGTGTTCGTTTTCATCGGGCTCGCGCTGCTCGGCGGGCTGATCGTGCAGTTCGGGCGCTTCGGCGACCGGCTGCGGGGGAAGTACCAGCTGGTGGTTGTGTTCGACGACGCCTCGGGATTGATCAAGGGCTCGGAGGTGCGGATGGGCGGAGCGCGCATCGGCAAGGTGGCGGAGCAGCCGGAGCTCAATGCCAACGTCAAGGTCCAGGTGGTGATGAGCGTGGATGACATGATCCGGATTCCAGAAAGCTCGGCCATCCAGATCGCGTCGGCCTCCTTGCTGGGGGACAAGATGGTGGTGATCACCCCGCCTCCGGGAGGAAGTTCCAGCGGCCGCTACATCGAGCCGGGCTCGGTATTGCGCGGCGGCGGCCCGTCGGGGCTGGATGCCATCCAGAACAACGCCGAGATGCTGAGCCGCGATGCCAGCCGGCTGCTGCAGAAGGCGGAGGTGACGATCCAGAAGATCGACGGTGCGGTGGACGAGATACACGGCGCGGCCAGCCGTCTCCAGGTCACGCTCGACAAGGTGAACGGGTCGATCCTGTCCGACACCAACCTCCAGGAAATCGACGCGACGTTGGCGAGCTTCTCGAAGGCAGCGGCGACGTTGGAACCGGCGGTGGCGGACGCCCGGTCGGCGATGGTGGCTATTGAGAAGGCCGCCGCCGGGGCGGAAGACACCTTTGCCAGCGCCAACGAACGGATCGACGAGCTGGCCCCGGCCTTGAAGGAAGTACCGAAGGCCGTGGCGTCGCTGTCGCGGGCGGCGGACAAGGCGGGGAAGGCGATCGAGCGAGCCGAGGAGGGCGACGGCTTGCTGGGGACGCTGGCCTACGACCGCGAGGTGTCCGACGACGCGAAGACCTTCATCCGCAACCTCAAGCAGCAGGGGATCCTGCGCTATCGCGACAAGGACACGCCGGAGGAAGACCCGCGGAACCGCTTCCGCGGCCGGAGGCGGTGACGGGGTGTTTTGCATCGAGGAGGTGACAGCGGCGGATCGTTTGCTAGCGTGCCAATGATGAAAGCCATCGCCTCGATCCTCGCGTTGTTCCTTGCCGCTTGCTCGACCCAGACCTGCTGGAAGGGAGGGATCCCGATGCGAGAGACGGAAATGCACGCCCAGTGGGGGGCGGAGGTCGATATCCTGAAGTCGGCCAACAACGTGAAAATCTACCGCGGGCTGGCGCATCCGGTCGGGCAGAAGCAGCGCTACGAACGGCAGGTCGCGAAGGGAGGCTGGGTCGAGTTCGAGGGCTTCAAGTTTTTCCAGCAGCCGGCGGATTTTCCGGACGGGACCGCGATGAAGGTGCTGGATATTTACAAGAAGTCCTCGTCGCACGAGGCACTGGCGACAAAGACCACCTGCGACGGTTTCCACCCGGACTACGCCCTGGTTTGGAGCAAAGGCGGCAAGCAGCGGGTGCTGCAGATCTGTTACGGCTGTCACGAGTGGAAGTACTTCGGGCCGGGCGGAACCATCCACACCGACATCGAGGACAAGACCTACTTCCGGCAGCTGTTGCCGCTGCTGCCGCGGGAAAAGTGATGGGGGACTCCGCTCAGCGTGAAGTTCCGCGGATCTTCACGTGCCGGAACTCGCCGAGATCGTCAAAGGAGCCGAGGCCGATTTGCCCCCACTCCAGGGTCTTGTCACGGGCGGTCAGGACGGGGCGTTTCATGTCGTCGAACCAGACCCCGATGTCCCCGGTCGCCGTGTTGCGGACGATCTTCACCCGATGCCACTTGCCCTTTTGCCAAGGGGTGCCGGTGGTCCGGTAGGTGGTGATCGGCCGGCGGTCGGCGTTGTCGACGAGGTGGATCTGGTGATGCGGTTCGTCGGCCTTCTCCCCGAGGTGGGCGTAGTAGAAGCGGTTCTCGTCGCTGCGGCCGAACGCGATGCAGAGATCGTTGTTGCCGGCATCGAACTTGGTGAGCCGGACTTCCGCGGTGAGGGTGAAGTCCTTCCACTCCCGTCCGCTGAGCCAGGCGAGATTCAGCGGGCTGCGGAACTTGGGCTTGGTGGATGACTGGGCGATGAGATGGAGCACCGCGTCCGCGCCGGTGCCGGTCCATTGCCATGCCGCGGGATCGGCGGGGATCCACTTGGCGGGATCGCTGAAGAGGTCGACCTCGAGGTTCGCCGACCGGCTGCTTCCGGTGCAACAGGCCGGGATCGTCACGGCGGGTGGCTCCGCGGCCAGCAAGGGCAGCGTGAACAGCAAAGGGAGCAGGCGCGGCAGGAACATGCCGTCAACCTGCGCGATCGCCGGGCGGGATCAAGCGGCCATTGTTTCCCGGGAGAACGGGAAATCGCATTGCCGCTCAGGGAATGTGATGCTTTTCTCAGGATCCATGAGTCACCCGGATGAAGCCCAAGGGAGCTGCGCGGAGGAAGCGGCGCGGCTGATGCTGGCCTTGAAAGCGTCGAACGAGGGCATCTGGGACTGGTGGACGGGCAAGCCGGAGATCTACTACTCGCGGCGCATTCTGGAGTTCTTCCAGTGCAGCGCCTCGACGGCGCCGAACATTTTCCTCGAGCCGCATGAGATGGTCTGCCCGGAGGACCGCGAGCGATTTTCGAGGGCCCTCGCAAATGCCCTGGATCCGGGCGGCCCGGAATTGTTTTCGATCGATTGCCGGCTCAAGACCGGCGGGGACGAGTGGGTGTGGCTGCGGATCCGCGGCACGGTGGTGCGCGCGCGTGGCGGCGAGGCCCAGCGGATCGCCGGGTCGATGATCGACATCTCCCGCCGCAAGGCCGCGGAGGCGCAGATCGAGGAGGAGCGGCACATCCTGCGCAACCTGATCGACCGTGTCCCGCTGCAGGTCTACTTCAAGGACCTGGAGTCGAGGTTCGTGCTGGTGAACCGGCAGATGGCCGAGTGGAACGGCCAGCCGAGCCCGGAGTCGGTGGTCGGCAAGCACGACCGGGATTTCTTCGCCTCCGCGCACTGGATGGAAGCGGACGCCGACGAGAAGAAGATCATGGCGACCGGTCATGCCATCACCGGCAAGCTGGAGCACGAGATCCGCGAGGACGGCAAGGAGACCTGGGTGCTCTCGTCGAAGTTCCCGTGGATCGACCGCGGCGGCCAGATGCAGGGCACCTTCGGGGTGTCCAGCGACGTGACCGAGCTGGTGGAGGCCAAGCAGCAGGCGGACAGCTACGCCAGCGAGCTCGCGATCCGCAACCAGGCCTACGAGGAGGAACTCCAGCTCGCCCGCGAAATCCAGCAGACGCTCGCCGGTTCGAGTTTCCCTGACATCGGTCGCAACGGCACCACACTGCGCTTCGGTGCCCGCTACCTGCCGATCACCGGCATGGCCGGGGACTTTTTCGAGATCCTCAGGATTTCCGACGACACCGCCGGCGTGCTGATCTGCGACGTGATGGGTCACGGCGTCCGGTCGGCACTGGTGGTGGCGATGCTCCGCGGTTTGCTGGAAAAGCAGCGCCGCAGTGCCGCGGACCCTTCGGCATTCCTGCACGGCCTGAACATCGGGCTGAATTCCATCCTCGACCGGGCCGGGGCGACGATGTTCGCGACCGCCTTTTATGCGGTCCTCGATCTCGGCGCCGGAACGCTGCGCTATGCCTGCGCCGGACACCCCGGAGCCATCGCGACCGGACCGGGCGGCGTGAAGCAGCTGGCGTCGACCCGCAAGGAAAAGGGGCCCGGGCTGGGATTGATGCCGAAAGCGGAGTATCCCGCAGGGGAGGTGCAGCTTTCGGACGTCGACCGGATTCTGCTCTTCACCGATGGCATCCTCGAGGCCGAGAACGAGGCGGGTGAGCCCTTCCTCGAGAAGCGATTGATGGCGACCGCCTCCGAGTGCGCCAAGGAGACCCTGGAGGGCATGCTGGACATCGTGCTGAACCGGGTCCTCCATTATTCGGAGGGCCATCATTTCGATGACGACGTCTGCCTGCTCGGCGTCGAGCTGATGCCGATGCCGGCCGCCATCAAGTGCTGAACAGCTCGCGGGGATCAACGCCTTCGCCGGCGGCCACAAGCTGCCACTGGCGGTCGACGTTGAGCCGGAACGAGCCGAGGTGGGGCATCGACCACTGGTCCGGGCCGATCATCGAGAGCATCCGGCGGCCGCGCGACTCATAGAGGTGATAGGTTTCCCCGACGACGGGTTCGAACTGGATCTGGGCCTCGTAGACCAGCTTGTTCCAGTTGAAGTGGTCGATGGCGGCGAGGTACTGCTCGCGTAGTTCGATCAGCTTCTGCTGGAGATCGCGCTCGACCTCGGCGATGCCGCGCGCCTTGAAGGAGCTCAGGTCGGTCGGCACGATCCGCGGGCTCAGGGTGGACGCGGGGTAGGGCAGGAAAGCGCGGGAGGGCGGCTCGGACATGGCGTGGATTCCTTCGTTCCGGCGAGGTGGGGGCGCAAATGAAATCAGGAGCCGTGGATCCGGAACTCCTCGACCGTGGTGCCGCCGACCAGGTGCTCGGTGACGATGCGCTCCAGCACCTCGGGGGTGCAGGAGTGGTACCAGACGCCGTCCGGATAGACCACGGCGACCGGGCCGCGGATGCAGACGCGCAGGCAGTCGGCCTTGCTGCGGAGGATCAGGGGGGCGTCCTTGCCGAGTTGCGCGAGCCGCTGCTTGAGGAAGTCCCAGGACGCGAGGCCCTGGGCGGGGTCGCAGCACTTCGGCTTGGAGGCATCGGCGCAGAGGAAGATGTGCTTTTCCCCGCGTCCCACCCCGGCGGCACGGGCGGCGGCTTCGAGTTCGGCGTCCATGGCGGGGATCCGCTTAGCGGGCCGGCGGCGAATGTCCAGTTTGGGTGGGGGCTGGCTTGTCTGCGGGAGGTGGGATTTTTTAGTGGTCGCGGCGTAGCCGCCCTTGGACTGCGGCGATCCTTCGCCGCTCTTCGCAACTTGTAGGGTTGCCTGTAGCGACTGTCGGGGTCCCTTTCGCCTGATGTCTGTAAGTCCGCCTCATCCTACATTCGAAAGCGGCGAAGGATCGCCGCAGTCCAAGGGCAGCTGCGCCGCGGTCATGTGGAGGAATCTAAAGAACGAGTGGTGCGGAACGATTGGGGTTGAACAATCGACTCTCTTGGGGAATCTAGCGCGGTCATGTTGATGGCATTCGTTCATAGCTGAGTTGGTCGGGACCTGCGCTTGTTTCGCGGTCCCCTTGATTTCCGCGCCGTCCCTAGCGGCGCGTTGAACCGCGATTGCGCAACCCCTTTCCCGGGCACCGGCGCGCCGCGATTTCCGATTCCAACTCTGCCATGTCATGTCATTCCACCGATCCCGGACGGGAGCGGATCTCTCCATCGTCTCCGGCATCATTGCCGGCCGGCCGTGGGTCGCCGCGACCGTCAAGAATCCTCATCTCCGCAAACACGGCCGCGCCTTGGGCCGAACCTTCCGCCAGGGGCGGGCGGTGACCGATGAGCTCCGCGGGCCTTGCCTGCGGCTGTTCGAGTCAGTTGCCCGTCAAAGCCAATTGCTTGTCCGCGGCCATCCGTTGGAGCGCGATCTGGTGCCGATGCTGGTCCGGGTCGCCGCCTATGCCGCCGAATGGCTGCGTCCGCCGGAGGCCTGGCGAGCTCCCGCAGGCGCGGCTCCGAAAGAGCAGTGGGAGGATCTGCTGCGTCACCTCTTCGTCGAGTGGCCGATGCCAGGGTTTTTCTATTCGGCGTGGCGGGTCCGCGGGGATCTGCGTGTTTTGGAGCGCGACTGGTTCTGCCATGTCGGGGGCGGCGGGAGTTGGCGGAAAGCGGTGGATTTCCCGCCATCGATCAGCAGCCGGGCGGTTCATCACGCGCTGATGGCACCCGCGGACCTGACGATCCGGCAGGCGCTGCGCTGGGGTCAGCTGATGGCTCTCGGTGCACCGCAGGCGCTGGTCGACGACGTGCTCGGAAGCGGCATGGTGGGTGACCTTTCCAACGATGCCGTGTGGTCGAGGTTGTTCGCGAAACTCGTCGCGGCGGGGGATTTTGACGCGCGGGAGTTCGGCGTGATCGCCGACGTGCTTCTCGAATTGATGGCGCACTTTCATTTCAACTTTGTCCGGCGGTTGTTGGACAGGCCGCTCGCGGAGCTGCGCCGGCACGCCTTCGGTCGTTGGCGGGGTCTCCTGGCAGCGGCCGCGGCGGAGGGAATCCGCTTTCGGAATCCGGATGTCACCCGGACGGGCTTGCGGGCGGAACTGCGTCACCTGACCGAAGCGGCTTGGGAACCGATGCCGGGTATCGCTCGGTTCGAAGTCGAGCGTCGCGAGCAGGGGGTGGAAAAATCATCGGTCTGGTGGATCGGCGAACGTCTCAATCACGCCCAGCTGATGGCCGAGGGCCGCGAAATGAGGCATTGTGTGAGCGGCTATTGGCGGCGCTGCCGGAGCGGTCGATCCGCGATCTTTTCGCTCCGCCAGTTGCACCCGGCGGTGGCTCCCGAGCGGGTGGTCTCGCGCTTGACGATCGAGGTGGATCGGGGGACCCGCCGGATCGTCCAGGCGCGCGGCAAATGGAACCGTTGGCCGGACGAAATGGAGTTCGGGATCCTTGCCGAGTGGGCCCGTTCAAATGGCCTAGGGTTGGCGGTGTGAGCTGGGCATTATCGGGTCGAGGAAAGGGGCAGTGTCAGAAGATACGATTTCGCTTGTGGCGCTCGAAGGCGTTTTGGTTCGGGCTGCCGGGGCTGGTATTCTTGGTTTGGGCGTGGTTGGATTCGTTCTCGAACTGGGGGAGGGCGTGGTCGGCGCCAGGTAGTTGTGGAGTCGGAAGCTGGCAGGGGAATCTGTATGGGGTGAAGGAAGCAGGAGCTGGAATAAGTTGGGGAAGTCCGAGGGCAAGGTATGGGCCGAAAGGGCAAATGGCCCACGTGGCGGCCCGTTTGAAGATGGATCCGAGGTATCATTATTTGTCCGTGCCGTACCCGGTGGTGGTGGGCGGATACGTGCTAGCCTGGGCGCGGCTGCTGGTCTGGCGGGCCCGGAAATACCGGAAGGTGTCTCTCGATTGACCCGCGGCGCAGCCGCCTTCGGACTGCTGCGATGATTCGCAGCTTTGGAATGACGGGCGCGGCGGTCTGCCGGGTAGGCATACAGCGATCCCCGAAGGCTGCCTTCACCCGATCCCAGCGGCGAGCATTGCCTTGCACTCGGGTAAGCTGCGAATGATCGCAGCAGTCCGAAGGCGGCTGCGCCGCGGACCATGGAGAAGAGCGGGGCTACTGCGCGACCAGAGCGAACTTGAGCTCGGCCTCCGAGGCGACTTCGCCATTGACGAGGCAGCGGCAGCGGGTCTGGCCGATGGAGCCGCGGATCTTGATAACCTCGGACTCGATGTAGAGGGTATCGCCCGGAAGGACGGGGCGACGCCATTTGACGCTGTCCGCGCTCATGAAGTAGCCGATCTTGCCGGCGTTCTCCGGCTTGCGGAGCATGAGGACGCTGGAGACTTGGGCCATGGCTTCCAATTGGAGGACGCCGGGCATGATCGGGTGGCCGGGGAAGTGGCCGGGGAAGAAGGGCTCGTTGAAGGTGACGTTCTTCACGCCGGTGCACTTGGTGTCGCCGACCATGTCGATGATCCGGTCCACCAGCAGGAAGGGGTAACGGTGGGGCAGGATCTTGAGGACGTCGTTGATGTCGAGGACGGTCTCGCCGGTGGGCAGGGCGAAGGGCGCGGCCAGCGAGCGCATGCGGGCGTATTCGCGCTTGAGGGTGGCGGCGAGCTTGGAGTTCGGGCCGTGGCCTGGCTTGACGGCGATCACGTGGCCGAGGATGCGCTTGCCGGAGAGGATGAGGTCGCCGATGACGTCGAGCGCCTTGTGGCGGGCGAATTCGTTGGTGAAGCGCAGCGGTTCCTTGGTCATCACCTGCTCGCCGCGGATGACGATGGCGCTCTCGAGCGAGCCGCCCTTGATCAGGCCCTTGTCGAGCAGCGGCTTGACGTCCTCGTAGAAGACGAAGGTGCGGGCCGGGGCGATCTCCTTCTCGTAGGTCTCCGGGGAGACCTCGGCGGAGAAATACTGGGTGAAGCGGCCTTCGGGGCCGACATTGGTGACGGAGACGCGAAAGGTCTTGGAAGGAACGATGGTGATCAGGGTGCCGTCGCCGCTTTCCTGGTGGATCGGCTCGCGGATTTCCCAGATCTTGCGCGGGGCATCCTGCGGGGCGAGGCCGGCTTTCTTGATGAGCTCGACGAAAGGCCGGGCGGAGCCGTCGCCGATCGGCGGCTCGTTGGCGTCCATCTCGATGATGGCATTGTCGACGCCCATCCCGGTGAGGGCCGAAAGCACGTGCTCGACGGTGTGCACCTTGACCGAGCCCTCGGCGATGGTGGTGGCGCGCTCGACGGTCTGGACCTTGTCGGCGTCGGCGTCGATGAAGGGCTGGTCGGGCAGGTCGATGCGGCGGAACTTGAAGCCGTGGTCGGCGGGAGCGGGCTTGAGGGTGAGCGAAACCTTGGCACCGGTGTGGAGGGAAGTTCCTTCCAGGGTGGCGGTGGAGGCGAGGGTGTGCTGCACGTCGGCGGACATGGGGGGAGGGAAAGTTCCACGCGGGAAAGTTCCAAGTGCCAAATGGAAGACAGTCAGAGATTTCGGCACTGGCCGCGGGGCCGCTTTGCGGGGACGATTGGCAGCGTGCGGGCGTGCTGCGAATTCCAGGTGATCGACGAGTCGGACGACTGGATCGTGGTCGACAAGCCGGCGCCGCTGGTGGTGCACCCGGCGAATGGCAAGGTCGAGCCGACGCTGCTCGGTGGCCTGGAGGAGTTGCTGGCCTACGATATCGCCAACGGCGCGCGGCTTTCGATCCTGACCCGGCTGGACCGCGAGACCAGCGGTCTGGTGCTGGTGGCCAAGCATGCGGCGGCGGCGCGTGAGTTTTCGCTGCAATTTCAGCGCCGCGAGGTGGAGAAGTCCTATCTCGCGGTGGTGCACGGCTGGCCGGAATGGGAGGAGCGGAGGGTCGAGGCGGCGATTGCAAGGGGTGGCGGCCGCATTTGGTTGCGGCAGGTGGTGGATCCGGCGGGGCGCGACTGCGTGACGGACTTCCGGACCCTGCGGCGCTTTGAAAATGCGCTGGGCAAGTTCGCGGAAGTGGCCTGTTTCCCGGAAACCGGTCGGATGCACCAGATCCGGGTGCACTTGGAGCATCTGGGGCATCCGCTGGTGGGGGACAAGATCTACGGGACCGATGGCAGTCCCTACCTCGAGCAGATGGCGGACGGGCTCTCCGAAGAGTCGGTGGCGGGCCTGATTCTGCCGCGCCACGCCCTTCATGCTTGCCTGCTTGCGGCGCAGTGGGGAGGGACGAGGCTCGAGTGGCAATCGGGATTGCCGGCGGATTTGACTCGCTTCTGCGGTCAGTGAAAGCTGCGGCATGGCCAGCTTGCAGGAAATCGTCGCCTATTTGGACCAGGAATTGAGGATCGCAGAGATCCCCGACTACTCTGGCGCGGTCAACGGGCTGCAACTCGAGAATGGCGGAAACGTGACCAAGGTGGTCGCTGCGGTTGACGCCTCATTGCCGGTCGTCGAGGCCGCCACCGCCGCCGGTGCCGACCTGCTGGTGGTGCACCACGGGATGTTCTGGCAAGGTGCACAGCCGCTGACCAAAGCGTTTTACCGCAAGATCAAGGCGGCGATGGACGGAGGGATGGCAATTTACTCGTCCCACCTGCCCTTGGACGTGCATCCGGCGATGGGAAACAATGCCCTGCTGGCCAAGTCGTTGGGAATGGAAGTCCGGGGTTCCTTTCTTGACTGGAAAGGTCAGGATATCGGTCTGCTGGGAGAGCTGAAGTGCGATCGAAGTTGGCTGCAGAAGAAGCTCGAAGGGGTAGTGGGAGGACCCGTGCACCTTTGTCCCGGTGGTCCGGAGGAAGTCGTCGTGGTCGGGCTGTGCACCGGAGGAGCCGGTTCGGAGGTGGCAGCGGCGGCGGCTCGGGGGGTGGATACTTTCATTACCGGCGAGGGTCCGCATTGGAGCTTTCCCTTGGCCGAAGAGCTGGGCGTGAACCTATTTTACGGGGGCCACTATGCGACCGAGACCTTCGGGGTGAAGGCGCTGGCGGCGGAGCTGGCGAGCAGGTTCGGGCTAGAGTGGGAATTCATCGATCACCCGACCGGGCTTTGAGGCGATGGCCCGTTTGACAGCGGCCTTTTTCGAGCGCGATCCGGTCGTTTGCGCCCGCGAATTGATCGGGGCATGCCTTGAATGGGGGGAGTGCGCGGGGAGGATAGTGGAAACGGAAGCTTATTCCTCGAGCGGAGACGAGGCCAGTCACCTGTTTCTTCGACCCTCGGCCCGCCGCTTTGTCGATGAGCATCCTGCGGGCACCGCCTATGTTTACATGAATTACGGGCTCCACTGGCTGTTCAACGTGCTGGTGAAATGCCCGCAAGGGAGCGGTTTCGTGCTCCTCCGGGCCTTGGAGCCGCTGAGGGGAATCGAGCTAATGCAGCGACGTCGGGGGAAAGCCGGCTTGTGCGAACTCTGTTCCGGTCCGGGCAAGCTGACCCAAGCACTGGGGATCGACGGCTCGCTTCACGGCCGGCAATTCCTCGAGTGGCCCGAAGCCGGGATCGACGCCGGAGGGGATGTTGCCGTGGATTGCGGGCCTCGCATCGGGATCTCACGCTCGCAAGATCTGCCGTGGCGCTTCGTTCTGCGGCGCAACGCTTACCTCAGTCGTTAAGTAGTGGCAGGATATTGCTGGTACGGGTGATGGGAATCGAACCCACGCCTCAAGCTTGGGAAGCTCGCGTTCTACCATTGAACTACACCCGCCCGGAAGGAATGACGGGGAGCTATCCTGGGTTGGCCAGGAAGGCAACACCAATCCTCGCAGGAACGGTGCATTATGACCGGAAAATGACCTCCGATTCCGCCAAAAAAGATCTTGCCGGGGATTCTCACGGGCTGTTAGCTTCGCCTCGACTTCGCGGGTATAGCTTAGTGGTAAAGCTCTAGCCTTCCAAGCTAGCTATGCGGGTTCGATTCCCGCTACCCGCTTATCTCGGTATCGTTCTGACATCCTGATTCGATTTCCCAAACATGAATACTTCTCTTCGATTCGCACTCGCTGCGCTCGCCTTGGGGGTTTTTCCCGCCACGGCGATGGCGGCGACCGACTGCCTGGAGCTCGCTGTTTCCGTCAAGCATGCGGTGTCCGCAGAGCCTGCCAATGTCCTTCAAATCGTTGAAGAGAACGTGGAGGCGAATTCCGGCTGTGCCTGCGAAGTGGTGAAGGCCGCGATCCTCGCCTCCGAAGCAGATGCCAAGACGGTGGCGAAGATTGTCGAGGTGGCTTCAACGGTCGCTCCCGATAAAATGCGTTTGGTTTCCCAATGCGCCGTTGCGGTCGCGCCGGACGCGTTGCCTGATGTGCAGGCGTTGATGAGCCGCCTTGACCCGAACAAGGGTGACACGGGGCATAGCTCGAAGGGTTCGAAGAGCCCGAAGGAAGTGGTTGACGTCAAGCCAGCGTGGAATCCGCTTGATTTCCCGGGTCAAGGTCCGGTGGGCCCGACTCCTGGCGGTCCGCCGATGCTGCCACCTGGCCGTCCGCCAACCGTGCCGCCGGTGATTACGCCTCCCACCGGTACGGGAATCGATCTTCCGATTCGCGATTTCCCTGGCACTGTCGATTGATGGTCGGAATGTGACCTCTGATGTCCTTTGCTTTCGAATTTTATTTCATGAAACGCTGCTTCTTTCCAACCCTCGCCATCGCTTCCTCCTTGGGGGTTGCCTATGGCGATCTTTATTACATCCAAGACGAGGCTCAGGAGAGTCTTCCACTGAAGTGGACCGCGGGTGTCAATCTTACCTACGACGACAATGTGAATCCCACTGCGGTGGGGATCGGTGCTGACGACAGTGCCTTCAGCTTCAATCCGTACGTTGGTGTTTCATTTGTCTCCATCTCGCCTCAGACCACTTGGGATGTCTATGCTCGCATTGGAGCGATCTATTATTTCGATTCTCCTGCCGCGGTTGGTTCGGATGATCTCTACGGGCAATCGCGAGTGGGTGTGAACTGGACACATCGGGTGAGCGAGCGGCTTCGCTTTTCTAGCAGGAACTTCCTCTCTTACGAACTGGAGCCTGATTACGCCTACGGCTTTGCCACCTCGCGTCAGCTGGGTGAATATTTCTACTGGCAGACCGACAATTCGGTGGGCTACCGCTGGACCGAGCGTTTGGCCACCTACACGGGTTTCACCCTTACGGGCTTGGATTATTCGGGTGGAGTTGCTAACCAGGATCGGTTCACTTGGGCTCTCTACAACCAGTTCCGCTACCAACTGACGCCGCAGACGGTACTTACCGCTGAGTATCGATTCGCCCACACCAACGGTGACGGGGTTTCGACGGATTACGACGATCACTATATTCTCGGGGGTTTTGAGCACCGTTTCAGCCCGAACACGATCTTGGTGT
Organism: Neoluteolibacter marinus; assembly: GCF_014904755.1. Classification (GTDB taxonomy): domain Bacteria; phylum Verrucomicrobiota; class Verrucomicrobiia; order Verrucomicrobiales; family Akkermansiaceae; genus Haloferula; species Haloferula marina. The sequence goes on from NZ_JACZFQ010000043.1 coordinate 27,584, forward strand.
TCAAGGCAGGCGCTCAAATCCACGATGCTGACGCTGGCAGTGACAGCACCAGCCCCTATGCTGAGGCGACCCTTCGCACTCAAGTGAACGAGCAGTTCTCGATCAGGAGTTTCCTGCGATATGGGGTCGAAGGCTACGATACCGTTCGCACTGTCGGAACGGGTCTCTACGAGTTCGATGATCGCCGGACTTTCCGTCTTGGTGTTTCCGGAGAGTATGCATTCTCCCAGATGTTGAGCGCATTCGGTGGCATTGACTACATCCCGGCGACATTTGACGATGGGCGCATCGTTGGTGGCGCCGGTCCGATCGCCGCCGGCGGACTGGATGAGGACGTTTGGAACGCCTACGTCGGCCTCTCGGTGAAGTTCAACGAAATGCTCTACGGCACCGTTTCCTACAATTACACCGACTGTAGTTCTGACTTCTTCGGTCAGAGCTATGATCGCAACCGGGTCAATGTTGGCCTTCGCGCCGAGTTCTGATCGAGAGTCCCTCGAGGGAAGAATTTAGGAGCTATATATTCAGGAACCTCGAAGCTCCCGCAATGGATACCCATTGCGGGAGTTTTTCGTTTGAACGAGGTGGAATCGATGACAATAAACCAATCACTTACTCGCCCGCATGAATGAATCTACTCAATCCTCGGAGGCCTCGCTCCACGCCATTGACTACTGGCAGGTCATCAAGAATCGCTACGGGGTCATTCTGTTGACCTTCCTCCTGGTATTCATGACGGCCCTGGTCATCACCTACGTGATGCCCAAGAAGTACGAAAGTACTGCGGTGGTCCAAGTTCGGCCCAAAGGGGTGGGAACACAGATCATTCCGGGCCTTGCGGAACCGAGGTCGGCATTGGAGTCGGGTCAGACCTTCTTCCCGACCGAGTTTGCGGTGATCAAGGCGCAAAAGACGCTCGATGCCGCCATCGAGAATCTTGATTTGGTAAACAAGTGGAATACCGACATGGAATCGGTCCGGCGAACCCTAAAGAAGATCGTTGATGCGCAAGACATTCGAGGAACTTCGTTGATTGAGATTCGGGTCAGGTACAACGACCCGAAGGATGCTCAGGCGATCGCCAAAGAGGTCTCAGAGGCCTACAGGGCACGGCGCAAGAAGATTCAGAGTGATTATGCGAACCAAGCCTTGGACGAACTCCGGAAGGCGGTTGTCGTTCAGGAGGATGCCGTCGAGGACAAGCGCAAATTGCTTTCTCAGATTATCCGGACCGAAGGAATCATTTATTCCGGAGACCAGAGCGTCTACCAAGGCTCGAGCGGCTTCAACAAGGCCGACCGTGCTGAGTCGGCTGCCCGGGCATACGAAGAACTTGAACGGGAAAAGATCCAGTTGGAGAGCCAGATCGAGACTTTGCTGAAGTACGACGGTCCCCAATTGATGAACTACGCATCGGGCCTGAGTCTTCCCGACAATGTGATTCCCGTCCTTCTTCCCCGCTTTCAAGACGCGAAGCGCGACTACGAAACCATGAAATCATCGGGTCTCGGAGAAAGGCATCCGAAGGTGGTCGCCCAGCTTTCGATGGTCGACAGCATGGAGCACGATCTCATTGAGGCGGTTGCGAATCTGAGGGACACTCTCAAAGCGCAGCTTGAATTGGCCAAAGAACAGCTTTCGCGGCTGAAAATGGAGATGGAGTCCAAGGAAGACGAGGCGATCAAAGAGGGAATCGCGAACCAATCGTTCGTGGATGCGAAGAATGATTTCGAATCCGCCCAGCAGATTCTCGGTCAACTCAAGCTGAAACAGATTTCCGAGGAGATGCAGACCAAGATCACGGAAGATCCCATTATCCTCCACGAGGAGCCGATGATCTCACAGATTCCGGTCAGTCCGAACATCACCTTGAATCTCGCTCTTGGAGCAGTGGTCGGGCTGATCTTCGGGATCGGTGTCGCGTTCTTCCTGGAATATCTGGATACCTCGGTGAAGTCGCTGGAGGATGTCGAGCGCTTCCTGCAAGTTCCTGTTCTCGCGGTAATTCCCAAGGATGTTGGCGTGCTCTACAAGCAGAGTGGCATGAGCCCTGACGCCGAGGCCTATCGGATTCTCCGCACGAACATTGAATTCAACCGTAAGAATCCCGAGGACAATGCCATCACAGTGGTATCGGGCGGCGCGGGGGAAGGGAAGTCGACCACCCTGGTCAACCTCGCCTATATCTGTGCCCAGGGCGGCTACACCACGTTGATGATTGATGCGGACTTGCGCCGACCGCGCCTGCATACCTTCTTCGATATTAATAATTCGGTTGGCCTTACCAATTACCTGACCACGGAATTGATGCTTGAGGACGTGATTCTTCAGACTCCCGTCGACAATCTCTACTTCATGCCGTCGGGAATCCTCCCCGCCGATGCCGCGGGAATTCTGAATTCCCGGAGAATGTCGGAGCTTGTGCAAGACGTGAAGCAGCGCTTTGACCTGGTGCTGGTGGACTCCCCTCCGATCCTTGGTGTAAGCGATGCTTCGGTTCTGGCGAGTGAGGTCGACTTGACGATGATCGTGGTTCAGCATCGCAAGCTCCCGCGCAACATGCTCATGCGGGTCAAGCAGGCGGTGGAGAATGTCGGTGGCCACGTGATCGGTGTGGTGCTGAACAATGTGGATGTCCGCAGCGACAGCCAATACCAGTACTACACGAGCTACTACACCTACTACGCTCCTGCCGAATCGCAGCCAGCCCCGGCAAGCGCTTCCGCTCCAACGCAGTCTCCGAGCCCGCGGTCGGTGGCGCCCCGGGGGGGCAGCGAGGATGATTCCAAGCAAGACCTGTATTGACATGACGCTTGCACAAAGGAACTTTCACAACATGAAACAGATTCTATTCCTCTTCGCATGCCTTGTGATGTCGTTGCAGGGGCTGATGGGCCAGAGCACCATCAGCGCTGGCCGGGCGATTGAAATCCAGATCAAGGGGGTTCCCAGTGACGAGATGGCCCGCGTCAACGGCACTTACACGGTGTCGGAAGGCGGAAGTATCCGGATGCCCTTGCTGGACGGATCAATCCGTGCCGCCGGACTCAGTCCCACCGCGTTGGCGCAAAGCATTGAGGCGGCCTATCGCGCGGCCAAGATCTATACCACCCCTACGATCAACGTGATCGCGACGAACCAAGAGGCATTGGAGGAGCTGACGGTGACTGTCGGCGGCCAAGTGCAAAGTCCTGGGCCAGTTCGCTATTTCCGGGGCCTGACGCTCTACGACGCGGTGCAGGCGGCAAAGGGGGCCACGCCGTTCGGCAGCATGAAGCGGGTACGCTTGATCCGGGGCAAGCAAAGCAAGGAATACAACCTCACCGACGCCAAGCACATGAACACGCCGCTTGAGCCGAGGGACACCATTCAAGTGCCACAGAAGGATTTCTTGGGCAATTGATGAATCGCCGGTTGCCGTGTCGCGAAATCTCCGCTTCACGAAATTGCTGGCCGCCGCTGGAATCGCGGCCCTGCTTGTCCCGTGCAACGGTCAGGATGTTCCTGACCGGAGGTGGTTGGAATCTCTGAACAGCGAGAGCTATCAGGATCGCGCCAGGACGGAGAGGCAGCTGCTCGAATGGGCCAGGCAACAGCCTGAGAAGGGGACTGCCTGGTTGTTTCAAGAGTTCCGGTTGGCGACAGAGCCGGAAGTGAGGGCACGCCTTCGCACTGCGCTCTTGGAAGTGGTGGTCGACGAGCACCAGAGGAATGAAGGTCAAGGCTACGTGGGCATCACCATGACCCGGGTGGCCATCATGATCCCTGGTGAAAAAGGGGTCACTTCGGGAGTCAGGATCAGTGGAGTTGAGCCTGATTCCCCGGCGACCAAGGCCGGCCTGAGCGTGGGGGACGTGATCGTCGGCATTGACAAGCGGCGCTGGGAGGCGGCGCAGGATTCGGTCGAGTCCTTCATTGCGGAGGTCAGGGAAACCAAGCCCGGCAAGGAACTGGATTTGGAGATCCTCCGTGCGGGAGAACTCATGAGGATTGCCGTGACGCTGGGGACGCGGAGGATGGGGATGCCCGAGTCGAAATTGAGGTTCAACTTCGGAAATGGAGAGTTTGAAAGCGTTGATCTGGACCAGCTCGAAAAGGAAGCGAAGGAAGAGTTTTTCAAGCATTGGCTGGCAGAAAAGCAGGCGATCGACGGCAAATGATGGCTGTGGACCGGGACCCTTTTAAAAAATCGACATTTTTCGCCCTCGTGCGACGCTCATCAACTTGTTCGGCCTTGCCTCAGATCTACTCATGAACTTTTCCCGACTTCGCAGTGCCACCATGGCTGCCATCGTCACCGCATCGACCCTCACTGCCTGTGCGCAGCAAGCGGATTTCGATGAAGTGGGACGCCAGATGGCGATCATGCTCCAGAACAGCCATTTCGCCCGGCTGCCTTTCAATGACTTGAGCAAGCGCTTCCTCGACGATTTCCTGAGGGATCTGGACTCGGGAAAAGTTTACTTTGTCCAAGAAGACATTGATCGCTTCAATCGCCAATACGGCGAGAATCTCTCTGCCATGCTGTTGCAGGAAAATAGCATGGGTGCCGCGGAGGACATTTACTCGACCTTCAAGAAGCGGGTCCAGGCGCGGGTGGCGGAGGCCAAGCGGCTGCTCGCCGCCGATGATTTTGATTTTACCAAGAAGGAATCGCTTCAGAGGAGCCGCAAGGACGCGCCTTGGCCCAAAGATGAGGCGGAGGCGATGGAGATTTGGAGGCTGCAGATCAAGGAGGCCCTGCTCTCCGAGACCCTTCGCCGGGACATGATCGCCAAGCTGGCTGAAAAGCAAGGCAAGGAGAATCCGCTCAAGGACGACAAGGATCCCGAGGAGAAAATCGCGCTCCGCTACGAGCGCTTTCTTCACAGTGTGGTCCAGGACGTCGATGACGAGGATGTCGCCGCGATGTTCCTCAGCGCTGTCGCCCGGGCTTTCGATCCGCACACCGACTACATGAGCACGCGGGAAATGGATCGGTTCCGCGACGGGATGAAGAACGAGTTGGTTGGAATCGGCGCCTTGTTGCAGGGCGAGGAAGACGGCGCTACCAAGATCATGGGCATCGTCGTCGGTGGCCCCGCGGACAAGCAAGGCAGTCTGAAGCTCGATGACCGGGTGGTTGCGGTGGACCCCGATGGCGACGGTGCCATGGAGATGGTCGACATCATGTTCATGAAGATCGACAAGGTGGTCGACTTGATCCGTGGCAAAGAGGCCACCCCGGTGAGACTCAAGGTGGAGCCGGCCGGTGGCGCTCCCGGCGAGACCACCTTGATCACGATTGTTCGCGACAAAGTGTCTCTCAAGGACGAGCAGGCCAGCGCGGAGGTGGTCGATATGAAGGGCGGTGATGGCGAAGCAAAGCGACTCGGGGTCATCACCCTTCCTTCGTTTTATGCCGACTTCGAGGAGGGCAAGACCCGCTGCTCCGTCGATGTGGAGCGCCTTCTCGAGCGATTGAAGGACGAGGGTATCGACGGCTTGGTCCTCGATCTCCGCAACAACGGGGGAGGAGCCCTGGAAGAGGTCCGCCGCATGACCGGGTTCTTCACCCGCCGTGGTCCCGTGGTTCAGGTGAAGAATACCTTCGGGGAGATCCAGGTGAAGGAATCGGAGCGCAAGGACGCGATCTACGATGGTCCGATGGTGGTTCTGACCGACAAGAGCAGTGCCTCGGCCAGCGAGATCCTTGCGGGGGCCTTGCAGGACAACAATCGCGCCGTGATCGTTGGCGACTCGTCGACCTTCGGCAAGGGGACAGTCCAGCAACCGATGGACATCGGGCGCATGTTGCCGTTCTTCAAGGCGCGCAACAAGGCAGGCACCCTCAAGGTGACGATTCAGAAATTCTACCGTCCCTCGGGATCCTCGACCCAGAACATGGGCGTGATTCCAGACATTATTCTGCCCAGTTTGACCGATGCCCTGGAGGTGGGCGAGGCCTACCTCGATCACTCGCTGGAGCACGACAAGATTCGCAGGGCTCCCGACTTCGCGCCGCTGAAAAGGGAACAGCTTTTCGTGCCACGTCTGAAGGAACTCAGCACCCACCGGGTCACTGAATCCAAGGATTTCGCCTACATCATCGAGGACGTCACCAAAACCAAGGCGCGAATCCGGGAAAACTTGGTTTCACTGAATTTGGAGGAACGGAAGAAGGAGCTCGACACGATCGAAGTGGACCAGCGGAAGCGCAACGACGAGAGAAAGACGAGGTTCGTGGAAATCGAAAAGGAGGACAAAAAGAGCCTCTCGTTTTTCAAGCTGTCACTGGATGATGTTCAGGATGGTGGTGATCTGCGGCCGTTTGATCCCACCGAAGAGACCGAGGAGTACATGCGCCGCGCCAAGGATGAAACGGCGGAGCTGGATGACACCCCACGCTGGCCGAGCGGCATGGATCCCCACAAGCGCGAGGGTCTGATGGTGCTCGGGGACCTGGTGGACATCACCCGGAACGCCCGGATGGCCGGGTTGCTTGATCGCTGATGGAGGGCTTGGCCGACCGACTCGCGGAGCTTCAGGGACGCGTGGCTGATGCCTGCGCGTCGTCCGGCAGGGATCCGGGTGAAGTGGAGCTGCTTGCCGTATCAAAGACCTTTCCTGCCGAAGCCGTTCTAGAGGCCTACGAGGCCGGCCAGCGGAACTTCGGCGAAAGCCGACAGCAGGAGGCGGCAACGAAGATCGAGGTGCTTCCGGGTGACATCCGGTGGCATTTCATCGGCGGGCTCCAGCGCAACAAGGTGCGCAAGGTGCTTTCGTCTTTTCCGGTGGTTCACAGCATGGACTCCGTGAGGCTGTTGGAGCATTCCGACCGGATCGCGGGTGAACTGGCAGTGAAAACCCAAGTCTACCTGGAGGTGAATATCGCGGGTGAAGAGAGCAAAGGCGGATTTCTCCCCGATGACCTCCTCGCGGTGGGCGGCACTTTGGTGGGTTTCGCCCATTTGGAGATCCGGGGTCTAATGGTGATTCCGCCGGAGGGAGAGTCTCGTCGATGGTTCGCGGAGACCCGTATTCTCAGGGATCGCGTTGAGTCTGCTACGGGGCTAAAACTACCGTCCTTGAGCATGGGAATGAGCGGGGATTTTGAAGATGCCATCCGCGAAGGGGCGACCATCGTACGTGTCGGCTCGGCGTTGTTCGGCCATCGATCTTATATGCAATGAAAGATGCTCTCGGACATGCAGCGGTCATCGGCAACGAGCTGGCTCTTGCCTTCGATGACGGGGATGACGTTTTTCTGGCGCTGGATCTCCTGAGGAGGGGCTGTCCCTGTGCAGCATGCCAAGGTGAACCGGATGCGCTGGGGCGGGTACTCCGTCCGGTTCAGAAGATCGGTCCGCGCGGCTTCGAACTGCTCAGGTTCGAAGTGGTCGGGGGGTACGCACTGCAATTGTGGTGGGCGGATGGCCACTCGACCGGAATCTACTCGTTCGACTATCTGCGGACCTTGTCGCAGCTCGCCTGAGTTTCCGGATTGCCGGGATGATTCGCCGCGGGATCCGGTCAAACAGAGCCGGATTCAATCCGGGATCTCGTTCAGCGTGTACCAGGCTTCCGGGTGCCATAGCTTGCCGCCGGCCGCTGATCTCACTCCTCCTGCAGACAGGTGGTGGACGTGACCTTGGACGAGGCCTTCGATGGTGAGGCGCACCTTCCTGCCCCCTTCGAGGACCTCGGCGGAGGTGATCTTCGGTGTTGCCTGATCGACCTCCGGGGACCCGTATTCCGCCTGATAAATGTAGGTCCACGCGTCCATCGAGTAGGATTCCGGAGAGCCCGCGGTCGCCGGATCGACAGGTTCGGTGAATGTCAGCTCAAAGCCGTCCTTCTTCGCGCCCATGGCGAGGATTTCAAAAGGTGTTTTACCGTTCCAGCGGACCCGCTCGAAGGTGAAAGGCTTGGTCCCGCTGGAGGCCCATCCGCGGTTGGTGCCGCCCACGAACAGGGTGCCGTCGTCCGCTTGACGCATGGGTACGATCCCGGCCTGGAAGCCGCTCAGGAAATGGAACACGGCTCCTTGGTAGATCCCGTTGACCTTTTCCAGGGAGACGCGTTGGACCTCCGACTTGGTCTGTTCCCCGACGTAGAGTTGCTTGTCCCATGGCCCGAATTTTCCGCCGGTTGTATCCGCGACAATGGCGGTCGGCGAATGTCCGACTTTCGCGTGGGGCAGGATAACGGCCGGAGGAACGAACTCGGGGATTCGCTTCCGTTCCGCGAGGATGCGCGACTTGTCGACGGGATCGGCAGGGCGGGGTCCCATGTTTGGTGCGTCGGGGTAGAAAACATTGCCGGAGGGATTGCCTTGGAATGACCCCGGCTTGAGCCATTTGAGGGATGACGAACCGTTCCAGACGCCTTGGTTGTCGGTGTAAAAGACGTCGCCCTCGGCATTGAAGCCGATACCGCCGGGGGACCGGATGCCGGAGGCGGTGGGGATCATCTGTCCGTCCGGGGTGATGCGGACGCACCATCCTCGCCATGGGGATTCCGCGGTGAAGGACCCGGTGAGGCAGAGGACGGCCCAGATGTCACCGTTTTTGTCCGGATCGGATCCAAAGGCGTACTCGTGGTAGTTCCCGTTGATGCCCCAGTCGGAGTTGATGGTTTCGAAGAGATCCGCCCGGCCGTCGCCGTCAGAGTCCTTCAGGCGGGTCACCTCAGGACGTTGGGTCAAGTAGAGCCAACCATCCTTCCAGAACATGCCGAAGGGTTCGTGGAGGCCTTCGGCGAACTTCTGCCAGGTCACTTTGGAGAGGTCGGATTCGTAGGCGCCCGAACAAATCCAGAGATCTCCCCGCCGGGTCGTAACCGCGACTTTATGGCCCGGCATCAGCGCGATGGAACCGAGCTCCATGACCTCCCCTGCCGGCAATGGAATTTCTTCACGGGTGTAGAAGTCGGACTGCTGCTGGGCGGAAGCGCATGAGAGTATCAAGCCGCATGTGATCGCCGATTTGGACAGGAATGTCATGGAATGAACGGAAGCGTGGAAATGGTGGGTTTTTCGCCGGGAAACGTCACTTCCAGCGATAGGTCAGCACCGCGGTCTGGCCGGGAGCCAACTTGAGGAAAGATTTGCCGTCCCGTGATTCGACGAGGGCCTGTTCAACGTGGAGCTGGATTTCACTGCCCAGATCAAACTCCAGGTCGCCCGTCTGCTTCATCGGGAGCCGGTCGGAAATCAGGATCTCAAGCGGATTTTTTCCGTTCCCTGCGGTCACGCTCCGGACAAGCCCGGGCTTGCCACCGGTAATCCCGGGCTTCCACGCGTCCTGCAAGGTCTGATCGCCGATCTGCACCATGAAGGTGGGATTGCCGGAGGGGTCGAGCTTGTATCCGCGGAACCGTGCTTCGGACGGCAAGGCCGGGGTGCCGGACAGTTTGACGACATTTTCCCCGGCGGGTGGCTGGTTTCCTTGCCCCCGATCGACCCAGTGGCGGGATCCGTCCATGAAATAGCCGCTCCAGATCAGCTCGGGAGCCAGGTGGTCGGCGCTGTAGGCGAGGTTCAGGCCGCCGGGAAATCCGATGCCAATGGCTCGTGGCGTGGTGTCGGCGATGAAGTTCCGGTAGACCACCGCACGCTCCCCGGAAGGTTGGATGGGGATGGATGGCTTGGCGGCTTCGATCGGATGGTCGGCCAGGTTTCTCCACGACGGGAGCCCCGGCCCCTTCCAGGCAAGGGCGATGCTTTCCTGCCCGAAAAACTCGACAAACTCGATGCGGATCTTGTGCGGGCCCGCGGTGAGATTGATTTTTCCCTGTTTTGCCCGGCTTCCGTTCATGGGGCCCGTTCCGCGGACTTCGGTGACGGTCTTGCCATCGATCATCACGCGGGCCGCATCGTCCGCATCAAGGCGGAAGACAAACGTTCCTGATTCCGGAGCTACCAGATCGCCCTGCCAGACGAGCCCGAACTCGTCGGTGCGGTCGGCATGGGTGACGCTGATGAGGCCGTCATGCTCTTCCTCGACATTGGTGGCTTCGAGTTGCGAGAAGTCGGGGAGATCCTTCCAAGTGCCGTGATAGATCTGCGATGTCAGGTTCGCGATCGGAGGCTCGCTGGCGGGCAGGGGGTGGATGGCGAGCAGCTCCTTGGCCGTCCATGGCACCTTGCGGTCGTTGCCGGCCGCCCTGATGGCCTTGACGGTTTCAGACTTCACCGGCTCGGCCTTGTTACCCCACGAGGACCGTACGTGCGTGAGAATGGCGGCAATCTGGTCGTCCGCGAGCACGGCGCCTTGGGGGGGCATCTCAAGATTGAACGTGCGGCCGTCGACATGGATTTCCCCGTGGAGGCCGCGAAGGACGATCTCGACGGCTCGAGCGGCATTGCCGTGGACCCAGTCGCTGCCTGCCAGCGGGGGAAATTGGCCGCCGGTTGCGCCCTTGCCATCCGCCCCGTGGCAGGCGGCGCAATAGAGCGAAAAGAGTTGCCCGCCATCCTGGGCTTGCAGGGACGCGGCGGAAAAGAAGGCAACAAGGGCGGTTCGGAGCATCGTTTAAAGGAAACGTTGCCCGGAGCCTGCGGTTATCCCTCATTCCGGTGAAATGACAGATTTGTTGGCCGGATCGGGCCTTCTGCCGCGCTCATAATATCGCTCGAGACCAAGGGCTGCCGCATCCGCGTACTCGCGGAAAATCGACGGGCGCCGTTGCCCGGCAACCTCTCTCAAGCCCTCGTAGTCGCCCGCCTGGATGCGCGCATGGTCTTCCTGCGAGTTCATCACATAGGGCTCGAAATAGATCACAGGGCACTCGTAGAGGCGGTTCGCGAGGAGATTGCGGGCCCACAGGTAGGGATCGCCGTCCACGTTCCGTGCATTCCTGGCAAGGGGGTCATAACGATAGGGCGGCATGGAGGTCCGTTCGACAAAGGCTGCGGCGACGGAGCGCGAGATTCCTGCTTCCTCGTCGTGAACTCCTTGCAGCAAATTGGTAAGGAGTTGGTGGCGCTGGTCGGTGAGGGCGACTTCGTCATCCGTGTAGCCTCCATTGAGGATCATGTGGAAATGGTGGTGCGGGACGAGGGTGGGCAACGACGGGTCGCCCCAGGCGTCGGCATTGAAATGAAGGCAGAGGACAATGTCGGGCTGGATGGATTCGTTGACCAGCTGGGCTCGGGCGCGAATCTCCGCCGTCCGGTAGAACAGCCGTTCCGCGAGTTTGACGATGTCCCCGCCGGCCGAACTGCTGGCGGCTTCCTCCCTCAAGCGTTCGGGTCGGAGCGCGGTGACGGGTTCGGTGTCTTTCCTGACGAGCGTAACCGTTGCGCCGAGGTCTTCCAGTCGCGGCTTCAGCAGATTGGCGACGATCAAGGTCATGTCGCCTTCTTGCACCGGCAGCATGCCCGGAAGCTGGAACCAGCGCTCTTCCATCTTGCCCCAGCGACCTCCGATGTGGCCCGCGTCGATGGCAATCCTCACGCCGTCGAGGGGCCGTCCCTCGGGTGCCGGTGGCAGTTGATCGATGCTGCGCCACGTGCGGGGCGGTTGGGCGGTCGATCCGTCCGGCGCAAACTTGAGAACGAGATGCTCTCCCGGGTTCGCATGAATCCTGACGTGGTCGTCACTGACCTCGAACCAATTCCTCCAAGCCGGGGATACCGTGAACACCTCGTCCAGCTGGCGGATGAATTCGGCACGTGAAATGGTTCCGTCAAAGCGTCTCAAGGCGTCCCAATCGGGGATTGGGGCCAGGTCCGACAAAGCAGGGGCCTTGGCTTGGGCTGCTGACGCCGGTGGGGCTGGCTCAGGCTCCAACGGTCGGTGAAACCTCAAGAAAACCAGCACCGCGGCAGCAAGGAGCAGGGCCAGGCAGAATGGAATGGCACGCGTGGTCATCGGGGATTTGGCTTGGCGTGCCGGATGGCCGACGGGTAAGCCTCGCGGGTCGGGGCAATGCTGTCCCCGCCGCAATCTCCTGTACCCATGGATCCTGTTCGCATCTTATTTCTCGGGGACATCGTCGGTGAGCCCGGCCGCAAGGCTGTCATCGAGCAATTGCCGGGTCTCCGCAAGGAGTTGGGCCTCGATTTCATCATCGTCAATGGCGAGAATGCAGCGGGAGGCCGGGGTATCACACCTCGCATTGCCATTGATCTCCTGCGTGCCGGAGCGGCGGTGATCACCACCGGGGATCATGTGTGGGATCAGCAGGAAATCGTGGATTATTTCCCGACCGAGCCGCGCTTGCTGCGACCGATCAACTACCCGGAGGGTACTCCTGGAAGCGGATCCGTGGTCCTCGACACGCCGAAAGGCAAGGTCGCGGTGCTGCAAGGCCAGGGGCGTTCATTCATGCAGCCGCCGTTGGAGAACCCGTTCATCGGACTGGAGGCCGAGGCGGCGAGGCTCCGGTCGGAAGGGATCATGATGATCTTCGTGGATTTCCATGCGGAAACCACCAGCGAGAAGATCGCGATGGGTTGGGCCCTGGATGGCAAGGTCTCGGCCGTGGTTGGCACCCACACCCATGTCCAGACTGCGGACGAGCGGATCCTGCCGGGCGGGACGGGTTGTCTGACCGACGCCGGGATGTGCGGGCCGGAGTTCTCGGTGCTGGGTCGATCTCACGAATCGGTGGTCTGGCGCTTCCGGACCGGTATGCCAACGCGATTTCCGATCGCGTCAGGTCCAGTGCGCCTCTGTGGAGCATTGGTCGATGTCGATCCGGAGAGCGGGCGTTGCATGGCTTTGGCTCGCTTCAACCGGATGATTGACCCGTCGCAGGCGGCAGAAGGGGAGGTGTGAGGGGCTTGGGTGTTCCTGTAACTTGTTGTTTTTCAGTGAATTTCCTGCTTTCCCCGACAAATCTTCTTTCCTTTGATATTTTTTTTGACAGGGTGGGCGGCTTTGTTAACTTCCGCCCCGCTTTTCCCGGAACCAACCAGGAAATTCTGAGGGGATTATCGTCTTGTGACGCCACTTGGGACTTTCTGGCCGGCTTCGGGACCGGCACATCAATTCGCCGTCAGGCTCGTGTAGCTCAGGGGTAGAGCGCGTCCTTGGTAAGGACGAGGTCGGGGGTTCAATTCCCCCCACGAGCTCCAGCGGCAACATGATCGGACGAGCAGCCCAACGCGAAACCACCACAACCATGGCTAAAGAAGCATTCCAGCGGAACAAGCCCCACGTGAACGTGGGCACCATCGGTCACGTTGACCACGGCAAGACCACTCTCACGGCGGCGATCACCACCACTCTCGCGGAGTCGGGTGGTGCGGTCGCCAAGGCCTATGCAGACATCGACGCCGCTCCTGAAGAGCGTGAGCGCGGCATTACCATCTCGACCGCGCACGTCGAGTATGAAACGGCTAACCGCCACTACGCGCACGTCGACTGCCCGGGGCACGCCGACTACGTCAAGAACATGATCACCGGCGCCGCCCAGATGGACGGTGGTATCCTCGTGGTGTCCGCTGCGGATGGCCCGATGCCCCAGACCCGCGAGCACATCCTGCTTGCCCGTCAGGTGGGTGTTCCGGCTCTCGTGGTGTTCATGAACAAGGTTGACCTTGTTGACGACGAGGAGCTCCTCGAACTGGTTGAAATGGAAGTCCGCGACCTCCTTTCCACCTATGAGTTCCCGGGCGACGAGATTCCGATCGTCAAGGGTTCCGCCAAGGCTGCGCTCGAAGGCGATGCCGCCCAGAAGGAGAACATCCTCAAGCTCATGGAAGCCGTCGACTCCTACATCCCGGAGCCCGAGCGTCCGATCGACAAGCCGTTCCTGATGCCCGTCGAAGACGTGTTCTCGATTGAAGGTCGTGGCACCGTGTGCACCGGTCGTATCGAGCGCGGTATCGTCAAGAAGATGGAAGAAGTCGAGATCATCGGCATCCGCGACACTCAGAAGACCACCGTCACGGACATCGAGATGTTCCGCAAGCTGCTCGACGAAGGTCGTGCCGGCGACAACGTGGGTCTGCTCATCCGCGGTCTCAAGAAGAACGATGTCGAGCGCGGCCAGGTCATCGCCAAGCCGGGTTCCGTCAAGGCTCACTCCAAGTTCAAGGGCGAGATCTACATTCTCTCCAAGGACGAAGGTGGCCGCCATACCCCGTTCTTCTCGAACTACCGTCCGCAGTTCTACTTCCGCACCACCGACGTGACCGGAAGCATCAAGCTGCCTGAAGGTGTCGAGATGGTCATGCCCGGGGACAACGTCAATCTCGAGGTTGAACTCATCACCCCGATCGCCATGGAGCAGACCATGCGCTTCGCCATCCGCGAGGGTGGCCGCACCGTCGGTGCGGGTCGTGTGAGCGAAATCCTTGACTAACCCTCAAGCAGGGCCTCAGTCTGTCGCCCCGCGACATCCGGCTGAGACGAATTTCGGGGCACTTCGGCAACTCGCCGGGGTGCCCCGCCATCGCCTCCACCGGCGACAAAGATAGAAAACGGAAGTAGCTCAATTGGTAGAGTAGTGGTCTCCAAAACCATTGGTTGTGGGTTCGAGTCCCTCCTTCCGTGCCATCTTTTCATCCCAAGTTTTCAAAGGTAATCCCGGAATGTTCGCAAAAGTCTCACGTTTTATCGGCGAAGTGAAAGGTGAACTCCGCAAGGCCAACTGGCCGTGGGAGTCGGATCCCAAGGTGAAGGGATTCAAAAAATACAAGGAGCTCGTCGATTCCACCATCGTGGTGCTGATCGCGACCATCCTGCTCGCCGGCTTTGTTTCGCTCTGGGACTTCATCGACACCAACGTCGTTACTTTCATCACGTCCATCGGGCGTTGATTCCATTTTTCCCCGGCTGCTTTTTTCCATCCCCATCATGCCTGCACCGTCTCCAGAGAACCAATGGTACGTCGTTCACGTCCTGTCCGGACAGGAAGGCCGGGTCAAGGACCGCATTCTCCGCCAGCGTGAGGCGGAGGAAATGGGAGACTATATTTACGAGGTGCTGGTTCCGACCGAGATGGTGTCCGAGATCCGCCGCGGCAAGAAGACTTCCACCAAGAGGAAGTTTTTCCCCGGCTACATCATCGTCAACATGAACCTCCTGACCGAAGACAACCAGCTCGTCGAGAAGACCTGGTACTTCATCAAGGAGATGGACGGCGTGATCGGATTTGCCGGCACCAAGGATCGCCCGATTCCCATGCGCCAGAGCGAGGTGGAGGGCATGCTTTCGCAAATCAAGGAGCGGGAAGAGAGTGTCCGCCCCGCGATCAGTTTCGAAGTCGGCGACACCGTCAAGGTCGCCGACGGACCGTTCCAAAGCCAGAACGGCATCGTCGAGGAGATCGACCCCGAGCGCGGCAAGCTGCGCGTCGCGGTTACTATCTTCGGCCGCTCCACGCCGGTGGAGCTTGAATACTGGCAGGTCGAACGCGCCTGATCGAAATCCGCTCTCAAACATACCGTCACCGCAATCCCTCTACCACCATGGCCAAGGAAGTTGTCAAAGTCATCAAGCTCCAGATCCAAGCCGGAGCCGCCAATCCGTCCCCGCCCGTCGGTCCTGCTCTCGGCCAGGCCGGTGTCAACATCATGGGCTTCTGCAAGGAGTTCAATGCCGCCACCCAGAGCCAGGCAGGCGATGTGCTTCCGGTCGTGATCTCCGTCTACAAGGACAAGAGCTTCACCTTCGTCACCAAGCGTCCGCCGGCAGGCAACCTCCTCAAGAAGGCCGCTGGTCTCGCTTCCGGTTCCAAGGAGCCGAACAAGATCAAGGTCGGCAAGATCTCCAAGGAGAAGCTGATGGAAGTCGTGAACATCAAAATGCCCGACCTCAACACCAACGACCCCGAGGCCGCCGCCCGCATCTTGGCCGGCACCGCCCGCCAGATGGGTCTGGAAATCGAAGGCATGTAAGTCTTTTCGCGCAGCTCCCCGGAGAGGCGCATGAAACCGCAGGAGGGCCGGTCGACCCGACCGATCCGCCAGCACTGCAAAACGAAAAAATGAAGAACCGCAGCAAACGCTACGCAAAAGCTGCCGCCCTCGTCGAGGCCGGCAAGTCCTACGGTCTGGAGGAAGCCGTCGGCACCGTGAAAAAGTTCCCGGCGCCGAAGTTCGACCCGACCGTCACCGTGTCCTTCCACCTCGGCGTGGATCCCCGCAAGAGCGACCAGATGGTCCGCGGCTCCGTGGCTCTTCCCCACGGCTCCGGCAAGAACGTCCGCGTGGCGGTATTCGCCGCAGGCGCTGCCGCAGAAGCCGCTGAAGCTGCCGGTGCCGAGTTCGTCGGCTTCGAGGAGCTGATCAAGAAGGTCCAGGGCGGATTCACCGACTTCGACGTCGCGATCGCGACTCCGGACGCGATGACCGAAGTGCGCAAGATTGCCCGTGTTCTGGGTCCCCGCGGCCTGATGCCGAACCCGAAAACCGGCACCGTGACCGACGACACCGCCAAGGCCGTCAAGGAGGTCAAGGCCGGCCGGATCGACTACAAGCTCGACAAGAACGGCAACGTCTCCGGCGCCGTCGGCAAGGCTTCCTTCTCTGAAGTTGCTCTCCTCGAAAACGCCCGAGCCTTCATCGACAGCGTGGTTCGCGCCAAGCCGGCATCCGCCAAGGGCAACTACGTCCGTAGCGTCACCGTTGCCGCTTCCATGTGCCCCGGACTTCCGCTGGAAGCCGGCGTCTACACCAAAGCCACCGCCTGAACCACTCCACGACCATGAATCCCGACAAGAAAGTCATCATCGACGAGTTGCTCGACCGGGTGAACGCTTCGCCCTTCGTGCTTGTGGTGGACTACACCGGCATGACCGTGCCGCAGTTTTCCGAACTCCGCAACCGCCTCGGCGCTTCCGGTGCCCAGTGCCACGTTGCCAAGAATTCCTATATGAAGAAGGCGCTTGCCGAAGCCGGTCTCCCGGACATCGGTGACACCCTCATCGGCCAGACCGCTTTCGTCACCGGCGACAGCGAGGTCTTTGCTGCCGCAAAGGCAATCAAGACCTTCGAAAAGGAGTTCAAGAAACCGGAGATGAAGATCGGCATCCTCGACGGTGCTGTCCTCGACGCCGACAAACTCAAGGCGATCGCCGAGATCCCGTCCCGCGAAGCGGTTCTTTCCCAGCTCCTCGGAACGATCAACGAACCGGCCGCCCGGATCGCTCGCATCATCCAGAAGAAGTTCAACCCCGACGGCGATTCCGCCGCGGACGAGCCTGCTGCCGAAGCCGCTGCGGAGGCTCCCGCCGAACCCGCCGCCGAAGCCTGATCCCACCAATCTGACCCGATGGCGTTGGCGTCTCCGCGCTGCCGCCTGAACCCACAATGGTTCCTCGTCGGTCCCCGCAGCTGCGGGGCTGAAATGTCCGGAAGCTTCCGGGCGCGACGATACCGCAAAGGAGAAATACAATGGCCAATATCGAAACACTCGTTGAAGAACTGGGCAAGCTCACCGTCCTGGAAGCTGCCGACCTCGTGAAGAAGCTCGAAGAAACCTGGGGCGTGTCCGCTGCGGCCGCTGCGGTTGTCGTTCCTGGTGGTGGTGGCGCTGTCGCCGAAGCCGCTGAAGAGAAGACCGAGTTCGACGTCGTCATCACCGAAGGTGGTGCCAACAAGATCGCCGTCATCAAGGCGGTCCGCGAAGTTGCTCCCGGCCTCGGCCTCGCCGATGCCAAGAAGCTCGTCGAAAGCGCTCCTGCCAAGGTGCTTGAAGGTGTCGCCAAGGACGCCGCCGAGACCGCCAAGAAGAAGCTTGAAGAAGCCGGCGCCAAGGTCGAGCTCAAGTAACCCAGTCATCCGGATTTGCTTCGCGGCCGGGGATCCGGCCGCGAAGCCATCTCCCGGAACCGGCGGAAGCCGTCACGTGAACCACCCGCGACCGTTTCCGCCGATCCCGGACCTTCTCACCAGTCTCTGAATCCAACTGCCCGGTACCGCTCGCGGTCCGGGCTCAACCTGTAAGCACTACCTACCAGCCATGGCCGACCGTCTCCAATTCGGGAAAATCGAGGAAGTCATCGAACCCCCGAACCTTATTGAGGTTCAGAGCCGCTCCTACGAGGAGTTCATGCAGAAAGACATCCCTGCCGGCGAGCGCACCGACACCGGACTCCAGGCGGTCTTCCGCGAAGTTTTCCCGATCAAGAGCTACGATGAAGCAATCGAGCTCGACTTCGTGACCTACGACATCGAGGAGCCGAAGATCACCTCGCTCGACTCGCTGCGTTCCGGTGAAAGCTTCTCCGCTGCGCTTTACGTGACCTTCAAGCTGAAGGACGAGACCGGCACCAAGAAGGAGCGCGTCTACATGGGTGAGCTGCCGATGATGACCCGCCGCGGCACTTTCATCATCAACGGCGCCGAGCGCGTCATCGTTTCCCAGCTCCACCGCTCGCCGGGGATCTGCTTCGAAACTTCCCAGCACCTCAACGGCAAGATCCTGCATTCGTTCCGGATCATCCCGGATCGCGGGTCCTGGCTCGAAGTGCAGTTCGACACCAACGACCTGCTCTACGTCTACCTTGACCGCCGCCGCCGCCGCCGCAAGTTCCTCGCCACCACCTTCCTGCGTGCCCTCGGTTTCCCGACCGACCGCGACATCGTGACCAATTTCTACAGCGTCGAGACGCTGAAGATGAAGGAAGAGATGGACGAGCAGGAGCTCGGCCACAAGGTGCCCTTCGAAGACATCCTCGACGGCGAACTGGTCGTCGCCAAGGCCTACGAGCCGCTCACCATCGGCATCGTCCGCCAGCTCATCGCCCTCGGCCACAAGCAGCTCGAGGTGATCGACGGCCGCGAGGACGAAATCCTCCTCAAGTCCCTGCGCAAGGACCCCGCCAAGGACGAGGATTCCGCGCTCAAGGACATCTACCGCAAGCTGCGCCCCGGCGACCCGCCGACCGCCGCCAATGCCCGCGCCCTGCTCAAGCGACTCTTCTTCGACCCGAAGAAATACGACCTGACCCGCGTCGGTCGCTACAAGATCAACAGCAAGCTTGAGAGCACGGTCGATTCCGACCAGCGCATCATGGTGCCCGAGGACTTCCTCGCCGCCGTGAAGTACCTGCTCAAGCTGAAGAAGGGAGAAGGCGTCATCGATGATATCGACCACCTCGGTTCGCGCCGCGTCCGGGCCGTCGGTGAGCTTCTCTCCAACCAGTGCCGCGTGGGCCTCGCCCGCACCGAACGCCTGGTCAAGGAGCGCATGACCTTGTTCGATGTGAACATCGAGGGCATGACCCCGCAAAAGCTGATCAACCCGAAGGCACTGTCTGCCGTCGTGCGCGACTTCTTCGGTCGCTCCCAGCTTTCGCAGTTCATGGACCAGACCAACCCGCTGGCCGAGCTGACGCACAAGCGCCGTCTTTCCGCCCTCGGACCTGGCGGTCTCAACCGCGATCGCGCCGGCTTCGAGGTTCGCGACGTCCATCCTTCGCACTACGGCCGTATCTGCCCGATTGAGACCCCGGAAGGTCCCAACATCGGTCTGATCAACTCGATGTGCACCTACGCCCGGATCAACGAGTTCGGCTTCATCGAGACGCCCTACCGCAAGGTCAAGAACGGCAAGGTCACCAACGAGATCGAGTATCTCACCGCGGACCAGGAAGAGAAATTCCTGATCGCCCAGGCCAACAACCCGATCGACAAGTCCGGCAAGTTCCTCAACGAAAAGGTCACCGCCCGTGAAGCGGGTGGCGAGTTCATTGAAGTCGGCACCGGCGATGTCAACTACATGGACGTGTCGCCCAAGCAGCTCGTCTCCGTGGCTGCCGGATTGATTCCGTTCCTCGAGCACGACGACGCCAACCGCGCGCTGATGGGTTCGAACATGCAGCGCCAGGGCGTGCCGCTCCTCGTGTCCGATTCCCCTTACGTCGGAACCGGCCTCGAAGCCAAGACTGCCCGTGACTCGCGTTCCGTGGTCGTGGCCGAGCTCGACGGCATCGTCGCCGCGGCCACCGCGGAAATGATTGTCACCAGCCCCGACGGCAAGCTGCCGGTCGCCGACGAGAAGTTCCTCTCCGACCCCGAGTCGGTGAAGACCAACATCGACAAGGGCATCATGGCCTACCCGCTGCGCAAGTTCATGCGCTCGAACGCCGGCACCTGCATCAACCAGAAGCCGATCGTCAAGAAGGGTGCCAAGATCAAGAAGGGCGACGTCCTCGCCGACGGCCCGAACACCGAGAACGGCGAGCTTGCCCTCGGTCGCAACGTGCTGGTCGCGTTCATGCCCTGGAACGGCTACAACTTCGAGGACGCCATCGTCATCTCGGAGCGCGTCAAGAAGGAGGATATCTACACCTCGATCCACATCTCGGAATTCGACGTCGCTGCCCGTGACACCAAGCTGGGTCCGGAAGAGATCACCCGCGACATCCCGAACGTCGGTGAAGAGGCGCTCAAGAACCTCGACCACGACGGCATCATCCGCATCGGTGCGGAGGTCAAGCCGGGCGACATCCTCGTCGGCAAGATCACGCCGAAGTCGGAAACCGAACTGGCTCCGGAAGAGCGCCTGCTGCGCGCGATCTTCGGTGAGAAGGCCGCGGACGTGAAGGACACCTCGCTGCGCGTGCCCTCGGGCTGCGTCGGCATCGTCCAGGACATCCGGGTCTCGTCCCACGGCTCCGCCCGCAAGCGCGCCGAGAAGGTCGATCCGGTCGAGCTCAAGAAGCAGCTCAAGAAGATCAACGACGAGCACAAGAAGAAGGCCGACAAGCTGACCGACGACCTGACGGAGAAGCTTTCCGACATCCTGCTCGGCGAGAAGATCCCGCTCGACGTGGTGAACGCCCAGACCGGCGAGATCATCATCCCGGCCAACCGCAAGATCACCAAGACCCTGCTGCGCAAGCTGGCCTCGGTTCACGATCACATCGAGATCGACCCGTCACCGATCCGCAACAAGATCCTCGAGATCATCGGTTCCTTTGAAGCCCGCTTCCAGGAGCTCGACACCGAGCGTGAGCGCAAGCTCGACCAGCTCGAGGCCGGCGACGACGTCGATCCCGGCGTCATCAAGGAGGTCAAGGTCTTCATCGCCGCCAAGCGCAAGCTTTCGGTCGGGGACAAGATGGCCGGCCGCCACGGCAACAAGGGTGTGGTCGCGACCATCGTTCCGGAAGAAGACATGCCCTTCCTTGAAGACGGCACTCCGGTCGACATCTGCCTCAACCCGCTCGGCGTGCCTTCGCGCATGAACGTCGGCCAGGTGCTGGAGACCCACCTCGGTGTCGCCGCCAAGGCGCTCGGCTTCAAGGTGGCGACCCCGATTTTCGACGGTATCCCGGAATCGAAGATCTGGGAGTACATGTCGGAAGCCAAGAAGATCGACGGCTACACCTGGATCGGCGACGGCAAGGATGGCAGCACCGGCGGCAAGTCGACCCTCTACGACGGTCGCACCGGCGAGGCCTTCCACCAGCCGGTCGTGGTCGGCATCATCTACATGCTCAAGCTCGGCCACTTGGTCGCGGACAAGATCCACGCCCGTGCGGTCGGCCCCTACTCGCTCGTCACCCAGCAGCCGCTCGGCGGCAAGGCGCAATACGGTGGCCAGCGCTTCGGGGAAATGGAGGTCTGGGCCCTCGAGGCCTACGGCGCGGCCTACACCCTGCAGGAGCTTCTCACCGTCAAGTCCGACGACGTCCAGGGACGGACCCGGATTTACGAAGCCATCGTCAAGGGCGACAACAACCTCGAAGCCGGCACCCCCGAGTCCTTCAACGTCCTTATCAAGGAAATGCAGTCCCTCGGTCTCGACGTCCGCCCCGGCCGGCGCGGAACCGGTCCGGGAGCCATCGCTCCGGGTGGCGTGGACGACTTCTCCCTCGACGACCTCACCCTTTGATAGCCGAACCACGAACCGATACCCCAACAAGCATTCGATATCATGAACGTTGACACCAACCTTCGCGAACTTTTCGGCGTGGACGAGCGGCCGGAGGCCTTTGACCAGGTCTCCATCACCGTGGCATCCCCGGACGTCATCCGCTCCTGGTCCAAGGGCGAGGTGAAGAATCCGGAAACAATCAACTACCGGACCTTCAAGCCCGAGAAGGGCGGCCTCTTCTGCGAGCGGATCTTTGGACCCACCCGCGACTGGGAGTGCGCCTGCGGCAAGTACAAGCGCATCAAGCACAAGGGCGTGGTCTGCGACCGCTGCGGCGTCGAGGTCACCCTGAGCCGCGTCCGCCGCGAGCGGATGGGCCACATCGAGCTCGCCGTGCCGGTTTCGCACATCTGGTTCTACAAGTGCATGCCCTCGCGCATCGGCCTGGTGCTGGATATCAGCGCCCGCCACCTCGAGCGCGTGATCTACTACGAGGACTATGTCGTCACCGACCCGGGCAACACCCCGCTTGAGCGCGGCCAGCTCCTCACCGAGAACGAACTACGCGACTCGGAAGACGCTTATGGCGACGGATCCTTCCGCGCGGCCATGGGGGCCGAAGCCATCCAGGATCTGCTCGCGCAGGTCGATCTGGCCGAGCTCGCGGTGCAGCTCGAGCAGGAGCTCGAAACCACCCGCTCCAAGCAGAACAAGAAGAAGCTCTCCAAGCGCCTCAAGATCACCCAGGGCTTCGCGGCCTCCAAATCGCGCCCGGAATGGATGATCCAGACGGTCTTGCCGGTCATCCCGCCGGACCTGCGCCCGCTGGTTCCGCTGGAAGGCGGTCGTTTCGCGACCTCCGACCTCAACGACCTCTATCGGCGCGTCATCAACCGCAACAACCGCCTCAAGAACCTCCTGCAGCTGAAGACCCCCGAGGTCATCATCCGCAACGAGAAGCGGATGCTGCAGGAAGCCGTCGATGCGCTCTTCGACAACGGCCGCCACGGCCGTGCCGTCACCGGCGCCGGCAACCGTCCGCTCAAGTCGCTCAGCGACATGCTCAAGGGCAAGGGCGGCCGCTTCCGCCAGAACCTGCTCGGCAAGCGCGTCGATTACTCCGGCCGTTCCGTCATCGTCATCGGTCCCGACCTCACGCTCAACCAGTGCGGTCTGCCGAAGAAGATGGCCCTGACGCTGTTCGAACCCTTCATCATCCGCCGCCTCAAGGAGCTCGGCTACTGCCACACGGTCCGCTCGGCGAAGAAGATGATCGACCGCAAGACCCCGGAAGTCTGGGACATCCTTGCCGAGGTCACCAAGGGCCACCCGGTGTTCCTCAACCGCGCGCCCACACTGCACCGCCTCTCGATCCAGGCCTTCGAGCCGAAGCTGATCGAAGGTGAAGCCATCCGCGTCCACCCGCTCGTCTGCACGGCTTACAACGCCGACTTCGACGGTGACCAGATGGCCGTTCACGTGCCGCTCTCGGTCGAGGCCCAGATGGAAGCGCGCCAGCTGATGCTCGCGCCGAACAACATCTTCTCGCCCGCCTCCGGTCGCCCGATCACGGTGCCTTCGCAGGACATCATTCTCGGTGCCTACTACCTCACCTGGGCGCCGGTGCGCACCCAGAAGGACCGCGAGAAGCAGGAACACCTGCCGCTGTTCGAGAACTCCGCGGAAGTCGAGTTCGCGATCGCTTCCCGCAAGGTCGGCTATCACCAGTGGATCCGGATCCGCAACCCCGACTTCGAAGGCGGCGTCAAGACGGTCTTCGGCGACAGCGAGAACAAGATCCTCGAGACCACTCCGGGACGTGTCCGTTTCAATGAAATCTGGCCCAAGGGTCTCGGTTTCATCAACAAGACTGTCGGCAAGAAGCAGATGTCGGACATCATCTGGCGCTGCTACCAGGTCGCCGGCCAGAAAAGCACCGTTCACACGCTCGACGCGCTGAAGAACCTCGGTTTCCGCGAGGCGACCCGCTCCGGGACCTCGATCGGTATCGTCGACATGGTCGTTCCGGAAGAAAAGCCGGCGATCATCAAGGACGCCTACGAACAAGTCGACAAGGTAACCAAGCAGTACCGCAACGGTGTCATCACCGATGGCGAGCGTTACCAGAAGGTCGTCGACATCTGGACGCACGCCACCGACACCATCGCCGCCGCGCTCTATCGCAAGATCGAGTTCAACGATGGCAAGCCGGGCGCCAGCCCGCTGTTCATGATGGTCGACTCCGGTGCCCGTGGTAACAAGTCGCAGATCAAGCAGCTCTCCGGCATGCGCGGCCTGATGGCCAAGCCGTCGGGGGAGATCATCGAACGCCCGATTACCTCGAACTTCCGCGAGGGTCTGACCGTGCTGGAATACTTCATCTCCACCCACGGCGCCCGTAAAGGTCTTGCCGATACCGCGCTCAAGACCGCGGACTCCGGCTACATGACCCGCAAGCTCGTGGACGTGGCCCAGGACGTTATCGTCACCGTCCACGATTGCGGCACCGCCAGTGGCATCACCGTTTCGCCGATTTATGACGGCGACGAGGAAGCCGCCTCGCTCGCGACCCGCATCTACGGCCGCACCTCGTGCGAGGTGGTCAAGGATCCGGTGACCGGCGAGATGGCCCTCGACTTCGACCAGCTGGTCGACGAGAAGGCAGCCAACGCGGTCGAGCGCATCGGTTACGAGAAGCTCAAGATCCGCTCGGTGCTCACCTGCGAGGCCAAGCGCGGTTGCTGCGCCAAGTGCTACGGCCTGAACCTGGCCACCGGAAAGCCGGTGAAGATCGGTGAAGCGGTCGGCATCATCGCCGCCCAGTCGATCGGCGAGCCGGGAACCCAGCTCACCATGCGTACCTTCCACGTGGGTGGTGTGGCCGCGGCGACCTTCAAGCAGCCGATCATCAAGGCGAAGAACGCCGGTCGCGTGGTCTACAAGGACCTCCGCGTCGTCGAAAGCGCCGACGGAAACTGGGTCGTGCTCAACAAGAACGGTTCGATCTCCATCCGTGACAAGGACGGCCTCGAGCTCGAGAGCCAGGTCATCGTCATTGGCTCGGTCATCGAGATCAAGGATGGTGACGACGTGAAGAAGGGCGACACCGTGGCGACATGGGACCCCTACAACGTGCCGATTCTCACCGAGAAGCCGGGTAAGGTTGAGTTCCGCGACATGATCTCCGGGATCACCGTCACCAACGAGACCGACAAGGAAACCGGCCGCAAGGTCATGGTGGTCACCGAGCACAAGGAAGACCTCCACCCGCAGGTGGTCATCGTCGACCCGAAGACCAAGGAGGTGAAGGCTTCCTACTCGATTCCGGTCGGTGCTCACCTTTCCGCCAAGGAAGGGGAGATCGTCACGGGCGGCACGCAGCTGGCCAAGACCCCGCGCAAGGTGGCCCGCACCAAGGACATCACCGGTGGTCTTCCGCGGGTGGCGGAGCTTTTCGAAGCCCGCAAGCCCAAGGATGCCTGTGTCATCGCCAAGATCGACGGCGAGATCTCCTTCGGCGGCACCGTCCGCGGCAAGAAGAAGGTCATTGCCACCGATCCGGACTCCGGCGAGCAGGTCGAGCACCTGGTGCCGATGGGTCGCCACATCATCGTCACGGAAGGTGACCGCGTGAAGCGCGGCGACCAGATCACCGAAGGCCCCGTGTCGCCGGAAGACCTCCTCGAGGCTTGCGGCGCCCAGGAGCTGCAGGAACACCTGGTCAACGAGGTGCAGTCGGTCTACCGCGTCCAAGGCGTGGAGATCAACGACAAGCACATCGAGATCATCATCCGCCAGATGCTGCGCAAGGTGAAGATCACCGACCCGGGCGATGCCGATTCGCTGCTCTGGGGCGATCAGATCGACCGTTCCGCCTTCAACCGGATCAACGAGGAGATCACCGCGGCCGGCGGCAAGCCGGCCGAGGCCGAGCCGGTCCTGCTCGGGATCACCAAGGCCTCGCTCGAGACCGATTCCTTCATCTCCGCGGCGTCCTTCCAGGACACCACCCGCGTGCTGACGGAAGCGGCGACCCTCGGCAAGGTCGACTACCTCACCGGATTCAAGGAGAACGTCATCATGGGTCACCTGATCCCGGCCGGCTCCGGCTTCGATTGCCACCGCGATGCCGAGATCGAGTTCACGGTCGAGGAACCCGAGCCGATCTTCGTCGCCGAGGAAGAAGAGAACGCCGATGGCGAGAATGCCGTCGTCGAAAGCGCCTGATCCGACCGAACCTCATTCCCAGCCCGGCCGTGCGAAAGTGCGGCCGGGCTTTTTCGTGGCGGTTCCGCTCGGATTCCAAAGAAGCGCACGGTTTACGAATCGGCGGCCTCGTGATGGATTGGGCGGCGGATCCACGTTTCCGATCTCCTATATCATGCAACGCCGACCATTTCTCGCGACCCTCGGGGCCACGGCCGCCGCCCTTACCACCGGCACTCGTGCCCAGGAAGCTCCCGGCCGGAAACTCGGCTGGGCGCTGGTCGGGCTCGGGTCACTGAGCACCCATCAAATTGCCCCGGCTCTGGCGAAGACCAAGCACTGCCGGCTGGCCGCGATCGTTACGGGCACGCCGGAGAAGGCGGAGAAGTGGAAGGCGCAGTACGGCATTCCGGACAGCCATGTTTACAACTACGAGACCTTCGACCGGATCGCTGAAAATCCCGATGTGGACGTGATCTACGTGGTCCTCCCGAATTCGATGCACGAAGAGTTCGTGATCCGGGGGGCAAAGGCCGGCAAACATGTCTTTTGCGAGAAACCAATGGCAAACTCGGCGGACGAATGCCGCCGGATGATCGCCGCGATGAAGTCCGCTGGCAAACAGCTCGGGGTCGGCTACCGCTGCCAGTTCGAGCCCCATCACCGGGAATGCATGAGGTTGGCCCGTGAAAAGGTCTTCGGGGACCTCAAGTTCATTGAGGCCGGTTTCGGATTCCAGATCGGGGATCCCGCGCAGTGGCGCTTGCGCAAGAAGCTCGCGGGTGGTGGCGCCCTGATGGACGTGGGAATCTATGCCCTGCAGGCCTGCCGCTATCTCACCGGCGAGGAGCCGGTTGAAATCGTCGCCCAGGAAGTCAAGACCGACCCCGTGAAGTTTGCCGAGGTGGACGAGACGATTTCTTGGTCGATGAAGTTCCCGTCCGGGGTGATGGCTTCGGTCATGACGACCTATGCCTTCAATGGCGTGAATTCGTTCACGGCCGTTTGCCAGAACGGGAAGTTCGGCATGGATCCCGCCTACAGCTACGACGGGCTCAAGGGCTGGACCTCGAAGCCGGAGGTGAAGATCGAATTTCCGGCGGTCGATCATTTCCAGACGGAGATGGATGCGTTCGCGGCCGCGATCCTCGCGGACGTCGCGTTCGTGCCGTCGGGTGAGGAAGGCTTGTGGGACTTGCTGGCGATCGAAGCCATCTATCGTTCGATTGCAGAGGGAAAAGCCGTGACGGTCGGCAATGTCTGAACGGGGAGGGACCGCATCATGAAGAGAGCCGAATTCCTCAAACTGCTGGCATTTTCCGCCATGATCCCGCGGGCTGCTCGGTCGGAGAACGAACCTGGCGACGGCTTGTCGCGGGATTTCCGCGATGGAATGACCACGCTCAACGAGGTGTTCTGGGTTCCTGAGCTGGGCAACTGGCTCGATCGCCCGGGCAAGGACCTGCGCGGTCACTTCGAGGGCTACATCAATCCCCCCTGGTGGTCCTGTGCGAATGCCGTCGAGACCATGACGGAGTTCATGGATCTCACGGGTTCCACGATTTACGACAAGCAGCTGCGGGAGCTTCACGAAGCCAATGTCGTCCGGGGCAGCCGCTTGCCGAAGGTGGTCGAAACCCTGCGCAAGCAGGGCAAGTGGAAGGAGGAGGACCGCGTGAAACTTGCCCGCCGCATGAAGGAGGTGGAGCGGAGCCGGATTCACGGCAGGGAGTTCCGGAACGAGTATCTCGACGATTCCGCCTGGTGGGGTGTGGCGTGGCTGGCCTTCCACGAACGAAACAAGGATCCGCGCTATCTCCGGACGGCGATCGAGATCCAGCGTCACATGGCCGCCTCGTGGCAGCCGTCCGGCGGGGTTTCGTGGGGCGAAGAGGAAGACAAGCGCGAGCCGAACAGCATCACCAACAGCCTCTTCGTGGTTCTTTCGGCAAGATTGCACCGGGTGACCAAGCAGGAGGAATTTCTCGTGTGGGCGAAGAAGGCTCTGGCCTGGGAACGGGAGGCAAAGCTCTACGACGGAACCGGAGTGGTGGACCGGCCCGGACATCAGGGGGACTACTGGACCTACAACCAAGGCGCCTATCTGGGCGGTCTCGAGGCCCTTTTCGGGACGACCGGCGACCAGGCATACCTCGACGAGGCCGCTGCGGCGGCGAGAACGATCATCGAGGGATCCGGAGTCGTCCGTCCGGACGGTGTGCTTTACGAAAAGCTGAGCACCGACGGCTGGGATGTCAGCTTGTTCAAGGGGGTCTGCGCACGATACTTCGGGATCCTTTCGAGGCGTCTCCACGAGATGAAACTTCATCCGGAGATCGCCGGTCAGATCGACAAGCTCTTGCTGGCCAACGCGGGCGCCATTTTGAAGCTTCCGAAGAAGGATGGCCTCTTTCCATTCGAATGGCATCAGCCGGCGCGGGCGGAGATCCACAACTTCAATACCCAGCTGTCGGCTCTCACCGCGATTTCGGCGGCTTGCGGCGTCCGGTGAGCGGGTTCAGCGGCAGGAACAACTTGCATGGCTCCGGCAATGCATCACCATAGGGTTGAATCGTGTTCTCCTCCTATGAGCCATTCCCTATTTCAAGACGATCGTGCGGCCGGGCTCTTGTCCCGGGTTCGTGAAGACATCGGCCACCTCCGCCAGGACGTGCGCAACCTGGTCCGGCATACCACCCGCCACACCCTGCCCGATGGTGCCCGCGGCCTCGCCGGCAGTGCTCGGGACCAGCTGGTCGCAGGGCGTTCCTATGCCGCATCCCAGTTCCGCTCACTCCGGGAAAGCCCGCAGCGGCAGGCGATCGGTGTGATCGGTGGGGCGCTCCTCGTCGGCGCGATCGCCGCGGGCATCTACATAATCTGTAAGAGCGACTGCTGTGCGGCCGCATCCGCGGATGACGAGGCTCTCGATGAACTGGAGAACGAAGTCCCGGAATAGGCGACGAAAATTGCGCAGGATTTGCAGTTGTGCGGAGCCTTTTCCGGGCGATGCGTGTTCCTGCAATGAAGGCGAAAAGCATACCCGCTTCGGATGTCCTCGCGGCCCACGAAAAGGCGGCGCTTGAGATCGGGGAACTCCGCCGCAAGGGCAAGCCCTGCCATTTGGAAGAGCATGCGGATGCCGGTGGACTCCACATCGACGTCATCGAGGATCCGCAGGCGGAGTACGGACCTGAAGGGCAGGATCGAGGTCATGGATCCAGCCGGTAACCCGCACCGCGGACGGTGATCAAGTGCCTTGGTTTGGCCGGGTCGTCCTCGATCTTGGTCCGCAGGGCGGCGATGAAATTGTCGACCGTGCGGGTGCTGGGGTAGGCGTGGTATCCCCAGACGACGTCGAGGAACTGCTCGCGGCTGACGACTTCACCCGGCCTCCCGGCAAGCAGGGCAAGGATCCCGGCTTCTTTCTCGGAAAGGGGTTGTGCAATCTCCTCCCGGGTGAGCGTGCGCTTCTCGAAGTCGATGGTGGAGGAGCCGATGGCCAATTCCCTGCCAATCCCGGCTTCCCGTTCCTTCCGGCGCAGCAAAGCGCGGACACGGGCCAGCAGTTCGCGCAGGCTGAATGGCTTTACCAGATAGTCGTCCGCGCCGCTGTCGAGCCCCTCCACGCGGTCATCGATCCGGCCCTTCGCCGTGAGCATGAGAACAGGGTATGTCCGGCCGCGCTTGCGCAACTCCCGGCAAAGCGCGAAGCCATCGAGGCCGGGCATCATGACGTCGAGCAACAGCAGGTCGAAGGGTTCGGTGCAGGCGAGTTCAATGCCGGCCACGCCGTCGGCCGCGGCCATCACCCGGTAGCCTTCCGCTTTCAGTGTCTCGACCAGGGCGGTGCGCATTGGTGCCTCGTCTTCAATGACCAGCAGTCTCATGTCAGCGGGATGATGAGTTTGAAGACGCTGCCATTGCCCGGCGTACTCGTGAGCTCCACTTTTCCACCGTGCGCCTCTGCGATTGATTTCACCAGGCTCAGTCCGATACCTGCGCCCTGTGTTTCTCGCCGTAGTTCGTCGCCGGGCCGGTAGAAGCGCTCGAAAATCCGGGCCTCTTCTTCCTTTGGAACGCCTGATCCTTCGTCACTCACCGCGATCACCCAAGTACGATGCTCCTCGTCCTCGCTGAGGGTGATCGTCACCGTGCTGCCATCGGGCGAGAATTTGATCGCGTTGTCGATCAGGTTGACGAGCGCCTGTTGGATTGCCCCGGCATCGACGGCGGCTTCGACCGGCGACAACCCGGAGGCAAGACGGATGCCCTTCTCACGGGCCAGCGGCTCCATGACCTGCAGCGTGTCCGACGCCAACGCGGCGAGGTCGCACGGTTCCATGCGCCAGATCTTCCGGCCCTGCTCGATCCGTGCGTGGTCGAGGACATTGCCCACCAGCGTGGACAGCCGAGCACCCTCACGGGCGATCAGGCGGTGAAATTCGCTCGCTGTTTCCGGCTCAACTTTCCCGTCTTCGAGCGCGTCTGCCATCAGCCGGATCGATGCCACCGGAGCCCTCAGTTCGTGCGAAACGCTGGCAACGAACTGGCTCTTCAAATCATTGAGCTGTCGCTCGCGGCGGAGAGTGCGGTGGAGGACCGCCAGGGCGATGGCAGCGGTGGCCACCGAGGTCGCGAGCATCGCGAAGATCCACCGCTGTTGGCGCCGCACCGGGGCTTCGATCTGGGAAGTATCGGCCGAGATCCTCAACTCGAGTCCGGAACCCACCCGGATCCGGCTCGATGCGATGATATCCGACGCAACGGCGGTCGAAACCAAGGCGAGCCGTGCTTCAGCCCACGAGGGCAAGGTTTGATCGAAGTCCACCTGCGCATCAGGGAATTCGGTGTAGGCAATGACGCCATCGCGGTGAACGAGGTGAAGGAATCTCCCGTCGCGCTGAAGCCAAGTGTCTCCGTGCAGACCGAGCTCCCGGACGAGATCCCGGATCTCCTCTTCCTTCCTCCATCGGTGCTTCACGATCTCGCTGGTGAGAATGGTGTCCACCACCCTTGAACTAAGGACGGAGGGTTCATCTACGGTGACAAGATTCTCCAATGCCGTCTCGTTTCCGGTCAGCGATGGATCGAGGCGGTGGATCACCAGCGCCGCGAGCGTCCTGCGGGGGAGCCCGGCCGGCGAAAGTCCGGCATTGGGGTCGTTGCGCAGGGCTTCGAGGGCGGTGAGATCGGAGCCATCGAGGATATCGTCCTTGGGCGAGCCACTTCCCGGCCGCGGAGGATCGGGATAAGTCGGGATTTCGTTGATGCTTTGTCCAAGGTCGTGGTCAAGCACAGCCGCCAGGGCGGGTGCTTGTCGCTCTGCTGCTTCGCGAGCCTCGGCCCGAGCCGCCTGCAACTGCGATCTGGTGCCGACCACCGCCAAGCCGGCGATCACGACCAGCGGCAGAATCACGGCCAACGTGAGCCAGTGCAGCGGGAATGACGTGGACCGCGGCATCGGTCAGCGGGAGGCAGCAGGTTTTTGCGGTGGGGGAACCGGGATGCTCTTTGCAAGGAGGATGTCGCCGTCGCGGAGGAATATTGGCCGCGCGCTGGTGGTGAGCTTCTCGTAGTCGACGCCATCCCGGGTCACGGAGAAGTCGGAATAGGGAGAAGTTTCCAATGCCGCCGATGCCCTGAGGGTGGCAGTTGCGCGTTTCGGATCGGGAGGGAATGGATACCATCCCGCTTCCGTTTCTTCAAAATGCACCGGTTGATAGATGATGTCGCGGAGACTCGTCGTCCCGCGGGTGTCGGTGTATTGCACGCGGCAGGAAAGGGCCTTCCTGAAGAAGTCGGCAACTTTGGGGGATACTCCTTTCCACGTCTCTCCCGAATGGTCCTTGAGCAAGGGCAACTCGATGATGTCTCCGCCCTGCAACACGAGATCCGCGGACCTGGCATCGCCGGTGGTCGTTGTTTCGCTGGATGCCCTGATGACCGTGGCCAGATCGATCACGCGGACTTCCTCGTTCCCGTCGTCCAGTAATCGGCGAAGTCGGATCTTTGAGAAGTCGGGGTGCGGGAGAACGACCACCGGGTTGAAGTAGGTTGCTTGGATCATTGCGCCTACGAGCTTGTCGGGTTCCACGTTCGGCCCGTTGCCGTATGTGGGCGCCAGCACGTCCGCCAAGGCCTGGAGGAGCGTGGGAACTGTCGGGGCGGCCGGCCGGATGTCGGTCTTGCGGGTAACTCCAAAATGGCGGACGAAGGGGTGCCCGGGCACGTGCAGGGTGACGCGTGAAAGACGTGCTTCTGGCGTCTCCCACCATTGCCCGTCCTCTCGGGGTGGTACTTTGGCAGGTGGAGGGGGAAGGATAAGCTTCAAGGTGTCGCCTTCCTCCAGCTGGAAATCGCTGGGGCCTCCTCCAGCAAGGGGAAGTCGGATGTCCTGCCAACCGGTTCGGACGACCACGATCTCAATGTTCTCCCGTCGGATCGATGGGTCCAATGGTTGCCAGAGAAGTCTCATCAATGCCCCCGCTCCAAGCCACGGGATAACGTCACTCGTTGGATCGAACACCAGGCAATCACCGCGCACTTCGAGGTGGCGGTCCCTTCCTTGGATCTCGACCGTGACTGGAAAGGCCACCCGCTTGAGCAGCGCCCAATGGGGATCAGCGGCAGGATGATCGGATCGCTGGAATTCGAGGATGTCACCCCACGCCAGTGAAGGAAATGGTTGGCCACCGGTCAGTTCGATTTTGATCTCCTCGGCCTTCCCGTCCTGCTGGAAGCGGGTCAAGGTCACGAAGTCGGGCCAAGGCTGGTTCGTGTGCCCGTCCGGATAGAATCCGGACCTTCCGAGATCGCTAGTCCTGCGGCTCAAGATCAGATCGAGCAGGGGAGGAGGCGCCTCATCCGACTTGCTTGCGACCAGTTCCATTATCTCCCATCTCGGTCGCATCTGGACGGGCTCAAGGAAGACGGAGATGGCTGGACGCGCGGCCACTTCCGGGAAATTGAACCGGCGAATCAGTTTGCTCCGGTTCGAAGGGTCGGAACCCTCGAAGAGATTGTCTTTCCATGGACCTTCCGGAACTGCCCCACGGGAAATCAGGGTTTCGGCGAGCGACCAGGTCTCCTCTTTCTTCGCGGCTTCCCGTAGCGGGGAATTCCCTTGATAGGTTCGATTCACGTCGGCCCCCGAGTTGATCAAGGCGCGAAACAATTCGCTCCGGTTCTGCTGAATGGACACGAACAGCAAAGGCATGCCTGACGCATCCGTCCCGTCCGGATCGGCGCCATGCTTCAAGAGCAACTCCATCAACCTCGGGTCACCGTGGGACTCGAGCAGGAGCTCCGAGTCCCCCGCCGGAGCACCGGCTTCCAGCAGAAGTATTGCTTCAGGAAGCAGTTTGTTCCGAACCGCGATGAGCAACGGGGTCATCCCGCCCGTGTGTTCCACCGCCCGCAGGCCGGTGTGGGTTTCCTCGGCGAATGCCTTCGCTTCGACATCCGGCTTTGCTCCCGCAGCCAGAAGCAGGGGGACGGCAGCACGATTCCCACCCCATGCGGGACTCACACAAAGATGCAGCGCGGTGAGCCCGGTCCGGATTTCAGCGTGATTCGGATCCGCGCCGCGCTTTAGCAGGAGCTCCAGCATGACCGTGTCTTCCTGCATCGCGGCCAGTAGAAGAGGTTCGCCGAACTCCCGGCGTAGCATCGTGTTGCTTGCCCCATACACTGGGTGGCCGGTGATCCTGACCGGTTCATCCCTGCCAGGGGCCGGGACCGGAAGATCGGGGTTTGCTCCCTTGTCCAAAAGCAAACTCGCGATTCGTGCGTGTCCGCGCATGACCGCGTTCTTCAATGGCTGCTGGCTGCCCTTGCCATTGGGATCTGCTCCCCGGTTCAGGAGGAGGCGCGCTATCTCGAAGAATCCCTCATGGCAGGCGATCTCCAGCGCCTCACGATTTCCCGTGGCGTTCGGATCCACCCCGGCGTCCAACAGCAGTCGGCATGCTTCGAGTGCGGCCGCCCCGCTTGCTTGAGACAGTGGGGTGCCCATGCTGCCCTCGGGCTTGCTGAAGTCGTGTTCCGGGGTTTTCCCAAGAATGAATTTGATGACTTCGAGGTGGTTGGCCCGGATCGCACGGCAGATGATCGAGGGCTCGGCGAGGGCGTCGGGGCTTGTTTCAGCCAGTTCCTTGACGTGGGCCAGCTCGAGTTCCTCGTCGCTTGGTTCGGGGGAGGTATCTCCAGCAGGGAGCTCGCCGCCCAGTGCCGCCAGGTTCTCGCGTGCGAGCTTCGCTTCCGCTTCGGCCCGGGGGAACTCGAGGAGCAGTCGTTGGTAGAGGGCGATGGCTTCGTCGTTGCGGTTCTGTTTGCGGCGCACTTCGGCGAGGCGGAAGAGGGCAGTGGCGGCGAAGGGGCGCTGGGCATCGTGAGCGGCCAGGATTGCTTCGTATTGTTTCGCCGCGGCTTCGGGGTCGCGGGTCACCTCCTCGGTGTAAAGGGCGTCGCGGAGAGGTTCGCGGAGGTCGGCGGGCGCCGCGACGGCCGCAGACGACATGAGCGCGATGGCGAGCAGGCGTTGGGTGAGGGGTTTCATGATCATGTGCCGAGAATGGCACCTTCGCGGAGACCGGTTTGTCATGGAATGGTCATGAGTTCAATGACTCCCCGGGAGCAAAATATGCGGAGTGTCGGCGGGGCGGCGGTTAGAGGGGGGCGGGGCGATCTGGCAGGCTGCGGGCGTTCCAACCAAACACACCATGAACGCTTCAACCCTCGCCACCCTGACCGGAATCCTCGGCGCCTGCGCCGCGACCGCCGGGACGATCATCACCGAGCCGGCTGCCGCGCCGATCACGACCTCCGGCTTCGAGAACGCCCGCCGGCCGATTTCCAACCCGACTTTGTTCGACCTGGCGCTGCCGACGACCAACCTGCATCCGATCGTGATGTACCAGCGCCTGCCGGACTTCGTGAACACCACGGTCGGGCCGCTGCCGATGGGGGGCGATGTCCAGGTCTACGCCCTGCAGTTCGAGGTCGCGCTGAACGAGCGGCTTTCGATCGTGGCGACCAAGGACGGCTACGTGGACATCAATCCGGACACCAAGCCGCTGTGGTCGGACGAGTCCGGGTTCGCCAACATCGGCGCGGGCCTGAAATACGCTTTCATCTACGATCCGGCCAGTAGCACGGCGGTGAGCGGAACGCTGACCTTCGAGTTCCCGACCGGCAACCACGATGTCTTCCAGGGGGAAGGCGACGGGGCCGCCAACCTGATCGTGTCGGGGCTGAAGCTATGGGACGAACTCGAGGTCGCCGGGGCGGCGGGCCTGCACCTGCCCTTCGACGGCCAGATGGCGACCACCTCCTTCGTGAGCGGGCATGTCAGCTACGAGCTCTGCAGCTGGTTCATCCCGCTGCTGGAGGTCAACTGGCACCACGTGCTGGACGCGGGCAACGGCCGGCCGAACTTCTTCTCGCAAGCCGGGGGCGGGGTGCCGGTGGTGGCCACCTTCGAGGGTGCCGACCTGCTGAATTTCGGGGCGTCGAACGCCTCCCAGAACCGGGACTTCGTCACCGCGGCCGTGGGTTTCCGCTCGCGCCTGTCGGAGTCGGTCGACCTCGGTCTGGCCTATGAATTGCCCCTGACCAGCAAGGGCGACGGGATCATGGAAGACCGGGTGACCCTGGATCTGGTCTGGACGTTTTGATTCGGGCTGGTTCGGGCCGCCTCCGGGGCGCGGGTGCACTGCGCTGCCGGGGGCGGCTTTTTTTTGAGGTCGTGCCGGCGCCCCGGGGGATGGGGATTGCACGACGGACCGGGGCCGGTAGCGTCGGGGCCGTGAAGACAAAGGCGATCTCGCTGTTGCAGGAATTGACGGAGGCGCATTCGGTGCCGGGGCATGAAGACGAGGTCCGGGCGATTTTCGTCGATGAGCTCGGCGAGTGCGGTGAGCTGACGACCGACCGCTCGGGCGGGGTGTTCTGCGAGTTCGACGGCGAGGGCCCGCGGGTGGTCGTGGCCGGCCACATGGACGAGGTGGGCTTCCTCGTGCAAAACATCACCCAGGACGGCTTCCTGCAGTTCGTGACCGTGGGCGGCTGGTGGGAGCATGTATTGCTTTCGCAGCGGGTCGAAGTCCGCACCCGGAGCGGCGACAAGATCATCGGGGTCGTGACGTCGCGGCCACCGCACTTCCTGACGCCCGAGCAACGCAGGATGGTGATTTCACTGGACCAGATGTTCATCGACATCGGGGCGAGTTCACGGACCGAGGCGGAACAGGAGTTCGGGGTTGCCCTCGGCGATCCGATCGCGCCCTGGTCCCCGTTCACCCTGATGAAGCGCGAAGACTGGTACATGGCGAAGGCCTTCGACAACCGGGTGGGCATGGCGGGGGCGATCCAAGCCGGACAGATCCTGGCCGGACAGGACTTGCCGAACCGCTTGATCGTGGGTGGCACGGTGCAGGAGGAAGTCGGGCTGCGCGGCGCGCGCACCGCGGCATTCCACACGCGGCCGGACGTGGCCATCATCCTCGAAGGGCCGCCGGCGGACGATACCCCGGGCTTCAACCGCGCCGACAGCCAGGGCCGGATCGGCGGCGGCGTGCAGATCCGCCGCTTCGATCCGAGCGCGATCATGAATCCGCGCCTGGCCGACCTGACGATCCAGACCGCCATCGACGAGGGCATCCCGCACCAGGTGACCGTGCGCCGCGGCGGGGGAACCGATGCCGGGTCGTTCCACCTCGCGGGGGAAGGGGTCCCGTCGATCGTGCTCGGGGTTCCGGCTCGCTACATCCATTCCCACAACTCGGTCATCGATGTGAACGACTACCTGCACATGGTATCGCTCGCGGAGGCGCTGGTCCGGCGCCTGGATGAGTCCACGGTGCGCGGGCTGACGAGCTTCTTGTAAGCGATATCCGGCTACAAAAGCGGCGGCCGATCCCCATCGCCCGCAGCCGTGGGGCATAGTAGGTTCCACGCGTGATTGTGAACCACGTCATGAGGCGGGTTTTCCGGTCGCCGGGAACCTACTCGAGGCAGGATCGCAGGCCTGTCAGGAGGAAGAATCCTGCCACGGCCACCCCGTGCGCGCCTTGCAGGAAGCTGAAGGTCGTGCCCGCGAACGAGCTGGCTGGGAGACCGCGGCTGAACGTGGCAGCGGGCGCATCGCCACGGACGTTGTCAACCGTGACGATGAAAGTGGAGCGCGGGCAACTCGGGATGATCCCCGACCACCGCGACGACGGGGTCGGCCGGGTGCTGGGGATCATCGCCTGTGCCTGCGTTGCCGCTTGGTGGCTGAACTGTGCGCTGGCGATCCTGGCCGCAATCCTCTCGAAGAACGGGACCAGCCTCTGGTCGTCGATCAGCTTGCCGATGCTTTTCGTGGCGCTGCTTGGCAGCCACTTCCTCGCGGTGATTTCAAAGTCGTTCCTGCGCTCGAGCGACCCATGGGGTCCCCGCGCCGTGATCGCCTTCTGGGCCAGCGTGTTGGTCTGGGTCCCCGTCGGTTGGCTGCTCGCCTTGATCGGCGGCTTGTTCCGGGGGTGAAGCTCAGATCATCCCGAGCTTCATCTTGCCCTCTTCCGAGATCATGTCCTGGTTCCAGGCGGGATCCCAGACGAGTTCGACTTTGGCGTCGTCGATGCCCTCGATGGTCATGATCTTCGACTGGGCGTCGGCGGCGATCACCGGTCCCATGCCACAGCCGGGAGCGGTGAGGGTCATCTTGACGGCAACGGTTTTCTTGCCGTCTTCCTCCTCGATGGCGCAATCGTAGACGAGGCCGAGATTGACGATGTCGACCGGGATCTCGGGATCGTAGACTCCCTTGAGCTGGGCCCAGACCTGTTCCTCGAGGGGGGCGTCCTTGAGCCGTTCCGCTTCGGCGTGCTTCTCCTCCTCCTTTTCGAGGTCGACCCCGAGGGCATCGGCGTCCTTGGAAGAAATCCGGGCCAAGCCCGCCGAGGTGGCGACGGTGTACGTGCCACCGAGACGCTGGGTGATGAAGACCGGCGTGCCGGCGGGCAGGGTGATGGCGTCACCGCTGGGGATCTGGACGGCATCGACTTCGCGGGCCAGGGAGATTTCCTCGTGCATGGAGGCGAGTGTAGGCGGGACTCCGGGCGGTGCAAGCGGCTTGCCGCCGGACCTGAATGGAGGCAGTTTGCCCGCATGAGCCGTCGACAGCGGAGAAAAGCAGCAGCAAAGGGCAAGGGCACGTGGTTGCCGCGGGCGCTGGCGGGGTTGTTGGTGGCCGGAGTCGTCGTGATGGGTGGGGGATACCTGTGGCTGCGCAGTTGGCTGCACGGCGAGGAGTTCCGCCGGATGCTTTCCACGGAGGCCGGCAAGGCGCTGGAGGTGAACAGCGAATTCGGTCCATTCCGATGGAGCGGCACGCGGATGGACACCCCGTCGTTCAAGGCGTCCGGAGAGGGAATCGTCCGCTCGATCGATGCCGAGGGGCTGCGGGTCGAGATGGGACTGGGCGGCTGGTGGCAAGGCGTCTGGCGGGTGGACGATGCGAGGGCCCGCCGCATCGAACTGGAAATCGACACGACGGCGGCGGACCGGGTTCGCGAGGCGCCGGAATCGGTGGAGGTGTCCGCTCCGCCGCCGTTGAAGTCACCGGCTTGGTACGATTCCCTGATCCCCCAGGAGGTGGAACTTCGCCAGGTCGAGATCGGGAGCTCCGCGCTGAGTGTCCTCACCAAGAGCGGTGCGATCGGCATTTCGGGAACTTCCTGGCGCCTGACCCCGGACGAGGCGAAGGGTAGTTACCGGGTGGAAGGCGCGGACGGTACCGTGAACCTGCCATGGGCGTGGGCGCCGCCGATGTCACTCGGCCGCGCGCGGTTGCGCTATCAGGGCGACACGGTCTTCCTGACGGATGCCGATTTCCGGGTCTACGAAAGCGGCCGCCTGGACCTCAGCGGCGAGATGTCGGTGGAAGGTGACGGCTATGTTTTCAACGGCTGGCTGCGCGACGTGATGTGCGCGGAGATCCTGCCGGAGAGCTGGAAGCAGCGGCTCGCCGGGGAAGTCGAAGCCGAGTTTTCGGTCGCCGACGGCGCGAACGGACCGGTGGTCAAGGGCGGGTTGAAATTGCGGGATGGCGTGCTGACGGCGCTGCCCTTGCTCGATTCGCTATCGGCTTATGCCGACACGACCCGCTTCCGACGAGTGGCATTGGAAGAAGGTGGCACCGACTTTGAATGGGAGGACAAGGTGCTGAAGTTGCGCAACTTGAAGCTCGGGGCCGATGGCTTGATCCGGGTCGAGGGGGCGATGCGGGTGGACCAGGAGGATCGCTTGGACGGACGCTTCCGGCTGGGGCTGGTGCCGGGGATCCTGGCGCGGATCCCGGGGGCGGAAACGGCGGTGTTTTCTCCGGGCGAGCGCGGCTTGTTGTGGACCGACGTGCAGGTGACCGGGACCTTGGACGATCCCGAGGAAGACCTCACGGCGCGGTTGATCGAGGCTGCCGGGCTGCGGATGTTCGAGGTCCTGCCGGAGACCGGCGAGCAGGTGCTGAAATTCACCCGCGAGGTGATCGGCGAGGACCTCCAAGGGCACCTGGAGAAGAGTGCGGACGTCATCGAGCAAGGCCGCGATGTGATCCGCGAGGCCGGCGGCGTGGTGCGCGAAGTCGGTGGTCTCTTCGACGCCTTGCGCGGCAAGGAGCCGCGCGACGACGAGTGAGCGGCGGGCCGAGGTCAGTGGATCGTGATCTTCCGGCCCTTGCCGGATTCCCAGGCACCCTTGGCGCTGCGGAAGATCGCCTGGACGTCGTTCCGATTGAGGACGCGGTATTCGATCATCCCGGCGTGGCTGGTGGTCGGGTAGTTCTTTTGCGCCAGGTTGAGGACGTCGGTCTGGGCCCGTTGGCCGGCCCGGTCGAGCAGGTCGGCGCCGCGCTTGGCGATCGTCCCGCCCATGGCGGAGCCGGTATCCTCCGCGACGGAGGCGACGTGATAGAACCGCGCCAGCGCCCGGCCGTTGGTGTCGATGACCACCTCGGTCACCAGCAACTGGGCGTCGAGCACGTACTGGTGGATGCTGACCGATGAAATGCGGTCGAGTGCGACCATGTAATCGCCGCCAGCGAGGCTGGCTTCCCAGAAGCGTTTGTTGATCTCGGTCTCCTCGGCATTGGAGTCCTGATCATCGGTTTGCTCCTCCTCCTGGTCATTGTTTTGATTGTTCTGGTTGGTTTGCTGTGCGGATACCGGGCCGAGGACCAGCAGCAAGGCGGAGAGGTGGAGTAGGGCGGACTTTTTCATCGTGGTGGGAGCTTGGATCGGGATGAGGAGTTTGGCCAGATTGGGAGTGATTGTTAGGCAAAGTTAATGATTGAGCCAAGGTGGCACAATAGCCTACGTTCCGGCCCGTGGTTCGATTTCGTCCGAATGTCGCGGCGCTGATGGTGAAGCCGGAGGGACAGTTGCTCATTTGCGAGCGGTGGACCATTCCGGGGGCGTGGCAGTTCCCGCAGGGCGGGGTGGACGACGGGGAGTCGCTGGAGGAGGCCTTGTTCCGGGAAGTTCGCGAGGAGGTCGGGTTGTCGCCGAAGCACTACGAAGTCCTCGGCTGCCGGAGTGGCTACCGTTACCTGTATCCGGAGCCGGTGCGGGTGAAAAAGATGCGCAAGCACGGGTGCCAGGGACAGGAGCAGACCTACTACCATTGCCTGCTCAAGGCCGGTGCTCCGGAGGTGGATGTGAACCAGCGGCCGCGCGAGTTCGGGGCCTACCGGTGGATCCAGCCCGAGGAGTTCGATCTCGACTGGCTCCCCGAATTCAAGCGCGACGTCTACCGCGAGGTGATGATGGATTTCTTCGGGGTCGCACTCTGACCCTGCAAGAATTGCAGGATTGCGACAATGGCTTGCGGCAGGCTCCTATTTTGGGTGAGTTGGACATCAAGAAAGACAATTGCTGATGGAGATTCTCCCGGACCAGGCGCAGAGCGTCATCAAGTGCAAGAACAGCCAGGGAATGGAGGTGCAGGCGAACTTGCTGCGCTTGACCCGCTACTCGGTTGTTTTCGAAGTCTACAACCCCTACAGCATCCTCCAGCTCTCTGAGGTCCTTTCGGACTTCAGGATCCTTGCCAACAAGCGGTTGATCTACCGCGGCAAGGCGGTGGTCAGCAACCTTCTCAACACGGGCCTGGTGCTCGTTTGCGAGGCGGGCCTGGAGGACGGCTGGCAGGAGGTGGACTTCCTTTCCGGGGTGGCGGGAGAAGCCGACCTCGGCGCCCAGTTCGCGGCCTTCATGACCGATTGGCGGGCCGCCAACCACGTCCAGGATCCCTTCAAGGTGGTCGTGGCCGACATGTCGAGCGCGCTGACCGGGGTGCAGCATTGGATGGGTGGCATCGATGTCGGCATCCGGTCGACCGCCACCCGGCGCCGGGACGACCTTGAGCGTGAAATTTTCGCCAACGTCCAGCGCCAGGTGATCGAGGAGGTGATCCCGGCGATGGAGAGCTTCGAGCAAATCTCCAGCCAGATCTCGGAGGACGAGGTTCCGTCCCACAAGTCCTACGTTCGTCGTGAGTTGCATCCGATCGTCCTCTGCTCGCCTTTCCTCTACCGGACCTACACCAAGCCGTTGGGCTATGCGGGCGACTATGAAATGGTGAACATGATGCTGAGGGATCCCTACGAGGGGGCCTCGTCATTCGCGAAGATCCTCAACTACGCGATGCTCAACACCGAGCCGGTGGTCGCGCACCGCAACCGGATCGACTACCTGGTCGAGACCCTGGACCGCGAGGCCAGCCGCCGGCATGGCCGAGGCAGGGCCCGGGCCTTCAACCTCGGTTGCGGTCCGGCGGAGGAAGTCCTGCGGTTCCTGAAGGAGCACGACGCCAGCGACTTGATGGAGTTCGACCTGCTCGACTTCAATCCCGAGACCCTCGACTACACCCGTGAGCGCCTCGACAAGGTCCGGATGAGCATGGGCCGGACCACCGGCCTGCGCTTCATCCCGAGGTCGGTGCATCAGATCCTCAAGGCGGCCGCCCAGCCCGGCGGCGACCCCGAGCTCGGGAAATACGATGTGGTGTATTGCGCGGGTCTGTTCGACTACCTTTCGCAGCGCGTCGGCAAGCGGCTCGTGGAGTTCTTCTGCTCGATCGCGAAGCCCGGCGGCATCGTCATCGTCACCAACGTCGCGGATTCCAACCCGCGCAAGGCGTGGATGGAGTACTTGATGGAGTGGAACCTGATCTACCGCGGCGAGGAAGAGATGCTGGACCTGGTGCCGGCGGGGCTTCCGGTCCAGCGGGTGGAAGTGAGAGGCGACGAAACCGGGGTCAACCTGTTCCTCGAAATCGAACTCGCGAATGGCTGAATCGACGACCATTCCCTTCAACGACGCCGAAGAGGCGGAGTTGAAGCGCGCATTCGCGCAATACGAGCACGGGGTCGCCGTGGACAATGCCCGTCGCGCCGCGGCGCTGGCAGCCTTGTTCATGCTGGCGGGCACCACGCTCGATTGGATGGTTTTCACCAGCTACGCGTGGACCTTCCTGCTGGTCCGCGCAATCGTCACGCTGTTGCTGTGCGTGGTCTACTGGGCGCTGGGTTCGTTGGAAGTCGCGCGGTCCAGGAACTGGATCGCCCAGGCCATCCCGCTGCTTCCAACCATCGGGATCTGCTGGATGATCATGAAGACCGGCGGGGGGAACTCGGTCTACTACGCCGGCCTCAACCTGGTGTTCCTCGGCATGGCGCTGCTGCTGCGCTGGTCGTTCTGGAATTCGGTCGCGATGATCGTGCTCTGCATCAGCACGTACTTCATCAGCGTGTCGCTTTCCGAGGGCCAGTCGGAGCGCCGGCTGTTCTTCAACAACACCTATTTCCTCTTCGTCACCAGCGTGTTCGTTCTGGCGGGCAGCTACTTCTACGAGCGCCTGCGGTTCCTCGAGTTTTCCCTGCGCAAGGAGGTCGAGGATTCCCGCGAACTGCTGGAAGCCCAGAACCGCCAGTTGAGCCAGCTGGACGAGGCGAAGACGCGCTTTTTCGCCAACATCAGCCACGAGCTGCGCACCCCTCTCACGGTGATGATCGGGCTGACCGAACGCCTTTCCGAGCGCTTCAGGAGTTCCCCGGAAAAGGAAGTGCGCGACATGCTGGCGATGACCGAGCACAACGGCCTGCGGCTGTTGAAGCTGATCGACGACCTGCTCGACCTCGTCCGCTTCGACACCGGCCATGCCGACGTCAAGCTCCAGAAGACCGAGCTGGGCGGCATGCTCGACGGGCTGATGCAGTCAATGCGGCACCTTGCCGACCAGGACGGGGTCGCGCTGGAGTGGCGGTTCACCGGGATCGACGAACCGCTGATGCTCGACCGCGACAAGATCGAGAAGGTCCTGCTGAACCTCACCATCAATGCGATCAAGTTCACGCCGGCCGGTGGCCGCATCGATGTGGATGCCGTGCGTGACGGCGAGTTGCTGATCCTTTCCGTCGCGGACTCGGGGGTCGGCATCTCAAGCGAAGTCCTGCCGCGGATCTTCGAGCGCTTCTGGCAGGTGGACTCCTCTTCGACGCGGAAGTTCCAGGGCGCCGGGATCGGTCTGGCGCTGGTCAGCAGCCTGGTGGAAACCATGGGCGGCAAGATCAACGCCGACAGCCAGGTCGGCGTCGGAACGCGGTTCCGGGTGGAGCTGCCGGCGGTGGCTGCCGCCGGAGAGATGGAAGCCGAGGAACCCGATGAAACCCAGGGCGGCAAGCACATCGAGGAATTGCACCGGCGGGCGGCCCTCTCGGTGGCGCGTCCGGCCGATAGCTTGGTTCCGGCCACGGCGGCCCGCGGCATCGGCCGCAACGGGGCGTCCCGGCCGCTGGTGCTGGTCGCGGACGACGAGCCCGACATGCGCCGCTACCTGGTGATGCAGCTCGAGGATGTCGATGTGGTCGAGGCCCGCGACGGGGCGGAGGCCCTGGCGCTGGCCAAGCAGCACCTGCCGGTGATGGCGCTGATCGACCACATGATGCCGGAAATGGACGGGGTGGAGGTTTGCAAGGCGATCCGGGAGAACCACGGGACCCGCGAAATGCCGGTGATCATGCTGACCGCCCGCGCCGACGAGCAGACCAAGCTCCAGGCCCTCGACGCGGGGGCCAGCGACTTCCTGACCAAGCCGTTTTCGGGGACCGAACTGGTCTTGCGCTTGCGCAACCAGCTGGCAATGGCCTCCATCCGCCGCGAACTCGCGGATCTCAACCGCGAGCTCGAGGCGGCGATGGAGAAACTGAAGGAGAACGAGGTGCTGCTGGTCCGGAACGAGAAGCTCTCCGGACTGGGCCAGATGAGCGCGGGAATCATCCACGAGATCAACAATCCTCTCAATTATGCCCGGGCGGGATTGCACGCGTTGAATTCGTTCAAGCGGATGCTCCCCGACGACGAGCATGAGGACTACGCCGAGATCGTCGGTGACATCAGTGAAGGGGTGGAGCGGGTCGCGCAGATCGTGGCGGATCTCCGCCAGTTCACCCGCGACGACAACCGGATCGGGGGCGAGGCGGACCTGAAGGAGGTGATGGAGCGCTCGAGACGCCTGGTCAGCCATCAGCTTGGCGAGAAGGTCGCGCTGGAA
Source organism: Neoluteolibacter marinus (assembly GCF_014904755.1). Taxonomy (GTDB): domain Bacteria; phylum Verrucomicrobiota; class Verrucomicrobiia; order Verrucomicrobiales; family Akkermansiaceae; genus Haloferula; species Haloferula marina. The sequence goes on from NZ_JACZFQ010000043.1 coordinate 72,145, forward strand.
ATCAAGGGGCCGGAAAAGGCCCTGATGACCGGGAACAGCAACCAGCTGGTGCAAGTTTTCGTCAACCTGTTCCAGAACGCCATCGACGCCATTGAGCTCCGCAAGGCGGAAAAAGGCGGCGAGGACGGCAAAATCGACGTCAATGTCAGGTCCGCCGCCGGTGGCTGGGAAGTTACGGTGATGGACAATGGCAACGGGATTCCCGCGGGAATCCTCAATAAGATTTACGATCCATTCTTCACCTCCAAGGATGTGGGCAAGGGCATGGGGCTGGGCCTCAGCATCACCCATCAGATCCTCACCCGCCACCGGGCTCACATCGAAGTGGATACCCGTCCCGGCGAGTTCACCGCTTTCACGATATTTTTCCCCCCCTCCGATCCCGAGGCCGACGGGGACGATCCCGAGTTCAACGATTCCATAACATGAGCGACCTCAACTACGATTATTCACGTTACGCCATCCTCTTCGTGGACGACGAGGAGAAGACGCGAAAGTACTTCCGTCGTCTCTATGGCGAGACGTTCCGGATCCTCGAGGCATCCGACGGGGTCGAGGCGCTTTCCGTGTTCGAAGCGAACGCCGAGGAGATCGGGATCATCGTCACCGACCAGCGGATGCCGAATGAAACCGGCGTGGGCTTCCTCGCGAAGATCGCGGACCGCTATCCGGATGTGGTGAAGATCCTTTCCACCGCTTACTCGGATCTCGATGCGGCGATCGGCTCGGTCAACAAGGGCGGCATCTACCGCTACATCACCAAGCCTTGGGAAGTCAGCGAGCTGGAGGTCACGCTGCGCCGCGCGATGGAGTTTTACATCGTCAAGAAGGAGCTGGGCTCCTTGATGACCGCCAAGGTGCAAGCCCTTGGCAACGTGATCTACTCCTCCCGCCTTGCCGCCTTTGCCCTGGCGCCGCTGGCGGCCAAGCTCGACGTGAAGCACGCCGCCCAGGCGGTGGCTTCGTTCGTGCGTCTCGGGGCATTCGGGACGGCGAGCGGTGGCAGCCGCACGGCGATGGATGCCGGCGTCGACTCGTGGAAAAAGGTGCACGATGCACAGATCAAGCTCACCGGGGCCCTCGAGGATAAGCTGAAGGCCGGGTTTTCCGGGGGGACCCTCGCGGAGAGGGTGGAGGCATTCGCCAAGTCGCTTCCCGACGGAGCCGCCGAGATCGTGCCAGATGGCGACGGGTTCCGTCTGAGCTCGGGGACCGATCCGTTCCCGCGGTTGCTGGCGGGGTTGCTCGGGATCGGCGGTGTCGCTGGGGATGAGGCCCTGACCGTGATTGCGGCCTTGATGGGCGTTTACGATGCGGGCGGATCGGTTGGACGGTTGCGCGCCGAAGGCTTGGTCATGGAAGTGCACAAGGATGGGGCGGCTCTGGAGGAGTCTCCGGGATCGGACGTCGCCCGCTGGCTCTTCGACGACGATTTGCTGATTTCCTCCGCATTAGGGCTTCTCTAAATTGAGCGGTTTCCCGTAGCCTTCGCCCGCCCGCGCCGGCAGCGACCAAGCGCTTGCCAGGTGAACGAGGCTATCGAGCAATGAAGCGTCCGGATCTCCAGATCGCCTACCGCAATGGCCGGGTCGTGGCCATACGGGCCCGCGATCTGGAAGCGGAGCCCTTGGGGCCCATCGCCCTGAAGTTCGGATTCAAGGTCAAGCCCTTGTGCGTTCACTTCGAGGTGTCCGAGCGACAGTTGCACCGGATTTTCACCGATTCGCTGGGGATCAGCCCGAAGGATTGGCTGCGCCGCGAGCGGATGGTGCAGGCCCGGCAGCACCTGCTGGAGGGGATGCCGGTCAAGGAGGCGGCAGTGATCCTCGGCTTTCCATCGACCAAGGATTTCAGCCGGGAGTTCCAGTTGCTCCACGAGGTGACGCCGACGGACTTCCAGCGCAGGCAGGACGCCGAGCGCGAGCGCCGGCTGGAGTAGCGGGCGGTCCGCTGTTCAAGCGTGCCGGTTAGAAACTATAGCGAACCGACAGGTTGAGGGCGTGGTTGAAGGTCTCGTACTCGCCATCGACGGTCGGGTTGTAGTTGCCGTTGACGGTGCGGCCGCCGTTGTAGGCGAAATGGTAGCCTGCGGCCCAGCCGAAGCATTCCCCGCGATGGCCGAAGCCGATACTGCCAAGATGGAGGTCGGAGTCGGGATTCAGCGGGCTGAAGGTCTGGTCCGGCACGGAGTTCTCGCTGAAAATGTAACCGATGCTTGCGAAATACCCGTTCCCCAGCTGGCGCGTGATCCCGAACTCATACATGAAGCTCGACTTGTATCGGAACGGGAAGACCTGGCTGCCGCCGAACGTGCCGAGGAACACGGCGTCATCGACGCTGTCCCAATCGGTCCAGTCGAGGTTGAACTCGAAATTCCAATCGTCGTTCGGCCGGTACGAAACCCCGCCGACGATGTAGGCGGGGAACTTCAGTGATGCTTGGGTCGGGGTCCCTCCGCCAAAAGGTGGGACCGGGGCGGTGATTGAACGGCCCTTGTAGTTGATTTCGGTCGCCGAGCGGTAGTTGAGGCCGAATGACCATTCTTCGAGCGGTTGCCAGAGCAGCCCGAGATTGTAGCCGGTCGCGTAGCCGTTGCCGTCAAACTGGAACTCGTCGCCGGGGATGAGCCCGATGCGACGTTCCAGACTGACTTCGGAAGGGTTGAGGGTCAGGCCGGCAGCAACCGAGAGACACGGGGCGATTTCCCAGGCCATCACCGGATTGACCGACACGTATTTCAGGTCGGCATCCTGTGCTGCGGTCGGGAACGGCGTGAAGCGGCCGTAGTCGATGCCCAGGCCATAGGGTGCGTAGATGCCGAGTCCGAACGAGAGGGGCGATTCGTCCGGCGACCAGGTGTAGTAGATTTGAGGAACCGCCTGTGGCGTCGTTTCCGTGCTGGCGGAGCCGCCGGCTGAACGGAACGAGACGTCGGTGGAAATGAGATAGACGCCGACGCTCACATTCTGTCCCTCAAGCTGAGTGATACCCGCGGGATTGTAGAAAATCGCCGAAGGATTGTCGGCGGTGGCGACAAAGGCGTTCCCCCGGGCGATGCCCTCGGGATCCTGGTTGGGCAGGCGGTAGCCGACGGCTTGCGCCAGGTTCGGGCTGGATGCCAACGCGAGCAACGTGAGAAGTCGGGCGGGGTGCATGAGTTTATTTCTGGAATCCAAGTTCGATCTCGCGGACCCAGCGTTGGATCCACTCGGCGGTGACGTCGGGCGAGGTGGTCAGGTCAGGGTGCGCCTGGAGGGTCAGGCTCAGCTTTCCTTGGAAAGTGACGCAGCCTGCCCCCAACATCTGGGTTGCCAGCACCGGGGGCGCAAAGAGCCAGGCATCGGTGTTGTCGGTGATCTTCTTTTCGGGATCCCAAACCCCGAGGTTGGAAAACCCGCCTAGATTCCACTGCGAGACGGCCCGGTCGGCATTGATCAGTGCCCGCTTGATGCCGGGCGAAGTCAGCCGTGCTGCATCGAAGGCCTTCCAGTTCGCGCAATGCCGCCCCTTTTCCAGGGAACGATAAATGTGATGATGCACGTCGCGAATTCCCTCGGAGGCGAAGACCTTGATCCCGATGTAACTCGAGTGGTTTTCGGTATCGTGCGGACGCGTCACCTTGCCGCGGAGGTTGACCGGCACCATCCAGGGAATCGCTTGCGACGGGTCGGCCAAGGAGGGTCGCACCGCCCGGTCAAGGTACTTGAGGAGCAGGGAGTTGACCGTTGCCTGGGAAGTCCGGGCCGAGTGCCGGATCTTCGATGTTTGTTCCTCGTCGAAAACGTGCCACGCCACCGCGGGCGTTGGTTCATTCGGGGGCACCGTGTCGCTCCGGTCCAACGGTTTCCACGCCAGGCGTTTGCGCGGCCCCAGCATCCCCGGCATGGCCCGGAGGAACGCCCACCAGGAAAGTTTCGCGGGATGGGTGATCATCGGGAGGTCCGTGATCGTTGCGCCCCGCTCCCTCAGCAGGTGCGCGAATCCGCCGATCCCGTCGAAATCCGTGTGAGGCAAGAATGTCCATTCCGGCGACTTGGAAACCGGATCAATCCGTCCGAAGCGGATGCCGATGAAGTCTCCCAATGATTCGAGCGCTTCGAACCACGGGCGAATCGGATCGGGCGGGCCAAGGGACCGAGATTCGGTTGACATTCAGGGGATGTTTACTGTTCCGGCGCTATTGGAACGACCAAAAAATCCGGGTTTGTCCGATTTTGCGTCTCGTTTAGCCGGATCCGGTCATGGTTTCGGGGTTCAGGGCTGCATCCAGCGCATCGGGGGTGAGTCCAAGGGCGTCCAGCCGTTCCTCGCAGAGCTCCCGCACGGTGCGTCCTGTGGCCACCGACTCCTTGGCGATCGCCGCGGCGGCGTCGTAGCCAATCGCCGGCACCAGGCCGGTAACCATCGACAGCGACAGTTCGATCAGCTCGTTGCAGCGGTCCGTGTTCGCCTCGATCCCGGCGACGCACTTTTCCTGCAAGCAGGTGGCGACGTTTCCAAGCAGCAGGATGGATTCCAGCAAGCAGTGGGCGATCAGCGGCATCGAGACGTTGAGTTCCAGGAAACCACCCGCGCCGCACCAAGCAACCGTCGTCTGGTTGCCGGCGACGCGGGCGGCGACCATGGTGGCGGCTTCGGGGATCACCGGGTTCACCTTTCCCGGCATGATCGATGAGCCCGGTTGGGTTGCCGGCAGCCGGATTTCGCCGAGGCCGCAGCGTGGCCCGGATCCGAGCAAGCGGAGGTCGCAGGCGATCTTGTGGATCGACACCGCGATGGTGGCGAGCTGGCCGTGGGCCTCGACACAGGCGTCTTTCGCGGATTGGGCCTCGAAGTGGTTCGACGCCTCCCGGAACGGCAGGCCGGTCGATCCGGCGAGCTTCGCGATGACCCGGGCGGCGAATTCCGGATGGGCGTTGAGGCCGGTGCCGACCGCGGTGCCGCCCAGCGGGAGTTCCATCAACGCCTTCTGCGCCTTGCGTCCGCGCGACGCGGCCAGTCCTGCCTGCCGCGCCCAGCCACCGAACTCCTGCCCGAGCCGTACCGGTGTTGCGTCCATCAAGTGGGTGCGCCCGATCTTGAGAACTTCCGAAAACTCCGCGGCCTTGCCCTTGAGCGCCTCTTCCAATCCGAGCATCGCGGGAATCAGGTGGTCGCGCAGTTGCATCGCGACGGCCAGGTGGATGGCGGCGGGGAAGGTGTCGTTCGACGATTGTCCGAGGTTGACGTGATCGTTGGGGTGAACCGTCACTCCTACGCGGCGGCACAAGGTCGCGACCACTTCATTGACGTTCATGTTGGTCGAAGTGCCGGAGCCGGTTTGATAAATGTCGACGGGAAACTGATCGTCGTAGCGACCCGCCGCGATTCCGGCTGCCGCCGAGCGGATCGCGCCGGCAATTCCCGGCTCCAGCAACCCGAGTTCGAGGTTCACCTCGGCGGCGGCTTCCTTGATGCGACCGTACGCGTGGATCAGCGGCGGCGGAACCGGCGTCCCGGAGATCGGGAAGTTCTCCACGGCCCTCGCGGTCGATGCCCCGTAGAGAGCATCGGCAGGGACGGCCATTTCACCCATCGAGTCGCGTTCGGTCCGGTTTTCCTTCATGTCTCCAATCAAACATCTTCCCGTGGAAAATCACGGGTGGAATCTCGCCGGGATCCCATGACAGTTTCGACGGGGCATGGAGGGATTCACTCCTTGCTGCATCAATGGACGCTTCGTATCGATGATGCCTGCGCGACGGAGCGACTTGTCTTGCCATGCGTCCACCGTACCCCGGCTTCTTTCCCTGCAACGCGAGACACCGCGTGCGCCTGCTTTGTGGTCTCGGCCTGCTCGCCTCAACCCCGGTCGCGTGGTCGGGTTCCGGGGCGACGGCCATCGATGTCTTCATCGACCAGGCACAGGAGCCGGTCAGGGCCGAAGCCGTGACGGCGCCGTTCGATGTGGCGGAGCTGACCTTCCATGTCGACCCGGAGCCGCTCCGCGTCCGCTACAAGCTCGAGGGGATCGACCGCGATTGGCATCAGGGCGCGGGGGAGATGAACTTCATCGTCCGCTTCATCAAAGGGAACGGTGACCAGATCCTCCAGGTCTTCTTCCCGGCGACCGGCGACAGCTCCGGATGGAGGGGCAGCGTCGAGAATTCGGAGTTCATTGCACGGCGCGAGGTCGTGACCGTGCCACTGGAAGCCCAGTATGTCTCCATCGCCCTGTCGTCATCGGGACCTCCGAATACCGTCGGGATCTTCGCCGCGCGGGGCATCACGGTTGAACCGGCCGAACGCCTTGCCGGCGACGACCGGCGCTTCATCGTGGACGGCCGTGGCTTCGATCTCGCGAATCCATTGTGGACGAAATCGGGTACGCATCCGTCGATGGCATCGGGCACCAACCTCGGGGACGACGCCGAGGGGGCGCCGCTCCTGTTCATCGTCGATGACGATCCCACCGCCCACGCGGACTGGGCGACCGGGGTGTATTCGCTGCCCAAGGTGATCCCGGGCGAGCTGCTGGACGTCTGGTGGGAGGAAACCTACACGGTGGGGATGGGCGGGGATTTCTCCGTCGACTACGAACGGCTGCCTCCGGGTGACTACCGGTTCGTCGTCGAGGATCTCGCGGTATCCGGCCTCCCGCTGGGATCCGGGGCCGCGGTCGTGCTCGAAGTGCCCCGACCCTATTGGGAGAAGTGGTGGTTCTGGTTGGCCTGCATTTCAGCGACGGGCTTGCTCGCCGGCCTCTGGGGACGGCACCTGATCCGGCGGCGGATCAACCGGCATCTCCGCAACGCCCGTCTGATCGCTGACGAACGGCTGCGGATCGCCCGCGATCTTCACGACGACCTGGGCACCCGACTCTCGCACATTTCGCTGCTGGGCTCCCATGCCGAGAGCAACATCCACGACCAGGAGGCCAAGGCGACGTTCCGCCAGATCACCAACATGTCCGGCGAGTTGGTCAGCGCCTTGTCCGAGACCGTTTGGATGCTCAACTCCAACAACGATGACCTGGAGTCGCTGGTCGATTTCCTTTGCCGGCTGGTCAGCGACCTCTGCCGCCTGGCGGAGATCCGCTGCCGGATCGACGCGATGTCGGTTACCGAGGACCGCCCGATCAGCCACGAGTTCCGCCACAATTTCAGCCTCTCGGTGAAGGAGACGGTCAACAACGCGCTGAAGCACTCTCAGGCATCCGAGATCAAGATGAAGATCTGGATGGAGAATTCGGTCTTGAAGATTTCCGTGGTCGACAATGGCATCGGCATTCAGGAAGACGACCGGCGGACCGGCAGCGGCCTGGAAAGCATCACCGAACGGATGAAATCCATCCGTGGCAATTGCGTGATTCAAGCCCTGGAACCCTGCGGCCTCAGCGTGTTGTTGACGGCGCCGGTCAAATGAATTCACCCTACCCAGCGCGATGATACCCCGCCGAAAGACCGTCGTGGTGGTCGAGGACGACTTCCGCCTCCAGCAACAGCTGATCAAGATCCTCGAGAAGCCGCCCGACATCGAATGCCTGTTTGCGGTGTCGTCCGCTGAGGAAGCCCTTGAGAAGATCCCGGCCGCCTCGCCGGACGTCGTGCTGATGGATATCAAGCTGCCGGGGAAGAGCGGCATCGACTGCATCCACGAGCTCAAGAAGCAGGTCTCCCAGCTGGAGATCGTCATGCTCACCGCCTACGAGGAGGAGGACAACATCTTCCGCGCGCTGAAGGAGGGAGCCAGCGGCTATCTTCTGAAGACCAGCACGCCCGACGACATTTTCAACGCGATCCGCGACGTCTACTCCGGCGGTGCGCCGTTCTCGAGCCACATCGCCCGCAAGGTCGCGCAGTACTTCCGCCAGGACAAACAGATCGAGGACGAGAATCAGACGCTCTCCGCCCGCGAACGGGAGGTCCTGCGACTGCTCGCCTCGGGCTACATCTACAAGGAGGTGGCGGACCAGCTCGACATCACGATCGAGACGGTCCGCACCTATGTGAAACGGATCTGCCTCAAGCTGCACGTCCGCAGCAAGGTCGAGGCGATCATCAAATTCCGCTCCTAGCCCGCCGGCTCGCGCAGCAGCTTCAGGTCGTGGATCGACCAGTAGTTGCCGTCGGCCTTCCCCTGCTGGGTGATCCGCACGTACTTGGCCCGGACCGGCTTGAAGCGGATCTCGGTCACCGGCGACTTGCCTGCGCCCGTCGCCACCGGATCGCTCCAATGGGTGCCGTCGTCCGATACCCGAAGTTCGAACTGGCGCGGGTAGTCATTGGCGGAGTCGCCGGCGTCGAGCACCAGGCCGGACAGCGGCGTGGCCTCCTGGAGCTGGACCTGGAACCACATGCCGGGAACCATGAACCTGCCGGTGGTGAAGCGCGAGGCGGTGTCGCCGTCGATCGCCATGGGGGCCGAACCGTTGTTGTCGCTTGCGGTGACCGTCAGGCTGCTGTTCGCGACGGCCTGGGGCAACCGGGCCTGGAGCTCCCGGTAGGACCACGGGCTGTACTTGCCGGCGGTGTCCTGGCGGGCCTTGGCCACATCGGCCGGCGTGACGAAACTGCCGTGATTGCCGAAGCTGTTGCGGACGTAGCTGGCGACCGAGGCGATCCAGTCGTCGTCGTTGGTCGCCATCGAAATCATGAGACCCTCGTACTTCTTGCCCTCGATCTCTCCTTCCAGGCCCTTGAGCAGGACGTAGACGACGCCTTTCGGATCTCCGGTGACGGTTTTCGAGCCCGCCATCGGAGGGGCGATCAGCGCGCCCTCGAGGCCCGCGACCTCGACCCCGCGGCCGACGTCTCCATGGCAACTGGCGCAGAGGGTGGAATAGATTTCCTCGCCCTTCTTCATCAGGGAGCGTTCGCGGTCGGTGAGGTCGGGAAGCTTCTGGCCGGGGGCGAGCAGCAGCTGCGGGCCGATCTGTTTGACGCCCTCGGCCTTCGAGCGGACCACCGTGTCCGAGATCAGGGTCTTGTGGCCGGGAAGGTCGAGGTAGCGGGCTGTCAGGCAGGCCTGGAGCACCACCTCCGGGGCGTCGTCGCGGGTCAGGGCCTCGAGGCCGGCGGCCAGCGAGGTGTCGCCGGCCTGGTAAAGCGATTCGCTCACGCGGATCGCCGCCACCCTGACCTGAGGGTGGGGATCTTCCATGGCCTTGCGGACCAGTTCCGGGGTGACGGCTCCAAGGCCTTGGAGCGTCCACAGGGCATGCATCCGGGCAAGATAGCTGGTGTGCCTGCGGACACCGTCCTCGAGCATCGGGACGACGGCGCGGTCCTGGCGCAAGACGATCAGCCGTTGGGCGGTGTCCCGCCACCAACCGTTGGGGTGGGCGAGGTGGGCGACGAGCTGCTGGGTGCTCTCGGAGTACATCCGCGGTTGCTTCACCGGGCGGGTCGTGCGGTGGGCGAGCCGCCAGATGCGGCCGAGTCCGGCGACCTTGTCGAAACGGTGCTCTTCAACCACGCCGCGCAGGTAGCTGCCGCGATTCACCCAGGCCGCTTCCTGGATGATGCCGCGGTACATGTCGGTGATGTAGAGCGTGCCGTCCGGGGCATTGCTCATGTTGACCGGGCGGAAGCAAAGGTCTGTCGAGCGGAGGAACTCGGATTTCTCTTCCTGATAGGGATTCGAGAGGATCTTGAGGCCTCCGTCCATCGTGACCTTGGCCCGGCGCACGAGGCGGCCGACCGGTTCTCCGAAGAAGACGTCGCCGAGCATGTCGGCGGGCAGCTGGTCGCCGCGGAAAACGTCGATGCCCGCGCCGGAAGTGAAACCGTTGAGGGTTCCGTCGGGCTCGCGGACACGGCCGGGTCCTCCCTGGAAATCCCGGGCGCCCGCGGCGGGGAACAGCTCCTTGAAGCCATCCGCGAACTGGTCCCGGGGATTGAACATGCCGTAGACCACCGGGGCCTGGAAGCTCACCGGCCCCTTCTCGCCGCCCGCATTGACGTAGTAGAGGCTGCCGTGATTGTCCTGGCCGAGCCCCCACTGCCCGTCGTTGGGCTTGGTGTCTTCCTTCACCACGCCGCCGGGGGTCCAGCGAAGCCGGAAGCTGTTGTAGGTGGTGTAGATGGCGTTATCGATCGCCCAGACCAACCCGCTCGGCTGATGCTCGAGGTTGCCGCCACGCGGGCCGCCCTGCCACCAGAGTTCCTTCTTGTCGGAAACCCCGTCGTTGTCGGTGTCGGTGTAAAGGTAGAGGTCGAGGGTGTCGGTCTCGTTGACGACGATCTGGCCTTTTCCCAGCGGCAGGATCATGCGGGGAAGTACCAGGTCGTCGACAAAAACACTATGTTTGTCGTAATTGCCGTCGCCATTGGCGTCGGTGTGCATCGAGATCCGGCTGGTGGGCTTGCGCTGGTCATTGCCGTCGATGTCCTGCATGTAGGTCCTCATTTCGGCGACGAACATCCGGCCGTCGCCGTCGAAGACCGTGACCACGGGTTCCTTGATGTGGGGTTCGCTGAGGACGAGCTCCATCCGGTAGCCGTCGGGCAGGAGGAAGCTCTTCGCCTCTTCCGCGGCGGAGCGGGCCTGGACTTCCCGGGCGATGGTCGGATGGGTGGCGGCCGCGGAGAGGCCGAGTAGCAGCAGGTGTGGTTTCATGCTCGGTGGGTTGAAGGTCGGGCGGGCGGGACATCGCCGGGCACCGGGAAATCAGGGGCCGGGGGAACGATCGGCCCGGGCGTCGTTCATCAAACGCTTGCCCTTGGCCGTTAATTTCATCCACCAGTCAGCCGGGCGGCCATCGTTGGTGATGAAACGGCCCCAGGCGTCCTCGAGCACATCGGCAGGCACCGCTTGGCGCGCCATGCCGGGGCTTTCCCAATAGAGGCGAAGCCTGCCGTTCGCGGCGCGGTGGCGGTATTCAAGGCGGAACGAACCATGGTCACCGGGTTCGGCGGGAACCGGGACGTTCGAAGACACGATTCCGTTGAGTCCCTTCACGTCGAGGATGCGCTCGCCGTTCAAAGTCAGTTCCGCGTCGTCGCCGGGCGCGCCTTCGATAGAGAAGGTGAAGGGGCCGGGGCCGGGATAGCGGATCCGGCCGCCCATGCGGACGTAGAAGTTCTCGGCGTCGATGTGCTGGGCGGGCGGGTTGCCGTCGAAGTTGATCTCGAGGTCCGTGCGGTGGACCAGCCGGCCGTGTTCCCGGGCTCGGTCGCCGTTGTAGAACGTGGCGGCGACCCCGGGCCGGGACGGCGGCTCCGGGGTGTCGTCGCTCATCGGCATGATGGCGGTGGCTTCGTCGTACTCGTCGAACATGCCGATGAACAGGCGGTCGGCTCCCGCCGCGGCGGCGTCCTTGAGCTGGCTCCAGTAATGCTCTCCGCCGTTGCGTGGCGTGTAAGCCAGGGTGTCCCCGGCGGGGAGATGCTTGAGGTTGGCCCACGAGAATCCCGGCATCGCATGGGCATAGTAGGGAAGTCCGAGGGAGCGGAGGTCGGCGATGTCACGGGCGTAGCTGCGCGACATCCACGCCAGCACGCAGTTGTAGTTCGCGATGTGGTTCTGCCACGCGGCGTCCATGTCCCGCCAGTTCCCGGGGATGCCGCCGATCACGAAGTTCCCGCCGTAAACCGGGTCGTTTTTGAAGAAATCGACGACGGCATCGGCGGTGGCCGGCGAGATGTTCCGGTCGGGGAACGGAAGGCCCCAGATGAACACCACCGGTTTGCCGTCCTCGTGGGCGTAGTGGGAGTCGCCGCGGATGCCGAATTCATCGACGAACCACTTCCAGTCGGTCTTCAGGGTTTCGAGCAACTTCCTGTCTGGATAGCCGCTGACGTCGTATTCGATGGCCCAGAGCCGTCCCTCGCGGTGGGCCGAGGCCCGGACGTTGGCCAGGATCCACTCGGGTCCGCCGCTGATCGAATGGAAGCCGTCGTTGACGAAGCGCTGTAGAAAGGCGCCGTCAATGTCGTGCTCGCGCATCCACCCGAAGTGGATGTCGGTCACCGCGGGCCAGGCGGAGGAAAACAGGTAGGCTTGCTTGCCGCTTTTCAATTTTACATCGCATGCCTTCTGCAGGGTGTGGGCGGGGTAGCTGGAAATGTCCGGCCACATGTCGACCGAGAAGGTTCCCGACGGGATGTCTCCCCAATGGTGCCATCCGCCGCCGTAGGGATCGTTCGGGGTGCGGAACCAACCTTGGTAGCCGGTCATGACGCGGCCTTTCAAGGTGCTGTTGTCAACCGGCCGGGACGGCCCGTCGTAGGGCACCTTCCAAGGATCGGAGATGACATAGCGGAACTCCGGATGGTCGAAAGGAGTGTCGTGCGCCGAGACTTCCGTGATGGCGAGGGAACGGTCCGTGGAGCCATGCAACTGGACCTGGATCGACAGCTCTTCTGGAAGGCGGGAGGCCCCGGCGGTGAATCTCATGCGGGCGCTTGCAGGCTTGCCGGTGTCGGCCAGTGTCAGGCCGAGGTGGCGGTCGGGACCGAGGGTGTCCCCGCCGTTTCCTGCGAGCCGCACGTCGATCCGGCCGTAGCCGCGGTCGAGGTAGTCGATCTTGACGAACAGTTCACCGCCTTCCGGCATGGGCGCACCGGTTCCGAAGGTGAGCGTCCGGTTCGCATCGTCGGATTGCCAGACCTCGTAGCTGCGGCCGTCGAGGCGGAGGGTCGAGGGCTTGATGCCGGCTCCGTCGCGGGTAACAGGGATCAACGCGGTTGCACCGGCTTCCGCGAGCATGGCGGCAGTGATGGAAACCACGACGAGCAACCGCGCGGTTCGTGCCATCGCCAAGGTCGCGTGTTCACTGCGTGGGCGGGGAATCATGGTCGGGGTGAGAAGGAGCGTGCCGGTCTAACCGGTCGTGGCTCGCCGCTCGCTGGCGACGGCCGGGAGAGGGATTCTCAACCATCGGGGGCGAGTCGTCCTAGTCCCCAAAGCGGGGACAGGAGGGCGCGCTTGTCCCCGCTTTGGGGACTACTCGGTTTGCAGCGACCGACTATTCCTCACCGCGACGGATGA
>NZ_JACZFQ010000044.1 GCF_014904755.1 Neoluteolibacter marinus
CCACCGGAGTCCCGAACCCATCTTTAGCCGGCGGCCCTTGGACATCACACGCACCAGAACCCGATGAGAAAAGAATCCAACTTGAAGAACCTGTCGAAATCGCTGGCCCTGCCTTCCTTGCTGCTCCTGGCCGCATCGCCCGGCGTCGTCGCGCAGGAGATTTCCACCTCGACCTGGGTCGGCTTCACCGACCTCGATTGGAATGAAGGGTCCAACTGGGATCCGGAAGGAGTTCCTTCCACCGGCAGCAACGCGGAGATCATCTACGGGGACATCGTCGACCTGTCCGCTCCCGCCGCGGGGGATCTCGGGCAGCTGGTGGTGCACGACTACAGCACGCTCAACATTTCCTCGACGGTGGGCATCATCGGAACGCCCTTCGTCGACAACCCGGATCCGACCCCCGATGTCCAGGCGATGGGCGGGCTCTACGTCGGATCGACGGGGGCGACCGGCGAGATCAACGTCAATGCCGGCGGCGCGCTCAGCGTCACCTCGGGGAACTTCCGCCTCGGCAACGGCGGCGGCGCGCTAGGCGGCACGGGCACGCTCAACGTCAACAGCGGCGGTTCCCTCGGGGTCAGCGGGGTGGCCATGAGGATCGGTCACAACGGTCCGGGCAGCCTGACCCTGGCCGGCACCGGCGTCGTCGCGACCAACAGTGAGGTGGACATCGGGATCGAAGGTGGCGGCATCGGTTCCATCCTGCAGACCGGCGGCACCCTGACGCATACCGGCGGCGATTTCCGCGTCGGTGCTTTCGGAGGAACGGGCAACTACGAGATTTCCGCGGGCACCGCGAACCTGGTGAACCTGCGCCTTAACTTCGCGGGTGTCGGTACCGGCACGGTCACGCAGAGCGGGACGGCGGACGTGAACCACAGCGGTGATTTCGCGATCGGGTGGGCGAACTCGGGCGACGCGACCTACAACATGCAGGGCGGCACGCTCGACGCCACCAACCGCATGCGCTTCGGCATCGGCAATGCCGTGCGCACCAACCTCTTCAATCAGACCGGCGGTGCGGTCACTGTGCTGGAGCGGATCGACATCGGGGAGAATGCCGGGCCGACCAACATCTACGACATCTCCGGAGGAACGGTGACCTTGGCGGGTGGCGACACCCGGATCCTGGTCGGCGCCTTCAACGACTCGACCGGCATCCTCAACGTCAGCGGCACCGCCGTCGCGGATTTCGGTGCGATGGTGCTGGGTGACGGCGGCACCGCGGCGGGCACCGTCAACCTCAACGGCGGCACCGTGAACGTGAGGCAGATCTTCTCCGGTGGTTCGACTGCTCCCGTGCAGATGCTCAATCTCAACGGGAGCAAGATTGTCGCAAAGGAGAACCAGGGCAACTTCATCAGCGGAGCCACCCTGGCAGTGGACCTCCAGGCCGGCGGCGTCACGATCGATTCGAATGGTTTCAACGTCGGCGTGGCATCTTCCATCGCCGGGCCGGGAACCTTGACCAAAACGGGTGCCGGATTCCTGAACCTCAACGGCGACAATTCCTACGAGGGCGGGACGACGATCGCCGGGGGATTCGTCCAGGTGACTCTCGACGAGAAGCTGGGATCCGCGGCGGTGCCGAGCAACCTGACCTTCGACGGGGGCGCACTCCAGAACCAGGACTCCTTCCTCGAGCTGGCACCCAACCGCACGGTGGTATTGGCCGATGGATCCTGGGGTGCCCTGAGGGCCGGGTGGGGCAAGAGCCTCACCGTCGCGGGCAAGATCACCGGCAGCGGTGACCTGAAGGCCGCCAACGACAGCGGCTCGGTCCGCCTGGACAATCCCGCGAACGATTATTCCGGCAACACGGTGATCGGAGACCTTGTCACCGGTTGGCCGAATTCGACCACGGCGAGGCTCCAGCTCGGAGCCGACAATGTCATCCCGGACACCGGGCTGGTCGTGTTCGACGGCGGGGTGAATGTCGACACCCTGGCGGTCACGGCGACCCTCGACCTGAACGGCTACCAGGAGACGGTTTCCGGGTTGGCGCTGCTCAGCGGCAACGCGGTGATCGCCAATGCTTCCGCGTTCGACTCGACCCTGGCGGTCGGTGCCGGCGATGTTTCGAGTTCGTTCGCCGGCGTTATCCAGGACAATGTCGCCCTCACCAAGATCGGTGCCGGCACCCTGACCCTCACCGGATTCAACACTTACAGCGGCAAAACCACGGTGAGCGGTGGCCTGCTGGCGGTTTCGGGCGACTCGATTTCCGATGCGAACGCCCTCGACGTCAGCGGCGGCAAGGTCCAGCCGACCGGCACGGAAACGGTCGACCGTCTTTACTTTGATGGCGTTCAACAGGACTCCGGAACCTACGGTGGCACTGGATCCGGGGCCGATCACATCGTGCCCGAGCGATTCGAGGGCTCGGCCGGCGTGGTGAATGTTCTCTCCGATCCCGTGGTTGGCGGCTATGCGACCTGGGCCGCGGACAAGGGCCTGACCCTGGCGAATGACGCGCCGGAGTTCGATGCCGAACCCGACGGGATCGAGAATATGCTGGAATACATCCTCGGCGGGGATCCACTTGCCGCGGATCCCGGCATTCTCCCGGTATCGTCACTGACGGCCACCGATTACGTTTTCACTTTCAGCCGCAGCGATGAGTCGGAGGCGGACACCACCGTGGTGTTCCAATACGGTTCGGACCTTGCCGGTTGGACCGACGTGCCCGTCGGTGAAACAAGCGCCGGTCCGGTGGCCGTGGCGGAAAACGGCGGTCTACCGGACACGATTACGGTGACGATCGCGCGCAGCGAGAGCATCGACGGGAAATTGTTCGGGCGCCTGCAAGCGACCCAACCCTGAGCGGGTATTCTCGGGCGGGCGGGTTCCACGGGGGATCCGCCCGCTTTTTTTGTCGCGAATCACCCGATTCCAGAGGATTCAGGAAAGGGCAGAAAGTTTGACACAAATTGGCGTGCCGGCGGTTTTCATGGAGGCGGGACTCAGGACTTGCAGGTTCTTGTTCGGAGTCCATAGCCTCCCCTATCCCCGACTTTTCGAAAGTTATGCGCTTATTCTTCCTGTCCCTGCTGGCAATCACTGCCCTTCCTGCCTCCGCCGCTCTTACCAGCCCTGCCAACGTTCAAGCGGTGGCAAGCAGCAGCACCACGGTCACCGTGACCTGGAACGCGGTTACCGGCGCCGAAGGTTACATCGTCCTGCGCGACAACACCCAGCAAGGGGGAGCAACCACCAATACCTCTTTCAATGACACCGGGCTCACGCCTGGCACGGCGTATTCCTACACCGTGATCGCCGCGAGCATCGTCGACGGGAACTCGGAGCCCTCCGTGGCCGCGACCGTGACCACCCCGCAAGCCCCGGGCACCCCTACCGGCCTGCGCGGCTCCGCGACTTCCGGGGGCGTGGTGCTCAATTGGAATGCCGTCAGCGGTGCCGACGAATACTTCGTCTACCGGGATGGAACCGAGATCGGGAATCCATCCGGCACCACTTTCACCGATTCCGATGTCGAGGCATCGACCACCTACAAGTATTCGGTGTCCGCAGGTAGCGGCGGGGAGGAATCGGACGAGTCCGCTGAAATCTCGGTCACGACTCAGGGCGATGGCAGCCAGCGCGAGGCGGTCTGGAGCCGTGAGTTCCGTCGTGCCGACGGGGATTACGACGAGATCGTCACCATGGAGGAGTATCTCATCGCATTCCCGAACAAGCTCGCCTGGACGATCATGCGCAATCGCTTCATCGAGTCGGACGACGACGGCAGCCTCGACCTGACCGTGGATGAATACATCAACCACTTCGCCGGCCGGAAGGTGAAGCGTCCTTCGAAAGCGCAGACCTTCTACCTGGCCGACACGGCGGAGTTTGACCGCTTGGATCCGGATGAAGAGGGCGACGGTCTGCTCAGCGAGGAGGAGTTCGCGCTCACCCTCAACCGCGGAACTCCTGGGGCGAAGGTGACCAAGAAGTTCGACAAGCTGGACAAGAACGGCTCCACGCAGCTTTCGGAAGCCGAATTCAAGATCCGCGGCGGCGCCAGCGAGGACGAGTGAGGGCCGCGCAGGTCAGGCGCAGACCGGGCATTCGTTGATCTTCTGGAAGAAGTCGTTGCCCTTGTTGTCGACGAGGATGAAGGCGGGGAAGTTCTCGACGCGGATCTTCCACACCGCCTCCATGCCGAGCTCCGGGAACTCGACGACCTCCTGGCTGCGGATGTGTTCCTTGGCCAGCAGGGCGGCGGGGCCTCCGGCGGAGCCGAGGTAAAAGCCGCCGTGGGCCTTGCAGGCGTCGGTGACCTGTTTCGAGCGGTTGCCCTTCGCCAGCATGACGAGCGAACCGCCGTGGCCTTGGAAGAGATCGACGTAGGAATCCATGCGGCCGGCGGTGGTCGGACCGAAGGAGCCGGACGGATAGCCGGCGGGGGTTTTGGCAGGACCGGCGTAGTAGACCGGATACTGCTTGAGGTAGTCCGGCAGTTCGCCGGTTTCATCGAGCCGCTCCATGAGCTTCGCGTGGGCAATGTCGCGGGCGACGATGATGGTTCCGCTGAGCGACAGCGCGGTGGTCACGGGGTACTTGTCGAGGGTGGCGAGGGTTTTCTCCATCCCCTGGTCGAGGTCGATCTCGACGCCCTTGAACTTCCAGTCGCGGTACTTTTCCGGGATGAAGCGTCCGGGGTTCTTCTCAAGCTTCTCGAGGAAGATGCCGTCCCGGGTGATCTTCGCCTTGGCCTGACGGTCGGCGGAACAAGAGACGCCGATGCCCACCGGGCAGGACGCCCCGTGGCGGGGTAGCCGGATCACCCGGACGTCGAGGGCGAAATACTTGCCACCGAACTGCGCGCCGATGCCGATCTGGCGCGCCGCCTCGAGAAGTTCCTTCTCGAGTTCCAGGTCGCGGGAAGCCCGGCCGAGCGCGGTGC